>CAYJOR010000137.1:303-1673 GCA_964371865.1 uncultured Desulfovibrionaceae bacterium | reverse complement strand
CCAAGGTGGTGGGCCAAATAAGCATGATACTATTGCGCCTGCATTAAGTGCACTTATCCTTGTTTCACACGTAAAGAACGGCGTTGAACTTGCTGAAAAGCATAAGCTAGGTAAAGAAATTACTGATATTATTGCTCAACACCACGGTGACCGTTGTATACATTACTTCTATAACAAGGCTCTTCAAGCTCATGTGAGTGAGGGAGATCCTCCAAAAGAACAATCGTTCTGCTACCCTTACCCTAAACCGCAAACAAAAGAAGCTGCTCTTATTATGCTAGCTGACGCGGTTGAAGCTTCTAGCCGTACGCTTTATGAACCAACTCCAGCACGCGTAGAATCGCATGTAAACAAGATAGTTCAAGGTATCTATGCTGACGGCCAATTAGACGAATCAGAACTGACTTTCAGAGATTTGAACAATGCTTCAAAGGCATTTACACGCATACTAAACGGTCTTTTCCACCAACGTATCGTGTACCCACCTAAAAAGAATGAAAAAATTGAAGAGAAAAAAACTGTTTAATTTAAAGTTGAATTTTTTAATCTAATTTTTTAAAATAACTTACAAACATAAAGTTTATCTATATGAAATATTTTAGTATAAGTCTTGGCTGTCCTAAAAACAGAGTCGATACCGAAAGACTGCTTGGTTCTTTACCAGAAGTTGAAATGGTTGAAGAAATTTTCGACGCTGAGGTTATCTTTGTAAACACTTGCGCTTTCATTGCGCCAGCTATACAAGAAACAATTCAAACAATAATTGCGGTTACAGAAGATATTAAAGAAATGTCTTCACGTCCATTCTTTATTGTAGCAGGTTGCCTTGCTGGCCGCTTCGACTTAAAGGAACTTTCTACCGAAATTCCAGAAGTTGACCTTTGGCTTGAACCAGATAGCCTAGATACTTGGGCTGTGGATGTTTCAAAAGCCTTGAAGCTTGATTCTGTAGAAAACAGTAGAATTATAAGCACTTTACCATCATACGCATGGCTTAAAATTGGCGAGGGTTGTAGGCATAGATGTTCTTTTTGTACAATTCCATCAATTCGTACAAAGGAAGCGTCCTATCCTAAAGAATTTCTTGCAAAAGAAGCAAAGCTTGCGGTTTCTCAAGGTGTAAAGGAAATAATTCTTGTTGCACAAGATGTAAGCGCATGGAAAGATTCATCAAATAACAATGTAAACGACTTGCGCCCACTACTTGATGAACTTATTAAAGTTGACAACCTTGAGCGCATACGCTTGATGTATCTATACCCATCAGGCTTAACAAATGAATTGCTTGACTATATCTCAAAAGCTGATAAAAAATTATTGCCATATTTCGATGTACCATTGCAACATGCCCATGAAGATATACTAAAGAA
>CAYJOR010000137.1:0-293 GCA_964371865.1 uncultured Desulfovibrionaceae bacterium | reverse complement strand
CCTTTTAGTTCTAACCCTTATGAAGTCATTGAAAGAATTAGACATCATATTCCAAATGCCGCACTTAGAACTTCACTTATTGTTGGTTTCCCTGGCGAAACTGACGAGCATTACCAAAGTCTTTGCGACTTTGTAGAAGAAGTTCGCTTCAATAACCTAGGTGTATTTAGCTATTGTGCTGAAGAAGGTACCAAAGCTGCTGATATGCCAGATCAAGTTGAAGATACTTTAAAAGATTGGCGACGTGATAATATAATGTCTATCCAAGCAGATATTAGTGAAGAAATTCTAAG
>CAYJOR010000136.1:0-1686 GCA_964371865.1 uncultured Desulfovibrionaceae bacterium | reverse complement strand
GACTTATTCTTCGCAAATCTTATGAAACAATACCGCCAAAAGTAGAATATTCTATAACGCCCAAAGGAAACTCTCTTAAAGTTATTTTAGAGCTTATGTGTTTATGGGGATATGAGAATAAGGGTTCAAAATACGAAATAATTAATTCATTAGATTCTTCGTGTTCTTGTGAAGAGTATAAAAATAACTATTAAACTTTATTACCACTTTCAACACAAAAGGATTAATTATGAAAATATATATCGACGAACAAGAGTTTGAGTTTTTTTCAGATAAAGAGCAAAGCGACGAAAATATCGTGCAAATAGCAAAAAAGCACGGGATAAATATCACTGCCCCATGTTTTCTTGCAAATAATGGTATGGGTTGCTGTGCTTCTTGTGTGATAGAAGTTGATGGCAAAGAAAGCTATGCGTGTTCAACAAAAGCCAAAGACGGCATGAAAATCAAATACGACACTCCCTTGCTTCGTGAAAAAAGACATGCAAATTTTAAAAAATACAAAGCAAATCTTGAAAAACATAAACATGTACTAGCTGACCATGCCAGATTAGCAGATAAAGCACTAACCATTTCAAATAAGATAGAAATACAATAAAATGAATAATAAGATAACATTAGAAAAAAAGAGACCTGTTTTTGAAAAAATCCTTAAATTCGCTTCTGCTGAAGACGTTTTAGAAGCTTTAAAAAATCCAAATGAATGGGTCGTGATTGATGTTCGCACAACAGAAGAATATGAGGGCGAATTTACGCCTCTTGTTACTTCCGATTATGGTAGAGGTAGAATAAAAAATTCTGTTCATATCGACTGGGCTGAACTTGTAGATGAAGATTATAAAATCAAATCAATCGAGCAAGTAAAAGAAAAATTTCAAAATGTAATAGGCGATAAAAAAGTAATCATTTATTGTCATGCAGGCATACGTTCAGGGCATATACAGTCCTTACTGATTAAGGAGCTTGGTTATTCTGAAGTCTATAATTACGACGAATCTTGGAATGAATGGTCATACCTCATGTCACAAGAAAGTGCTGATGAAATTGACGAGGAACTAAGACAAGAAGTGCTTGAAAATACTGAAAAATGGATAGAATTTTCAAAGTTCAAATTCTCATTGTCTGCTATGCCTGATTTTTCAAAAATTCCGCGATGTTGTTAGCTTTCACCGAGTATTAACTTAGTATATTAAACAGCATAAATGTATATCATTTGTAGTAGTTCTAGCAAAAAATCTGAACTATTACAAATAACTTTTATAATGCTATTTCATGACTCGTAGTTTTTTCTACTTTTACAGTTTCCACAACCTCAAGTTGTTTCTCCTCAACAAGTTTCTCAGCTCTAAACTCTTGCAAAGTTTTAGGCTTCCATTCAGAAACATAGCCATTTATTTCTTGCGTGAGCTTCAACTCTTTCATTACTGCAGAATGGTTTTCACGAACGAGTTTTAAATCGTCAGCTTGGGCGAATGGCTTATCAAGAGCTTGTTCAGCACTTGGAAGTTCAGCTTTTTCCCGAGCATGAAGATTTGTCGCTTGCGTGAGTCGATTATCAAACTCTTTTTCTAGGAAGTTATCCAATCGCTGAAAGAAACCGCTAATGCTGATTTTATCGTCATGCGCATAACCCAGAGTGCTAGAAGTGAACTCCGTGCCTTGCTCGTTTTGCAAAAAGAAACGATA
>CAYJOR010000135.1:0-1757 GCA_964371865.1 uncultured Desulfovibrionaceae bacterium | reverse complement strand
GTGGCGAAGCGGAAGGGACTTGAACCCTCGCCCTCCGGCGTGACAGGCCGGCGTTATAACCAACTTAACTACCGCTCCACTTTAGCTGCATTCCCGATTCGTTTGTTTCGTTCATTGCTGCCGTGAAATGGAAACTATACAAAACTGCTCCGATTGTCAAGCGTTTTTTTTAGAAAAAATAAAAAATATTTAAATTATTTTTAAACATCAATATAATTAGTTGAAATATAATGATTTGTTGTTTTAATTTTTTTTGCATTTAAAATTTGACGAAGTATATAAAAGAGAATATAAGAAGCATATCCAAATAAATCTTTATTAGACGATTAAAATTATGAAATATTATGTACAAACTTTCGGCTGCAAAGTAAGCCAATACGAAACTCAGTCCGTGCGTGAAGCATGGCTTAATGATATAAATGGAAAATTTTCTGATATCAGTGAAGTGTCAAAACCTGATGAAGCAGATGTTCTTATCATAGCAAGTTGCGCTGTTACTCGTGAAGGTGTGACAGATGCAAGGCAGCTTTGTAACAAATGGAGAAAGAATTTTCCAAGCTCCCATATAATAGTTACCGGTTGCGCCGCAGAAGTGGCAAGAGATGACTTCAAAAATGCAAATGCTGTTATTACTCAAAAAGCAAGGCATATAATGCTTGAGAACCACCCTCTTGAAATAAATGGCTACTATGCACCTGAAAAAAAATTAGATTATCCTCCATTTGAAATTACAAATTTCAAGCGTTCACGTCCTATTGTAAAGGTGCAAGATGGTTGTTCTCATGTATGCTCTTACTGTATTGTGCCTTTTACACGAGGCCCATCACGCTCACGTCCTCTTGAAAGTATTATTAATGAAGTTGGAACTCTTCTAGAAAATGGATACAGAGAGCTTGTAATATCAGGTATTAATCTCAGACAATACGATTTTGATAATCTCGATTTTTGGGACGTATTGAATGCTTTACAAGAAAAATATGCTCCAAAGTGGGAAAAGAAAGCAAGATTTAGACTCAGCTCTTTAGAACCTGCCCAATTAAATCAAAAAGGGATTGAATGCCTCACAAGAAGTGAAATGATTGCGCCTCATTTGCATTTATCTCTTCAAAGTGGATCTCAGACAGTGCTCAAAAGAATGAATAGAGAGCATTATGAACTGAAAGAAGTACATGACTCACTGGACTCTCTAAAACAAAAATGGGGACTTTTCGGACTTGGTGCAGATTTCTTACTTGGTTTTCCAGAAGAAAGTGAAAACGAATTTCAAGAAACTCTCAGCTTTATTAATGAACTCCCTTTCTCCTATGCACATGTTTTTCCATATTCTATACGACCAAATACAAGAGCAGGATTAGCAAAAGGTCAATTAGAAAAGCATGTTAAGCAAGAAAGAACAGCACAAGTAAGAAGCCTTATAGAAGAAAAGCAAAAATTATTCCTTAAAGAGAGTTGTAGACAAGAGAATCTTATGATATCTTTTGATGTGTCAGCAAACCCTAAAGAATATATCGAAGGTCTAGATCAGTACTATAATTCTTGTGTAGCTCCATATCAAGCTGTAAATCATGAACTTGTTCCTGCAAAAGCTCTAAATATTCAAGGGCAAAAAATTAAAATATCTGTCTCCGACAGCTGGGGGAAGGAGAAAACCACACTTTTGAAAAAGTGAGTTTTTCCCCTTCCCCCAGACCCCCTACCTCTTTCCTTGCAAAACTTTTAACATCACCGCTCAAAACTCAGTTATAACTATAAAATAA
>CAYJOR010000134.1:1594-1887 GCA_964371865.1 uncultured Desulfovibrionaceae bacterium | reverse complement strand
TTTCTATTACTGACGGTCAGGTATTCTTAGAATCTAACTTATTCAACGCTGGATTGCGTCCTGCTATTAACGTTGGTATTTCGGTATCTCGTGTTGGTGGTGCGGCTCAAATTAAAGCAATGAAGCAAGTTGCAGGTACACTTCGTCTAGATCTTGCACAATACCGTGAAATGGCAGCTTTTGCTCAATTCGGTTCAGATCTTGATGCAGCTACAAAGCAAACTCTAGATCGTGGTGCACGTCTTACAGAACTTCTAAAACAACCTCAATACGCTCCAATGCCACAAGAAGAG
>CAYJOR010000134.1:0-1546 GCA_964371865.1 uncultured Desulfovibrionaceae bacterium | reverse complement strand
CTGCAAAGAGCGACATTTTGAATGATATTCGTGAGAAAAAGGCGCTTGATAAAGATTTGGAAGAGCGTATGGTCGCTGCAATCAAAGAGTTTAAGGCAACATTTAAGGCTTAGGGTGGAATTATGCCCTCTTTAAAAGACGTAAAAAACCAAATAGTCGGTGTTAAAAAGACTAAGCAGATAACTAAGGCTATGTTTATGGTTGCTTCTTCTAAACTGCGTGGAGCGCAAGGACGTATTGAACGTTTTCGCCCTTATGCAGAAAAGTTTGAGCAGCTATTGCATGACTTATCTTCTCGTGCTGGGGAAGCAACACACCCACTTTTAGAAGTGCATGAAGAACAAAAAACAACTGTTATTATTCTTATGACTTCTGAAAGAGGCTTGTGTGGTGCGTATAATGTCAACATCATAACTGCTGCTATGAAATTTGCAGAAGCTCAAAAAGCTGAAGGCAAAGAGGTTCAATTTATTACTGTTGGTAAGAAATCGCGTGATGCGGTTGCTAAATCTGGCTATACTATAATTGAATCTTTTGTAGACGTTATGGGTGACTTCAATTTCTCACTAGCTTCTCACATTGGTGAAGAGTTAATTAGAGCGTATGTTTCTAAAGAAATTGACTCAGTTGAGATTTTCTACGGTCATTTTATCCATGTTGCAAAACAATCAACTGAACAGCTTTCACTTTTACCTGTTGTGCCAGAAGTGGCAGAAGAAGTAGAAGTTGGCTCACAAGAGTATATCTACGAGCCTAGCGAAGCAGAAATTCTTACTGAATTACTTCCAAAGTATGTGAATGGTCAAATTTATCGTGCGTTACTTGATAATTCAGCAAGTGAAAATGCAGCTCGTATGACTGCAATGGACAATGCAACACGTAACTGTGATGACATGATTAATTCACTTACTCTGCTTTACAACAAAACTCGTCAAGCAGCTATCACTTCAGAGCTTGTAGACATCGTTGGTGGTGTTGAGGCTTTGAATGGTTAAGTTGGTAGATATAAATTAAAGGAGTAACAAAATGGCTCAAGTAAAAGGTCATATTGTTCAGGTTATCGGCGCCGTTGTCGACGTTGCCTTTCCTGAGGGAGCGTTGCCAAACATTCTTAACGCTCTTGAAATAAAAAACCCTAATAACGTTGATGCTCCAGAGCTTATCTGTGAAGTTGCTCAACACGTGGGAAATAACGTAGTTCGTACTATTGCAATGGACTCTACTGACGGTCTAGCTCGAGGCATGGAAGTTACTGATACTGGTAACCCAATTATGACTCCAGTTGGTAAGGCAGCAGTAGGACGTGTTATGAACGTTGTAGGTCGTCCTGTTGACGGCTTTGGTCCTATTGAAGCAGAAAAATATTATCCAATCCACAGACCAGCTCCTGAATTTACAGAACTAAACACAAGTGTTGAAGTTTTGGAAACAGGTATCAAGGTTGTTGACTTATTAGTACCATTCCCTAAAGGTGGTAAAATTGGTCTCTTTGGTGGTGCTGGTGTTGGTAAAACAGTTGTTCTTCTTGAACTTATCAACAACATTG
>CAYJOR010000133.1:0-1922 GCA_964371865.1 uncultured Desulfovibrionaceae bacterium | reverse complement strand
ATGCAAACTGCATTCTTCAAACTTTCAGAAGTTCTTCCATTTGAACAAGCAGTTGAATTCCTAAAAGATTCTATCAAAAAAACTTACGGTTCAAAAGGCGATAAAATCGTTAATATGAACATTGCTGCTGTTGAAAAATCATTAGATGCTGTTGTTTCTATTGAATATCCAGCTGAATGGGCTAACGCTGCTGATACTCCTAGCCTCTACAATGACAACGATCCATATATTGCTAAAGTTGTTCGTCCTATCCTTTCACAACAAGGTGATAAACTTCCTGTTTCTGCTTTTGAACCAGATGGTATTGTGCCTCTTGGAACAACAGCATGTGAAAAACGTGGTGTTGCGATTGCAGTTCCATCATGGAAGCCTGAAAACTGTATTCAATGTAACTTCTGTTCATTAGTTTGCCCACACGCAGCTATCCGCCCTGTTCTTGCTGATGGTGAAGAATTAGAAGGTGCACCAGAAGGCTTTGCAACAATTCCTGCTATGGGTAAAGAAATTAAAGAATTTAATTTCCATATGCAAGTATACGCTATGGACTGCCAAGGTTGTGGTTCATGTGCTAACGTTTGCCCTGGTAAAAAAGGCGAAAAAGCTCTTGTTATGACTCCTATGGCACAAGCACAAGCACAAGCAAATGCAGAACTTGAATTTGTTGAAGAAAATGTTTCTCCTAAAGGTCATTTAGTAGATCGTGGAACTCTTAAAGGTTCACAATTCCAACAACCACTTCTTGAGTTCTCAGGCGCATGTGCCGGTTGTGGTGAAACTCCATACGTAAAACTTCTTACTCAGTTATTCGGTGAACGCATGATTGTTGCAAACGCAACAGGTTGTTCATCAATTTGGGGTGGTTCAGCTCCTACTAACCCATACTGTGCTAACGACAATGGTTTTGGTCCAGCTTGGGGTAACTCTTTATTTGAAGATGCAGCTGAATTTGGTTACGGTATGAAAGTTGCTTATACTCAACGCCGTGCAAAACTTGCTGACGCTCTTAAAGCAGTAAACGAAGCTGTTCAATTCGATGATTTAAACGAAGCTATCAATAACTGGCTTGCTAATATGGATAATGGCGACCTTTCACAAAAATACAGCGAAGTAATCCTTGAAAGCCTTCACGGTGCACTTCATGAAGGTCTATTATCAGACGACTTATATCCACACGTAAGCTTCATCATGCAGTCAACTGACCTCTTCACAGCTAAATCAGTATGGATTTTCGGTGGCGACGGCTGGGCATATGATATCGGTTTTGGCGGACTTGACCACGTTCTCGCATCAGGCGAAAACATCAACGTTCTCGTAATGGATACAGAAGTTTACTCTAACACAGGTGGACAGGCTTCTAAATCAACACCTCTTGGCTCAATCGCTAAATTCGCAGCTGCCGGTAAACGTCAAAAGAAAAAAGACCTCGGCGGAATGGCTATGACTTATGGTTACGTTTACGTAGCATACGTAAGCATGGGCGCTGATATGAACCAAACATTAAAAGCATTCAAAGAAGCTGAAGCTTATGATGGTCCATCTATCGTTATCGCTTACGCTCCATGTATCAACCAAGGTATCCGTAAAGGTATGGGCAAAAGCATGGAAGAAGCTAAGATTGCTGTACAAACAGGTTACTGGCCACTATACAGATATAATCCACTTCTAGCTGAAGAAGGCAAAAATCCATTCGTTCTTGAAAGTAAAGATCCTGATGGAAATATGCAAGAATTCTTAGCAGGCGAAAACCGCTTTGCTCAGCTTGATAAAATAGCTCCGGAAGTATCAAAAGATCTTAAAATAACAATCGAAAAAGATTACCTTCAACGCTACGAAGAACTCAAAAAAATGGCTGACTAAGTTATTAGTTTGATTTGAATTGGGGGAGGGGAAACCATATTTTTTAAAAAAACAAGGTTTCCCCT
>CAYJOR010000132.1:0-1981 GCA_964371865.1 uncultured Desulfovibrionaceae bacterium | reverse complement strand
GCCCTTACTACATTACAGAAAAATTAAATCTTAAACGTCCTATCTACTCAAAAACATCATGTTATGGACACTTTGGACGTGAACTTCCTGAATTTACATGGGAAAAAACTGATATGATTGCTGATCTTAGAACAGCAGCTAAAGTATAATTTAGTTTGTTACTGTAAGTTCAATTTGTAAAACTATAAAAAAGTCCTCCTTTAAGTCTGTAAGCAGATGTATAAAGGAGGACTTTTTTTATTTATGAATTAATCTCAGAACAAATAAGTTGAATAAATCTTCTTTGTTTTGAAGATAAAGTAAAAACTTTTTTGTAAACTTTTTATTCTTTTTTATCGAGGAATGAGAGGAAAAGAAATAAGGTTTCCAAAGGAAATTATTTCCTTTGGTCGACGAAGGCATGCCTTTCCTCTTTCTTTCTTACCAGTTTTGTTCTTCTGCCCAATCTAGTATTTGAGTTGAGAGAAGTCCACGAGCTTTTTCATCGTCTACGTGATATATTTTCTTGTAGTAATCAAGGGCAAATTCGTTGAATTTGATATCGGTGAATTTCTCAGGGTAGATGGCTTTTGCCATGATGAGAAGCTCGAGAGGGTATTCAAGACGAGGGGCGCAATTCATTGGAGTCCAAGGGAGAGCATAGGCCTTTCTGTCTTTTACGGCTCTAACGTCGGCAAGAAGGCTATAATAGGGGGCTGAATAAAGCTCTTCTGCGGGGTGATATCCGTTCATTGTTGGGAGTAAGATAACGTCAGGGTCTAGGGCATAGACTTGCTCAACGCTTACTGGTACATTTGTTCCAATTCCTGTAAATGCGTTTATTCCTTGAACAACTTGCTCTATCATAAAAGACTGTGGAGTATCAACACCGTGAATACTTCCTGAGCCACCTTGTTCACGAACAGATGGGTTCAACCCAAAGTAGAGAACTCTTTTCTTTTCGTTTTCAGGCACTTCAAGAACTCGTTCACGTATCATATTTTCTATTGAGGAAACGTAGTTCATTAAGTCGTTAGCTTGTTTAACTTCTTCCTCACCAAAGATGGAGGCAATAACTTCTGCTTCTTTGTGCATGCTTGAAAGATTGTATTCTTTATCAAATTGAGGGGTATAAAGAACTACAAGAGGAATTTCTAGTGACTCGATGGTATCTATAGTACGTTTTGTCGCTTCCATATTATCAGCTCGAACGGTGCAATCACCAACGCGCATAATAACGACATCAGGATCGGCAGCTGCAAGAGCTTCGTAGTTTATTACATTTCCTTGAGGAGAGTTTACACACATTAAATCATTTAAGTGTGGATAAAGATAATACATAGTATTCAATCCCTTTAGTGTGTAATCTTCAGCATTTGTACTTGGAAAAGTGTAAGAGTAATCCCTTTTCATACTCCATGAACCAATGACTTGAACTTTATCAATTTCGCCAATATGGGTAAGAATATTTTCAACAAAGCCATCGTCAAGAGTAGCAATGCTTTTAATGTTATCTGGGATTTCAACTGTTTTGCCACGCATATCTACAATTTCTTTTGCTTCAGAAACTTGAGAAAGCATAGCAACAGACAGCATGACTGCAAGTGAGATTTTTTTTAACATAAGATTTTTACCTTTATTTGATTTTGCCTTCGGCGACTAAAGGGAATGATTCCCTTTGGAAACCCCTTTTCTTTTTCCCGCCTACGTCGGAAAAAAGAGAAAAGGATTTTCAAAAAAATTATTTCCTTTATGATCAAAAAACAACCTTTCAAACTAAAATATGAAACGAAAAGCTGTCTAGTAAAGTATAAGGATTATAAGAATAAATTTCAACTGTTTGAAATATTAATTTCTATTTTTTTAAAGTATGAAATATATCCTCACCGCCACCCATTACTTTATATTTATAAAAGAGTTTTGTGCGGTGAAATTAAAAGTTTTTTTGTAGGAAGGGGGAGAGCTCGAGAGGGGGAAACCTTAACTTTTTTTCAAAAAAAGT
>CAYJOR010000131.1:0-1990 GCA_964371865.1 uncultured Desulfovibrionaceae bacterium | reverse complement strand
TGTTTTGATTCATCTTTATAAAGCTTGTAGGTTATTGCATCTGTAAGAGCTTGCCAACTAGCTTCAATAATATCGTAAGAAACACCAACAGTTACCCATGAAGAATCTTTATCACCACTTTCTATAAGAACGCGTACAACAGATTCTGTTCCTGCTTTTTTTGATTCACCCGGTAGTGTTGATTCTGTATTATCGCTTTTAGCAGAAAGAACACGCACTTTAAAGTCACGTAATTGAATATCAGCAACGTTAGGGTAGAATGGTTCAAGAGCTTTTTTGAGAGCTTTATCAAGAGCGTTTACAGGTCCATAACCGGTAGACGCTGTGTGTTCGATTGCGCCTTCAACTTCAACCATAACACTAGCTTCAGCGAATGGAGCTGTATCTTTTTCTTGCTTTTGTTCAAGAACGCGAAGTTGAATGAGTTTGAAGAAGTCACGCACTCCACGTTGAGCAAGTTTGCGAAGAAGAAGAAGTTCAACACTAGCTTCTGCTGCTGCATAATCATATCCAAGGCTAGATTTTTTCTTAAGCTCGTTAAATAGTCCTTTAACGACAGGTTCATCTTTATCAAGTGTGAAACCAAATTTTTTCGCAAGAGAAAGAATGTTACTACGACCTGCCATTTCAGTCATAAGAATACGTTGTTCGTTTCCTACTAATTCAGGGTTAATATGCTCGTAAAGGGAAGAATTTCTTGCAACCGCTGAAACGTGTATTCCACCTTTATGAGCAAATGCAGAATTCCCAACAAATGGTTGACGCGCAAAAGGAGTCATATTAGCAATTTCGCTAAAGTATGAGGATATTGCAGTAAGCTGACGAAGTTTTTCTTCAGGAATGCAAGTATATTGCCCACCCGTTTTTAGTTGAAGCGCCGGAATAACAGAACAAAGGTTTGCATTACCACAACGTTCACCAACTCCGTTTATACTTCCTTGAACTTGACTTGCACCTGCTTGAATAGCCGCTAGTGAATTTGCTACAGCCATTTCGCAATCATTGTGCGTATGAATACCTATTACAGCATCAGGAAATTTACTATATACAACGCTTACGATCTCGCTGATTTCATTCGGTAGAGTTCCGCCGTTAGTATCGCAAAGGACTAAAGCTTTTGCACCGGCAGTGTAAGCCGCATTCAATGCAGAAAGAGCGTATTCAGCATTATTTTTATAGGCATCAAAAAAATGTTCTGCATCAAAGAAAACTTCTTCTCTATGTTTTCGTAAAAACGCAATAGAGTCTGAAATAATTTGAAGATTTCTAGCCGGCTCAATTCTTAAAGCTTCTCTTACATGCTTTTCACATGATTTACCAAAGATGGTGATAACCTCAGCACCACTATCTATAAGAGCATTAAGATTTGCATCTTTCTCCGCAGTTACAGCACTATGGTGTGTACTGCCAAAAGCTGTAACTTTTGCATTTTTAAGTTCGTAATTCTGAATTTCTTCAAAAAATGCAGTATCTACAGGATTTGCATTCGGCCAGCCGCCCTCAATATAATGCACACCCAATTCATCAAGCTTTAACGCAATCTTGACCTTGTCAGTCGTCGAAAGATTAACATCTTCACTTTGTGCGCCATCACGCAGTGTTGTATCGTATATATATATTTGTTTCATTTTGTCTCCGACGGGCAAAGGGAATGATCCCCTTTGCAAACCCCATTTCTTCCCGACTCGTTCCTCGTCGGAAAGGAATGTGTTTTTCAAAAAAATTATTTCCTTAGACGTCAAAATAAAGAAATTTTTTCAAGTTTTTGTAAGATTTCAGGGGAAATAAAAAATCATCATTCAGAAATATAATGCTCTGTATCAACACCACAGAATAAATCGTGAACTTTTCTTGAAATATGAGCCCTCATCGCCCCTCATAGCTTTAAATTTATAGATGAGTTTTGTGCGATGATGTTAAAAAGTTTGTAAGGAAAGGGATAGGGGGTCTGGGGGAAAGGGAAAACCTAACTTTTCAAAGTTTGGTTTTC
>CAYJOR010000130.1:0-2057 GCA_964371865.1 uncultured Desulfovibrionaceae bacterium | reverse complement strand
AAACCTAAACTTTTTCAAAAGTTTTGGTTTTCCCCCTCTCCCAGTGGTTTCCCCCTCAAAAAAAATACCCTACGCTAAAATTTGAGCTTTTAGCTCTTCACTTGGAGATGGAATAACTACATGCGAGAGCACAGGTCCACTAAGACCAACACCTTTCACACCTGCATCAACAGCGGCTTGAACGGAAGCAACTTCACCTGTCATTACAACAAAAGCTTTTCCGGCAAGACCAGCAGCGAAACGAACTTCAAGAATTTCAACAGCGGCAGCTTTAGCTGCGGCATCGGCAGCAAGAATACCTGCTGAAGATGTGCAAGTTTCAATAACACCAAGGGAATTAATTCTTGTGCCTTGAGCAACTCCAGTTAAAGCTGGAATAACATCTTCATGTACGCTTGAAAGCACGAAAGAATCAACAACCATTTCTCCGCCTGCTTTTACACCTGTTTGAACAGAGCTTTGTACTGCGCCTGTATCTCCTGTGATAACAATGAGATACCTACCAGGACAAGTAGTTCTGGCGAAAACAAGTTCCACGTTAGCTGATTTCACCATTTCATCCGCAGCATACATACCTTGGGCAATGCTGTTTAGTTCAAGACAACCTATAGTTTTTAATCTCATATCTACACCTATTTATTTGAAATACAGACGATACCGTCTTTAATTGATTCAACAACACCATCAATGCTTGCATGGATACGAGCCGCCATAGCATTATCAGGAATTTCACCGATAACATCACCACAAGAAACTCTATCTCCTACGTTAACAAGGCAATTAGTCGGCGCGCCGATATGCTGCTTAAGAGGAATATAAACAGTTTTTGGTTCAAAGTTACCGGCAAAACCAGGGTGAGTATCATAAGGAGTAAGCGCAAGACGTTGAATCAACCTTGCTGTTGGAATACGGCGTTCACTTCTGAAAACACTTGCGTTAAATTCAGTTTTTGTGGTTTCCCAACGAACATTATTCTTCATTAAAACTTGCTTAATCTGAGCATTTACTTCTCTAGGAGAAACACCCATTGGGCAAGAGAATTTTTCACATACACCGCATTCTGAACAGAGAAGAGCTTCTTTAGCAACTTCAGTATCGAGTTCTTGCTTATTGAGAACTCTCATAAGCTTATGCGGATTTAATGAGTGACCCAAAAGTTTACGTGGGCACAAATCTGTACAACGTGTACATTGGCAACAAATACTGTTAGTTATCTGACGAGTTCTTTCCGGAGTCATAGTTTTTTGAGCAACTACGTTATGATTGCTTGGAAGAACAAGAAGACCACTTGTTGTTTTTGTAACTGGTTGATAAATATCAGGAAGTACACGTCCCATCATAGGTCCGCCATCGACTACTTTATAATCGTCGATTTTCACTCCACCGGCAAATTCTAAAACCTCAGCAACGCAAGTTCCAACAGGAACACGAACTACCATAGAGCGACCAACTTCGCCCTCTACGGTGAGATATCTATGAGTTACCGGTTTATCTTCAAGTGCATAAGCAATGTTGTAGAGAGTTTCTACGTTACAAACAACTGCACCTACTTGAAGAGGGAGACCACGTTCAGGAACAACTTTACCTAAAACTTCGTAAAGCATTACTTGCTCATCACCGGCAGGATAAAAGTCGTCCAAAACAAAATATGTGATATTGTGGGAACTTTCATTCGCAAGCGCCGCTTTAATTGACTCTATTGCATGATGATGCTTACCCTTTAAGCAGATAATACCTTTGCTTGCTTCTGTGCAATCCATAACGGCTTTGAGCCCTGTTATCACTCTTGCTATTTCAGCTTCCATTAGGTAAGGGTCGCTCATCAAAAGAGGTTCGCAAGATGCGCCGTTTACAAGCACTGTCTCAACTTTTGCGTCAGCCTTAATATGTGTCGGTAAACCAGCTCCACCAGCTCCAACTACACCCGCACTACGGATTTTATCTACAATCATATATCCTATCTCTTTTTTTGGTTTTTTTCGAGAGGGGGAAACCACTGGGTGAAAGAGAAAACCACACTTTTGAAAAAGTGAGTTTTTCCCTCTCCCCCAGACCCC
>CAYJOR010000129.1:0-2233 GCA_964371865.1 uncultured Desulfovibrionaceae bacterium | reverse complement strand
TTTTTATAATAATTATATTTTGAAAGTTCATCATCATCTGTTTTATAAAATTCAATATGATAAGGATAGTCGTCATCAAAATCTTTTCTTTTTGTTTGTTTATAGCTGAGATTATCATTCTTTACTTCATTTCTTATTTTCTCCACTAAAAGAGTGAGTTCTTCTTCTTGATTTGCAAAAAGTTTTTCATTTTCATATTGTTCATAATAGCCAGAAAAAGCTATAAGCAGTAAGAATAAACCCACGCTCAGCAAAGTTGAAATCAGCATTTGAGTGAGCAGGGAAATATACAGTGAATAGTCAATTTTCTTAGTCCACACGATAACCAACTCCCCAAACAGTTTGAATATATTGCGGATTTGATATATCATCTTCAATCTTGCTTCTTAGATTTCTGATGTGCACAGATACAGTGCTTTCTGCATTAAGAACATTATATTCACCCCATACATTTGTATATATCTGTTCTAAACTATACACTCTTTTACGATTTTTCAAGAATAGTTCAAGAATAGAAAATTCTATTCTTGTTAATTTTATAGGTTTACCATTTTTTTTGAGTGTTCTGGCTGAAAAGTTAACTTCTAAGTTTCCATAAGTAAGTTCATCAAGCTTTGTTTTTTGAAAATCTGCTTGCGAAAGAGTTTGTATGTAGTTTCTATATCTTCTTATATTGGCTTTTACGCGCGAAATTAAGTCAATAGGGTTGAATGGTTTTGTGATATAGTCATCTGCCCCTGAAGAAAATCCTGTAAATTTATCCATATCTTCTGATTTAGCTGTCAAAAAAAGAATAGGAAGAGTGTATTTCTTACGAATTTCGAGACAGGTTTCTGTGCCATTCATTTCTGGCATCATAGAATCAAGGAGGACTAAGTCAATACTGCCATCAATATCTTTTTCAAGAATTTCAAGAGCCTCAAGTCCGTTTTCTGCTTCTAACACTTCGTATGATTCATTAGCTAAGTAAAGCTTGATAATATTTCTGATATCATAATCATCATCAACAATTAATATTTTCATATATAATTCCTATGTTTTTACAAGTTTTGTTTGTGATAACACGTCAAACTGATTTTATGTGCAAATTTTTTATCGTCCTTCAACATGCAGTATTTTTGTATATTTTTTCAAAGATCTAAGAAGAATATAGACAACAGTTCCAAATAATAGAAGATTTACCCAAAAAGCTTCAAACTTGAAAAATCCATAAACAGCATAAACTCCTAGAAATTCTCTTACTGTATGAGCTACAATAAGGGCAAAAAAACCAGGATATTCTCTTTTAAAAACATTTCTTAGAGAAAAAGAAAAATCACTCTTTTGCCAAAGGGAAAACTTAGGAATGACAGAAGGAACTCTTGCAGTATAAGCTGCAAATTCTTCTCCAAACTTCTCGCTAAGATAATTTTCTTCAGTTATAATAATTCGTTCATAATAAAGAACAAATAAAAGAGTATAGATTATAGGGCAATACCAGGCATTCATAGAAAGAATAACACCAAGTATCATGAGATAATTACCAATATATAAAGGATTTCGTACCATTGAATATATACCCTTTGTATTAAGGCTATCAGCTCTTTGTGTTTTTGTATTTCTTCCTGATGTCCCACGTGGAGTGTAACAAACTGTAAAACAGCGAATAAGTAAACCAAAAAACGATATTAAAAGACAGAATATTTCCCATATAAAGTCAGCAGTATGTGAGTTATAAGGAAAGTTAAACTCCATTAATGCAGGAATAAAGAGAAATAAAAAGATCAATGGTATATAACTTCTCCAACGAAAAAGCCAAGCCCCTGATGTAACAAGTTGTTTTTGAGTTGATGCCATAATAAATCTCCTATTTTGATTTTTTAATAATCTAGAAATATGCTCTAATAGAAGAGATGAAATTTATCTTTAGGACTTATAAAAATTTCATAAAAAAAAGATGAAAGAAAGTTTAAAGAACTTTAAGTTAAAATCGAAAGCTATTATTACACAGCCTTAGTTATAAAATAAAAAGGGGCAATATGCCCCCTTTCTAGATTATAGTAACTTTTTAAACTTATTATGATTTTTTAGTATGCAATTTTCTTTTCATACAATCTGGCTGCATTTAGTACAACAAACACTGAACCTGCATTGTGAACTAATGCGCCGGTTGCAGGAGTAAGCCAGCCGGCAACTGAGAAAATAATTGCAGCAAAGTTTATTACCATTGAAAGAGTGATATTAAATTTTATTG
>CAYJOR010000128.1:0-2519 GCA_964371865.1 uncultured Desulfovibrionaceae bacterium | reverse complement strand
GCAATATTTTTCAAACGGAAATTTTACACCTGCCCCACTCTTTGAGGAAGAGCCACGAAAGTCATAATATCTTTCTGAACACAGCCACGAGCAGGAATATCAAAAAGCCCAAGCACACATTGTGAACCGCCTGACAGAACTTGCTTCATAGCGAAACTCACGAGCGATTCACAACCTGAGCCAAAAGGTGAAATCACTCCATTCTGTGTTTCATAATCCCAATTAGCTAACATATGCAATCCACCAATAGTATCGGGTTTTGCAAAAAAGAACACCACTTGCGGATTATCTTCTTCAGTAAGCAAATCCCAACGCTTGAAGATAAGGTATTTACCTTGCGCCTTCATGTATGGATTATCTTCAATCATGCGTTCAACATAATAACGATTTTTCTTAAAACATTCCTGCTTGGTGAGAAAGTCAACATAAAAGTCATCCAATTCGGGAATAACAAAGCCTAATTGCCCTGTCGCACCAAAACAACCTAAATTATCTTGATTAAAGGCACGAGCTTTTCCTGCACGCACAGGAGCAAGTTGGCTGAAAATACAAGTACAACCTTTTGAATTTTCTTTAGGCTTTTCAGGAAAATCTACACCATTTAATGTGTCGGAAAAATAACAAGCAATACGCAAATCATTATTGGGAAAATATTTACTCCATTTTTCTATAAAATCATTTTTGACAGTAATATCATAATTTTCTCCTGTATTGAAAATATTTTGGGATACTATACACTATTTTCTCAAATATAGTCAACATTTTTCAAGTGTTTTGGATAATCCTTGTAAACAAGATAGTTAGATGAGTTTTATCTCCTAAGAAATTTCCGCTTGCCAAACTATTCTCTGCAAGGTAAATCTGAGTAATGACTTTATGTAATAACTGGAGTAAGAACATGCTCATTAAACAAGAAAATAGAAGTAAAGAATTGATATCAAAACTTAAAGAAATTTGGCTTAGGAGTGTCAAAGCTACACACTTATTTTTAAGCGAAGACGATATAGTTAAACTTATCCCATTTGTTGAAATGGGCTTAGAACAAATTGAGGTTCTCGTTGTTGAGTATAGCGATAATGTTCCCATCGGATTCATGGGGATTGATAAAAACAAACTTGAAATGCTGTTCTTAGATACTCCTTTCATGAGAAAGGGATACGGCAGAAAACTGCTCAACCAAGCCATTGATGAATTTCATGTTGAATATGTTGATGTAAATGAAAAAAATCCTAATGCCGTTGAATTTTATAAGGTTATGGGTTTTAGCCAATATGATAGAAGCGAAGTTGATGACCAAGGCAATAACTTTCCTATATTAAAATTAAAGCTAACTAAGTAAGTCAAGAATTGTTGATGTGGAATACGCATTGCAAATTTATTTTTTTTTAGAGTAACTACAAGCTAAGATGGTTTAAATAATTGGAGGCAAAATTCAATGAATAAAGAAAAACTACAAAAAGATATTGAAATGTTAAACGAGCGTTTCGGTAAAGATACACTTCTTTCCCTAGCGACAATAGATTGCGATAGACCTACTGTACGCATAGTAGATGCTTATTTTGAAGATGGTAGTTTTTACACTATTGTAGATGCCAAGTCTGAAAAAATGAGACAAATTGAGCAAAACCCGATAGTTGGTGTATGTTCAAATGATTATTTTTCTGCTCATGGAATAGCAACTAACTTAGGGCATATTTATAGTGCCCAAAACCTTGAACTTGCTAAGAAATTAAAGATAGTTTTTGCAAAATGGTGGGATAATGGGCATAGCAATTACAATGACATAAACACTGTTATCCTACAAATCAAATTGACAGATGCTGTGTTTTTTGACTTTAACACAAGGTATGTAATAGATTTTAATTATTAACTATAATATACATAATGCCTTAATAAGGAAAAAAAATGAATCCCAAAACAAGTATTACAAATCTGGATTGAGAATTTTAATAAAGCAGATGCAAAAGCTCTTGCCGAGTTATACCACCAAGACGCAATCAATCATCAAGTGGCTGTTGAGCCTGTGGTAGGTAAACATGCAATATATAAGCGATTTGTAGAAGAATTTTCTACCGCTGAAATGATGTGCATTGTAGAAAATATCTTTGAAGATGGTGAGTGGGCAATTATGGAATGGAAAGATCCAAAAGGTTTTAGAGGTTGCGGCTTCTTCCATATTGTGGATGGAAAAATTATTTTTCAGCGCGGCTACTGGGATAAATTATCATTTCTTAAAATGAATGACTTACCTTTGAAATAAGATAAGCCATTCAATTAAAAGTGTAATAACTTTTATACTTGCTCGCTTGGATGTCCCCACATACGAGGTTCAGCATAAGGTCCTTTCACGCTTGAAGTTGATTCTCCAATATTATCAAGCGCACCTTTCGTCAATTCAAGAGCAAACCAACATTCAAGAGGGGCTTGTGTTCTTACAGGGGGTAAAATCTTATGCGGTGTATTGTAACGGCGACCGTAATGGAAAGGCTCTCCCATAATGAAAACGACATCGGGTTTTA
>CAYJOR010000127.1:0-2583 GCA_964371865.1 uncultured Desulfovibrionaceae bacterium | reverse complement strand
CTGGAAAAACTTCATCTCCGTCAAAAATATCCCAACCAAGCTTTTGAAGTATGGGGAGAATAATTACTTGGCGTGTTTTTGCCTCATCATATGACAAGTAGCTTGGATGAGAATTTTTAATTTTCTTGATTATATCTTGCATATCTCCCCCATTAACAATTATTATTAAATAAATTTACATATCTATTCTTTTATGTCAAATCATGCTCCTCCTAAAACCAAACTCCCTCCCCTCCCTATTGCATTATCCCGAACCGTGTACTATTCTAAAGTACAATTTATTATCAAAAGGTGTTCACCATGTCACAATACCAATACACAATTTCAGGCTTTTAATATATTCCCATTTATGTTGAAAGCAATAAACTTATAGGATTATATGACTTAATGCTCCGTTGGAATTGCGATTCTGCGCTAAAGATTGCTCATTTTATTCATAATAGAAAAGCTACCTTTTATTTTCATGGCAATCCAATCGGAAAAAACCATAACAGTTTGGAGACCATTCTCTGCTTTAAGCTTGATACTCTACGTAAAAACTATGAGAACTACCTTCAAATCTTCAATAAATTTTTCTTTTTGAAGAGTGAAGTTTTTGAAGCCGAAAAAGATGAATCGTGGTTTACATTTATTGATAATGAAGCAAGCACAGAAAATGAGCGAATCACCACAAAAGAAAATGCTCCACAACTCGCTAGGAATGTTATCTGCGCATTATGCGGTTATGATAAAAGCATTTATGACATACGTCATCATGTCGAGATTTTCACGTCAAAACCCGAAAGCACAGGAAGATGGGTAAATGAAATTGAAGAAAATGCAAAAAAGCTCCCCATCGTTGACATTTCTATTTTAGAGGTAAATTACCTCAAAGAATATCAAGGTGAAGATTTTACTACCGTTGGCGATTTTGAAATAGCAAGAGAATATATTACTTCTCACCCACCGAAAAACACCCAAGAAACAAATATGCTTATTATAAAATTAAAGCATGAATTTCAGCTTAGCCATAAAGAAATTGGACAACTCGTCTACAGCGATTGGGATAGCATCGGGCATGAAGCTCTTACAAAAAGAATTACTAGAGCTTTACAAGGCTATTCAAAATATTTCCTTGAATAATTTAAATTATATTATTTCAAACAATTATAAACAATAGAACATCATAAAATCAATATATGTCCGAAATGGTCTCTTGACTGTCAGCGTACGGACTATGCTTCAATCGCCCTATATCAAATGGTATAGGGCTTTTTTTGTGACAGGAGGTCACAAACTTTAGCGAGTGCAGCCCCTTTATACTATAGGGCGCACAAAAATCAAACGAGGTTTGAGTGTCGCACAGGACGTGCGACCGAGAACTATAAACATTAGGAGACTTTATGTCATATAATCTAGTAAACGGTTTACCTCAAGAAGGCTTTGTCAGACTTCCACAAATCTTAGCAGTAATTCCAATCAGCAAAATACAATTTTGGCAAGGAATAAAAGATGGAAAATTCCCTGCTCCTGTAAAACTTGGAGTTCGCACTTCAGCATGGCGAGTAAGTGAAATTCGTGAACTTATTGAAAAACTAAACAATGGAGAAGTCTATGGAAAATAATATGCCTCACTTTAATGATTTAGACGACATGTAAAACATGCATACTTTTGTGAGTGATGAAGAATATGCAGATTTAGAAATGAGCAACATCGTGTGTAACACACAAAGCATATGTGCATGCAAATGCGTATGTATGCCAAATAGTGAGCGATTGCATGATTTTTTCTTATGCAAAGAGGGGTTTTCTCTTCGACGAGTTAATATTCTTTCAATCATCAAAAGGAGTCGCATCCCGATGAGTTTCAAACATATTTCAGAAGTTTTGACAGCATACTTCAATATTCCCTCAAGCCCTGATTCAGTGCGTGGAGTTATCCAAAGAATGAAACAGAAAAAAATCATTTCAGCAAGGTTTTCACGTCATGGATATTTGTCTGGAAATGTTTACTCTCTCAATCCTTGAATCTGTAAAGAAATCCCCTCCTTTATGTCTCAAGAAAGTGTGCAGTTTGAACCTGAAAAACCCGTGCACGCTGACCACTCTTTTAAAGATAGAATAGATAGAAATATTAATCTATCTACCTTAAGCAAGTTCACACCTAAAACTTTGCTTGAAAAACTAACTGATGACGACATCTTATTTCGTTGGGAAAACTTATCAAAGTATGGCTTTGGAAAGTCACAAATCGAGCAGATTATTAAAAGCCTTGAAAGCCAAGGAAGCAGTCTTGAACACGTTATGCAAGGGCTTCATCATGCGGAGTGGGATTTAGAATATAAACAAATGCTTGACCGTAATGGCGAACTCATAAAAAGTCCTGTAAATTGGGTATTCAGGATTTTAGCAAAACAAGGCTATTATCCACGCCCTAAAAATTATGTTTCTCCTGAAGAACAAGTCGAAAAGGATTCAAAAGCGGAATATGAAGCCGTAAAAAAATTACAGCAAGAAAATGAAGATAATGAATACACTATGATATAGTACAAAAAATAGAAAGCAAAATCGATCAACAAACACGTATTGAACTGCGAAAAATCA
>CAYJOR010000126.1:0-2827 GCA_964371865.1 uncultured Desulfovibrionaceae bacterium | reverse complement strand
CAATAAAATTTAATATCACTCTTTCAATGGTAATAAACTTTGCTGCAATTATTTTTTCAGTTGCTGGCTGGCTTACTCCTGCAACAGGCGCATTAGTTCACAATGCAGGTTCAGTTTTTGTTGTACTAAATGCTGCCAGATTGTATGAAAAGAAAATTGCATACTAAAAAATCATAATAAGTTTGAAAAGTTGCTATAATCTAGAAAGGGGGCATATTGCCCCTTTTTATTTTATAACTATTTTGTAATTTTTACTCTAGTCCGAATTTTACGAGATATTTTAATTTTTCCAAATTTGCCGCTTTTAAACATAAAAACTCACCGCATAATTAAGTGCGATGAGAATTAAAAAATCTTTTTGAAGGAAGAGGGGAGAGAACTCGTTCTACGCTCGAGAGAGGGGAAAACCTTGCCTTTCTTAAAGTTTTGGTTCTTTCTCCCTCTCGAAAAAAATCAGTATTACTCAGCTACCCAAGCGATGTCTAGACGTTGCAGAGTACCTTTTAATGGGATACCGTTTTCGTCGTAGCCTGACATTGCGTAGTAGATATCAAGGGTTTTCTTAAAGTCTTCGCGATCTATAGTGCTTCCTTTTGCTGGGCCGTCAGTAATTTTTGAGTGGAGACGCTCGAAGAGTTTATCGTCATTGATGATGCCATTTTTAATATTGAACATACGAGCAAGAACGATGGAGCGTTCACCAGCTAAGAATAATTCTTCAAGGCTTGTCACCCAACCTGTAGTTGCTTCAACAACTTCAATAAGCTTTGCATAAGTCATTGTAAATAGAGGAGCAATAACGAAGTTACAGATACCAAGTGTATTATTCATAGCCCATGTTTTTTGAGCTTGTACGAAGTAACGAGCTTTAGGTTCACCAAGTTCAAGAGGTTTAGGAGCTTCGGTTACACCCCAAGGGCGAATCATTCTAACGCCTTCACCTTGGAATGGTGGTTCGTGAGGAGCTTCAACGTGATCGCCACCTGTTGGAGACACAGCAAAACCAAGGCCTAAACCGGTTTTACCTCGTGGATCATGGTAGCCAACTTCTTGACCTTTGATTTGAATTGTATAATCGATAGTATTTTGCCCAATTTTTTCGGCATAACGCTTTGAGCCTTCAGAAAGATCAGCACCGATACCTGTTTTAGTTGCGATAGCTTCTATAAGAGCTAGCATACCTTCACCATCACCAAAAGTAACAGCTTTAGGGTAGACACCTGCAAAATCTTCATCTTTTAATATTCCGCGTTCAACTAATTCCATAACAAATGCAATTGTAGCACCGCCTGAGATAGTATCAATACCAAGAGCGTTTGAGCGTTCGTGAGCAGCGGTTACGTGATCGATGTTAGACACACAAGTCATAGAACCATAAGCAGCCAAAGTTTCGTATTCTGCACCGCCATAACGCTTGTCGTTTAGGTTATTTGTAACTTTACGTTTACATGCAACAGTACATCTATAACAAGTGTGCTGACCTGCATAAATTTCTTTATATCCATCCCAACCGATTTTTTCAGCTTCATTCCAAACACTGTCTTGCCAGTTACGAACCGGTAAAAATCCACCGTTTTGTAGAGCCATAAGATGCTGTACTGTACCGAATTTTCCCATGTTTTGAGTAGGTAAGTGATTTTTGATTTCTGTACGATGCCAGAGATTCAATTCTTTTAATTTTTCAGGGTTAGCATATTCGATTGAGTTAGCATCGCCAAAAGCAACAACAGCTTTCAGTTTTTTTGAACCCATAACAGCACCAGTTCCTGAACGACCGTTTGCATGCGCTAATTCATTGATAATACAAGCATAGCGAACCATGTTTTCGCCAGCAGGTCCAATAGAAGCAATTCTTGCTTTAGGATTTGTTTCTGAACGAAGTTGATCGTATAAAGGAGCGTTTTCCATTCCCCAAACGTGTGAAGCATCGCGTAGTTCAAATTCACCTTTATTAAGGTAAAGATAAACTGGTTTAGGTGAAATTCCTTTGAAAACAAGTGCATCAAATCCGGCGTGCTTCATAGCAGGACCAAAATAACCACCGGCTTCAGATTCACCAAACCCGCCTGTCATTGGGTTTAAACATGCAGTTGTATAGCGTGAAAAACCTGAGAATGGAATACCAGATATAACAGAATTTGAAAATACTAATATGTTGTTTTCACCATAAGGATCAGCATTTGCTGGGATAAGCTTGTGCATGTAGTATGATGCAAGACATCCGCCGCCCCAATAGGTACGATACCAAGCTTCTGAGTGTTCATCAATTGAGCAAGTTCCTTTTGTAAGGTCAACTACTAAAATTTTTCCATTATAACCGAATGGCATAAAAAACTCCATTTTGCTAAAAGTTATTAATCAGTTACTTTAAAATACTTATTATACAGCACTTTATATTGTGTAATATTAGACATAACAAAAAAAACACCTCACAGAGATATTAGAATGTCTGTCAGGTGTTCTCGTAATTTTACTCATAATAGAAATAGATTATTCCTTTCTATAGATTTGCTTTGCATTAATGTACAATATTTTTTTATAAAGTCAAGAGAAGAGGTGTTGATTAAAATAAATTCTATATCAAAAATTTTGAAATTTTATATTTCGTGTATATACCTATAAGGTATAAAACATGATTATTTTAAAAAATGCACAAAAAATGATGAAAATATTGAAAAATTGGGTAAAATTGTGCAAAAAACGCCTAGAAAAAAAACAAAAATAAATATAATAAATTTATAACTATTTATTATATTTATTTTTTTAATACTTGGCACAAAGATTGCTTATTGTGTGACAGTTTTGTTACTACAAAATTTACTCATAC
>CAYJOR010000125.1:0-2863 GCA_964371865.1 uncultured Desulfovibrionaceae bacterium | reverse complement strand
TTTCCAAAGGGAATCATTCCCTTTGGCCGTCGGAGACAAAAATAAATAAGAGTAAAAACTATGATAGAAGTTAGATTATTTGCAACACTTAGAGAGGGAAGAGAAAAAATAATTTTTCTTGAAGCCTCTCGATATTCTGTTATTTCGGACATTTTAGCAGAATTGGACATTCCTGAGAGTGAACTTGCTATTTGCCTTATCAATGGTTTTCACTCAAAAGCAAGTGATTCAGTCAAAGATAGTGATATAATATCATTTTTCCCACCGGTTGGAGGTGGCTAATGAATTTTGAGTCGAAAGAGTTTGATAGGTTTGCACGTCAAATAATATTGCCTGAAATTGGAAGTCAAAGACAAAATAATTTACGTAGATCACGTGTTTCTGTGATTGGTGCGGGTGGTCTTGGAACTCCAACATCTATTTATCTTGCTGCCGCAGGAGTTGGAAGAATCAATATACTAGATTTTGATACGATTGAAGAGACAAACCTTAATCGTCAATTTCTCTATAGTAAAAAAGACATTGGAAAAAGTAAGGCTCAAGTTCTATCGAAAAAAATTTCAAAGCTCTATGATGATGTTGATTGTAGAGCAAATAAAACTAAAATTTTAAAAAAATCCATACCTTCCTGCTTAAAGAAATCTGATTGCATTATTCTTTGTGTGGATAATATAGAAACTAGATTACTTATAAATAATTACGCTCTAAAACATAACATTCCACTTATTGATGGTGGAGTTGATGGTTTTTACGGCTATCTACTTTTTATGGACAGCAAAAATAAGGATTCTGCGTGCCTCTCTTGCTTGAATCTAAATAGTATAAAAGATGCAAGTGCAGAGAAAAAAATCCCAGCACTTGGTGCAACATGCGGAGTAATAGCATCTCTACAAACTTCTCTTTGCTTGAATGTTTTACTTGATATGCCAAACCCTTATAAAGACTGCCTCCTACAGTACGACGGAAAACTAGGAGAATTTGAAAAAATTCCACTTATGCGTAATCCTTTATGCTGTCATCATAATTAAACTAGCATATTAGCCAGCATACCCTAGATAGTATCGTCTAAATATATTCTCGATCTAAAGCTCTATAATTTACAGCTTCGGCTAGATGTTTTGTAGATATTTTTTCATCTTCATTTAAGTCAGCGATTGTGCGCGCAATTCTTAATATTCTTGTATAAGAACGTGCTGAAAGAGCAAATTTATTTACGATTACACCTAAAAAATCATGTTCCTCCTTGCCTAGCTGGCAATATTCCTCAAGATATTTTCCCGACAACTCCGCGTTAGACGCATAAGGAATATTTTTATATCTTTTTTCTTGTATTTTACGTGCTTTCAAAATATTTTCACGCATTTGAGCAGAACTCACACCTTTTGTGTTTGAGCGCAAATCCTTATAAGGAACAGCAGGAACTTCAATATGCAGGTCAATTCTATCTAGCAAAGGCCCAGAAAGTTTACTTTTGTATCTTGCTTTTGTCACATCACTACAAGTACAGTTATGATGTGGGTCGGTTGAATATCCACATGGGCATGGATTCATTGCCGCAACAAGCATGAAATTTGCCGGATATGTAGAAGTATGTGTAACCCTTGCAATTGTTACACAATGATCTTCAAGCGGTTGACGCAAAACTTCAAGTGCACTCTTTTGGAATTCCGGCAATTCATCAAGAAAAAGCACTCCTCTATGAGCCATAGAAACTTCGCCCGGTTTTGGCATTTTACCTCCTCCAATAAGTGCAATATCAGAAACTGTGTGATGTGGCGACCGGAATGGGCGAACTTCAACAAGTCCTTTATTTTTCAGATTACCTGATATACTATAAATCTTTGTAACCTCTAAAGATTCGTCAAAACTCAATGGAGGCAGAACCGAAGGTATACGCTGCGCAAGCATTGTTTTACCTGAGCCCGGAGGCCCTATTAAAAGTAAGTTATGCCCACCTGCCGCAGCAATTTCTATAGCTCTTTTTGCAAGTTCTTGTCCTTTAACTTCTGAAAAATCAAAAAAGTAGGATGTTTTTTCCTCAAATTTTTCTGCTATAATTGGAGTAAGCGATTCTCTTTCCTGTAAAAAAGCAACTAGTTCAGAAATAGAAGCAACTGCATAAACATCAATTCCTTCAACTATTGCTGCTTCTTGAGCATTTTCTTTAGCAACAAAAACAGCCTTTAAACCCTCTTCTTTAGCTAGTAATGCAAGAGGAAGCACACCTGAAACCGGTTTTAAATCACCATTTAATGAAAGTTCTGCTGCAAAGAAATAATCCTTACATTGCTCATACTTAACTACATCATTACTACAAAGCAAAGCTATTGCTAACGGTAAATCATAAAAAGAGCCAAACTTTTTTCTATCAGCAGGAGCAAGATTCACTGTTACTTTGCCCGATGGCGCCGGAAGTTGATTTGCCCGTAAGGCCGCAAATACTCTATCTTTAGACTCTTTCACTGCACCTTCGGCAAGCCCAACCATGAGAAATGATGGCAGCCCTTTGCTATTGTGCTCCAACTCTAAGTCAACTCTATACGCATCAACTCCGTCGAGTGCACCTGATGTTAATATGACTACCATATTTACTCCTTTTTATTTTCTTCGTTGAACGTTCAAAAATAGTTTATAAAGAGATTTAGGGCTTTATATGTCAAAATGAATACCTAATACGTAGTCTATTATAATTTGAATTTTATTTCAAGAGATATCAAAAAGAAAAAACGCTCATCACAAAATGACGAGCGTTTATAGTTAGAGCATTTTTAAAAAAAGTTCTAAATTCTTATTAAATGTTTCTAGGGTGTGTCCGTTTTTAAAAATGCTTAATGTACAGATCTACCAATACGTCCCAGTCTTG
>CAYJOR010000124.1:0-2895 GCA_964371865.1 uncultured Desulfovibrionaceae bacterium | reverse complement strand
AAAAAAAATGTGGTTTTCCCCCTCAAGGAAATATCCTAATTCTTGCAATGTTGACGAAATAATTTTTTATATGTAGTATCTTTATAAGGATACAGCAATGAAAGAAAATCAAATGACATCAAAACTATCAGAATTTACTTTGTTTAGTGAACTTTCACTCGAAAGGGTTGAGCAGGTTTTAAAATTTGCCTCTACACAAGTTCACCCAAAAAACTCCTTTATCTTTAAGGAAAATGACCAATGTGATGGGATGTATATTCTTGTTAAAGGGCTTGTGAAGATTTGTCACACTACTCAAGATGGGAAAGAAGTCGTTCTTCATCTTATTAGGGAAGGAAGCGTTTTTGGTGAGTCAGCAGTTTTTCAATCAGCAGTCTTTCCTGCTTCTGCATTTTCTTTGCAGGAGTCTACTGTCCTTTATTTTTCAAGAAAGAATCTTGAGGAAAGCTTACTTCTTTACTCTGATTGGAGTCTTGAACTTCTAAAACAATTAAGTTTACGCTTAAGAATGTTTGTTAGAAAGCTTGAGGCTCGCGGTGGAAAAGATATAGTTCAACGACTTGCAGCGTATATAATTCATCGTTCCAGACTTGATAATCGTTCAATAATTGTAAAGCTTGGTGTATCTCAAGAGGTACTTGGTGGTATTCTTGGAACTACAAGAGAAAGTATTTCACGCGCTATGGGAAAACTTGTAGATACTCAGTGCATTCAAATCAAGGGAAAGGAAATTCATATTCTTGACTATCCAAAACTTGAAGAAATTGGGTGCTGATTTTATATTTTATGATATTTTTTGTGTCTCGTTGCTTTCTCAGTTCTCACTATTGTTAACTTCCAGCCTAGGCAGTCTTCGACGACCAAAGAGGTGGCAAACGGGCTGCTGCCCTACGCCCCACCTCTTTGGAAACACCGCGCTTTTTCCCGCTTAATTGACACAAAATCATTGTGGTATACTAACGTAGTCTTTGACAATCTATGTTTCATACGATAGTCAAGCTACTCTCGAACTATACCTAGTCGGGTAGCCACAATGATAAAACGCATGTGTCAATTTAACCCGTGCTATCATCTAAAGTTTTTAGGTTCAATGTAGATGGAAAAGCAGTTTATTTAGATAAGCTTATCTCTCTTACTATGCAATAATAAAGAAAGTTATTTTATGTTTAGTTATATTTATAATGTTGCCTAATTAATTTGTCTTAAATCTGTAACCTATGCCTCGCACTGTATCAATGAGTTCGGCCTTATCGAGAAGTTTTGCTCGTAGTCTTCTTATATGAGTATCTACAGTTCTTCCGTAGCCTTCAAATTCATATCCCCATACACTATTGAGTAACTGCTCACGAGTTCTTACGTGCCCTGCGTGTCTCATAAGGTCTTCAAGGAGTCTAAATTCTGTTGCTGTGGTTACGATAAGTTCGTCGTTTATACGTATAGTATGAGCTTCATTATCTATGGATATACCGTTGAGCTTTAGTTTCTGCTGGCTGGATTCGATAACAGGTGTATGTCGTTTAAGTAGGGATTTGATTCGTAGCGTGAGTTCTCTAATATTGAATGGTTTCACGACGTAATCATCTGCGCCAAGCTCCAAACCCAAAATTTTATCAACATCTTCACCGCGAGCAGTGAGTATAAGAATAGGGATATTGTTTTCTTCACGATCTAAGGTTCTACAAACACTTAGTCCGTCCATAACGGGCATCATGAGGTCGAGAAGAATGAGGTCGACATTTTTACTATGAATAATATTAAGTGCGACTTGCCCATTTTCTGCTTCAAGTGTTTGATAGCCTTCTTTTTGGAGATTGAAGACGAGGAGTTCACGGATATCTTGTTCATCTTCCACTATAAGTATAGTTTCTTTTTTTGTCATAATAATATCTTCTCTTTAAGGGTAGTTATGGTAAAGATAAATATGTATTAATCTTTTTTTTTAATATTGTCTAGTTAAGATATAATGAAACTGTTCAAAAAAACTAATACTTGACAGTTATGATATTATTTTGTACTCGTGAATTATAAAATATTGAGAGGTCTTTATGCAAAATAGAATTAAGCTCTTTTCATTGCTAACATTACTTATGTTTGTTTTAAGTGCGTGTGCCCCTAAAGTCGGCGCATATGACGTAAGCGCTAGTGCATCAAGAGAGATGCAAGAAATTATGTATGGTCATGTAACTGCGGTTCACCATGTTCGTATTAATAACGATGGCTCAAAGGGTGAAACACTTGGTCTTGTTGGTGGTGCTGTAATTGGTGCTATTATCGGTAATATGTTTGGTGGTGGAGCCGGTAAAACACTTGCAACTATTGGTGGTGGTTTAGCTGGATCAGCAGCTGGTTATGGCATTGGTCATGCTACACAAAATCAAGAAGGTTATGAGATTGAAGTTAAGCTTGAAAACGGAAAACGTGTTTCTGTAGTTCAAGGAACAGATCAACAATTCCAACTTGGTCAGCCAGTTAAAATTGTAAAATCTCATGAATCCGTAAGAGTATTACCTAGATAACTATAACCTCTAGGGTATGTTTTTAAATTCATTAAATTTCATGATTTAGAAATACTCATTAGAAACTAAAAAAGAAAAGCACAACTATTATTGATAGTTGTGCTTTTTTATGAGTAATTGTATAAACGCTAGTAGCGATGAGAAAGTTTCATATAGGATTTAGCGGCATTCGTTTTTTTCTTTGCAGTATGTAGTTCTGCTCGAATGCTTTCTTTCAACTCTTTACCAGCTTCACAAATATTTTGATTATACCCTTGAAGAGCTGTAAGTTTGAAAAGGTAATCTTCATGATTTTTTTCATCATGTTTTTTGTATGCAGAAGTGAGAATTTCAGCTCTTTGCATACAGTGGCTTTCTGCAGCTTCAACATTTCCACTAT
>CAYJOR010000123.1:0-3142 GCA_964371865.1 uncultured Desulfovibrionaceae bacterium | reverse complement strand
CTAACTTCATCTAACTATCAAAAATCAAAAGAATTAATTTAGAAACATACCCTAGCTTTTCTCAATAAAATGTTCAGTAATTATGCAGAGGTCTTTATTCTGTTGATTTCTTTCTGAATAGTCCAAACAAGCTAAATGTTCTTATCTTTTCTAGCACAAAGAATATTGTAGGCGTAAGAAGGAATGTAAACAAGATAGATCCAAGCATACCACCAATAATAACAGCACTCATAGAAGATTTCATACCATCAGGAGAAAACATTTGAGGCACCATACCAAGTATAATAGCAATTGATGTCATCCAAATTGTACGCATTTTACTTTCATATCCATCCCAAAGTGCATCTTTTATGCTCCAACCAAGGGTTTCAATTTTTGTAACCGCATTTTCTACAACTAAGATTGAGTTATTTACCGATAAACCGATAAGCATGATCATTGCAAGCATTGATGCAATGTTGATAGTTGCATCAGTTAAGAACATCAGTACAAATACGCCTGAGAATGACGTTACAATAGACGTTGCAATAGTAAATGGGTGCAGATAACTGTTCAATACTGCTGCAAGAACCATGTAAGTCAATAATATAGCAAGCAAAAATGCTTTTCCAAGTTCTTGGTTTGAGTCTGAGGACATTTCCGCGTTACCACCATAGAAGAAACCGTAACCCTCTTCAAATGTTATTTCACTTAATGTTTTATCAATTTCCATCTGTACTTGACCAAGTGTACTCTTACCTAGATAACCATTGATTTCAATAATACGTTCTTTATCACGTCTTTTGATTTCAGAGAAAGCTTTCACTTCAACGATTTCACCAAGTTCACTAATCGGAATTAATCCTTTTGGTGATGAAACATAAATATTCTCAAATACTTGCTCAGTATTTCTTGAGTATTCATTTAGAAGTACGTTGATATCATAAGTCTCACCTTTATCTCTGTAACTATTTGAAGTATCACCAAAAACAGAAGCTCTTACAGCTGCACCAATTTGCGCATTATTTACACCGTATAAATTAAGCTTTTCTTGATTTGGAATAAATCTTTTTTCATTTTTCGGTAGTTGGTAAGATGAAGTGAGCGAGCGGAATACGCCAAGTTCTTGCAGTTTCTCTTCTACTGTTTCGGAATAAGCTATAAGTTTGTCATAGTCTTTACCAAACATGTTTAGAGTAATATCCGCACCACCAGGACCTGCACCTGCTCCGCCTGACATTTCAACTGTAATTTCAGGTATCTCTGAAACTTCATCAATAAGTATATTTACCAATTGCATATCAGACATATGAGGACGATCTACAAGCGGAATAAGGTTTACTTGTAAAGTTGAATTTGTTTCGCCATTTTCGCCTATTCTTGCTACTGTTGAAAATACTTCTTTATGCTTTCTTACAATTTCATCAATTTCAAGTGTTTTTTCAGTTGTTTTTTCAATTGTTGAACCTTGTGGAGTCTTAATAACGATGTTCACTTCATCGACGTCACTTGTCGGTGTAAATTCAACACCAACATACTGCACGATAAGAATTGAACTATACATAATTGCGCCGGCAAAAATCAGCGCAACAATTTTAAATCTCCAAAAGAAATTAAAGAAAGGTTTGTAACTGTTGATAAAAAGATTATTTACCCAATTCGCAATTCTTTCACCAATACCATTTTTGCTTGGTCGCATCAATTTTGCTATAAGCATAGGAGTAAGCGTGAAGGAAATGATGATAGAAAGGATTGTTGCAAACACAACTGTAAGACCAAACTGAACCATGAACTTACCTACCATACCACCCATAAATGCGATAGGGATAAACACCGCTAAGTTTGTTCCTGAAGACGCAAATACAGGAAGAACAGCACTCTTTGTTCCTTCAATTGCTGCCTCTTCCGGCGATTTACCTTTTGATATCAGTGTAAGAGCACTCTCAATAATAATCAATGCGTTTGCAATAAGAGTTCCTAGAACAGAAGCAAATGCAAGCAATGTCATTGAGTTGATAGTGAATCCAAATGCAGATACCAAATACATTGTAGCTACTAATGAAGTTGGAATAATCAATGATGTTATAAGGGTAAAGCTAAAACTTGCCGTAAATAGTAAAATAACACCAATTGTTAGCAACATACCAAAAACAATATTTTCTACAGTAGAATTTGTTTCGTTAGAAATAAATGTTGATGTATCGCCCGAGATTTCAAGTGTCATACCTTCAAGCAATACATGGCTACGCACTGACGGAAGTTTTGCTCTTACCTCTTCTGATATTTTTATTGCGTTACCATCCGGCGCATTTTTGATTGATAAAAGAACTGTATCTTCACCATTGAACAAAGCAGAAAGTTCCCTATCTGCTGTTGAGTCTTCAACGATTGCTATATCAGATAATTTAAAGTTTCTACCTTCGGCCGTTGTGAAAGTAACGTTTTTAATATCATCAATACTTTGGAACTCACTAAAGAATTTAATACCGGTGGAATTGTTTTTTTGTATGATCTCACCGCCGGCAATTGTTACGTTTGATTGAGACATTCCGTTAATAACATCTGTGATTGTAATATATTGTTGAATCATTAATTCTGAATCAAGATATACTCTTATCTCACGAACATCACCACCGATGATATCAACTGTTGAAACACCTTTTACTGAGTTAAAGCTATTTTTTAGTGTTTTATCTGCAAATTCATATAAATCTTTCATTGAGTGACTAGAGCTTTCAAGACTTAAAGTCATAACAGGTGCGGATAAAATATCTATCTTTGAAATTACAGGTTTTTCAACAGATGTAGGGAAATCGTTTTGAACGGCTTCAACTTTATCTTTCACTTCCAAAAGTTTAATATTTACATCTTCTTCAAGTAAAAATTCTACTTGGATAAGAGCCATATTTTCATAAGCTTGCGAAGTAATTTTTTCAATACCGGAAACTTCTGATACTGCTTCTTCTACAATTTTAATAACTTCAGTTTCTACTTCTTCAGGGGATGCACCAGGATAAACGATTTCAATAGAAACCATCGGAAAATCAACTTGTGGATCTTTTTCAATATTTAGCGAAAACATTGCTGTTGCTCCCATCAAAACCATGAAGAGAACAAACATCATAGTTGTGGCAGGTCGTTTTACAAATACTTCAATCATTTG
>CAYJOR010000122.1:0-3624 GCA_964371865.1 uncultured Desulfovibrionaceae bacterium | reverse complement strand
CTGCAGCAGATACGCCAAATTTTTCTTCTAATTCTTTGATGAACTCTGAAAGTTCAAGTACTGTCATGTTAGAAATAAATTCTACAACTTGTTCTTTAGTAACAGACATGGTATTCTCCTAAAAATTTCTTGAAATGGTTTTTACTCAGACCTATGCAGCTTTCTTTTGCTCTAAATCTTTCAAAGCGTAGAGCAATGGGCGAATCATATTTGCCATGAGTGATACAAGGTTGGTTGGTACAGCATTCATTGTTCCGAGCAATTGACCTAATAATTGTTCTTTGCTTGGTAATGATGCTAGAGCTTCTATCTGACTTACGCTCATAAGCTTTCCATCTAAGCTTCCGTGACGGAGGCTAAATTTCTTGCTTGTTTTTGCGAAATCAGAAACAGCTTTTGCAACTGCTACTGGGTCTTCGATACCAAGAGCTATAACACAGTTTTCTTTAAACTGCTGTGCAATAACGTCGTGAGTAGAGCCTTCAAGAGCAATGCGTGCAAGAGTATTTTTCACTACGTGAAGTGTACCATTTGCTTGACGCACTTTAATTCTCAATTCTGTCAGCTCTTCCACCGTCATGCCCTTGAAATCGGCAACCACTACGAGAGATGCAGAAGAGGTTGCTTCTTTAATCTCTGAGATAATTGTGGCTTTTTCTGACCTATTCACTGGGTTCTCCTACGTTTGTATAACATTGCTGTTATTATAACGTCTTAGGGTGATTGGTGGAATGCCGAGTTCAGTCTAGGTAGGGTTTACTTGTATACCTACTTTCTGCGACTCGTAATTCCAATGCCTTTGTAATTAGGTGCGAGCACCTATTTATATTAAGCCATAATACCGAAGTACAATGGCTTTATATCAACTATGCAGATTGTGTTTCAATGAACTTTTTAATTGTTGAAACATCTACTTTAAAACCAGGGCCCATAGTTGTTGAAACAGCCATGTGTTTCATGTATGTACCTTTAGCTGTGCTTGGTTTCAAACGATTTACAGCATCCAAAAGAGCTTTTAAGTTGCCAAGAATTTTTTCTTCGCCAAAACTTACTTTACCTAAAGGAGCGTGTAATACACCAGCTTTATCAACACGGAAGTCGATTTTACCAGCTTTTAATTCTTCAACTGCTTTAGCTACATCAAATGTAACTGTACCAGTTTTAGCGTTAGGCATAAGACCACGAGGTCCTAATGCTTTACCAACTTGTCCAACTAAAGCCATAACATCAGGAGTTGCTACAGCAGCGTCAAAGTCAAGCCAGCCACCTTTAATTTTTGCTACTAATTCTTCAGCACCTGCGATATCTGCGCCTGCTGCTAAAGCTTCAGCTTCTTTTTCACCTTTACAGAATACTGCTACACGTACTGATTTACCTGTACCGTGTGGAAGTGATACTGCACCGCGAACCATTTGATCGGAATATTTTGGATCTACACCAAGACCGATTGCAACGTCTACGGTTTCGTCAAATTTTGCATAAGATGCAGTGATGGATTTTGCAACAGCTTCTTCTAAGGGAAAACGTTGTGATAAATCCATACCTTCTACTGAAGAACGATATTTTTTACCATGTTTAGGCATAATTGTTTACCTTCCCTTATTTTACTTCAAGACCCATACTGCGAGCAGTTCCGAGAACCATCTTCACTGCGCCTTGCATGTCTTTTGCGTTTAAGTCAGCCATTTTCAATTTAGCAATTTCTTCAACTTGTGCCATTGATACAGAGCCAACTTTATTTCTATTTGGTTCACCAGAGCCTTTTTGTACATTTGCTGCTTTGAGTAAAAGTACTGGTGCTGGTGGAGTTTTTGTAATAAAAGTAAATGAGCGGTCAGCGTAAACTGTGATTACTACAGGAATAATCATACCTTTTTGGTCTTGTGTACGAGCGTTAAACTCTTTACAGAAGCCCATGATGTTAACACCATGTTGACCAAGCGCCGGACCTACTGGAGGTGAAGGATTTGCTCCACCTGCAGGAATTTGGAGTTTAATTTTTCCAACTTCTTTTTTAGCCATTGTAAATTTTCCTTAATTTTCGACGTCTAAAATCTGCTGAAATTCAGCTTTATTTTAAATTTGCTAATTATGACTGTGAGATTTGAACAAAATCAAGTTCTACAGCAGTTTGTCTTCCAAATATTGATATGGAAGCTTTTAGCTTGCCTTTGTCATGGTTGACGTCTTCCACCACAGCGTCAAAACCGGCAAAAGGACCTTCAATAACGCGAATTATTTCGCCTTTTGCAAAGTTGAACTTCGGTCTTGGTTGATCTTGGCGTTCTTGCATTAGTGAAAGTATTTTATTAGCTTCACTTGGTTTCATAGGTGCAGGACGGTTTTTACCGCCAATAAACCCTGTAACCTTTGGTATGCTTTGAACTAAGTGCCATGAATAATCCGTCATTGTCATGCGAATCATCACATAACCCGGATAAAATTTACGAGTGGTGGTGCGTTTCTTGCCGCCTTTCCCAAGTTCTACAACTTTTTCTGTTGGCATTACTACTTCGTGGATAAGACCTTCGTCTTGACCAAGACGCATCATTTCATGCAAAGTTTGAACAACTCTTTGTTCAAAACCAGAATAAGTATGTAAGATATACCAACGACCTATTTTAGATTCTTCAGAAACTTCGTTGTCAAAAACTTCTTCAGCTTCAACTTCTTGTTCTTCTACATCTTCGATAAGTTCGTTATTTTCAGCTATTTCGTTAACTTGTTCTAAGTCGGTATCCTGAGAAATAATTTCTTTATCCATACAATTGTCCTCAGGAGAGTATAAATCCTACTAAAGATGAAAGACCTAAATCTACAAGCCCTAACAAGACTGCCATAACGACAACAAAACCAAGAACAACCAAACTTGTTGCCTTAGTTTCTTTATAGGTAGGCCAGCTTACTTTACGTAATTCAGCTCTAGAAAGATGAAAATATTCAATCAAGCTAGCAAGCTTAGATTTTTTTTCAACTTTTTCAGCTGTTTGTTTTTTATCTTGATTAGCGTTGCTCATAGTTCTATTTCACTCTATAGGAGGTAATTTTCAAAATAAGTTCTAACGGTTTTATGACCAAAGTCATAAAGAGAAAAAAAATGGCAGGCCAAGAGAGATTCGAACTCCCAACACCCGGTTTTGGAGACCGGTGCTCTAACCGTTAGAGCTATTGGCCTGCGCTATAAAGAACTACTTAGTTTCTCTATGAAGTGTATGTTTATTGTCCCAAGGGCAATATTTTTTAACTTCTAGTCTACCAGTAGTGTTCTTCTTATTTTTCACCGTTGCGTAATTGCGGCGCTTACATTCAGTGCAAGCGAGCAGAATATTTACACGCATGGTTATTACTCCGTAATTTCAGTAACAACGCCTGAACCTACTGTACGTCCACCTTCACGAATAGCGAAGCGAAGACCAAGATCCATAGCGATTGGAGCGATAAGTTCAACAATAAATGTTGCGTTATCGCCAGGCATTACCATTTCAACGCCTTCTTCAAGGCTGATGATACCGGTGATATCAGTTGTTCTGAAGTAGAACTGTGGACGATATCCTGAGAAGAAAGGAGTATGACGTCCGCCTTCGTCTTTTGCAAGAACGTAAACTTCAGCTTTGAATTTTTTAT
>CAYJOR010000121.1:0-3625 GCA_964371865.1 uncultured Desulfovibrionaceae bacterium | reverse complement strand
TTGAATTAAATGTCTTCCCTTTTCTTGGCAAACAAGCAATTTCGACAATAACTGCGCCAGAGCTTTCAGAAGTCCTAAGAAAGATTGAAAAACGTGGAGCATTAGAAACAGCACAAAGAGTGCGTGGTATTTGCTCAAGCGTATTTCGCTATGCCATAGCAACAGGACTTGCTGAGCGTGATCCAGCCGCAGACTTAAAAGGTGCACTCACTCCTCCACCTAAAAGACATTACGCTTCAATCACCGAACCTAAGAAAGTAGCCAAACTTTTGCAAGATACGGAAAAATGTGAAGCTTCTTATGTGATTTACTGCGCTTTGCAAATTACCCCGCACCTTTTTGTAAGACCAGGGGAACTTCGCCATGCTGAATGGAGCGAAATTGATTTTGAAGTAAAAGAATGGAGAATACCTGCCGAAAAAATGAATATGAAGACAACGCATATAGTACCGTTGTCAAAACAACTTCTTGCCATGCTGAAAGAACTTCAACAATATACTAGAGAAGGAAAATATCTCTTCCCTGCAACAACTTCAAGATTGCGCCCAATGTCAGAAGATACGATTAATGTTGCACTCCGCAGAATCGGCTACACAAAAGACGATATGACCGCCCACGGCTTCCGCTCACTTGCCTCTACCCTACTGAATGAACAAGGCTGGAATCGAGACGCTATCGAAAGACAACTTGCCCACGGCGAAAGAAATAAAGTAAGAGCCGCTTATAACTATGCTGAATTTTTACCTGAACGCAGAAAAATGATGCAATGGTGGAGTGATTATTTGGATGAGTTGAGGAATAGTAAGCAAAAATAAAAATTATTTTGATAGCTCATTTTTTGCTTCAAATAAATCTTTACCTAATTGCCAAAGGTACTTATCAAGTTTTTTATAAGCAAACTCAGTTGTGTCAATTTTAAACTTATCCATAAAGCTTATAAGAATTTCTTTGTATCTTTGGTAATTTTTTTCATCTAAATCTTTACTTTTAAAGTCCGAAAAATTTTCTAATTCATTTATTTTACACAATAATGCGTGTACGTATTTATCATATAGTGGATAAGCTGATGGATTATGAAAACTGCAATACTTACTTCCGAAGGAATAAAGATTATACATTTTTTTGCTACGTCCCAATGGCACACTATTAAACACATCAAGTGCTTTTACATTTCCTTCACACATAAGAGAATCTAACTCTTGATGTTTATAGATATGTATTGCCAGTGAAAACACATCGATGACTTGTGTACTATATAATTTGTTGAGAAGTATTGTTTTCATATATACATCTGCAAGGTCGTTATTTGTTGGAGCATAGCTATTAAACGCCTGATGAACAATCCTCTCTGATATTGTAAGTCCCTCATCAGTATCCCAAAACTGTAGGTAATGCTCTATACTTTTCTTTGACGGATAAGGTATCACAATTGTCATACTTTCCTTGTCGAAATTAAGCTTACTTCCATTAAGTGAGAATAAATAATTAATCTTATTTTTCATGAATTATCTCCTATTATAGGCTTTTGCTTCACAACAAAAATAACAATATCCCTAAACAAAATCATTGTCAAAAAAATATACCATTTCAAATTCAAGGCATTTTGTAATATTTTTTGAAAATATAAGAAAATAAAAAACAAATTCTGCACATCTCTTGCCTTGTAAAAAAATATAATCTACTTTATCGGATAATTATTTACTAATTACGTTATAGGAGCCTCTATGTCACAATACCAATACACAATTTCAGGCTTTTAATATATTCCCATTTATGTTGAAAGCAATAAACTTATAGGATTATATGACTTAATGCTCCGTTGAAATTGCGATTCTGCGCTAAAGATTGATCATTTTATCCATAATAGAAAAGCAACCTTTTATTTTCATGCTAATCCAATAGGGAAAAACCATAGCAGTTTGGAGACAATTCTCTACTTTAAGCTTGATACCCTACGCAAAAACTATGAGAGCTACCTTCAAATCTTCAATAAATTTTTTTTGCTAAAAAGCGAAGGCTTTGAAGCTGAAAAAGATGAATCGTGGTTTACATTTATTGATAATGAAGCAAACACAGAAAATAAGCGAATCACCACAAAAGAAAATGAAGATAATGAATACACTACATGGCTTGCAACCCTCACAGAAGACAACAAAGAAAGAATTGTAAACGAAAGAAAAACTCAATCAAAAACAAATCTAACATTTCCTCAGAGTTTCCTGCTAAAAAGTTATTTTAGGGATTTAAAAGCAAAGAACCCTGAAAATCAAGACTAATAGAATAATCCACTAGAACACAAAACTTGAGTTTTATTCTTAACAAAACTATTAAAACTTTAAGCATAGCTAAGAGTCATAAAAATAAAGTTGGTCTACTTTCTCTATCCTACCCCTAAAAGTATAAGAAAAAATAAGAAAAAAAGTCAGATAATATCTTATTTTTCCTAAAAAATCTGCCTTTATCTGATATTATCAGATTAGTTCTTATATTTTCTTCCTTTTCTTTTTTCTGAGTCACCTTTTGTCTTTTTTTGTCTTTGATTTCCAAAAAGTGCATTATAAGCAAGTAGATAGAAGCAGAATTCATTATTTACCAACGGATAGCATAATAATCCTTTATATATCAGCACTTAACAGCAAAAAGCATTCGACACCATAATAAGGCATAATCAACTTTTCTGTAATGCTATATTATGCTTTCTGCGCTTATACCTTGAAGGCAGGATAGGTGAAGTAATCCCACATTTATCAAGAGAAAATTATGTTACTTCACGATGCTGACTTATTCGCTAGGCTCAACATTTAAAGAAAATCAATGAAAAAAGAAAAACGCTCTCATCTTATCAAAGCATATTTGACCAAAGATGAATAGAATACAATTTTACAATGGAGCATTCAATCAGGATTAACAATTTCAATTTTTATACAAAGAGTCTGCACAGCGCAAAAGATAGAAAGCAAAATCGATCAACAAACACGTATTGTACTGCGAAAAATCAATGCTGATTTTGGACGAGTTGGTGGACTTCTGAAACTTGCCATTTCTGAAAATAAATCATGATCGTCCCTTCAAGGGTGGTTTGTTCAGCCATGTGAGGGCATGTTACTTCTCCGCGCTCTAAAGAGTGCTAGTGCTGACTTCTGCCATTGTTACCAGCTAGAGAATATTGATCGCCTATCTTGTCACGTTCCTGTTGCTCTCTTATATATTTTATTATAGTAGCCTCGTTGATTCCAACTGTACAAACAAAATATCCTTTCGTCCAAAAGTGCCTATTTCCATATTTATATTTAAGATTCGAGAACTTCTCAAATATCATGAGTGAACTCTTACCCTTGAGACAATCCATTATTTGTGAAACACTGAATTTAGGTGGGATTTTTATACACATGTGAATATGGTCGACACACGCGTTTGCTTCTACTATTTCTATATGTTTGTATTCGCATAACTTACAAAGAATTGTTCCTATCACCTTTTTATATTAAGCATAAATTATTTTCTAGGGAATTAGGGAGAAATACGACTCTTCCTCAAAGAGTGGGGCAAGGTGAAAAATCTCTTATTTACAAATATTGCTGAATTAAATAAAAAAAGACATTCTCAAGATACGAACTACGTGGAT
>CAYJOR010000120.1:0-3686 GCA_964371865.1 uncultured Desulfovibrionaceae bacterium | reverse complement strand
GTTTGAGGGGGAAAACCTCATTTTTATCAAAAAAAATGTGGTTTTCCCCCTCAAGAAAATATTTACAATAAAAAGGATCTACCATGAATAAAAAGATTTGCGTTATGCCGGGCGACGGTATTGGACCAGAGATTGTATCCCAAGCATTATTGGTATTGAAAGCGGTTGAAGAAAAATTCGGTCATACATTTGAGATTGAAGAAGCTTTAATCGGTGGCGCAGCTATCGACGCTAAAAACACACCACTTCCACAAGAAACAATTGACGCTTGTAAGGCTGCTGATGCTGTTTTACTTGGTGCAGTTGGCGGTGAAAAATGGGATACTATCGATCCTGCAATTCGTCCTGAACGTGGTCTTTTAGGAATCCGTAAAGAATTAGGATTATTTGCAAATTTACGTCCTGCTTTATTATTTCCTGAATTAGCGGGTGCTTGTCTTCTTCGTCCTGACATTGTTAAAGAAGGTCTTGATATCATGGTTATCCGTGAACTTACAGGCGGAATTTACTTTGGTAAACCGGCTGGTGTTGAAGTTCGTGACGGTAAAAGGGTTGGTTTCAATACAATGATTTATGATGAAGATGAAGTTCGTCGTATCGCAATCGTTGCTTTTGAAACAGCTATGAAAAGAACAAAACGTCTTTGCTCAGTAGAGAAAGCTAACGTACTTGATGTTTCAAGACTTTGGAGAGAAATCGTTCTTGAAGTTGCAAAAGACTATCCTGAAGTAGAACTTACTCATATGTATGTTGATAACGCTGCTATGCAGTTAGTGCGTAATCCAAATCAGTTTGATACTATTGTAACAGGTAACTTATTTGGTGATATTTTATCAGATGAAGCGGCTGTTATCACTGGTTCTATTGGTATGTTACCATCAGCATCATTAGGAGCTCAAAATCCTGGATTATATGAACCAATCCACGGTTCAGCACCTGATATTGCAGGAAAAAATCTTGCAAACCCACTTGCAACAATTCTTTCATTATCAATGATGTTCCGCTACTCGTTCGGACTTGAAGAAGAAGCTCTTTGTATTGATAAAGCAGTACAAAAAGTTCTTCAAGACGGTTACCGCACAGGCGACATCATGGAAGAAGGTAAAACGCAAGTTTCTACCACTGAAATGGGCGCGCTTGTTGTAAAAAACATCTAGTTGAATTTACACTTTAGAAAGCAGTCATTACGACTGCTTTCTTTATAACCTCAACCTTGCATGGAGAATATTATGCCTAAAGAGATCGAAAGAAAGTTTCTGCTGAAAAATGACTCATGGCGCGACTGCGTAAAAGAGCATAATATTCAAGGTATCTCCATTAAACAAGCATATCTATCTAATCATGATTGGGGTGTTGTTCGCTTACGCCAAGCTGGCGATAAAGCATATTTAACTATCAAAACACGCTCAACTACAATTACTCGTGATGAATTTGAATATGAAATCCCCTTAGCTCATGCGCAAGAACTTTTTGGTACTCTATCCCAAAAACTTACTTGTATAGAAAAAACCCGTTATAAAATTGAATATAAAGGGCATGTATGGGAAATTGATGAATTTCAGGGGCATAATAAAGGGCTTATAGTCGCTGAGCTAGAACTCAGTGATGAGGGTGAAACTTTTGATTTACCACCTTGGATTGGTGAAGAAGTTACTAAAATCAGTAAATATTTTAATTCTCATCTTGCTGACAGTCCATACAGTAAAGATTAAGTGGCTTGAATATTTTTTAGAAAACTCTTTATTTTCTTATTTTTTTGGTGAGAAGTGGTAAAATTTTAGAAGTTTTTTACTGCTTCTCACCTACTTTACTTTGGAAAATAGAAGTGTTATAAATATAAGTATCAAATTTACATAAAAGATTTTCTTAGGAGTAATTATAATGAATGAAGTAAGTCAAAAATTTTTAGATGAACTTTTCCCTGCAACTCGCACGGACGAATTTTTTGAAGCTCTTTTTGGTGACGTAGAAGATGGCGCATATGATATTCGCCTAAGCCTGCAAAACCAGAGCGATGATGAACTTCTTCTTTATTATGAATTACATGGAAGAGAAGGAAAATGCCTTGCTTGTAATCTTACTAGTGGATTACCACACGTTCTTACAAGACACCCAATAATTGCATCACAAAAAACTGCGGATGAAATTGCAAAGAAAATGAATTGGGAAAAAGTTGTGTTCCAAATTGGAACAACAAAGCAACTCAATGAAAAACTTCACGTAATCCCTTTTACAATTACAAAGGCATAAACCACAATGAAATTTTTACACCCACAAGAGTTTTGGAGCAAAGATAGAATACATCACCATCAATGCCTAGCTCTTCACGATATTTTTGATAGAGTACAGAAATCTGATTTCTATGCAAAAAGACTAAAAGAATGCGGAAAAACAATTGATGAACTTTCAACTCCTGAAGGTTTACGTAATTTTCCATTCACTACAAAACAAGATTTGAGAGATAACTATCCATTTGGATTAGCCTGTGTTCCTACAACTGAATATGTGCGTATGCACTGTTCTTCCGGTACAACAGGAACTCCGGTTGCAATTTCCTATACTCAAGAAGACATTGAAACTTGGGCACAGATAATGGCTCGTTCAATGTTTATCACCGGAATGAGAAAAGAAGATGTATTCCAGAATATGAGCGGATACGGTTTATTCACCGGTGGTTTAGGAATGCACTTTGGCGCAGAAGCTTTAGGCTGTCTTACAATTCCGGCAGGTGCGGGAAACACACGCAGACAAATCAAACTAATACATGATTTTAATGTAAGTTGTGTACATATTTTACCATCTTATGCTCTTCATATTGGTCAGCATCTACAAGCAGAAAATATTGAAACTTCATTGCGTATTGCTCTTGTTGGTGCAGAACCGTATACAGAACTCACACGTCAGCGCATAGAAAAGCTTTTAAATGTAAAAGTATATAACTCTTTTGGATTATCAGAAATGAATGGTCCCGGCGTTGGTATGGAGTGCGCAGAGCAACATGGCATGCACATCTGGGAAGATCATTATCTTTTTGAAATTATCGATCCAGAAACAGGTGAAAACCTTCCTGATGGCGAATTAGGTGAACTTGTAATAACAACCCTAAGCCGTAAAGGTATGCCTATTATCCGTTATCGTACTCGTGATTTAACTCGTGTTATTGTTGAAGATTGTGCGTGCGGAAGAAAGCATAGAAAAATTGATAGAATTCAAGGGCGTAGTGATGATATGATAATCCTTAAAGGTGTAAATATTTATCCTATGCAAATTGAAAAAGTTCTTATGGAGTTTGTTGAAGTAGGGCAGAATTATCTTATTCACTTAGATCAAGACGGTTTGTTAGAAAATATCCGTATACAAGTTGAAATAGCGCCTGATCATTTTGAAGAAGATATGCGTCTTCTCCATAAATTACGTGATAGAATTATTAGACGTATACACGATGAAATTCTGGTAACTCCAAAAGTTGAGCTTTTGGCTCAAAATTCACTTCCACAGTCTGAAGGTAAAGCTCAAAGAGTTATCGACCATAGAAATAGATAGAGTATTATTTTATTATTTTTGTAAAAAGGGAAACCACGTTTTTAACGAGGCTTCCCTTTTTTCGGTTCAGCCACTTCTTGTTTAAAAGGGCTCTTCCTCAAAGAGTGGGGCAGGGTGAAAAATCTCTTATTTACAAATATTGC
>CAYJOR010000119.1:0-3758 GCA_964371865.1 uncultured Desulfovibrionaceae bacterium | reverse complement strand
GGGGGGCGAGTGGTCGTGGGTTCAAATCCCGCCATCCCGACCATCACATATATTTCATAGAGTCCCAAGTTGTCCGCAAAACACCTTGGGACTTTACTTTTAGCCCATTTAATCCCATATCATCCGTTCGGGATTAAACTAGAAAGTACGTTGACATACCGTATTTTTAGGGGTATTACAAGGGGTACTTTCATTTTGAAAAAGTCGGTACCCCTTTTTCTCGTTTTAATACCCCCAACAAAAGCTATGTTGGTTAGGATTAGCGAATAAAAGCCAATTTAGGAGAAATAAATGGGAAAACTCAATGATACATTTATCAGAAATTTAAAACCAACAGGCAAATCTCAAAAACATTTTGACGGTGAAGGACTCTTTTTATTTGTCACAGAAAAGGGAACAAAATCCTTTAGAATTAAATATTACTTTGAAAACAGTGAAAAACTAATTAGTTTAGGAAAATATCCTGTTATCACACTTGCTCAAGCAAGAAAAAATCTCGCAGAGCTAAAACACAAGCTATCACAAGGCATTGATCCTTCAGCTCAAAAGAAAGCTGTAAAAGAATCAATTATTGCTGAAAAAGTTAACGCCTTTGAAGTTATTGCTCGTGAGTGGCACGAAAAGAATACTAATAAATGGAAAGAAAGTCATGCCAAGAAACTACTTGGACTTCTAACAAAAAATATTTTTCCTACTCTAGGGAAAGTTCAAATTGATAAAATTACTCCGCAACAACTTTTAGAAGCAATTAGAAGAGTTGAATCTCGAGGATATAATGAAACAGCACACAGAACCTTGCAAGCATGCGGACAAGTTTTCAGATACGCAATCGCAACAGGCAGAGCAACAAGGGATATCAGCTTTGATCTAAAAGGTGCACTTGAAAGCGTAAAGACAAAACACTATCCTACACTTACAAATCCGCATGATGTTGGAAACCTTCTCAGAAAAATTGATGCTTATAACGAAAGCATAAGTGTGCAGTATGCTTTGAAGATTTTGCCTTATGTATTTTTGCGCTCGCAAGAAATAAGAAAAGGAAGATGGGACGAAATCAATTTTGAAAAAGCTGAATGGAAAATCCCTGCTGAAAGAATGAAAATTCCAGAAACTCATATAGTTCCTTTGTCAACACAGGTAATAGCACTTCTCAAAGAGTTGAAAGAGTATACAGGACATGGCGAATTGCTTTTTCCAAGCCCACGAATTTTATCAAGACCAATCAGCGCAGAAGGACTAATCGCAGGCTTGAGGAATATGGGCTACAGCAAAGATGAGCTTGTTATTCATAGTTTTAGAAGTATAGCAAGCACAATCCTTAATGAGCATGGCTATAACCGTGACCACATTGAAAGACAACTTGCCCATGCTGAAAGAGATAATATCCGTGCCAGTTACAACTATGCGCAGTATTTACCTGAACGCAGGAAAATGATGCAAGAATTTGCGGACTATCTTGATGAGTTGAGAAAAGAAAAGTAAATTAGAAAAACTTGACGTGTAACACAAAGTAGTATACTTATAACCTATAACACCTAGTATTACTACTAAGAGAAGAATTTATGAAAGAATATAAAAGTGAAGTATCAGCTATAGTTCATTCTACCATGCAAGAACTGCAAGAAATTGGAGTTATTACAAAAACAACTCTAAAAGAGTACGACGAACTTTGTCTGAAACCTGTAAATAGTTTTACTGCAGATGAAATCAAAGAAATTAGAGAAAAGGAAATGGTATCACAGCCAATTTTTGCAAAATATCTCAATGTTTCAAAAGGATTGATTTCTGCATGGGAACGTGGTGTAAAAAAACCAGGGGGTCCTGCTCTTAGGCTTCTTACAATAGTAAAAGAAAAAGGTTTGACTGCTCTTTTGTAACTAGCTAAACATGAAGTGAGCTATGTCAAACAGCATTTATTGCAAGTATTTAAAATATCCCCAACTATTAAGGATTTCTTAATAGTTGGGGATAAGTTTTAAGAAAATTAATCTTCAATATAAATTTCTTGTATACCCTTTTCCTTATCATAGATAACGAGAGGGGTATTTGTCTGTTTAGCAATTTTACGAGCTTCAAGAGCTGATTCTTTTAGTGCTTTATTTGCCTGCTCTAAAAACTCTTGCATTTCTTCTTCACGAGATTTTATTTTCAAGTCTTCCATAAAATTTTCCTATTTTGAACAGTCAAATAAAGTGATTTTTCGTAGACCTATAGCATAGTGCCAGTTGTCAATACACAATATATAGTTCCCTATTTGGAGAAATTTTAATGTATTTACCTCAAAAGTCAACAAAAAACACTAAAAATGCCTAAGTAAGCTAATTTTGAGTATTATTGAAAAAAAATAATAAAAAAATTTCTTCTTTACCGAACTCTATCGAACCCTATGGTTTTTGATAGAGTTTTATAGAGTTATCTCTTGCTTAATCAAGAGGGTATTGCATTTTTTTTAGAATGAATTATATATTTCTCAATCAGACAATAATGGTCGTTATTGTTTATAAAAGGAGGTTGTAAACTCTAACGAGTGTTTATCCCTACTTGTGGAAAAACATAAAATGAAACTTAGTTTGAAGTTGCATAGGAGGTGCTTCAAAAACTGTAAACCAAAGGAGACAATATGTCACAAACTCTAAGCAATACCCTACCCCAAGAAGGTTTTATCAGACTTCCTCAAGTTTTGGCGGTAATCCCCGTAAGTAAAACTCAATTTTGGCTAGGGATTAAGGAAGGTCGTTTCCCTGCTCCAATAAAATTAGGTGCACGTACAAGCGCATGGAGAGTAAACGATATCCGAGAGCTTATAGAAAGACTCAGCAATTCATAAAAACTACCTTGAACAAATACAGCATATACAAATTATAAAATACAAATTTCAGCATACGAATAAAATATACGAATATTAATGTACGAATTTCGCTTTTTCAAAAACTTTTATTCTTGAAAACATTTGAAAAAGCACCCCCCAAAATATACGAATACACATACGAACGAATATACAAAATAAGTTTCTTCTTTGCCTTACTTTTTCTTGAGGTAGAGAAGAAACAGTACGAATCTAAATACAAGAAAAAGCCCTGCGAAATTCAAAACTTGAGGTTTATTCTTAACAAAACTATTAAAAACTTTGAGCATAGCTAAGAGTCACTAGAATAAAATGGGTCTACTTTATCTATCCTACCCTCAAAAGCATAAGAAAATATAAGGAAAAAAGTGAATAAAAAAATCAGATAATATCTTATTTTTCCAGAAAAAATCTGCCTTTATCTGATATTATCAGATTAGTTCTTATATTTTCTTCCTTTTCTTTTTTCTGAGTCACCTTTTGTCTTTTTTTGTCTTTGATTTCCAAAAAGTGCATTATAAGCAAGTAGATAGAAGCAGAATTCATTATTTACCAACGGATAGCATAATAATCCTTTATATATCAGCACTTAACAGCAAAAAGCATTCGACACCATAATAAGGCATAATCAACTTTTCTGTAATGCTATATTATGCTTTCTGCGCTTATACCTTGAAGGCAGGATAGGTGAAGTAGTCCCACATTTCTCAAGAGAAAATTATGCTACTTCACGATGCTGACTTATTCGCTATGCTCAACATAATTAAAATTGTTTTGACACGTTGTGTACAAAACCTCTCTCACAATTTATGCGAAAATTGTTTCGCTCGCTAAAGTTTTGTTCACTACGTTCTCAAAAAGGAAAATCAATGAAAAAAGAAAAACGCTCTCATCTCGTCAAAGCATATTTGAC
>CAYJOR010000118.1:0-3835 GCA_964371865.1 uncultured Desulfovibrionaceae bacterium | reverse complement strand
GAGGGGGAAACCACAACTTTTGAAAAAGTTGAGTTTTCCCCCTCTCGAGCTCTCCCCCTTCCTTACAAAACTTTTAATATCGGTGCATAAAATCCTCATTGTTAACTTTTATAATTCATAGTAGCACCGAGAAAAGTTTAATCGAACTAATTGCTAGATATTGAGTGGCGATGAGGACAAAGTTTAGCATTTCAAATATAGAATACCTTTCTAAAGCAAGAAAATTTTTATTTTGAAATAGTTTGTTTTGAGTCTAAGGAAATAATTTTTTTGTAAAACTCATTCCTTTTTTCGAGGAATGAGAAAAAAGAAATGGGGTTTCCAAAGGAACTTTCCCTACGGGAATCATTCCATTTGGTCGCCGAAGGCAAATCAAATCATGAATAATCAAATTTTAATAAATATAGTTCAAAAAGTAGTAAAAGAAGTTTTGGCTAGCCAGCCTTGCTATAGTGCTAAGGTTGAAGCTCAGTGTGTTGGAATGGAAGTTCCTGTTGAACTTTCCGCTAGACACGTACACTTGAGTGAAGCTGATGCAATTACTCTTTTTGGTGCGCCTCTTACAATGGCAAGAGAACTTTCTCAACCGGGTCAATTCCTCTGTAATGAGAGAGTAAGACTTATCGGACCTAAAGGCGTTATGGATAACGTAGCAGTTTTGGGACCATCACGTAGTGCTTCACAAGTTGAGATATCTAAGACAGATGCAAGAGTGCTTGGAGTTGATGCGCCTGTTCGTCAATCTGGCGATACAGTAAAATCACCGGGCATTGTGCTTTCATCACAAATGAATATCGTAGGGCTTGAAGAAGGCGCTATTGTTGCTGCACGACATATTCATATGTCACCACAAGATGCGCAAGAGTACGGACTTGTTGATAATGATATCGTTCAAGTAAGACTCAATACAAACCGTCCTGTAATCTTAGAAGATGTAAGAGTTAGGGTTAACCCAACATTCAAACTTGCAATGCACATAGATTCTGATGAAGGCAATAGCGCAGGTTGGTCATCAAAAGTAACCGGTACAATTTTAGGGAAGAAATAATCACTATGAAAGATTTTGCTGCAATAGACGCTCAAATAGAAGAACTTGAAGCTTGCATAAATGAAACAAAAGATGTTACAGAAGACGAAGAACTTCTAACTGGTGTTGATCTTGGTACTGCTTATATCGTTGTTGTTGTCTTGAATAAAGACTTGCAACCGGTGGCATGTGCTATGGAATTTGCGCAAGTCTTACGTGATGGTATTGTTGTTGATTATATCGGCGCAACTACAATTGTAAAAAGACTGGTTAATGAACTTGAGCAAAGACTTGGTCGTTCACTAGATAAAGCAGCAATTGCCGTTCCTCCGGGAACAGGATCTAGAGATTGCGCTACTCATAAGCATGTGGTAGAAGCATCAGGCTTAACAGTTATCAACATACTAGATGAACCTACTGCAGCAAACGCAGTTCTAAATATAGAAAATGGTGTTATTGTTGATATCGGTGGTGGTACAACAGGTTTATCAGTCCTAAAAGATGGCGAAGTCATCTATGTAGCAGATGAACCAACGGGCGGTACACATCTTTCACTTGTGCTTTCCGGAAGTTATGGTATATCATTTGATGAAGCGGAGAAGTTGAAAAAACAAAACAGTAAACATAAGGAAATATTCCCTGTAGTTGCTGCAGTTGTTGAAAAAATGGGTACTATAGTAAAGAAACATATTCAAAATCATGAAGTTTCAGCGGTCTATTTAGTAGGCGGCACCTGCTGTTTGACGAATATGGAAAATGTTATAGCAAAAGAAACTGGTTTACCGGTGTATAAACCAAAGAATCCACTTTTAGTTACTCCGCTTGGCATTGCTATGAACTGCAAAGAAGGCAATGTATAATTAAGTTTGAGAACAAGGATTGATGATATGATTATAGCTGAAGTAAAAGGAAATGTGTGGGCAACACGTAAAGAAGCTACTTTGAATGGACTAAAACTCATGGTGGTTCAACGTATTGATCTAGCAAATAATTCCGAATACTTAGAAAGTTTTGTCGCTGTAGATTGTGTTGGTGCCGGCATCGGTGAAAGAGTTCTTATCACTCAAGGAAGTTCAGCACGCTTGGCACTATCTCAAAAAGATGTGCCTGTTGACGCCGCAATTGTTGGAATTTTAGACGAATCTCAATGGGAAGGCTAACAATGGATACTTTAGGAATTGTTGAATGCAGAAGCATTGCAATGGGTGCAAGCCTTAGCGATAGCATGATGAAAGCCGCTGATATTGACCTTATTAAAGCAGGTACTATCTGCCCTGGTAAGTATATCATCTATATTTCCGGCGATAGATCATCTGTGCAAGCAGCAATTTCTATGGCTGAAGCTAGTGCAAATGAGAAAAATACTAAGCTTGTTGGAAGTTATTTTATATCAAATATTTCACCACAAGTTATAAGAGCGTTGGGGCGCGGATTTTCTTCCGGTCTTGAGAAAGAAGACTGCGGCACAGTTTCAGCTCTTGGAGTTGTGGAAAGTAACAATGTCAGCTCTTGCATTGAAGCGGCAGACTATACGGTTAAGAAGTCAAATGTTTATCTTGGTCGTTTAGCACTTGCTCAGGGTATAGCGGGCAAAGCTTATTTTGTGGTTGCAGGTGATTTGGCATCTGTTAACGAAGCGGTTGAAGTGGCTAAAACCAAACTAGAGAAAAAACTTATTGAGGCGGTTGTTATAGCCAGACCAGAAGCCGCTGTAATAAAAAACCTTATGGGTGGTTAGTATGAAGAAAACTCTCATCTGCGTTGAAAATGTTAATACGTATATTTGCGCTCAAACGAATAAAGTTTACTGCGATAAAAATACTATTATAACAGCAAGCGCAAAAGATTACTGCTCAGCTAAAGGCGTTGAAGTAGTATATGATGTAGCTCCTTATAATAGCGATTGTGGATGTGCTCAACCTATTCCGCACTCTATTCAACAAGCTGTATCGTATGAAAAAGAAGGGAATGCTCTTAAGAATATAATTCAAGAGAGTTGCAAAGAGAAAGTAACTTCTTGTTGCAAATCTAGCGATCCTTTCGAGCAGGTTCTTATCAAGCTTGCTGTCATTATTCAAGAAAATTTTGGCATTACTGACCTTCCTAAACTCCGTGAAATGAGCTTAGAGGCTGCCAAAATAATCAAGAAAAGTTTATAAATGTTTTTCGAGAGAAAGAAACCACATTTTTTTGAAAAAAATGAGTTTTCCCCCTCTCGAGCTCACCCCCTTCCTTAAAAAACAATTGTTTACAAGCAACTGTATAAAATAAAGAAGCGAAAAGAGCTTAACATTTATCAAATTGTAAAATAACCCATTTTAGTTACACATCAGACTTTATAAGAGTCAGATATAACTTTATAAAACAACTATCAATATTCAAGGAGCATAATATGATGGATGCATTAGGAATGATCGAAACTAAAGGTCTTGTTGGCGCTGTTGAAGCTGCTGACGCAATGGTAAAAGCTGCAAACGTAAATCTTATCGGTAGAGAACAAGTTGGCGGCGGTTTAGTTACTGTTTTAGTACGTGGTGATGTTGGCGCTGTTAAAGCTGCTACTGATGCCGGCGCCGCTGCTGCTAGCCGCGTTGGTGAACTCGTAAGCGTTCACGTTATCCCTCGCCCACACGAAGAAGTAGAAATGATTCTTCCAAAAGCTAAAGCATAGTTTTGAATTATTCTTGAGGGAAGGGAAACCCTATTTTTTAATAAAAAATGAGTTTTCCCCCCTCAAACTTACATGAATCTAATTTGTCTCCGACGGGCAAAGGGAATGATTCCCTTTGCAAACCCCTTTTCTTTTTT
>CAYJOR010000117.1:0-4075 GCA_964371865.1 uncultured Desulfovibrionaceae bacterium | reverse complement strand
ATTTTGTGGAATTTTCAATGAAAAGTGATTTTTTATGAAGTGTAGTGTATAAAAACATACATAAACTAAATAAAAAACCATCTTTGAAGATGAAAAAACGCAAAAGAATGAATTTAGAAACACACCCTAAATTATCATTACTAGCTTTATGAAAAATATTTTAATGCTATGTAATTTTATTAAACTATAGTATTTTCTTTCTCTAACGAAATACCCTTTTCGCTTATTCACTTGCTGCATACGCGTTTGACATTTATTACATATATTGTTAGTTTATTTGTGTACAAAGTTTAATGTTTCTTTTTTGTACCTATAAGGAAAATGAATGTTAAAGCCCCTAAAGAAAAAAAAATTATACGAAGAAATTGTAGAGCAAATAATCCATCTCATTTCTTCCGAACAACTAAAAAACGGTGACAAACTTCCTTCTGAAAGAGCTTTGGCTGAACAATTGGCTGTAGCAAGACCTACAGTAAGAGAAGCTTTGCGCACTCTCGAAGATAGGGGATATATTGAATCAAAAATTGGCAGTGGAATGTATGTTCGTGCATTATCAATTGATCATCTAGTTGCGCCAATGTCTGAAATCATGTTACAGAGCGATGTTCTTGTAGAAGAAATATTGGAAATGCGCTTAGTTTTGGAAACTGAAATCGCAAAATTAGCAACAGTGCGCCATTCAGAAGAAGACATTAAAGAACTTGAACTTACCCTTGATGAAATGAAAAAAGACATTGAAAACGGCGGCTACGGTGCAGAAGCTGACGACAATTTTCATATTAAAATAGCTGAAGCATGTAGAAACAAGTGTATTTTAACTCTCTTTATTATGTGTAGACGACTACTAAAAAAAGCCATAGAAAGCGTTTATAAAAAACCAAATGTCCCACAAAATTCTTATAAAGAGCATATAGAGGTGCTTGAAGCTATAAAGTCAAACAATCCTGAAAAAGCAGCACTTGCAATTAAAAAGCATATACACAACACAAATAAACGTATTCAAGATGAAATCTAAATTATCATTTCATTTCTTTTGTTTATATCAAAGTCAAACATCTAGGATATTTTTCTAAACTTTTACAGTGAATAGACTTTGGCAAGACTACAGTTTAGTGCTAAATTTTTAATCGAAGTGTATTAGCTAAAACTAATAAGATAAAGATGTATAGAATTTTTGTACGATTCTCTATAAAAAAATAACTACAACTAAACAAGTTGATGACTTCTATTATAATATTTTATGTAAATAAAGTGAACAGAATCTATTATACTCTATAAATACACAAAAATTAAATCATCTTTATCACAGTTGATATTTGCTTATTATCTAGGGTGTGTTTCTAAATTAAGAGATTTTGTATTTTTGACAAGGAAAAGTGAATTTTTATGAAAGGAGCTTATCAAAACATAAATGACTTGAATAAAAATTTACTTTGACGAAGTGATATAGTACAAAAAAAGTGTTATTGAATTTTGTCATAAATTTCTATAAGTAAAAAGAAGTATAGGAGTAATTATGACTAAGAAAATACAACGAAGTTATACGGCAGAATATCGAGCCAATGCGGTCTACTTAGCTAAGGAAGTTGGCGCTAAGCAAGCGAGTAATCAACTAAATATTCCGGTTGATACTCTCTACACATGGCTTTATAAGGCTAAACAAGGAGATTTACCGCTATCGCCTATAGATCCGGAACCGAAAGAATCTTTAAAGCTTGTTGAGCGTGTAAAGCAGTTAGAAAAAGAAAATGCAATGCTAAAAAGTGAAAATTATCAGCTTATTAGAGATAGAAAGATACTCGAAGATGCCGCTGTTTTTTTCGCAGCTCGCCAAAAGAAATAGGGAAACGATTACGATTTCAATATATTCATGAACATAGCCACAAAGGAGAAATTGCGAATTATTGCAAACTCATGAAGGTAAGTGTTTCAGGCTATAGCAAGTATATAAAATCGTTGTCAAAACCTTATAAGTATGCCGAACTTTTGGCGTCTATTGAGGCAATTTTACAAGAAGATGACTATAATAAAACATATGGAAAACTAAGGACTTATGAAAAGCTTCAATTAGATTATGATTGTCCATACAGTTATCATACGGTGTCAAAGGTTATGCGAGAACATGGTTTACTTCAAAAAAGAAATAATCCTAAAGGGTTAACGAAATCAGATAAAGAGGCTCATAAAAGTGACGACTTACTTAATCGTGATTTTACAGCCATAGAACCTTGTCAAAAACTTGTAACAGATATTACAGAATTTCAATGTCGCGATGGAAAAATCTATCTCAGCGGAATATTTGATTGTTTTGATAACGCTTGCTTAGCATTATCAATTTCAGACAACATGAAAACGGAGCTTGTGATTGATAGTTATCGCTCTCTCTTGAGCAGGTATGATGTGAAAAACGCTATCAGTCATAGCGATAGAGGTAGTCAATATACAAGCAAGGAATTTAGGAAACTGCTTAGACAGAACCATATTATACAAAGTATGAACTCTGCATCGGGTAGATGTCATGACAATGCTAAGTGTGAAAGCATGTGGGCAAGAGGAAAAGAAGAAATGAAGTCCGTACACAAATTTAGTAAGCTTTCCAAAACAGAAGCATCTTCAATAATTTACGACTACTATTTAGACTACTGGAATAATAGAAGAATTTCTTCTTCTATTGGAGGTTTACCCCCAATGACTAAAAGAGGAGCTTATTATGAAAGTCTGTTAGATTTGGCTGCATAAAAAATATTATCAAATTCACTGACACTTAATTTGACAGTTTCAGAATTAGCAGCCGCAACAACTCTATCTCCTGTAAATTTTGAAGTATAGGGAGTGAAACATACGGTGAACCTTTTCTAGTTTCTATAAAGACAGGATTTTGTGAAACATCAACAGAATCACCGTTAGATAAAAAAGCATGACCATAAGTGCCCGAAAAGATAACAGTATCAATACCTAAAGTTTTCTCAAGGTTACGTATATATTTTTCCATTCCTCTTTGATCAGTATCAATAATCAGAAGAGTTTTTGCCATAGAGTTTAAGTTTCTCGCATGGCTTTGTATAACGCCATTGATAGAAGCTTGCTGTTGATTCGCTGTCAAACTGATATTTTCAATTTCTGTATCTGAAAGTTCATTACTAATGTTTTTGTGAAAGAAAAATAAAAAAGTAACAACAGCCATAAAGCCTATAGTAAGTATGGGTATTGCGTAAAAGTTTTTATTTTTTTCATGTATTCTCCTATAGCAAGTCTATCAAATCTATTTATTGAGGATAACAAACTAAAGTTATTAGAACTTATTGTAATCTAAATCTTATTAGGTCATTACTTTTGAACTTTTTTGCAGTGCGTAAAAATTCAGAAACAAAGTAGTAATATAAGCGATAAATTGCAAGTTATTAATGTATTATTTAGAAAATATATCACCTCATTCCAATTTATATTTCTTTCTTGAAAGTTGCTACCCTTCTTAGCTTCTTAAGAAAAAGAACAAAGATATAAACTAATGAACATACTAAATATAAAAAGAACATATTTTTATAGCATTATTCTCAAATAATTTCATTCTTATTTCTTTTTTCCTATAAAATAAAGAATAAACAGAAGTATAAAAGCTCCAGCAACACCTTCAAGTATTAGCGTAGGAAGAGTAAAAACTCCAACAAAAGCAACAAATAAAAGAGCCCATGCAAAAGCAAGAATAATCGCACTTTTCCCTAAACCTGCTTTTAAAGCAAAATTAATACATATGCTTGAGCTAGCCTTATAGCTTCTTCCAATACGTATAATCCCTAAGGATATGAGTAAAACACCTATAAGTCGTATTACCCACAACGTACCTTTTGTATTTTTTTTCGTTCATCCAGTCACGCCAAAAATTAAGCTCATAAGAAAAAAGATGAGGATTTTTTCTAAAATGAATGTAAAAATTTATCCATAATTCGATAAAATTATTATCATAACTTCCATCAAATCTATGTCTATAAACAGTGTTCATACTTTGTTTTAACTCAAGATTGAACCTGCTATAAGTTTGCGTACACAATAATAAGATAGTATATTGTCATCATGA
>CAYJOR010000116.1:0-4126 GCA_964371865.1 uncultured Desulfovibrionaceae bacterium | reverse complement strand
AAAAAGAAAAGGGGTTTCCAAAGGGAATCATTCCCTTTGGTCGCCGAAGGCAAAATCATATAAAGGACATCTTAAACAATGAATTTTCCAGAATATAGAGCAGAAATGCAGTATCACTGCTTAGGTTGCGACTCATACTTTTCAATTGATGAATTATTGTATACATGCCCAAAATGTGGCAATGTATTTCTACTTGAAAATAAAGGCTTTGATAAGCTAAAAGAAAAAAGCGGCGAAGAGTGGAGAAAAATCTTTGATGAGCGTAGACTCTCAAATGAAAAATCCCTTCGTGGTATTTTTAGATTTTACGAGCTTATGGCTCCTGTTTTAGAGGCTGACGATATCGTTTATCTTGGTGAAGGAAATACTCCTATTGTAGATGCAGCAGATCACGTATGCAAAGCTTTAGGCGTAAACTTCGCAATCAAAAATGACGGACAAAATCCATCTGCTTCATTTAAAGATAGAGGTATGGCAGGCGCATATTCTTACTTGAAATCGCTTGTAAGAAAGCATGGCTGGGACGAAGTTCTCACTATCTGCGCGTCAACAGGTGATACATCTGCGGCGGCGGCATTGTATGGCTCATATGTGGGCGAACCTATTAGAACTGTGGTGCTTTTACCTCATGGAAAGGTTACACCTCAGCAGTTGGCTCAACCGCTTGGAAGTGGCGCAACTGTGCTTGAAGTTCCGGGTGTATTTGATGATTGTATGAAGGTTGTTGAAAATCTTGCAGAAAATTATCGTGTAGCACTTTTGAACTCGAAAAACTCATGGAGAATTTTGGGTCAAGAATCTTATGCTTATGAAGTTGCACAATGGTACAACTGGGATTTAAGTGGAAAATGTATCTTTGTTCCAATCGGGAACGCTGGTAATATCACGGCTATTATGTCAGGCTTCTTAAAAATGTACGAACTTGGAATTCTAACTAAACTTCCAAGACTCTTTGGCGTGCAATCACATCATGCTGATCCTGTTTATCGTTACTATCAAGATACATCAAAACCTTATGCTCCTGTACAAGTTCAACCAAGTGTTGCACAAGCAGCTATGATTGGTAATCCTGTATCATTCCCACGAGTTAAGTATCTTGCTGATAAATATATCTCAATTGCAGGAGAAAATGCTTTTAACGTTGTTCAAGTTTCGGAACAATCTATCATGGATTGTATGTTACTAGCTAATAGAGCCGGTCATATTGTATGTACACAGGGCGGCGAAAGCTTAGCAGGACTTTTAAAAGCAAAAGAACTTGGCTTGATTAGTGAAGATGAATTTGCTATTCTAGATTCAACAGCTCATGCAATTAAGTTTTCCGGCTTCCAAGATATGTATTTACAAGATACATTCCCAAGCGAATATGGTGTTGAACCTAAAAAAGAACTTGCAAATATGCCTGAACTACTTATCTCTGTAGAGAAGAAACAAGCTCTTTCAGAAAACGACTTCACACAAGCAGCGGCAGATGCAATTGCTGAAAGACTCAATCTAACAAAGAAACAATAATTATGAAAAGAAAAATCATTGAACCTGTAGCTCCTTCCGGTATGGATATTATCCTCACTTACAGATGCCCTGACTGCTTTACACAAATAGCGGCAGCAGCACCTATAAGCCCTGTAAAAGTTCGTTGTCACGAATGCGGAACAGAGTTTCCTATCATTCCGGCTGACGTAACCACTTTGCAATACTTAAAACTTATGTTTGCAAATGGTGCAGCAATAATCAACCCAGATTTTTCATAATAAAGGGTAGTTACAATGCTTAAAATACATAGAATTACAGATGTAAATGATGCTTACTTTGAAAAAATGTGGTCACTATACGCAGATGCTTTTCCACCTTCGGAAATGCGTTTGCGTGATGACCATAAAATAGCTTTGGAAGACGATTCCTTTCATTGCATGTGCTATCATGAGGGCGATGATGTAAAAGCTCTTATGTTTTATTGGGAATTTCCTCATTTTTGCTACGTAGAATATTATGCGGTTAATAAAAACACACGCGGACAAGGTTTAGGAACAAAAATCCTTGAAGATTTTGCAAAAACAACTAAAAAAATCCTTGTTCTAGATATTGAAGAAATTGTCGATGAAGATACAGAAAAAAGATGGCAATTTTATAAACGCTTAGGGTTTATGAAAAATAAAGGGATTTACATGCACCCATCATATCAAAAAGAATATCCACCATTCCCAGTGCATATACTCTCTTTTAACAAAATTTTGACCGATGAAGAATACACCCTCTTTATCGAAAAAGAAAAAAAGATACAACTTCCAGAATAATTAAACACTACCAAATAATTGCATTAATATTTATGGTATCTTTAAATATGAAAATTTACTCACAGATTTTAAAATGCTGATTTTATATAATAGGAAAAACTATGGAAAACTTTTTAACCATAACTCCGCTCGGCGGGTTAGGTGAAATAGGCTTAAATTGTCAACTTTGGGAAACCCAAAATGGCATTGTCATGCTTGATTGCGGACTTATGTTCCCTGATGACTTCCACCTTGGTGTCGACGTGGTAATTCCTCGCTTCGATTCCGTACTAGAGCAAAAAGAAAATTTATTAGGCGTAGTCCTCACACATGGCCACGAAGACCATATAGGCGCACTTCCTTGGCTTGTGCCCCACTTTAAAAAGCTTAACATTTACGGTTCTGCTTTCACCTTGGCTCTTGTTGAGCACAAACTTACTGAAAGAGAATTAATTGACAGAGTTGAACTCCACGTTGTTGAACCTTATGACAAAAGAACTCTTGGAGACTTAAAATTTACTTTCTTCCCCATCTGTCACTCAATCCCACAAGCTTATTCTCTTGGAGTTGAAACTCCACTCGGTAAAGTATTTCATACAGGCGACTTCAAGCTCGACTCTCAAACAATTCACGGGGAATGCGTCAGCTTTGCAGAACTAGCAAAATTTGCCGATAATGACCTAAGACTACTTCTTTCAGATTCAACAAACGTAGAAAGTGAAGGCTATTCACGCCCAGAACGTGAAGTACGTGATGGTCTTAATAAATTATTTGAAGATGCTCCAGGGCGTATCGTTATAAGCCTTTTCTCAAGTAATATTGATAGAATACGTACCGTTTTTGAACTTGCTAAGCAATATAATAAAGCTGTAGTTGTAAGTGGAAGAAGCCTTAATACTAACATCGAAAAAGCTTGTAATCTAGGTATTTTAGAACTTCCCGACAATATCTATCACGATTACGAAATGATACCTTATCTTTCTCCGGAAAGAACAGTTATTCTTGCAACAGGTTCACAAGGTGAGCCACTTTCGGCCATGACTCGTATCGCAAATGGTTATCATAAACAATTGTCATTACAAGAAAATGACTGGGTTGTTATGTCGTCAAGAGTTATACCGGGCAATGCAAAAGCAGTTGCAAGACTTATCAATCAAATTTACAAGCTTGGCGCAAAAGTTCATACAAACGGCGAATATTGTGTACACGCAACCGGTCACGCATACAAGGGCGAACTAAAAGCTATTCTTGATGTTATGAAACCTGAATATTTTATTCCTGTTCATGGTGAATATCGTCATCTTGTAAAACATGCTGACTTAGCTCGTGAATCAGGAGTTGACCCTGCTAAAATTGTTCTTCTTGAAGATGGTTATCCTTTAACTCTTCTTGAAGATGGACACAGACTAGAGCCAAAACTCCTTGCTGAATCAGTACTTGTTGACGGTAAAGGCGTTGGTGACGTTGGAAGACTTGTTCTTAAAGAACGCCGTATTCTTGGCGGCGAAGGTATGGTAATTGTCGTATTAGTTATGTCAGAAGATAATGGTGAAGTTCTTCACGGGCCAGAAATTTTCTCTCGTGGATTCGTCTTTGAACAAAGATATGATCATATATTAGAAGATTCTAAATGTCTGATTCTTGATATATTAGAAAACACAAAGAACTACAATGAAAGTAGACTTGAAGAAAAAATCCGCACAACTTTACGAGGTTTCTTCCGTGAAGTATTGTTGCGTGACCCTATCGTAGTTCCAATTATTAGCTTTGTTTAGTTGAATATTCGAGAGGGGGAAACCTTACTTTTTTTGAAAAAAAGTTAAGGTTTCCCCCTCTCGAGCTCTCCCCCTTCC
>CAYJOR010000115.1:0-4390 GCA_964371865.1 uncultured Desulfovibrionaceae bacterium | reverse complement strand
CCACCTCCTCATGATGACAATATACTATCTTATTATAGTGTACGCAAACTTATAGCAGGTTCAGGTGATGTCCAATAAGCATAGTAGTAAGCCCGATTATTATATGGACTATTTTACTTATAGGCATTGGTGGAAGGTGTTTTTTAGCTTGTGTTTGTGACATAAAACCTCCTAAAATACAAATTGTAGAATTTTCTCTATTGAATCACGTTTACTATGTTCAGTTACACTCATTTTTATTTCTAAAAGTTTGAAAAATATCAGATAATTAGGAGTTTTTCAAAATTATTTTTTTATGTTTTTTGCTTAAAAAGATGATTTTTTAGTTGTTTATATCTAATTTGACATATTACACATCATAAAAAGTCATTTTTTTTCTTGAAAATTTCACAAAGTTTCATAATTTATAAATACATTCTAGTAATTTTATATTGTTGACTTTAACACAAAAATTACATACTAAATGTAGTAAGTACTACATTTTTTTCTATTTCATAATTTAGGGTAATATTATGCTAACTACAGCGCATGGTGAAAATATGAAGAAGCTATGGAAAAACGTTTTCCATGAAGCTACCAAACTTGAAAAGCCTAAAGGCTATATTCTATTAGAATATATGGAAAATAATAAATTTATTTATTTTTTACATAAGGGTGAAGTAAGTATTAAATACCTTTATTTAGATGGACAAGAAAACTTACTCACAAAGGAGCGTGGGCCTGCTTTAATAGGAGATGCAACTTTTTTTATTGAAAAAAAACAAATTATTGCTTCAATTCATTTAGAAACTGATTGTGTGATTTATGCTTTTTCAGAGGAATGGGTACATGCAAAGCTTTTGCGAAAATACCCTGAACTTACTATTTCATTAATTGAAAATATTTCACTAAAAACTTTAAATCTTATCAAGCAAAAAGTATTGATAAAATCAAATAATCTTCCAGGAATTATATGCAGAGTTTTGCAAAGTCACATTGAGCAAGAGGGAGCTATGATTTATGCAAGTACAAACCTCAATCAACAAGAGTTAGCAAATTTATTGAATATTCATAGGGTTACACTCAATAAGGCTTTAAGAAAGCTTGAGTTAGATGGAGTAATAAGCCCTTATAAGAAAAACGAAACCTTCATTCTTGATATTGATAAATTTAATAAAATTCTCGAAAATGATAAACACACTGAAATTTATCACAATTAATTAAATTATTAAAATCTCTGACTTTAGAAAGACACCTTAAAACATTAAATATTATTTCTTAACCTATTATTTAAATAAAGATAAAATAAACAACTTTTATGTAAAAAGTTATGCTGCAAGAAGATATGTAAAGATTTAGTTTTATACGTTAGATGTTGATTTATCTTTTTTAAATGGAATTTCAAATACTTTCATGCGGCTTCTTAGTGTTGCTGGATTGACTTGTAATAGTTCAGCCGCACCATTTTTCCCTTCTATTTTTCCTGCAGATGCTTTTAAAGCTTGCTTAATTTCGTGTTCAGTTAATGTCTTTCTTTTAGGAGAAGAGGCTTCTAGAGAGATTTGTTCGCTAAAGGAAAATTCTAATTCTTTTTTTCTCTCACTGATAGCAGTGAAAATGGCTTCTTCAATGGAGTATTTAAGCTGACGTATATTCCCAGGCCAATCAGTCATTGTTAGCTTTTTTATTGTTTTACTGCTAAGAATTGGTGGATTTTTAAGTTGATATTTTTCTATTGTGCTTGAATAAAAGTATTGTGCAAGAAATTTAATATCTCTTTTTCTTTCTGACAAAGGTTTTACTGGAATATGAAAACGCTTTAGACGATAGTAAAGATCCTCGCGGAATTTTCCGGATTTAACAAGCTCCATAAGATTTTTATTGGTTGCTGCAATAACTCGCACATCTAGAGCTATCATATGTTCGCTTCCAATTTTTTGGATTTTTTTATTTTCCAAGACTCGTAAAAGACGAGCTTGAGCGTGTAAAGACATTTCACCAATTTCATCTAAAAAAATAGTCCCTTTATTTGCTTGTTCAAAAAAGCCTTTTTTAGTCAAAATTGCACCAGTAAAAGCACCTTTTTCAAAGCCAAATAGTTCGCTTTCCAGTAAAGATTCAGGAATTGCACCGCAGTTGACTTCAATAAAAGGTTTGGTTCTTCTTGGCGAAAGTAAGTGAATTGTGCTTGCTACTAATTCTTTTCCTACGCCACTTTCACCTGTGATGAGAGTTGTCATATCATAATCTGCAATAGTTTCAATTTTACTCATTACAGTTTGAAGGTCAGGGCAGGCTCTTAGCTGTTCTTCATGGGATACAGGCAGTGCTATCTTTGAGGCTAGAAAAGAATGAGGTTCAGGGTTGTTATTATAATGCTCAAGCAAAAGATTTTCAAGAAATGGACGCACTAGTAAAAGTATCTTTATATGTTCATCAGTAAAACAGTTTTCATTTGGAGAAAAGCACGAAAAAAACATATACTCACTTAAATCTTCCGTGATATGAAAGATAAAGTTTATAAATGATTCAACAGGAAAGTGTAATTGATCAAAAAAAGTTATTTCATTATCTTTGTGATTTGAAACAAAAAGATTTTTAAAATCTCCGTCGTATCTTTCTTTTAAAATTTCAATAGGAGTAAGGCGATCAATTTTATAGGAAAAGCCTATAAATTTTTCCGTGAGTGAATACTCAACAAACATATTAACAATTTTTGATTTTCTGTTTACTTTACAGCAGATAATTTTTTCAAAGGGAATTTTTTCCTTAAGAAATTCAAATAAAGACAAGATAGCTTCTTGTTTTGGCTTTTCTTCAATTAAAAATTGAATAATTTCTTTGTAATCTTGGTTTAAGTCATTTTTCATAATCTTCTCTCATAAAAAACCGTTATAACGGAACGAATATATGCGCTTATAATGGATATTTTTATAAAAATCAATCATTATTTCCGTGAAATGACTACTTCGTGGAATAGATAATTTTTCTATCTTATTGAATTTATAGATAATTATATTTGGCATATATTTTGCTATGTAAAAAGTAAATAAAAACAAGTAGCTAGAATGAGAATAAGTGAAAATAAACACAAGAAGAATGCAGAAGTAAAACTATATACTTTTTTCTTTGTTTATATTGCTATATCTTCAAATAGCTAGAAGTTTACTTTTTAGGAGAGTTTTATGTTATCACAAAGAAATGTTGGTTTGATGTATGCATTATTAGCTACCGGTATCTGGGGTGGAGCATATGTAGTTGCGCGTTTAGCAGTTGGTCAAATTTCACCACTCACACTTGGTGCTTGTAGATGGACAGTTGCATTGATAATACTTTGTACTTTTGCCTTGCCAAGAGTAAAAGCAGAAATGCACCTTGTAAAAAAATTCATGCCACAGTTAATTATTGCTGCTATTACAGGTATTACTCTTTACTCGCCGCTTAGTTACTTTGCAGCGCAAACATCACCGGCTGTAAATATGGGGCTTATTTCTGTTACCTCTCCTATTTTTGTTATGCTTATATTGCTTACTAAAGGTCAAAAACCAAGTATGAACAGCTTAATTGGTTGTACAATTGCTTTACTTGGTTCTGTGTATTTGGTTGCAAACGGTAGTTTAAAAGCACTTATGGACTTTAATTTTGTTGTGGGCGATATCTATATGCTTGCTGGAACAATTGGATTTGCATTTTATAGTATTGCACTTAGCAAACTTCCTGAAGGTTTATCACAACTTACTGTACTTACAGTGATTAACTTTCTTGGATTAATATTTATGATTCCACTTCTTATTTGGGAATATAGCACTCCTGAATTTGTATTCAATCTTAATGGAACTGTAATTTTTAGTATTGCATTTACAGGGCTTTGTGCGTCACTTGTTGCTTGGGGCTCATGGAATATTGCTTTAGAAAAAATCGGACCTGTTCTAGCAAATATTATTTATTACTCAATGCCTATATTCAGCGCTATTATTGGCTTCATTGCAATTGGCGAAGGCGTAAATTCTGTTCAGATTGTAAGCTTCCTTCTTATTGTTGGTGGTATTCTTTGGTCAAGCAGAGGCTCAGCAAAGAGTTAAGCTATTACTTTATTACAAATAATTATATCTAAATACTAGGACGTAAAAATGTGTCAGAAGATTAAACAAGTTCTCCAGAAAGGAGAAAAGGTTCATGTTGTTCTAAATATCAATAATGAAGAAGTTTCTTTATTAATTGAAGGACACTGGACTTTATCAAAAGTACTTCGTAATGGTTGCGGGCTTACTGGAACAAAAGAAGCTTGTGATGAAGGCGCATGCGGTGCTTGCACTGTATTAATTGATGATGTTGCTTGCCCTGCATGTATGCTTTTAGCAGTTGAGCAAGTTGGAAAACGCATCGAAACTATTGAAGGCTTAAGTAAAAA
>CAYJOR010000114.1:0-4605 GCA_964371865.1 uncultured Desulfovibrionaceae bacterium | reverse complement strand
TTCCTATTATTCAAAATGCCATCATCAAACGTAAAAATATTATGGTTGTGGGCGGCACTTCATCGGGCAAGACTACCTTCGTAAATGCCGTAATCAATGAACTTTATTCGCTTTGCCCCGATGATAGACTTCTCATTTTAGAGGACACCGCTGAACTTCAATCAAAAAGCCCTAATTCTGTTTTCTTTCTTACTTCTGAACTTGCAAATATCGGCATGAGAAATCTCACAAAGATTTGTATGAGATATGCGCCTAAACGTATCCTCGTGGGTGAAGTTCGTGACGGTTCAGCTCTTGAACTTCTCAAACTTTGGAATACGGGACACCCGGGTGGGATTGGAACTTTCCATGCTGACGGCGCAGAAGAAGCACTTGAAAGACTTGAAGAGCTTGTTGAAGAAGCAGGAAACGGAGAGAAACGACGGCTTATCGGCAGAGCTGTAGATTTGATTGTATTTATGGAAAAGAACAAGAAAAATCAACGTCAACTATCCAAGATAATTGACGTTGTTGACTTTAATATCAAGAGTCAAAATTACACGACTTTTGAAATATACAAACGAGAAGGAGTTTCTCATGGTTGAATTTTTATTGTTTATGGCACTCGCTGTTTTCCTCCCGACAAGGGCACACGCCAACGGTGGACTTACAGAGTTTTCAGGACCTTTAACGAAGATTATGAACACCTTTACAGGACCGACAGGCTTAGTTTTATCAACGGTTGCTTTGCTTGCCGTTGGCTTGAGTATGTACTTTGGTCAGAAGTCGCTTGACGGCTCGATTAAGGAATTTATGAACGTTGCGGTAGTTATCTGCTTTGTAGCGTTTGCAGGCTCGGTTGTCGGTAATTTGTTCACGTTTAGTGGCGCAATAGTTTAATAGAAGGAGGAAATTGAGTTGTGTTTTCCTTCAAGAAGACACAACTCAAATAAAATCTATGCAGACAGCACGAATAATGCCCGTATATCAATCACTTATCAGACACAATCACATGTTTGGCGCAGAACGAGATCCAATCATGCTTGCAGGAATTGTGGCAGTTGTGAACGGTATGGGTGGGCTATCAATTTTGGGTGCGGTTGTATCTTTGATTTTTTGGCTTACCAGTCTGTTTTTGTTAAGAAAAATGGCAAAACTAGACCCTATGATGTCAAAAGTATTTATGAGGTACTTTCACCAACAATCTTACTATAGCGCAAAGAGTTCTTTATGGACTTTTCATGGCTATAAGGTTCAGAAATAATGCTTAATTTGAAAGAATACCGCTCAAAAGAACAAGGCTTACCCGACTTGCTCGGTTACGCTCTTTTGGCGGATGAGGGAATTGTCGTTCAAAAAGACGGCTCTTTCCTCGCAGGATTTGAATTTGTTGGCATAGACACCGCAAGCGCAACTTTTGATGAGCTTGCATTTCTCAGCGAACAGGTTTCAAATTCTATAAAGTTGCTCGGCAGTGAATTTATGATTCATGTGGACGCAGTTCGTTCTCGAAAGAAAGCGTATCCCCATGAAAGTAAAAACTTTTTTCCCGATAGAATCTCTCAACTCATCGATGATGAAAGAAGAGCTTTTTTCGGCTCGGACGTGTGCTACAGCACAAGCACTTATATCGTGCTGACGTACACTCCTCTTGTAGATATTACCAATAAAAACAGCTACTCACTTGATAAAGAACTAGAGCGTTTTAAGTCGGTTCTCCTTGAATTTGAAGACTCCCTTTCCTCCGTTCTCTACCTCACACGACTTACAGAATACGAAATTGAATACGGAAAAAATGAAAAGTTATTACATTCCGATTTGTTAGCTCATATACAACAGTGCATAAGCGGTGAACTCAATTCTTTTGCAGTTCCTAAAATTCCTATGTATCTCGATGCCTTACTTGGAGGTGAGGACTTACTTGGCGGTATTGCTCCTAAACTTGGCGAAAAGCATATAAAAATTATTTCTATTGATGGACTTCCGCAAGAGTCCTATCCTGCTATGATGTCACATCTTTCTTCTCTTGCTTGCGAATTTCGATTTTCCACACGCTATATATGCCTTGCTCAATTTGAAGCCGAACAAGAGATCGAAAATTATGTAAAGGGTTGGAATCAAAGTGTTTACTCTTTCATTGACCAATACACGGGAAATGAAAATGCAAAGCCCAACAGAAACTCCCTTGCCATGCGTGAAAATGCAGAAGAGGCAAAGGCGGAAGTCCAGAGTGGATTTATGGGCGCAGGCTATATGTCGACCACGATTGTGATGATGGGAACAGATGAAGAGAAACTACTTGAAAATATACGTGAAATCAGACGGATAGTGCAAACTCTCGGCTTTGGGTGTCGGGTTGAAACAATCAATGCACTTGAAGCTTATCTTGGCTCGCTCCCCGGTAACGGATTTGCAAACGTGAGAAGACCTATGGTCACAACGCTCAACCTTGCAGATTTCTTGCCACTTTCAACAATTTATACAGGTTCGCCGTATTGTCCTTCTCCCTTTTTTCCTAATGACTCAAGACCCTTATCAGTTGTGACAACTGAAGGAGGGACGACTCCTTTCTGGCTAAATCTTCATGTGGGAGATTTGGGGCATACGCTGATTTTCGGTCCGACAGGCTCGGGAAAATCTACTTTGCTTGGACTTATTGCAAGTCAGTTCAGAGCTTATAAAGATGCGAAAATATTTGCTTTTGATAAAGGAATGTCGCTCTTTCCATTGTGTAAAGCGATGGGCGGTTCTCATTTTGAAATCGGGACTGACAATATAGCATTTGAACCGCTGAGAAATGTGGACGAGAGCGTATCAGAATTGGCTTTTTGTCAAGAGTGGCTTGAAACTCTTATGCAATTACAAGGGGTTGAAGTAACTCCTAAGCATAGAAAAGAAATCCATGACGCTCTGATAACTTTGCAAAGCGCACCAAAAGACCAACGCTCGCTCACAAACTTTTCTCAGATTGTGCATGACAGAGAAGTTATTGAATCTATTGCACATTATACGCATTCAGGTGCTATGGGTTCTCTTCTTGATGCAACGCATGACTCACTTGAGCTGTCCAATTTTGTAGTTTTTGAAATGGACGAAATTATGGGCATGGGAGATAAAAATCTTATTCCTGTACTTCTCTATATATTTCATATCATTGAGAAATCTCTCGACGGAAAACCTGCTCTGCTTATACTTGATGAAGCGTGGCAATTGCTCGCTCATAAGTTGTTTAGTTGGAAAATAAAAGAATATCTTAAAGTTTTTCGTAAATTAAACTGCGCTGTTGTGCTTGCAACTCAGTCTTTATCCGACGCAAAAAACAGCGGAATCCTTGATGTTCTTGTTGAATCTTGCCCGACAAAAATCCTGCTTGCAAATCCAAACGCAAGACAAGAAGACCAGTACGAACTTTATAAAGGAATTGGATTAAATGATAGAGAAATCAATATATTAGCTCGTGAAGCAACGCCAAAACGTGACTATTATGTCTCGAATCCAATGGGTAAACGTTTAATTCAACTTGCGCTCGGTGAGAAGACACTTTCTTTTATCGGTGCATCAGACAAAAACAGTATCAATGAAATCAAAGAGTTGATTACAGTTGACGAATGTAATTGGCAAGACAGATGGCTTGAACGAAAAGGAGCTTTATGATGAAAAAAAATATTATTTCTATAGGTTTACTACTTACATTCACTTCCCATGCTCACGCTTGGACGATTTGGTGTGCCAACTGCTCTACCGAATGGACTCAGCTTATGGATAGAGTGACTAATATCGAGGACTTACGTTATATGACAATGGAATATTCGGAGTCGATAAAGCAAACATATCAGCAGATTGAACTTGTGAAGAACAATATTCAGCAGTATGAAAATATGATAAAGAATACCGTGAACTTACCGCAAAATCTTCTTTCTCATCTCACCGACGATTTATCAAATCTTGCTATGCTGACCAATTCGCTTTCTACAATAAAATCTGACATTGCAGGAATGGGGGCAATCTTCGATAAACTTTATCCAGACCAATCTTTTTATAAAGATATAGCACAGTTAGGATATGAAGAGCAAGACGAAGGAAATATCGTAATCAATGCTGAAATGGACGAAATGTCAAAGCGAATTGATGAGGCTACGAAAGCAACTTTTCAGGTTTCTGGAAAGCAACTTGCAGACTTACACGATGCAGGGCAACTTCAAAGTTATATCAATGACTTAATACAAACTCCCGAAGGTCAAATGCAAGCTTTGTCATCTGCAAATCAGCTATCAAGTTTGCAATTGCAAGAAGCACGTCAACTACGTGAATTAATTGCAACTCAAACACAATCAAACTTAGCAATTCAAGCAAAAGAAGAAAAAGAAAAGCAATTATCAAAGGAAGTTGCAAGAGAAATCACAGATATGAGTGATTTTGATTTGACTCAAAAAGTCAAAGAACTCCCTTTATTTTAAGAGTAAAATATGAAAAAATATTTGCTCTTACTATCTGTAATTACACTTCTTTTTATTCCAACTCTCTGCTTTGCCAATGCTGATGCTGATATCGTCACGAGAATTGTAAATGAGTTCAACACGCAGACAAAATCTTGGTATAAAGTAGTTCAAAAGTTTGCGCTCAACC
>CAYJOR010000113.1:0-4799 GCA_964371865.1 uncultured Desulfovibrionaceae bacterium | reverse complement strand
GAGTTAAATGCAGTAGTTAAAGCTATAGATAATTCAAATATTACTAAAGAAAATATAGAATCCTTAAGAGAAATTATAAGTTTAGTAAATTGGTAGCAAAAGTAATAACAGCAACAAAAATGAATTTGGAGCTGTTATTACTTTTGGCTATGGTGAGTATATCAACTGTCTAAGCTTTTATTCAATACTTTAAATGCATTTATAGTATTGAATAAATATAAAAATAAATGTATGATTTTGTAAAAATATGTTGTAAAACGATGATTTTTCCTTTATAATATAATAGAGTATATCTATGCATAATTCGATATCATACGAAATTAGTAGGTATAACAATTTAACTAAGAAAGTGAGAACCAGTATGAGTAAAAAATCTATGACTGAGCAAGATATTAGAACCAAGTATATAACACCCGCTATCTTGGGAGCAGGTTGGGATTTGCATACTCAGATACGTGAAGAAGCTTATTTTACAAAAGGAAAAATAACAGTTAGGAGAAAAACTGTTAATCGTGGCAAAGGAAAGAAAGCAGACTACATTCTTTACTGGAAACCGAATATGCCAATTGCAATAGTTGAGGCGAAAGATAATAAGCATAGTGTTTCTGATGGTATGGAGCAAGCCTTAGACTATGCAGAAATATTAGATATTCCTTTTGTTTTTACTTCTAATGGGGATGGATTCTCGTTTTACGATAAAACAATATCAGAAGGTAAAATTCAAGTTGAGTTACCTATGAATGAATTCCCAAGCCCAAGCGAACTATGGGAAAAATATAAACAATATAAGAAAATTGATGATGTCCAAGAAGTTACAGTAGGACAAGATTACTATTATAGTCCTAACGATGATAGGAAACCAAGGTACTATCAATGCATTGCTATTAATAGAACTTTAGAGGCAATTGCTAAAGGACAAGATAGAATTCTTTTAACAATGGCAACTGGAACTGGTAAGACATATACCGCTTTTCAAATTATTTATAGACTTTGGAAATCGAGAACTAAAAAAAGAATTTTGTTTTTAGCAGATAGGAATGTTTTGGTAGATGATCCTATGCGCAAGGATTTCAAGTTTTTTAATTCCGATAGTAACAATAGAAAAATGACAAAGATTAAAGGTAAGACCGTTGATAAAGCATTTGAAATGTATTTTGCTATATATCAAGGAGTGGTAGGGCAAGATGGGTTTGAAGATACTTATAAAGAGTTTTCGCCGAACTTTTTCGACTTAATAGTTGTAGATGAGTGCCATCGTGGAAGTGCGAAAGAAGATTCCTCTTGGAGAAAAATACTTGAATACTTTAGTTCAGCTACTCAAATAGGAATGACTGCAACTCCTAAGGAAACGAAACAAACTTCAAATATTGAATATTTTAAAGAGCCGATTTTCACTTATACACTGAAGCAAGGAATCGAAGATGGTTTTCTTGCACCATATAAAGTTGTTAGAGTTAGTATAGATAAAGACGTAGAAGGCTATCGCCCAACAAAGGGTAAGAAGGATAAATACGGCAATGAAATTGAAGATAGAGAGTACGGAATAACTGATTTTGATAAAAATATGGTTATAGAGCATCGTGCGCAAATCGTTGCTAAACGTGTATCTGATTTTCTTAAAAAGAATAATGATCGTATGGCTAAAACAATATTTTTCTGTGTGGATATAGACCATGCTTCAAGAATGGCAGCAGCACTTAGAAATGAAAATGCAGACTTAGTTCATCAGAATTCTAAATATGTAGTTCAGATGACAAGTGGTTCTGAAGGAGTATCTGAACTTGAAAACTTCATGACAGCAGATGAGCCTTATCCAGTATTAGTTACTACGAGTAAACTACTGACTACCGGTGTGGATGCAGATACAGTTAAGTATATCGTTCTCGATAGTGTAATTAATAGTATGACTGAGTTTAAGCAAATTATAGGTCGTGGAACACGAATAAACGAAGATTATAACAAATTATATTTTACTATTATAGACTTTAGAAATGTAACAGCACTATTTGCTGACAAAAACTTTGATGGTGAGCCTGTTCAGATTAAAGAAGTTGTTGGAGATATTCCAGCTGAAGAAACTGATATAATTGATGAACCATTAGCAGAAGAAGGGCAAGAAGTAGTTACTGATGGAGATATTCAAACTCCGGATGTAACCTTCAATCCAGATGAACCTACAAAAAGAGTTAAATATTATGTAGATGATGTGCCTGTTTCAATTATAAATGAACGTGTACAATTTTTAGATGCAAGTGGTAAGTTAATTACCGAAAGTCTTGTAGATTATACAAAGAAAAATATCAAAAAAGAATATGCAACACTAAATGACTTTTTACAAAAGTGGAATAGTGAAGATAGAAAAACTATAATTATTGATGAATTAGAGCAAAAAGGAATTTTCTTTGATGAATTGCAAGAAGAAGTGCAAAAAGATTTAGATCCATTTGATTTAATTTGTCACATAGCATTTGATATGCCAGCTCTCACAAGAAGAGAGCGTGCAAACAATGTTAAAAAACGTGGATACTTTGGAAAGTACAATGATTCAGCAAAGCAAATACTTGAGGTTTTACTTGAAAAGTATGCAAACGAAGGATTAAAAAATCTTGAAAGTATGGAAGTGTTAAAAGTACCAGATGTTGCAAAGTTTGGAACACCTGTGGAGATATTAAAATACTTTGGTAATAAGAAAAAATTTATAGAAGCTATAGCAGAACTTGAAAAAGAACTATATGTAGCGTAGGAGATAGAAAATGAGCATATCAGCAACAATCAAATCTGTGCAAGACATTATGCGCCAAGATGCTGGCGTAGATGGAGATGCACAAAGAATATCACAACTTGTATGGATGTTGTTTTTAAAAGTATTTGATTCAAAAGAAAAAGAATGGGATGCATTATCCGATGATTATACATACATTATTCCAGATGGATTAAGATGGTCTGATTGGGCTGAAGATGATGAAGGAATAACAGGAGATGAACTGTTAGAGTTCGTTAATAACAATTTATTTAAAACATTAAAAGAAATGCCTATATTAGAAGGTAGCGATCATAAGCTTCATCTTGTTAAATCTGTTTTTGAGGATAGCTATAACTATATGAAGTCAGGGACACTTATGAGAAGTGTTATAAACAAGCTTAACGAAGGTGTTGACTTTGACAAATCAACGGATAGACATTTATTTAATGATATATATGAGAATATTTTAAAAGACTTGCAAAGTGCAGGCAATGCAGGAGAATATTATACTCCTCGTGCAGTAACTCAGTTTATGGTAGATATGGTTAATCCACAGTTAGGCGAACAGATATTAGATTTTGCTTGTGGTACTGGCGGTTTCTTGGTTTGTTCATTAGAGCATTTAAGAAAACAAGTGAAAAATATTGATGATGAAGCTTTACTACAAAATTCTGTTTTAGGCGTTGAGAAAAAACCACTTCCCCATGTTTTATGTACAACTAATTTAATTCTACATAACATTGATGATCCACAAATAAAGCACGACAACTCCCTATCATATCCAGTTAAAGATATTAAAAACAAAGATAAAGTTGATATAATACTTGCAAACCCTCCATTTGGTGGAACGGAAGAAGATGGAATTGAAGACAATTTTCCGACTCAATATAAAACAAAAGAAACAGCAGATTTATTCCTTGTTTTACTTATGCACAAAGTTAAAGAAACAGGACGAGCAGGAATCGTTCTTCCGGATGGATTTTTATTTGGCGAAGGTGTAAAAACTGCCATAAAAGAAAAGCTTTTAAACGAATTTAATGTGCATACCATTGTTAGAATGCCTAATGGTGTATTCGCTCCATATACAGGAATAAATACAAATTTGATATTTATGGAGCGTGGTAAAACCGAAGAAATATGGTTTTACGAACATCAATTACCTCAAGGATATAAAAACTACACAAAAACCAAACCTATCAAACACGAAGAATTCAATGCTGAAAAAGAATGGTGGAACGATAGAAAAGAAACAGATTTTGCTTGGAAAGTTAGCATAGAGGATATAAAGAAAAGAAATTATAATCTTGATTTTAAAAATCCAAATAATGAGACCGAAGAAGTTATTCTAAATATTAGCGATATCTCATTTAAATTAAATGAAAGCTTTACAAAATCACAAAAATTAATTCATCAAATAAATGAGGTGTTAAACAATGCATAAAATAGGAGATTTGTTTGACATTACAAAAGGTTCGGTTCAAAGTTCAAAATGTGTAGATGGTGAATATGACTTCATAACAGCAAGTGAAGAATGGAAGAAACATAACTCTTATTCACATAATTGTGAAGCTTTAGTTTTTGCTATGGGGGCATCAGGTTCATTAGGAAGGACGCATTATGCTAATGGGAAATTTGTATCAAGCGATTTATGCTTCATATTAACGCCAAAATCAGAATATAAGTCACAATTAAATATGAAGTTTTATTTTTATTATTTTAATACATTCAGAAATAAAATAGTAAAAAAATTAGCAACTGGAACATCAAAGCTTGCAATAAATTATAAAGGCTTTTATAATTATAATATTCATTTAATTGATATCAACAAACAAGATGAGATGTTATCTAAAATTGAATCTATTAAAAATATATCAGACAATGTTTTCACTGAAATTAGTGTACAAGAAAAGTACATATCAAACTTACGTCAATCCATACTTCAACAAGCAATTGAAGGAAAACTTGTATCGCAGGATTCAAATGATGAGCCAGCAAGTGTGCTTTTAGAAAAAATCAAAGCTGAAAAAGAACAGCTTATCAAAGAAAAGAAAATTAA
>CAYJOR010000112.1:0-5090 GCA_964371865.1 uncultured Desulfovibrionaceae bacterium | reverse complement strand
TAAGGAAAGGGTGAGGGGGTCTGGTGGAGAGGGAAAACCTCACTTTTCAAAGTGTGGTATTCCCTTTCCACCAGCGAACAAAATCTAAATTATCCTTTATTAGGGATAATCATTTCAACTTCTGAGTGTGGGCGAGGGATAACGTGAACGCTTACAACTTCGCCAACTTTTTGAGCTGCTGCAGCACCTGCATCGGTAGCAGCTTTTACAGCGCCAACATCACCACGTACAAGAACGGTAACAAGACCGCTACCTACTTGTTCTCTACCGATAAGGGTAACGTTTGCAGCTTTTACCATTGCGTCTGCTGCTTCGATTGCGCCGATTAAACCTTTTGTTTCTACCATTCCGAGTGCGTCTGAAATTTTCATTTTGTTTCTCCTTGAGATTCTGGGTTGATAATTATCAACAATAATATTTTATGAGGAAAATTCCTCGTGTATACATATTAGAATTATAACAACACAAACTGATTGAAAATAACTCTATAGTAAGGCATAGCTCATTTCCTAACTTTTTGAAAAACTAACAATTGTTTTTAAAGGAAGGGGGAGGGAACTTGTCCCACGCTCGCGAGGGGGAAAACTCATTTTTTTCAAAAAAATGTGGTTTCCTTCTCTCGAAAAATCAACTTCCATTAAAACTATAATACTTTTTTAAGTTCAGCAATAATCATGTCTGTGATAGCGTTCACGTCAATGTTATTGTTGCTTGAACTGTTGTTAGGATAACTTGAATTAGTTTTTGAACAGCAAGAGCATGTTCCGCTAGCACATGCTGATGGAGCATAAGAGTATGAACTTGCATCAGCTGGCATTGGAGCTGAATATGTGTTGTCATTTAAGTCGTAAGCAACTCTGCGGATATTGAGAAGGTGCATAGGAGTTACGTTATCAGATGTAGCACTTCCGCCAACGCTACCACAACCAAGGGTGAATGATGGGAAGAGGGAAGTTGTGAAGCCAACAGCGCCTTGAGTTGATGGAGTATTTACCATTAGACGAGAAACAGGTTTGCGTAAACCAAATTCACGGATAACTGCTTTGTTGTTTGAGTGCATAGCAAGTGTATGACCAATACCGCAGTTTTCTAAAAGTGAAATACAAAGTTGACAAGCTTCTTGCCAATCTTCAACTACATAGAAACCAAGGAGAGCTGTAAGTTTTTCTTTTGAGAATGGGTAGCTGTGTCCAACACCTTTTTCATCAGAAAGAAGAATGCGTGTATTAGCAGGAACGTCAATTCCGGCAATTTTAGCAATTGTAAGAGCGTCACGACCAACAATTTTCGGGTTCATGCTACCGTCAGCTCTTTCCATGATGCGTTTTACTTTTTCAAGTTTTTCACCTTCAAGGAAGTAACCACCGTTTTGGATAACTGCATTTCTTACTTGATTTGCAATTACAGCATCAACGATAATTGATTGTTCAGATGCACAGATTGTTCCGTTATCAAATGTTTTACTTTCAAAGATTTTGCGAACAGCATCTTCTATGTTAGCAGAACGTTCGATATAAGCTGGAACGTTGCCGGCACCAACACCAAGAGCAGGCGTACCTGAACTGTATGCTGCTTTAACCATGCCCGGACCACCGGTTGCAAGGATAAGGTCAACAATTTTCATAAGTTCGTGGCTACCTTCGATGGTAGGAACATTGATGCAGCTTACTAAGTCTGGGCAGAAACCTTGTTGACGAAGAACGTCTTGAATGATTTCAACAGTTTTAGCAATACATTTTTTCGCACTCGGGTGAGGAGTGAAAACAATAGCATTTCCTGCTTTCAATGAAATGATAGATTTATAAGCTGTTGTTGAAGTTGGGTTGGTTGATGGGATAATGCCCGCAATAACACCAACTGGAACAGCAACTTCTGTTACTTTATTGATATGATCTTCGCTGAGGATACCAACGGTTTTCATATCTTTGATTGCTGAAAATAGTTTTTCACTTGCAAGTAAGTTTTTGAGTTTCTTATCTTGTACTTTACCGTAACCGGTTTCTTCAACAGCCATTTGAGCAAGCATTTCCGCATTGTATGAAATTGCTGATGCAATAGCAGAAACTAGTGCATCTACTTTTTCTTGTGAAGTATATGCGTAGTCCGCTTGAGCAGCACGAGCAGCGCGTACTAGAGCTCTTGTTTCTTGAATAGACAATAAATCCTTATCTATCATTTATAATCTCCTTGTAAGTGATTATGTGTAAATATTTTTATGAGTAAAATTTGTTAATTGCAGCAATAAGAGAATTCTTATTAGCTTTTGCAATTATATCTTTCGACATTGGGAAGTTTTCAATACTGCGAGCTAACTCACGAAGTTTACCGAGGGTCATACTTCTTAGTTGAGAGAGTGAATATTTTATTTCTTTTGTGTCGATTTCATTTGAATTCAGGTTTTGTAATTCTTCAGTAACAGTTTCTTCTTTAGAAGGTTCAATAGCTTCAACTGCTTCGGTAACTTCAATAACTTCTATTTTTTCGCTTTTAGTTTCAATCTTTTCTTCAATAACTTCAAGAACGATTGTTTCTTCTGCTTTTTCAATAGGTTTTATTGTAAGGGGAGAAACACTCACAGTTTTTACGCCACAGTTACAAAGGTCATTGTTTTCTACAGGAGCTGCTTGCGCTGCTTCTTGTGTGAGGTTGATAACATTTTGTAATTCTTCGTATGGTCGAGCTATTACATGCTTAGAAATTAGAGTTCCACCCATGGTCAACACTTGCATTGCGCCGGCTTCAACAGCTGCTTGCACGCTGCTAACGTCTTTGCTTGCTATGCTGATTGTAACCAATCCGCAGCCAGCCATAGAGCGTTCAATCACGTATACATTTGCTGCTTTTAGCATGGCATCGGTAGCAGCTATAGCGGCTACATACCCTTGTGTTTCTATAAGTCCGAGTGCTATCATTGTAAACTCCGATATTACAGCAAGCTTAGTGCAAGATTGTTGCTACTTCAATGGCATTTGCTTTGAAGTGATTTTCAATCCTTTCAATGTCCTCTGAGGATATTGAATAATTGTCGTTTGGCATATCATATTCTTTATCAAGTTGAGCGTATTTTTGTACCCCCATTTTATGATAAGGAAGTATATCTACACCTTTAAAGTTTTTTAATTCTTTATATGGTTCTAAGAATTTTACAAGTGATAAAATGTTTTCGTCATCATCGTTCAAACCTTTTAAGGTTGGAAGGCGTAGACGTACATTATATCTATTTTCGAGTAAGAACTGTAGATTTTTAAGAATCATATCGTTTCTTACGCCGGTAAGCTCGTAGTGTTTCTCATTATTCATTTGTTTGATATCAAAGAGAAATAAATCAACATTCGGAGCTATTTCCTTTAGTTTTTCTAGTTTTGTGTAGCCACAAGTTTCGATAGCTGTATGGAAATATTCTTGCTTTAAAGCTGTAAGAAGATTGAGTGCGCCTTCATGTTGCATAAGTGCTTCACCACCGCCAAGAGTAGCGCCACCACCTGATGTTTCATAGAAAGGTCTATCTTCTTCAACTATTGAAACAATTTCTGAAATTGTTTTGTTTTCACCTACGATTGCGAGTGCATTTACTGGACAGGCACTTTCACATTTACGACAGCCAACACACTCTATAGATCTATCAACAATGTGTTTTCCATTTTCAACTTTATGAATACCTACAGGGCATACATCTACACAAACACCGCAGTCTATACAATTATCTCTTTTGAATAAGATATCGAATCTACGCAGTTGACTCTCAGGGTTAGAGCACCATTTACAACGTAGTGGGCAACCCTTAAAGAACACAATAGTTCTAATTCCCGGTCCATCATACATGTTGTATTTTTGGACGTTGAAGGTAAGTATTTGTCTTTCAATCACGGTAGTTTCCTTATATATCTTATATCAAAAAATTTTAGAATTTGCTTCGAGGAGGAAAACTCTTATTTTATAAAACGCGGTTTTCCTCTCTCGTAAATCAAAATCTCTAACTAAATTTTATCAAGCATTGTACGGCTGATGATTTCATCTTGAACGTCTTTACAAAGCTCAGTAAAGAAAGCAGAGTAACCGGCAACACGAACAACCAAGTCACGATATTCTTCAGGATTTTCCTGTGCTTTAATAAGAGTTTCGTTTGTAAGGTAGTTGAATTGCATTTCGCCACAACCAAGAATACTTGCTGTTCTTAGAAGTGAGATAAGTCCGTTTTCACCTTCTGGAGTATCTAAAAGCCCTGAAAGAATCTTATAGTTGTGAACCATACCAAGGTTCATAGCGTCGTTTGCCATTTTTGAGATTGATTTTACAATCGCAGTAGGTCCTTTATAGTCAGAACCTTGTGATGGGCTGATACCGTCTGATAAAGGCAACCATGCACGGCGTCCGCTCGCTGATGCTCCAAGAATTTGACCAAAAGGAGTGTTGTTAGAAATAGAGAGTGTTCCGTGGCATAAAACTGAATAAAGAGTTTTGAATTTGCGGTGCTCGTGTTCGGTAAAGTTTACAAGATCGGCTGCAATATAGTCAGCATAATCTTCATCATTACCGAATTTAGGTGCTGACAAACAGTCTGCGTGCATTTGCTCGTAGCCCACAAAGTCAGCTTTTAGAGCAGCATTCATTTGCTCTAAAGTATATTTCTTTTGATCGTAAACAAGGTATTTAATTGCTGCCATAGAGTCAGTATATGTTGCAAGACCGCTCCAAACAACACCAGGACCAAAGTTATACATTGCGCCACCGGCAGCAACGTCTTTACCTTTTTCCATACAACCTTCATACATGATTGACATCAATGGTTTTGGTGCTAAATCACGATGAACACGTTGTGATATTACAGTTGCAACACTTGTCCACTTAGTAACATATTTAATTTGCTCTTTTACAGCAGCATCGAATTTTTCAAAAGTATCGTATTGGCTTAGAGGACCTAGATCCGGTGTTACTCTTTTGCCATACCAAAGTGGTACACCATTATTTAACACAAGTTCAATACATATAGGCCATTGTGTATAAGCTGTTGATGTCCATTGATAAAGACGACCGGATTTTTGTGGTTCAACACAACCCATAAGGCAGTAATCACGCGCATCTTCCATTGA
>CAYJOR010000111.1:0-5208 GCA_964371865.1 uncultured Desulfovibrionaceae bacterium | reverse complement strand
TGAAATCTTTCTGCCAATTTGGAGGGCAAGGATTATAGGCTTTGCCTGTTGCAAGTTCAACTCTTGGAATAACAAAGTGCATTTCGTGATGATTTGCATGAGTATGACGAACCCAAAGAATATTGTATTGGTCAGACTCAAGCCCTGCAAAAGCGATATTCTCAAACTCGTCCATCAGTTCAATTTCTTTTTCAGGTGTAACTTTATCGTCGGGATGCCATGATAGAACGCCAGAAGTGTATTTCCACTTTGTTTCTAAGGAGTTGATGAGTTTTTTAGTCAATTCCAAATCGCCACGCAGAAGCTGTGGAGGGCGTGTGTCTCTGTTCGCATAAGTTTCGTCCGTGAGATAATCTGTGGCAAGTTCTCCACGACCTTGACCGTGCGCAAAAATCTTCATAAGCATGATAAAATCCTCTTCAGTTCACTCTCAATATTCACAAGGCACTTGAGAAGAGAGAGTTTATTTACATCGCTTTTATAGATGTTGACCTGCCTCGCAATCTGATTGATATTTGAAGCTAATCTTGCCAAATTTGAGAGAATTGCTTTTTGTGTGGAATTATTTCGCAAGCGATAAGAAAGGGTGTTTTCCCTCAAAAAATCAGAAAGGCTAAGACCACATTCCTCAGCTTTCTTTTCAAGAATTTCTTTTTCACTTGCTGAAACTCGCACTTTTATAAAGCAATCTCTTTTGCTATTTTTTGCTATTTTCATTTTTCTGTATTTGCATGTCTTTTAAAAATTAGGGGTTTGAAGGGTACTCCCTCACCAGTCCCGTTGTACCCACAATGGGTAAACTGGCTCAAGAAAATAGGAGCAGGATTTTATACGAATAAGGCATACTTATTTATGCCTACGAATTTACGAATTATACGAAAAAAGCCTATAGACTTAATTCGTTTAATTCGTTTTTTCGTAAGCAATATTTAAAGTGTTTTTAGTGAGAAGACTGTAGTTGTTCTTCCACTTGTTGCACGCTTGAAATAGGTAACATGACCAGCAGAAATTAATCTTTCAAGCGAAGCTTGTATTTCCGCTGACTTTACATTTCTTTTTAATAAGTGGCTAATTTCTGTTAGCGTAAGCTCACTTTTGCTGAGAAAATGAAGAAGCTTGTCATCAAGAGCATGTTCGCCACGACCACTAAAAATTATCTTTGAAGATTCTTCGCAATAATTCCATACAGCAAGGGCAGAGTATAAATGCTCAGGCTCAATTTTACATTTCTTATCAAGTAAAGCAAAAATAAGTGATAATCTTGCCGTTTGAGCTTCAGCCCTATCAGTAACAGCTCCAATAAGCCCTGCTTTATCTCGACTAAGGTAAGAGTATAAATCGCACCATATTTCTTTTGTTTTTTCAGAAAATGTGAACTCTTTTTTCAGCTTGCCATAATTGATACAATCAAGCACTTTTTGTTGAAGAGAATTGAAGGTAGTATCAGGAATAGCTTGAGGAAGTGGCACTAGTTTACTTCTATGGACGAGTGCCCAAAGAAAACGGTTGCCAAAACCATTAAGAAGTTCTACATTTTGTAGACTAGATGATAGCTCATCTTTCGTTATATGAGCAACAATACAGACATGAGCATTCGTAGTGCTTATTCTGTTACCTTTCGTTATTGGTGAAGCACAGCCGTTATCCCAAAGTCCACGAATGACTGTTGAGAGGGTGTTACCCTCCCTTTTTGTAACTTTGAGGGCAGCGGCTAATTCTTCATCAAGCACAAAAAGCCTTTTATCAGATGCTCCAATATCAATAATCTTTTCTTTATTGTTTTCTTCATCAAAAATGGATATTGGCTCACGCACAGCATAAATCAAGCCTTCACCTGACGAGAGAGGTCCGGGTGTAGTTTGTATTTTCTTGTGAGATTTATCTTGAAAAGTAAAGAGCCTTTCTACCGGCTTAGCACTTGTTCCTTTACGAGCTTTTGCGGTTTGCCCACAAATAGCTACAAATAAACGAGGGTAATGTCGAGACTCACCAATTTGCAAAAATGGAGCTTGTGTTTCAGGATTATACACTTCACAGCCAAATCTGGTGAGAAAAGTCATGAGTACAGCTGCAAGTGAGGCTTCACTCTGCCTTGTTGCTTCATAAACAAATTCACCAGCAAAACCATATAATGCTTTTTCATCAAGGATAAGCTGTTTTGTTGGTTGTGATTTTGGAATCCATTCTTCATTGTTGCTTTGACTAGTTGAGATTGTATTGCTGTTATCTAAAACTTCGAGAACAGCCATATACTAATCCTTTAATCTTTTATCAAGCCAAGCAATTAAATCTTCTCGCAGATAAGCTACACACCTATTCGTTTTTATGCTTTTTGGTCCTTTACCCATAGAATCTAAGTTCGCAAGATAAGTACGGCTGATAAGACCGCCTAAGTAACGCTCAATATCCTTTCGAGCGATAACTGGTGGCAAAATTTTTTCTAAAGCAGATAATGTTTCACTTTTGTGTGTCATAATAGACCTCCATAAAAAATAATTTATGAAAGCATAGTATAATAAGTGAAGCTTTTGATGCAATCAAAGACACTCCTGATAGGATAAGTTTTTCCTAATGGGAGTATAATGTGAGAAAAAACTTACTTATAATAAGAAGTATTACTTATTGTTATTTAGTTTTTTTCTATAAGCTTGAAGTTCGTTATATATTGTTTTTCTCGATATTGCTTCGGGTTTTGAGAGTTGATTCTTGGCTTTTTTATACCATTGCGCAGTATTTGCTACATAATAAATTAAATTTTTTGAAGATTCGTGTGGGTTGGTTTCAATATATATTTTTTCAAGTTTGTCAACAAGGTCTATACTTTTAAATTTAGTCATATCTAAAAGTTCATCTTCGGTTAGGATTGAAAACATTTTTGGGTAATCATTATGTGTTTTTTTACTTTTTTTTGTGGAAACCGTTTTTTCCTTTATTTGATTAACAGAGGATAGAATACTGTGATGTTTTATTTTAAAAATGTAGTAAGTAAGAAAAATACTTATTGATGCAATAATAAAAAAACTTTTTGAGGGTGGAAAGCTTAATCCATTGTACTCAAGTGAATAAAAGAGGAAGGCTGTAAGTGCAAAAAGAATTGTTCCTACAGTGCAATTATAATAATTATAATATTTTTCGCTATTCATATAAACTCCTAAATGAAAGTATAAGATAATATATTAAACTTCTAGCATATATTTAAGATTATGCAAGTAGGGTTTTTCCAAAAAACCTATAGCTTTTTTGGAAAATAAAACTATTGAAATGTCATGTTAAAACAGTAGATTATTGTTGTTTTAATATGTTATGTAGATAGTAAAAAAAATTTTCTACAATAATAAAAAAACGAGTATGAACTTGTGTTTTTATACTCGTTTAACTGTTATCTTTCATAATGTGTTCTGCATTGAACGATTTCAAGATTTTCATTGCTGATTCTATAAACAATTCGATTAGTGTCATCAATACGACGACTCCACCAACCAGCTAAGTCATGCCTTAGTGGTTCAGGCTTGCCAATGCCATCAAAAGGGCTTCTTTGGATATCTTTGATAAGAGCATTAATTCTTTTCAATGTTTTCTTATCTTGACTTTGCCAATAGAGGTAATCTTCCCAAGCTGTTTCGTGCCATAGTAATTTCATCAGATTTCCTTTAGCCTACTTAGTCTTCAATAAGTTCGTGAACAGAGGCTTTACCTTTATCCATATCCGCAATGGCAGTTCTTAGACGTTTCATATTAGCTGGATTATAAAATGGGTCTGTTGAGATTTCAAATGGAATACGTTGTTCTTTAACCACGGTTTTAGCAAAGATACTGAAAGCTGTAGTCATATTCATACCTACAGCAGAGCAGAAGTGTTCAAAGTCTTTTTTTAAGTCGTCATCAAGACGTATATTTACTGTTGCCATGATATTTCTCCTTTTTGTATGTATAATATAGTTGTTTATGTTTATTTTGTCAACTTTTATATATCTTTTGTGTGTCTAATGTCATTATTTTTGTATGAATTACCTGAATTTAGACAGATAAAATTTAAAAAATCATAATAAACTTTTATTGTTTTTGAAATATGTACAAAAAATAGTCATATAATATATACTTTCCGTCTAAAATAAAGATAGTTTTGAAGTTTGTTAAAAGTCAATTAAATTAGTAAGATGTTAATTTATTTGACAGTTTTATTGAACATGTGTATATATAGTTTATAAACTTAAAAGGAGGTGAGAAGTATGGGATATTATAATCAACCAAGGCTTATTCCTCAATATCCTGAACGCACAGCTATGAAAGTTGCTTGCGGACAAGTGATTGAGCATGCACAGCCACAGTTAGCACCAGCATATTATGCTATTAATATGCTAACTGCAAATAATGCTCTTGATTTTGCATTAAGCGGAACATCATTATTTATGACCCTTAATCGTGTTTTTTCAAGAAATTAATTTGATAAAACCCTTTTTTAAGGGAGCTACACTTTTTAGTATACAGGAAGTGTAAAAAAGGAAAATCAAATGAATCGCTTAGTAAAGCATTATAGCCACTAAAAAAATAGTGGCTATTTTCGTTAAAGCTTGCTCACACAAATAAATTCCTCATTGAATAGAATTTATCCTTGGATGGGGTGAATTATATAAATATTTCCCATTTTTCTTTATGTATATCATCAAAAAACTTTTTGGGATTAACCCACCATGAATATTTCCCATCTTTACCAGGGTTTATATCGCACTCGGTATAATTAATAACATCTTTTTGACTAACTACATAGCACACAGGTTGTTCTGTAGTAATATCAGCTTTTCGGCTAAGTAGTATAAAAATCCAAACGTCAGAGATTATTATAGGTTGCTCTTCTAATTCTCTTGTAGCTGATTTTCCGACATGAACATAGTGTTTACCTGTCATAGTTTTAACTTGCACAGATTTATAGTTATCAGAATTATCTTTGTAGACTATTATATCAGCACCCTTTGAATTTCTATGAGTGATAAGCGTGTTCCAGTTTAACCAAGATAGTTTGTACGCTGCATAATATAAGCCAATATTGCCTGTTCGCTGTTTATTTTTCCAAGGGTTTTCAATAGTAGTATCTTTCTCTATGCTCATAGCTTTTCCTTGCAAATTATGCGGCTCTTCCTCAAAGAGTGGGGCAGGGTGAAAAATCTCTTATTTACAAATATTGCTGAATTAAATAAAAAAGGGCAAACT
>CAYJOR010000110.1:0-5460 GCA_964371865.1 uncultured Desulfovibrionaceae bacterium | reverse complement strand
CCCCCCCCCCCCCCCCCCCCCCCCCCCCCCCCCCCCCCCCCCCCCCCCAAAAAACTTATATTAAAGCTTATAAACCTAATCTAGCTTTTGTTTCTTCGGTAGGGAATGCGTTTACCCAACCGCGTTCTTTGTAGTATTCAGGAAGTGTTACATCTAGTTTTGAAGTCATACCTTCTGATGGACCATTTGCAACAGGAGTTTCAAGAAGACGTTTTGGAAGTTTATCATCTTCAGGTTTCATGCCTGCTTCTTGGTTGAACATACGTTCGATATTGTAGATACGTTCGCCAACTTCGATAAGTTGTTCAGGAGTATATTCAGTACCGATTGCAGCGTTAAGTAGAGAAGCATATTGTGGTGCACCAAGTGCAAATGATGAGAATAAGCAAACGCCCATACTATCAATTGAAGCGGTTAAATCTTGGAAGATTTTTACCCAGAAAGCTTTTCCGTCTGTAGCGGTTCTGTCTAGTTGCTCAGGAATACCTAGTACTTCAGGAGAAATTACATAACCACGAACGTGACATCCGCCACGGTTTGAAGTAGCGTAGGTTAATCCAATACCTTGAATTGCACGAGCATCGTAAGCAGGAAGTTCTTGTTTTTTCACGCTCATTGATACTTCTGGATGGCCGTAGTGTTCGCAAAGTCTGTAGCTACCGTCTGCCATAAGTTTAGCAAGAGGGATTTTGCCTTCGCCCATACGTTTTGTCCACTCAACAATTGCTTCAGCTGAACCGAAGCTTAGAGGAATGCCATCACACTCTTCTTCTTTAATTGCGCCCATTGTGTAAAGTTCCATAGCTGCTGCGATGGTGCAAGGAGTTGAAATAGCATCTAAGCCGTATTCATTACACCAGAAGTTAGCTTCATTGATAGCAACTAAGTCATCAACGCCACAGCTTCCGCCGTAAGCCCAAAGTACTTCGTATTCTGGTCCGCCAACGATTTTACCTTTTAGATCAATAACTCTACCACAACCAATTGGGCAACGGTGGCAGAAGCCTTGTTTTACAATATGATTTGTTTTAAGAGCTTCGCCTGAAATATTATCAGCAAAATCAGAGTAAGAACCGTTCCAGTTGTTTGTTGGGAATGCACCCACACCATTGACAATGTTTACTAAAACAGCAGTTCCGTATGCGCCAAGGCCTTCACCAGTAACTGGATGAGCTTTAAGCATAGCTAAAGCTTCTTTGTTCGCTTCTTTTAAAGCTTCTTCATTGTGTGGTTCAACTTTTACAGTGCTTGCTGAAACAGTGATTGCTTTAAGGTTTTTGCTTCCCATAACAGCACCAACACCACTTCTTCCGGCAGCTCTGTCTTTATCGTTCATGATGCAAGCGAGTAAAGATTGATTTTCTCCGGCTGGTCCAATGTTTAGAACTGATGCTTTTGCGTGAACTTCTTTAAGTTTTTCGTCAATTTCTTCGGATAGCATACCAACATATTCTTCAGCAGGAAGAATTTTAATGATATCGTCATGGATATTGATGTATACAGGAGTTTCTGACTTACCTTCTACGATAATTCCATCCCAACCAGCATATTTTAACTTCGCTCCCCAGATACCGCCGGAGTTAGAAGATGCAATCATGCCTGTAAGTGGAGACTTAGTAACAACCATGTATCTGCCAGCAGTTGGAGATGCAGTTCCTGTTGATGGACCTGTCATATAGATAAGTTTGTTTTCGCTTGAGAGCGGGTCTACTTTTGCAACGCCTTCATCATAAAGGATTTTTGTAGCTAAGCCACGTCCACCGATGAATTTTTTTGCTGTTTCAATATCAAGATTTTCAGATTTAATTTCTTTAGTTGTAAGGTTAATTCTCGCAATTTTACCTTTGTATGCAGTAGCCATAAGACCTCCCAAAATAATAATATACTGTAAAGAAGCAGACAAAAAATAGATTTGTCTGCAAGAAAAGCAACAACAAATCCTTTCCAATTTGGGGGGAGGCAACGAATGAACGGTCGATACCCATAGGCTTAATACCACCACTATTAAGCTCGGATTGGCAGTAAAATAGCATTTCATATTTATTGTGTCAATAGGCTATTTGTAGTTTATATATATGTTTTATTTTACTTAATTGAAAAGTGTAAAAATATAAATTATGACTTTTAGTATATTATTGTTTTATTACGACACTTCTAAAAAATAAAAAAAAAGGATACTTACTTAATAATAAGAGTAAGTATCCTTTAGATAGTGCCGTCAAATTCATTCTTTTGCGTGTTTTCTGCCCAAAAGATGATTTTCTATTCGCTTTATGTATATTTTTAATACACTGCACCTCATAAAAACTCACTTTTAATTGAAAATTCCACAAAATCTTTGAATTTGACGACAGCACCTAGATATAATTTTTTTATTGAAGAATTTCTAAAATTAACCGCCCATGGTCATATGATTAATCATAAAGCTTTTATAGAATTCGTTTATATCCTCGGTGTTTCCTGATAGATTCATACAAGAACGTGGTAGAGCGAATTTTGTTACAGGCATATCAGATTCATGATTAAATTTTTTTTCAGATAAAGAAATTTCAGCATTTTTATATCTGTATAAATTTTCCTCGTTGTGGAGAACATTATCCATTTGACTAAGAAAATCTCTCACTTGTTCGATAGAGTAGGCTAAATCTTTAGTAATCATAGAATTCCCTTATTGTTTTATTTAAAGCGTTTTAACCTTAGTGCGTTTAGTACTACTGAGAAAGAGCTGAAAGTCATAGCAAATGCAGCAAAAGCAGGATTTAGAAGAGGGCCGCCAAATAAATAGAGAATACCCGCTGCCGCAGGGATACATAGAATATTATAACAAAATGCCCAAAATAGGTTTTGCTTGATATTTGAAAGAGTTGCTTTGGAAAGAGAAAGTGCTGTAAGAACAAGTTTTATATCATGTTGCATAAGCACCATATCAGCAGATTCGATAGCAACGTCGGTTCCTCCACCAATAGCGATGCCAACATTTGCAAGGGCAAGAGCAGGGGCATCATTAACCCCATCACCAACCATGATAACTTTTTTTCCTTCCTCTTGCAATTTACGTATAGCTTCTGCCTTTTCATGCGGAAGTACATCAGATATTACTTTATTTATACCTGCTTGTTTCGCTATACTATTTGCTACTTTAGCGTTGTCACCGGTGAGCATGATAACTGAAATATTCATCGACTCTAAAGCGTCAACAGTAGATTTTGCATTTGCTTGAAGAGTGTCGGCAACTGAAATAAGAGCTATACAAACTTCATCTTTAGCTAAAAATACAAGGCTTCGACCTTGTTCACTTTCTTTTTCAGCAAACTGTAAAAGATTCTTATTGATACTGGATTTTTCTTCTATAAATCTTTTATTTCCAATACTATAAAGAGTATTATCTATTTTAGCTTCAATTCCTAATCCTGAAACAGCTTTAAAGTCTTCAATTTTGCTTGCAAGTTCACTTTCGGAATTTACTTTACTTTCTTCATAAGCAGACAAAATTGCATGGGCTATTGGATGTTCAGATTTACTTTCTAATGCAGCGGCAATCTCTAGAACTGTTTCTTTTGAGTAATCGTCTGTAGATGTATAGCATTCTTGGACTTTAAAGTTCCCTTCTGTGATTGTTCCTGTTTTATCGAAAACGATTGTGTCGGCAGTGCTTGCAACTTCAAGAGCAGTTGCTCCTTTTATAAGAACTCCAAGTTCTGCACCTTTTCCAATTCCAACCATTAAAGCCGTTGGAGTGGCAAGACCTAGAGCGCAAGGGCAAGCAATAAGTAAAACAGCGGTAAACACTTGTAAAATGAAACTTGCATTTGCTCCCATGAAAAACCAAGCTAAGCCCGTAAGTAAGGCAAGAGCAAAAACAGCTTGAACAAAAATACCAGATACTGTATCCGCAAGTTTTGCTATTTCTGGACGTTTTGCTTGCGCTTCTTCAACAAGTCGAATAATTTGAGAGAGGGTAGAGTCTTTCCCTAGTTTTTTCGCTTGCATAATAAAAGAACCATTTGTATTTAGAGTACCACCGATAAGATGTTTTCCTGTATCTTTAAATATAGGTTTACTTTCACCTGTCAGCATGCTTTCATCGACATGACTTTCTCCGGAAACTACAATTCCATCAGCGGGAATACGTTCACCGGGTTTTACACGGAGGTAGTCGTCAATCTTAACAAATTCGAGGGGGATAATTTTTTCAATATTATCATTATCAACTTTTAAAGCCATTTTGGGACTTAAATCCATAAGTGAACGAATGGCATCACCGGTTCTTTTGCGTGCAAGAGCTTCAAAATATTTACCAACAAGTATTAAAGTAATAATAACTGAAACAGATTCAAAATAAAGCTGATGTAAAAAGTGCATATCCCCCTGAATAAGCATAATAAGTGAGTAAAAACTATAGATAAAAGCAGCACTTGTACCAACAGCAATAAGTGAATCCATATTAGGTGCTTTATGATAAATTGCTTTAAATCCACCAGTATAGAAGTTTTTACCAATCCACATTACAGGTAAAACAAGGATAACTTGAGCAAATGCGTAGCGTAAAGGATAAAGCGCAGGGTCGATAAAATCAGGAAATGGAAAGGCTATATATTTCAATACAAAATCCATTGGTGCCATTGCGATATAAAACAATGGTAGAGCAAAGAAAATTGAAAGATACACCTTTATCTTTTGAGCACTTTCTTTTTCAGCTTTCTTTTGTTCATTTTGTTCGACATTTTCCTCGTCTGGATTCCATTTTTTTGCAGAAAAACCAATTTTAGTAACTGCTTCTATGATTATAGATTCATTAACTTTTTCTTGATTATACTCAACACGAAGTTTTTCAGTTGCAAGGTTTACAAGCGCAGAGTCAATCCCTTCAAGTTTTGAAAGTTTTCTTTCAATTTGCCTAGCACATGCGGCACAATTCATTCCTGTGATTGCATAAAGTTCGGTATACATAAGTAATCTCATTTTGGGTTAGATTGTATCGTTAAAGCTGTTTTTCCGGTCCTTTTGCTGTCAGATTTTAAAGGCTTTTCAGTTAGTTATGTTTTGTTGAAGTCTTTCAAAGCATTTTTATTTATCTTTGTCAGAAGCGGAAAATCATATTTTGTTAATACTATTTAGTTTAATATAGGATATATTGTTTTACAAAACGAGGCAATAGCAAATTTTATAAAATAATAACTTATAGATATAAACCTATTTAGCGCAGATAAAAACTTAGTATGAATTATCTAACAATACAAGCATGTTATTTTGATAATAAGAAAATTTTATACGGAACTACCATAAATAGGTTTATACCAGCAGTATTAGATGAGATTTCAAGGTAAATTTACTGAAAAAATGTGACTGCTCCTGTCTTTGGTTAAGAGCCATCTAAATGAACTAAAAGTAAAGCCCCAAGCGTCATCCCCGTATAAGGGCGGGCAACTTGGGATTCTATAAAATATATGTGATGGTCGG
>CAYJOR010000109.1:0-5632 GCA_964371865.1 uncultured Desulfovibrionaceae bacterium | reverse complement strand
ATTTTTGTGGTTCAACACAACCCATAAGGCAGTAATCACGCGCATCTTCCATTGACACGCCTTTGTTGAGCATCATTTTGATATGAGTGTCATCAAAGTGAACAGCAGGGAAGCCCATACCAGCTTTGATAACTTCTACGATTTTACGAAGATATTTTTCAGGTGAGCGGTTATGTACACGTGTTGCTAAAGTTGGTTGATAGATTTTTACGTGGCGAACTGCGTCCATCAAGAGGAAGGTTAAATCGTTTGTTGCATCTGCGCCTTCACGAGTAACACCGCCAACACACATATTAACAAATGGTTGATAACCAGCAAAGAATTTAGACGCGCCTTCACTTGTTACCCACATCATTTCTGACATTTTGATAAGCATACAACCGGAAATATCAAAAGCTTCGTAATCGTTCATGCGACCTGCTTCAATATCCGCTTTATAGAATGGATACATATATTGGTCAACACGTCCGATTGACATACCTGTTTGGTTTTCTTCAATAACTAGAAGTGATTCAATTGTGAAAACAGCTTGAACAGCTTCGTAGAAAGTTTCAGGTTTATGTGCAGGAACACGTGCGTTTACTGCTGAAATTTTTTCTAATTCAGCTTTACGTTTTGGATTGCTTTCTTTAGCGGCAAGTTCAAGCGCGTATTGTGACATACGGCGAGAATAAGCCATAATACCTTCTGTTGTATCAATAATTGATTTATAGAAGTAAATTTTATCAATATCTTCAGGATTTTCATAATCTAATTTTGCAAGGTATTCATGAGCTTCTTGTTGAATATCGAGCATACCTTTTTTCATAAGGATAACGTCGTAACCTGGATTAGAGTCACCACCGCCGTTTACAGCGTGGTAAGAACAGTCAGATACAACTGAATCGTTAGAAAGTTCCCATAATCCTGCATCACGGTATTGGGCTTCACAGTATTCGTCCAGAGATTTACCTTCCCAGAATGGGAAAAGTTCATCACGCATGATTTTCTTATCTTCATCTGAGATATAGAAAGGATCTTGAGGACGTGTGCCTATTGTTTCAAGTTCGTCCCTAACCCAACGCCAAGCCAAATCAGGAGAGAATGAACCTGCACGTGGATAACCGTTTGGTGCACCAACAATAAGTTCATTATCTTGGATAATGAGCGGTGCAGTTTCGCAAGCTAGACGGAAAGCTTTTGCACGCATTAGAATTGGTGGAAGGCCTGGGTTTTCTTTAGCAACTTTTGTCATACAAAGCGCACGATGTGTTGTGATACGCGGAGTTTGACGGAGGAAGTTCTGCTTAAGAAGAACGTGACGCTCGGTTGGGCCATCAGGAATAGTTGTTTGGGTTGTGCCTGATGGGTAATTTGAAGAATAGTTTGAGCCATAACTTGGGCTTGCACTTTCTTTATTTACTTCATCAAAATTAACAGTTGAAAAAATCTTTTTGAGAGCATCTTTTTCTGCTGGAGTAAGATTTTTTGTAGCTTCTGCTAGTTTTGTTGAAAAGTCTTGAAGATTCATACTTTTTTTCCTCCGTAAACATATACTTTAGATTAAAATTTTATTATTACTCTGCTCATTCCTATAATGAAGAGTGTAGTTTTTTTACTATTTCAGATATCACTGAGCGTAATGCTTCAGCTTTTTCTGTGTTAAGATTTGTACTTGAATAAGCAGATGATGTACTCGTTTGTTTTGTAGCTATGAATGAATCAGAAACACCGTAAGCAACTTTACGTTTGTATGTAAGGTGGGATGGTGAAACGTTGTCAGAAGTCATACCAAAACCGGTAGTTGAACTACCAAGTGTGAGAGCAGGGAAGAGATTGCTACTCATACCCATTCCACCAAAACAGGCAGATGTGTTGACCAATAAACGAGCAACCGGTTTTTTCAAAGCAAATAATTCAACTACTTCTTCATTAGTTGAGTGAATGGTAAGAGTATGTGAGTTCTCTTCAACTATAAGTAGTTCAATACATTTCTCGCAAGCATTCTGCCAGTCATCTTCTGTATAACATGCTAAAACAGGCGCAAAGAGTTCTTTTGAATACACATCACTGTCACGAACATAAGTTCTGTCGATTATAAGCAGGATTGTGTTTTCAGGGACTGTGATGGAAGCTTTTTGAGCAAGACTTTTTGCATCAAGTCCTATAGTTTCAACATTACGTTTTGTGTTTGGGTGGAAAAGGATTTTTGCAAGTCTTTGCGCTTCATCATCGCTCATGAAGTATGCACCAAAGGCTTTTAGTAAGTCTTTAGCTTTTTGAGCAATTTCTTTGTCTAAGATAAGGCTTTGCTCGCAAGAAGGAGTTATACCATTATCAAATGTTTTACTTGTTACAATATCTTGAACGGCTTTATCAACATTTGCTGTGCGTTCAATAAAAGCAGGGCCATTACCGGTGCCACCACAGATAAATGGTTTGCCGGAATTCATAGCCATATCAATCAGCGAAGCTACTCCAGATACCATTATTAATGATGTGCAATGGTGGGAGAATAACTCTTTAGTACCTGTTTTTGTAACGGTATCGAGATAGGCAATGCTTCCTTGTGGTAATCCGGCATTGTGAGCGGCTCTTATAATGATATCTAATACATACTTGATTGATCTAGCAGCACGTGGATGCGGCGCAAAAACAATTGCATTAGCTGATTTAATAGCTAATAAAGTATTGTATATTGTAGTAGAAACAGGACTTAAAGCTGATACAGCACAAGCTATAATTCCAACAGGAACACCAATTTCAGTAATTTTAGTATTTAAATCCTTATTTAAAATACCAACAACTTTAGTATCTTTAAAGGATTGAGTAATAAAATTACAAGCAAATTGATTTTTTACGAACTTGTCTTGCCATTTTCCATATCCAGTCTCTTCATGTGACATCACAGCTAGTGACTGTAAATGACCATTCAATTCATTAACGACAGCATCAATAACAGAATCAAGTTTTTCTTGTGAAAAGTCAGCAAGCTTTTTATGTGCAAGCTTTGCATTTTCAAGAAGAATTCTTGCTTGTTGGATTGAAAGTAGGTCTTTATCAGCAATCATATAAGCACCTTAGATTTGAATGTGAGAACAAGTTGAAAATTAAATTGTGTAAAGCTTTGCAATTTTAGCTAAATCAGGGTGAGGAGTAGGAATAACTACTGATGAGTAAACTTCAGCGCCCATTGCTTTAACAGCCTTAACACCTGCTTCAACAGCGGCTTGACATGCAGCTACATCACTCATAGCTAAAGCTGAAATATAACCTGATGCAACGTTTTCGTATCCGAATACATTAACGCTTGCAGCTTTTTCCATAGCGTCAGCAGCTTCAAGAAGGTATACAAGACCAAAAGTTTCTATAAGGGCAAGTGATTGAAGTTTTTCAGGCTCGCCTTCAGGTAAAGCATGAACGTCTTTCATTCTTGCTACGCCGCTAGCCGGGCGTGGCATAACATTAGAAGCTGTAACCTTACCAATACTAGAACCGGCAGCAACTCCTGCTTTTACAGCAGCTTCAACTGCAGCTACATCACCTTGTACAATAATGGTTACTAGTGTAGAGCCAACGTTTTCATATGAAACTAATTCTACGTCCGCCGCTTTTAGCATATTGTCCGCGGCATAGATTGCAGGCACCATACCTAAAGTCTCTACAAGACCTAATGCTGTGTTGTGTGTTCTTCCCATGATATTTTCCTCAATTTTTTTTGCAAAAATTTTATATTTTTTTGCTCATTGAAACAGTAGATATATAATTCTTCATTTTATAAACTATACCCTAAGGGGAAGGTCAAGCCTTTTTAACGAAAAATTGAAATAAAACTGCTTTTTTAATAAATTTATAACATTTTAACAATTTTGTATACAAATTTCCTAAGAAAATTTCAATTTTGTTTACGAATTTGATTGAGTAAGCAGTCAACTATATAATCTATTGAAATAATAGGATAAAATAATTATATGAAGTCTTTATAATTTTAGATTTTTTATCATAAGTGTTTGATTTTATAACTTATATAAGGAAATATCTAACATTTTTTTAAAAGCATATTGACATAAAAGTCTAAACATTATAGTTAACTAGAATTATTGTAGTGTGTACTACTGAATTTATTTAATTGAGGTGGAAAATGGAAAACAAGTTTGTCTCTGAAAGCGGTGTTCCTGTAAGCGAAGCCGCGTACAAAGCTAGACATGCAATGGAAAAATCCTTTAAAACTCGTGGTATTATAACTGCTTTGAGTTCTGGATTTAACTATGGTATTTATACTGCATTCATGACTCTTGCTATGGGTATTGGTGTTTGGGAAGTTTGGTATGGCGAAAACTCTGGTTTATCAGAATTTGCAGCTCTTTTCGTACTTGGTGCACTTGGTGCAGGTATTACTGATGGATGTAGTGCTATTTGGGCAGTGCTTTTCTGTTCAGCAAGAGGAAAGTTTAGCGATTATATCAGATGTGTGAAATCAAAACCAGGTATAATCATGACATTTGCGGCTATTTTAGGTGGACCTGTAGCAGCAACATCCTATGTTATTGGTTTGCAACAAGCAGGTGCTATTATTGTTCCAATTAGTGCTCTTTGTGCTGCTTTTGGTGCTATTATTTCACATTTCCTTTTCGGTCAAAAAATAACAAAAAGGATTGCACTTGGTATCTTCATTTGTTTCTTAGCATCTGCAATTATTGGTGGAACCGGTTTATCTCTTGAAGGACAAAAGAACGTTCCTCTTGGGTTAGCGTTTGGATTCTTAGCTGCATTTTGTTGGGGGATTGAAGGCTGTATTTGTGGATATGGAACAAGTTTGGTTGATTATGAAATAGCTATCACTATTCGTCAAATAACATCCGGTTTAGTAAACCTTTTATTCCTTGTACCTCTTTTTGCTTTCTTTGGCGATGTTAGCGCATTACAAATGATTGGGCAAACGGTTATGGATATTGCATCATTTAAATGGTTTATTATTGCTGGTTTCTTCTCTTACTTCAACTATATGCTCTGGTATAAAGGCAATGGAATGTGCGGAACAGCTTTAGGTATGGTATGTAACGGAATGTTTGCATTCTGGGGACCATTCTTCTGCTGGTTAATCCTTGGTGTAGTATTTGGAATTGAAGGTTGGTCAATGCCTCTAATCGCATGGTTAGCAGCTCTTCTTATGGTTTTGGGTATCTTTATTATTGCTATAAACCCTTTAGATTACTTAAAAAAGAAAGGAGCATAATATGTTGCCATTAAACTATGCTGTTCTAAAATACTTTACCTCTGTTGATGAAGCTAGTGTTGATTGCGTTATGGACGCATTAAAAGATCAATACTCAACCTTTAGAGCTTTCAAAAAACATGATGTTCTCACAGCTCTTTTCGTAGCAAAAGCTAACTTCATTCTTGAAGAAAGCCGCTATGAGCTTGATGAAAATGACTATCTTCGCCTCTATTTCAAAATTACTGATGAAGGTAGAAAAATGATTACAACCTATGTAGGATAGATTACATCTATTTGTTTTATTGTTTTATGAGGGAAAAGCCAAATTCTTTAGATAAGAACGAAGTTTTTTCCCTCTAGTTTTTTCTATAAAAGAGCTTTGCATAATTATTTTCGAGAGGGGGAAACCACGTTTTTGAGTCAAAAACGGTGTTT
>CAYJOR010000108.1:0-5664 GCA_964371865.1 uncultured Desulfovibrionaceae bacterium | reverse complement strand
AACTATTATCAATATGCTGCTTAACCTAGTGTACAGTTTTTTGTTGCAGGATCAAGATGTTATACCTTATTTTAAACAGACACTAGGTGAAAGGAATGCCACCTTTTTAGAGGCTCAACGTCTGTTTTTCCAAGTTCAGATGAGAAAAGGGAATTACATCTATGCTCTTCAGCAAGCACAGGAAAGCTATGATCGTTTAAAAGCAACAAAAGGTGTTAATGATACAAATACAATCTTTAGACTTCACGATTTGGCATCTATATATGTGGATCTGGGCGATTATGTACAGGCTGAAAAAGTTATAGTAGAAAATTTTCCGCAATATTTACTGGAAATGACACTATTTGTTCCTGAATTTACAGATTTGTATATAACGCTGAGCAATATTTATAAAGAACTTGGGCGTGAAGAAAAGGCAAATGCTCTTTTAAATCAAATCATGCTCAATATTTCTGATAAGTCAAACTTAAATAATTTAGAAAAGCAAAATATAAGTCGAATACAACTAAAGCTTTTGCAACAAACAGGAAATATTACTGAATCATACGAATTAGCAAAAACAATTTTTTTCACAAATCTTGACCTTCAAGGTGAGTTCCACACACAAACTATTGTTGACTTAGACACATTTATTAATTTAGCTACTGAAGTTAAAAAGTTTGATGACGAACTTGATTTTCCAGGGCTACTAATTTCTCTTAGTCTGATACATGATCCACTAGAAAGCTTAAAGGTGCTAAACACTTTAAACACCGTCATAAAGTATTATAGCGCAAGCGAAAGCTATGAAATTGCTGTTTTATTGGGTAAAATTGCTATTTTATCAGCACGCGAACAAAGAAACCGTAATGAAGGTTTAGATAGAGAACTTCAGCAAGTATATCTGGAAAAAACACAGGGGCTTTATCATCAAGTAATACAAGACTTAATGAGCCTAAAAAGACATAAAGAGGCTTTCTATATCCTTGCATTACTAAAAGAGGCTGAACTAGATGATAACTCAAGAAGTAAACTCTATCAAAAAGAAATTTATAGCGATTTCTTTACAGAGTTTGAACTGAGAGTTTATAAAAATTTAAAATCTATATCCGAGATTTGTTACGAAGCGGGTCAAAAATATATTGAACTTACTTCGCGCCAGGAGACGCTTTCAGATATAGAAACAGAAACCCTAGAAACTTATACAGAAATTCTTACTGATAACTCAAAGTTACTTTCTCAACTTTTATATCATACTGACGATATTCTAAAAATGCAAAGTAAAGTGCCTAACGATACAGTTGCAAATAAGAATCTAAAAGCTGTACAAAATGTTATTCCAAATAATGAAAAAGTAAGTTTGGTGCATACGCTAACAACAGAAGAAAATACTTATATTTTCCTTACAACGCCTACAAAGTTATTGACTTATATAATTCCTATAAAAAAAGATGATTTACATGCTCTCATTTTGGATTTTCGCGCAAAAATCACTAACCCTCAAGCAGATCCGCGTCCATTAGGAAAACAACTTTATAACCTACTTATAAAGCCAATTGAAAAAGATTTACAAAATAATCAAACCAAACTAATAGCATTTTCCCTTGATGGAGCTTTGCGATATATACCAATGGGTCCACTATATGATGGTGAAAAATGGCTTATAGAACAATATGATATAGCTCTCTTTACAGAAGCTGCTCGTGAATCTTTATCAGAATTTGACCAAGAAAAAAAAGAAATTGCAGCACTTGGACTAACAGAGGCTGTTGATGGCTATAGTGCTTTACCGGCTGTTGAGGAAGAAATAAATAATATTGTACTAGAGAAAAATATAGGCATACTTAAAGGGAAAAAATTCTTAAATGATGATTTTTCGCAGATAAACCTTGAAGATGTTTTACAAGAAAAAACACCACTTGTTCACATTGCAAGTCACTTTATATTTGATAGTATACAGCAAACTAACTCTTTCCTATTACTGGGTGGTGGAAATAAATTAACTTTGGAAAAGATGTTTTTTAGTGATGAAAAATTCTCTTTTGACAATATTGACCTACTTACTCTTTCAGCTTGTGATACAGCTGTTGGAGTTAAAAAAGGTGACGGGCGAGAAATTGAAAGTTTTGCTGCATTAGCTCAAAAGCAAGGCGCAAATACAATTCTGGCATCCCTTTGGCCTGTTGTAGATTCATCAACAGCTGCTTTGATGCAGGAGTTTTATGCAAAATATAGTCTTGATTCGCTAAATAAAGCTTCAGCATTAGCACAAGCACAGAGGTTATTTATTAATGGACAATTAACAGAAAAAAATACTCATACTGAAAGGAATAAGCGCGGAAAGCTTATTTCAATTTCATCAAGTAGTCCTGAATGGAAAGCAGAAGAAGATATGGAGAGTTGGTCTCACCCTTATTTTTGGTCACCTTTTATCTTGATGGGAAATTGGAATTAATATATTTTTTTCTAATAACAAACATGTTCTACAACATATTGTAATAGCAATTCTATAAAGAAAATTCTTATGAAACAAATCAAAACTAAGTTTCTCTATTTTTTCAGGGAGCATTACCCTACGAAGGGGAGGTAATTTTTTTAACGTTTTCTCTTTCATAATAAGAACTCCACTCAAAAAAGCATTTCAAAGTCATTCTAAACATAACCCACTAAATAATCAACAAAACCATCTTATCTATTCCTGTTTCTGTGGTGGTTGACATGTGATAGCCCATTGGGTTTTAAACGTGAAAAAACCACTTACAATTTTCATCGTAAGTGGTTGATTGACATTATAGAAAAAAGAATAAAAAAAAGCACTTATATTGCTATAAGTGCTATTCTTTTAAGTGGCTCCCCGAGACGGTCTTGAACCGCCAACCTAGTGATTAACAGTCACCCGCTCTGCCGATTGAGCTATCGGGGAATGACAATCAACATAATGTTGCTGTGTCGTGAAGAAAGTTCTATATAATTTTGAAACAATAGTCAAGTAAAAAATCTATCTTTTTTGATTTTTTTTTTGAAATTGCGATCTAGAGCCTTACCAACCCTTTTCTCCTACTAAATCAACAAACGATACCGGACCTAGAGATTTACTGAAATATTTGCCGTTTTCTTTTCTTACTCGTACTAATTGCTGAGTTTTTCTCTCTTTACCTACAGGCAAAACCATTATTCCACCCTCCGCAAGTTGAGCTAGTAAAGATTCTGGAATTGTTGGTCCTCCGGCGGCAACCAGAATTCTATCAAAAGGTGCTACCTCACTCCAACCTAGAGTGCCGTCTGAAAGGTGAGTTTTAATTTTTCGCATTCCAAGTGTTTCAAAAAGTTGTCTTGTTGGATAGTAAAGTTCTTTTAGTCGCTCCACTGTATAAACGCATAAACCCATAGCGTGAAGAACAGCAGCTTGATAGCCTGAACCAGTTCCTACCTCAAGCACTGTCATTCCTTTTTCTGCCTCCAAAGATTGAGACATCAACGCGACTATATAAGGTTGAGAAATCGTTTGACCCGAACCAATCGATAATGCACTATCACTATATGCAAGATGGTGCAAGAATTCAGGAACAAAAGCATGTCGTGGCACTGCGTGCATTGCCCTTAAAACTGTTTGATCACTAATCCCTTTTGCCATTAATTCACGTACCATTCGTTCACGTGGAATTCTAAGTTCTGTTTGCGTCATACTTCACTCTACTATTTGTTACAAAATCTTTTACTCTTCATACTCAAAAATGCAAATTTTAGCAAGACTTGACTTGACAGAAAAAAAAGTACATTCTAGACTTTATCAAGAAACCAAATACGAACCTATAACATAGGAGACAATACAATGTTTACAGTTGCAAGCTTAATGTCTCATCCTGTTTTTTCCTTATCAAGAAACGACACACTCATGGATGTGCGCCAACTTATGGATTTAGCAAATATTCGCCACATTCCTGTAACAGATAATGACGGAAATTTTGAAGGCTTAGTCACCCACCGTGACCTACTCCAATTCACAATTTCAAAACTTGCCGACATTATGCCAGAAGAACAAGAAGAATTGGATAAAGACATTCTTATAAACGACATAATGCGCACAGACGTTCTTTGTGTAAATGCTGACACTGACCTCAAAGAAGTAGCCACCATACTTTATAATCATAAATACGGCTGCTTACCAATTGTTGATGGCAAAAAACTTATTGGAATCATTACCGAAGCAGACTTCCTAAGACTAACCATTTCACTTCTAGAAAATCTCGATTCATAACAAGGTTTAATCATGGCAAAAAAGAAATCATCTACTTCATTTGTAACCATTTTTTTCACAGCTTCCTTCATTGCTCTTGTTGCCGCAGCAGCATACTTCCTCTTCTACGATCAAGAGCAACCTATTGTAACTCTTACACCTTCTCAGGATGGATCTGTTTCACTTTCAAAAAACTTTGTGCTTGATATAAAGGATGAAAAAACCGGATTAAAATCTGTTGTTGTAACCGTTAAACGCGATGGTAACTCAATGGATATCATAAATACAAACTTCATTGATAGACCCAAAAACTATAAAGTCGAGTTCAACCTAGAAAACACAAAACTTCCAAACGGTGATTTCACACTTGAAATTCGTGCTGATGATGCCTCATACGCAAAAATAATTTCTGGAAATACAGTCACATCTACCTATTCTTTCACAATGGATATTGATGCACCTACAATCTCAGTTCTTTCACCTGCACCTAATATCAAACGTGGTGGCTCAGCCCTCATCACATACAAAGTTTCTGAACATCCTGTAAAAACGGGTATCTATGTTGACGAACTTTTCTTCCCTGCTTTCAAATATGAAGATAATTACGTTTGCCTCTTCCCATTTCCATACAACTACAATTCAAGCAACTATATCCCTCAAATAATGGCAGAAGACAAAGCCGGAAACATAACAAAAAGCAAATTAATTGCTAACATTCAAAATCGTATTTTCCCTGATGATATCGTAAAAATTTCTGATAAATTCTTAGAAACAAAAGAAGCAGAGTTTAGAAAAATTCTTCCTAGCGATGAACCTACCCTAGAACTCTACAAAAGAATTAATACAGAAGTTCGTAAAGAAAACGATCAACTTATTCGTGATATTAGCTGGGAAACAGCACCAACATTCTACTTTACAAAAGCATTTATCAGACAACCAAAATCTGCTTCTATGGCAAACTTTGGTGACTCTCGTACCTACATGTATAATGGTGAAAAAATTGACTTTCAATATCATCTAGGTATAGATCTTGCCTCCGTGAAAGAAGATATCGTTCGCTGCTCCAATAAAGGAAAAGTAATCTATACAGGATACTTGGGAATTTACGGAAATGTTGTCATTGTTGATCATGGTAGAAACCTACAAACACTCTACTCTCACCTTACAGATATTCATGTAAAAGAAGGTGATATGGTTGATGTAAATTCTGATTTAGGCACAACAGGCATATCAGGGCTTGCAGTTGGCGATCATGTTCACTTTGCCTTCCTTGTAGGCGGAATTGCAGTTCAACCGGTTGAATGGTTAGATGCCGTTTGGGTCAGAAATAACATTACATCTCGAATGAAATATTAGAAAATATGAATCTGATTTAATACCTTGAGAGGGGGAAACCATGCTTTTTTGAAAAAAAGCTAAGGTTTCCCCCTCTCAAACTCTCCCCCTTC
>CAYJOR010000107.1:0-5803 GCA_964371865.1 uncultured Desulfovibrionaceae bacterium | reverse complement strand
TATCGTGAAATTGATAGTTGCTGTCTATCGTTGGTGTAAACTCTGATTTCTCAGCAAATCCCCAAACTTGTGTACCACTTGATTTTCCACTGAAAACCATACCTGCATCAAATTGTTTTCTTGTAAATTGTGTATTCATATGTAATCCTTATTTATTTTCTTTTGTTTCTATGTATGGACATGTAAAATCGAATGAAACGCCTTGTGTCGAGCAAGCTGAGAAAGGATTATCGTAATAGTCACCTTCTTCAACAATATCAGCTACTTCTTCACCAACTCGGATTAATCTATATTCTAAATCAGTTTCATCAGCGTTATCAATAGATTCGAGGAATTTCTCAATAAAGCCAACGCATGGAAATGAGCTATACCACTTGACCCACGACCAATGATAAAGAAAGGCTTTATCTCTCGTGTATTTTTCTGAGTTAGAGATTAATTCATTGATTTCATTTTGTATTTCAGATGGTTGATTTGAAATTGCCACTAAGAATTCGTTGTTTGTTTTTTCCGGGAAGCAAAGTGCCACCTCTGAATAATATCCCATAATTTTATCCTATGATGTTATAATGTTAGTGTAGAGTCTTGCCGATGGTGCAGATTCCGTTTCAGCATTTGCCAATAATTGTTCGATAGAATTTTCATCCATAAAAGATGTAAGCTCTGCCGTGAGTAAGTTCCGATTGAGCGTTCTTCTGCCTTGTTGCTCACCAACTTTGAATCTATACTTTCCTGCTGTCAGCCATTTGCCTTTTAGCTCTGTGCTGAAGAGAGAAAGCTTGATATTCTGCTCCAGTACAGAAATTTGCTCAGTTGCCGAATCTTTCAAATCCTTGAGTTTTTCGATTTCATCAAAAATCTGTTCCCATTCAGGGAGTGAATCACCTACAAATTTTGGACAAGAATCTGAATATTCGCAGAAAGAACAGAGCTTACAGAATCCTTTAGCATATTGAATTTCATCATTATTTTCTATTGATTTCCAAAGTGCTTTTGCGAATTGTTCATAGACCAGAGTTCTTTTAGCGATATATGGACCAAAGGCTTTTGCCTTAGTCATCGACACGCAGAGTAACCACCCTTGCAAGTCGATTTTCTCCTTGTTTTTTACAATTATTCCAAGGTATTCCTTGCATATTTCAGGGAATGTTTTCTTTTGATAAAGAATAACACCTTGCGCATCTTTCAGATTGAAAACCGCTTCATTCCAGTATTTATAAAGGAATGACACTTGACCACGAACTTGAAGCTCATGGCTCTTCTGAGCTTGAGATGGCAACTTCTCATTTGATTTCAGCTCTAAAATTCTGATAACATTCTCACCGACCAATACAAAATCTAAATGTATTTTTAGTGTAATATTATCAGGTAGTTGCACTTCAATTTCTAGCTGTGGAATAAGATGAAAGGCATTTGCGTACAGAGCATTTGAGATTCCCTCCTCTAACCAATGCCCCCGTTGTAGAGTAAGTTGTTTCTTGAGAATTTCTTCATAATTTTGAAGAGTTACAGTACGTGAATTGAGTGGGCTACGTTTTCGTAGCACCGCCAATCTTGTACACTCGGACATCAGGGCAATATCGGACATTCCAACATATTGCCTTCTATCGCCAAGCTGTGAGATTGTTTGGCTTTCTGAGTACGATTGTAACCCGTGAGCGATGAGGCTCAAGAGCTTTTTGTCTTGATTTAGTCTGCATATTTCCACCATACCTTCTTGTTTGGGTTCCACTTAAAGCCTGACTTTATAAGTTCATCTTTATACGGAATTGTGTTACCTGTCGCCGTGATGACTTCTCGCCGATTTCCTTTCTCGCCTTGACCGTCAAAACTATCGTAGACCACACCACTTAGTATTGGAATTTGTAGCTGACAATCAGAATTTGCGCCATTTTTGCCATCTTCATAGAAGCCATTTTGAGCACCCTGATTTTGTTGATAGTTACCCGACATACCGTCAGTATCTTCCTCCGTGACAATTCCTAACATCGCTGATAGCGCGTATCTTCGAGCATAACTCATAGCTGACCCCATAGATTGCGGATCTGCCTTTGAAAGTGGTATGACCGTCAAAGACGACTGCCATTGTCCAGATTCTGCGTGTGTCAACTTCGTAACCAGCCCTAAAGAATACGCTTGTGGGGTATTCTCCAGAGGTGCACTTTCAACTGGAACTGGATACTGGCACAACCAAATTCCGTTTGAGAGCAAAGGTTCACGGCATACGTCCATCACGCTATTCAAACTTGCGTATCTATTTTTGACGAATGGGTTTACTGAATCCTTCGTTGCAGGTTGAAGTCCTTTTTGTACGTTGAGCAAAGCCTTAGCCAATTTTGTGATATCTTGCGATTGATATTCTTGCATATCTATCTCCTTTTATATTTTTTTTTTTGTGATTTAGACGCAAAAAACCCCGATGTAGCCTTTTGGGCTACACCGAGGATTTTAGTGTGTGAAACAATGGGGGAACTATTTCAATGGAGTAATGTATATTTTATTTTTGTTGAATAACATAAAATATATTTTTAAAGTTATAAATTTGCTTCTATATACGCTTGAACAAACCTATCAATCTCTTCTTCTGTATAACCTCGGCGGTCTAGTAGTGCATAAGCAGATGTAGCATCTTCGTCTGCTAAATCAGAAAAAATATTTCTTCCAATAATACCTATAAGTGTTTTATCCGAAATAGTTTTATCCATGAGGTCAAATGCAAATTCAATAATTCTATCAGGGTGATATCCTCTCCGCACGAGCTCTTTATGTGCTTCATTAGCTTTTGCTTCTAGCTGTTTTTGCTTATATTTTTCCTTTGAAAAGCTATTGGGAAATAGCGAAAGCGTTAGACTCTGTGTAATAACATCTATAAGAACATTATCATTTCTATTATTGACATTATTCTTACTATTTGACGCACCTTCAAGCAAACCATTAGCAATGGTCAAAAGAATATTTTCTAATAGTGCCATAGATTTTTCCTCCTTCATTGAATTTGTAATTATAATGTGTTTACTTACCGTTATAGTAAGGGTTTATTCTTCTATTCAAAATTTCTGCCTCAAATACAGCTTCGTTTGAAGATATAGCAGTCAACAATTTTTGCATTCTATAAATCGAATCACCTCTCGCAAGCTCAATATCGTTCGCATACAAACCAATGTAAGTTATCTCAAACCTTGTTTCATCAACACTGAGTGTAAACTGTATGTGTAGATAGTATTTATCATTGAATGCGTGTGGTCTTTTTTCCTTCATTTCTGGAATATCTTCTTTATGTAAGCCGAAAATACTTCGTAAGTTCACTGGATCCATTGTTAGTCCATCTTCATACTTTGAAGTATCAAGCAGTGCTGAAAATTCAACAATCTTTCGTCCCTGTGTATCTTCAAAGCTTTCCCACGTAGGATTCAAATGGTACATGTTACCATCAAGAGCATTTTTATTAGTCAAGCTCTGATCCATTGGAAATGTAGACTGTTGAATCATTAGAACTTCTTGATTTCCAAACAAGCCAAAAAACGCATAACTATTTGTTGAAGACAGTAAAAGAATAAAGAAAGAAATAATTATGTATTTATACTTATTATACATAGTTCACTCCAAGTGCTGAATATTTTCTGTAATATAAAAAACATTTCAGAATTTATCTACTTATATACGATGCCATAATGTAACAAAAAACTAAGAAAAAGCCGGAGATTCTGATACAAGTTGGGATTATAAATACATTGAATAGGCTTTGCCCTAAGGCTTTTACACGATGATAGCTATACATGCTAAAAGTTCCTTTATCAAATACCTCACCATTATAACCAATACTCTTTAGATACCTTTTATCCATCTCTTCACACAAATATTCTAAGCCTCCAAAAGCAATTGCCATATAGATCCAATTACTGCTAAAGATCGGTGTGTGATACATACTTCCATCAACTTCAAAAGGTTTTGAGTGAAAGCTTATGAACACTCTAGAATTATAATATCTTGGTAATGTATTGTAAGGAAAAATATCAAAATAAACATAATACTCATTACCGTGGTTGAATGTTATACGAAAATATAACGAATCAAACTCTTCTTCGTATAAAACAAGTTTGGAATGCACTTGAAAATCACCTTCCAAATAAAAGAGTTTTGCATTTCCAAGGTTTTTCATATCTTCTTCAAGCTGTTCCGGAAAAGACGGAAATTCTACAAAACCTAGTAGCTTCTTAGGTGAAATTGAATCTATGCGAAAGTAGATTATTGAATAGTCAAAGCCTAAGTACATGTATTTGTAGTCCTGCATTTCTTCATCAGTTTGGATAAGTTTATTATCCCCTGTAAGCATATAGAATGTTTTTTTTAGATTTTCTCCTTCACTTATTATGTAGTCATCAATAATAAAGCTACCGAGAGCTCTAAGAAATTCTCCACCTATACTACTCGGCAAAATATCCTCATAGAAATCTTTCAGCTTTACAAGTCTAGAGTTAATATCTTTATAGTTCTCTTCGTCAATAAGTAGCTGGGCATGTGCAAGTTCTACCGCCTTATCATCTCTTACCGTGAAGTAGAGTCTAAAAGATATAATTTTACCATGATACGATGAATCTTTTGCATAAATTTTCTCTTTATAAAAGGTGATAAATTTAGGGTCAGTTCTACTGCGAAAGTCTAAATACTTATCAGTATCAAGCACACCTTCAAAATAGACAAAGCTTTTTCCGTCTTTATTTTCAAAAATTCCCCACTCAAAAGTTTTTATGTATGGGTTTTCTTCTAAAGCTGATTTTAGCGTTTCTCCTTTACTAAATTCAAATTTTGCGCTTTGAGCAACTTTTAGCATAGGGTTTGTAAAAGAACCAAGAAAAGCGTATGCAGAATAATCAAAACAGAATAAAGCGGATAATAAAGTAATCAAGCAAAATAAATAGCGTTTCATATTCCCTCCAAAGAAGAAAGGTGTGAGTACAACGCTAAAACAGCGTTGTACTCTTTTAGGTTAGCCAAGCATTTTCTTTTTTTGTTCTGTAAATTCTTCTTCTGAAAGAATTCCTTTTTCTTTCAACTCTTGAAGCTTTTGAAGTTCTTCAGCAAGAGAAGGTTTTTTATTTATCGGAGGTGTCACCGGTTGTGGGCGATTACTTTGTTTTGCATAGACAGCTTCTTGATTGTGAACAACATAATAAAGATAAATAAAGTTGAAGACGACGCACAACCACGTTGCAATTTTTATCGGAGTACCGGCTTCAGCAAAACAAACTTCAAGACTATTTCTTGCTTTTAGAGTTAGATATATAAGCCCACCAGCACCAACTATAGTTACAATTGTAGATACTGTCAGTTGCATATTCAAGTACAGCGTAACTTCACTCATTGAATTTGCCATTGTTATCATAAGACTCAACGCTGGGATAAGAGCCAAAACTGAAAGGACTATGATTATAAGCCAAATGAAAAAAAACTTCTCGCTTATAGCATTTTCATGTTTTTTGTTGATTTTTCTAATGAGCTGTAAAAACCAATACATATAGTAGAAATAATAAGTTATCCAGCTAAGCAACACAAACTGCCAAGTAGGCATTTTTGCTTCCAAATGTTCTCTTGATGTAAATTCGTTCATATCTTTACTCCTTTAGTTAGATAGAAACTCTTCACATACTTCTCCTTTTTCAAGGATACCATAATAGACATTTTAAGTCTAATTAAAGATGTTTTAATGCTAAAAATTACAACTGATATATACAAGAATATCGGTTATAATTTTACTCAAAATTTATACGGAGAAAAGCTATGCCGAAATCTGAACTCTCAATAG
>CAYJOR010000106.1:0-5920 GCA_964371865.1 uncultured Desulfovibrionaceae bacterium | reverse complement strand
TCTATACCCCTATAGGGTATAAATACATAGAAAGAACTATCTTGTCAAGAAAATTAAAAAAAATTAACTGCCTACTATTACTATAGAAAGTAGAGGATTAATACTTTTACAAGTCAGTTATATAGCTTTTATAACAAGAATATATTTCGTAAAGTAGAAGATTTTTCTTATTGATAAAGAAAAAATTCGAGCTCATTTGTTTTTTTGATATTGCTAAGGAAATAATTTATCTTTTCCCAGACTTCATTTGAGTAGTCACCTTTTTCTCTTGTTACAACGCTGATATCAAAAGTTATAGAGTCACTTTTAGGTAATGCAAAAGAAAAGTTATTATTACCTATAAGCATAGAATCAAGCGCCATGTCAGGTATAAAACACAAACAATTTTCGTAAGTACATACTGAAATTGTAGAGTCTAGATTTGAAAGTTCAGCTATAGCTTTTCCTTTTATATTGTGTTTTTGAAAGTAACTGTCTACTGCTTTTCTTACAGATGACCCTTGCTCTTTATATACCATGTTTTCATTGAGAATATCTTCAGGTGAAAACTGTTTTTTACCGAACAATTTATGTCCTTTAGGAATTACTAAGTATACTTCGTGCCTACGATAATGATTTATAATTAAATTATTTTCTTCTTGGATTAAATCGCCGGTAATGCACATATCTATTTTTTTATCGTAAAGTTGTTTAATAAGACGACGTGAATTTCCTGATTCTACGGAAACAGTAATGGAACTATCACTACCTTCAAAGGCTTCCATAATTTCAATCATGCCAAAGCGCTCATAAAGAGTTGCAATACCAATATGAATTGTATCTACTTTTTCATATGCGTCTTGATTAAGAAAGATATCTATTTCTTTTTCTGCTTCATAAAGTTTTTTCGCCAGTGCGTGTAGTTGCTTACCTTTTTCAGTAAGTACAAGCTGTCTACCATTTTTTTTGAAAAGCTCAAGTTTAGTATCTTTTTGAATTTTTTTTAAAGCGTTACTTACAGCAGGTTGGGAAATGAAAAGCTCTTCGGCAGCTAAAAAAACACTTTCATTTTTAGCTACCATGTAAAAAACTCTAAGATTATTTAAATTTATCATAGCATTCTCAAAAACTTTTTAAACTATTTTAGTAATTATATTGCATTAAAAGCTACTTTCATAAAAATACATAACTTAAAGTTATATATAAAATAAAAAAAGTGATTTGTAAAGAAATAAGAAATCTATATAACTAAACTAAGCTTGAGAAAAATTTTACAAAGGAGTCAAAATGGCAATTACAGTTTTTAGCTCAACAGGTTGTATTCGCTGTGCTATTGTTAAACAATATCTCAAAGAAAATAACCTTAGTTATGTAGAGTATGACATCAAAACTGATGAAGGTAATGATAAATTCAAATCTTTTTATAAAGAAAGAAGAAGCGAAGTAAAAAGAGACAGTGGTGGAATTTTCTTTCCTATTGTTGAAACAGAAGGAAAAGTTATTCAAGATGCCGCTGTAAACCTTGATTGGTTTATGACAAAAGGCGCAATGAGCCAAAGTATTACTGAAAATAACCTTGGCCATGGCTGGATTGGCGGATTAAATATCTCCACTGTGCCTTCAAACTATTTTGACTCTTTTATTGAAATTCTTTCACGTATGAAAGAGGGTGGATTAAATATTTCCCTTGAAACAGATGGAAATAACCCTGAACTATTAGAAAAAATTCTCAAAGCTAAACTTGGACATAAGTTGAATTTCTATATCAATGTGAAAGCTTTTGTAGAAAATAACACAAGCTACCAAGAAGCATTTGAAAAAAGTCTTGCTGCAATGGAATGTTTTGCACGCGGCTTCAAGTTCAAATATTTCATAGATGTTGAAGTTGAAGGACAAAAAGCTCCTCTTTCTATTTTTGAAACAATTGCTCAAAGTATGCAAAAAGCTACAAATAATCCACGCTTGCCTGTGTTTATAACAAATAAATCAGCTATTGAAGCAAATCTTTACGCATATCGTCAAGCAATGGGGCAATGGCAAATCAACGCTGACCTCAATAAAAGACCACATTAATTTTTACTTAGTTTAGGAGATACAATGGGATACCCTACAATTTACCCTACAGGAACAACTCTTTACGAACCTGATAAATGTTTCAGCGGTTACACTGTTTACGAGGCAAAAGAAGCCGGAGTAATGGTTATTGATATGAATGGACGTGAAGTTCAATATTTCAAAGGCTTACACGGTTTTCCTGCAAAACTTTTGCCGGGTGGCGATATGATTGCGCAAACAGGCGAGCGAAACACAAAATTCTCTACTCAAGATAAGTTCGACCTTGTTCAAGTTGATTGGGACGGAAACATTAAATGGCGTTTCAACAAATATGAATATATTGATGACGCAGGTGAAGAACCACGTTGGATGGCACGTCAGCACCACGATTTCCAAAGAGAAGGAAACCCTGTTGGCTACTATGTGCCGGGTATGGATCCAAAGGTAGACTCAGGTAACACCATAATTTTAGGACATAAAAATGTTCTAGCTCCTTCAATTACACCTTATCCACTTCTAGACGATACTATTTATGAAATCACTCACGATGGCGAAATTGTTTGGGAATGGATTTTGAGCGACCATTTTGACGAAATCGGTTTTGATGAAGTTTCAAAAAATACTTTATTCAGACACCCTAACCTACGTCCTGCCGGTGGTGGTATTGCAGACTGGGCACACATCAATAGTATGTCAGTTCTCGGACCAAACAAGCATTTTGACAATGGTGATGAACGCTTCCACCCTGATAATATTATCATTTGCGGACGTGATATCAACACAACTATGATTATCAGTAAAGCAACAGGTAAAATAGTATGGAAAATGGGTCCATATTACGACACACCTGAACTTGAGCATATTGGCTGGATTATCGGTCAGCACCATGCACATATGGTTCCTCACGGTCTGGTAGGTGCAGGAAATATTTTAGTGTTTGATAATGGCGGTTGGGCAGGTTTTGGTGCACCAAATCCTGCAACAAAAACAGGCGAAAAATATGCAACTCGTGATTATTCTCGTGTTCTTGAAATAAACCCTGTTACAATGAAAATTGAATGGGAATTTTCTTCAAAGCAATTAGGACGCGTTTTCCCTGTTGATTATAATAGATTCTACAGTCCATTTGTAAGCAGTGCACAACGTCTGCCAAACGGTAACACTCTTATCACAGAAGGTGCTTCAGGAAAATTATTTGAAGTAACTCGTGAATGTGAAGTTGTTTGGGAATATATCAGCCCGTATTGGGGTGAAATTGTGAAAATTAACCAAGTATATCGTGCTTACCGTGTGCCTTATGAATGGATTCCGCAATTAGAAAAACCAACAGAAGTTGAAATTAAACCTATTGATGTTCGTGATTACCGTATGCCTGGTGCAGCACCTCGTGGAGCTGTTCGTGAAATTAATGTTGAAGGTTGTAATCCATTCTTTGGTGGTTCAGGTGTTTGTGTTGTAACAAATATCGAAGAAGACGAAGCTGATTAGATCTCAAACTTCTTATAATTAAGGATTTACTATGAACGATTATAAAGATTTTGACCCTAAAATTATACGTGAAAACGGTGAATATAATGATCACGGTACACGCTATCCTGTTCCTGGATTCAGAAATCTTCCTTGGTATGCTTCCGAAGAGGGGCAACCCAAATTAATGACTCCAAGATTCAAAGCTTATAACGCATGGGCAAGAGCTCATGGCGAACAAGAAATTGATGAAAGTGAAATAAAACATCCGGGTTATTCATTTGTAAGCATGGTAGGTAAAGGAGCTCCTTTAGATGCACAAAATCTTTTGGGGGGAACATTTACTATTGACCCAGATACTTCTTATGGAATCGGTTCACACCCAAACTGTGAAATATATATTGTTTTGAGCGGTGAAGGTGAATTTTATAATTATGATCGTGTAGTAAAAGCGACGAAAGGTACATGGATTATGCTTCGCCCTTTTGATTTACACGGCATTATTAATACCGGCAGTGAACCGCTGGAACTTATGTGGTTTTGGTGGAATGAAAACACAGATATGCCAAATTGGGATTGCGGAGGCTTACCCGTTTCACCAAAAGAATGTTGGCAAAATAAAGGCAATAACCCAGGGGTAAAACCAGTTCATCCTTTCAAAGAGCTTGAAGGTGATGAACGCTATGTATTTTTAAAAAAAGGGGAATAGAGCATGTCGCAACAAGAAAACAGCTCTCATGGAGCGCCTAAAATTGACTGGTCAATCTTTTTACCAAGTGCTATAGTTGTAATAATTGTTACTATACTTTCACTTATGTGGCCAGATGCTGTAGGTAAAATTATTCGTGGAATCCGTGATGGGTTTATTGGTGCAACAGGTTTTGCATGGCTTTGGATAAGCTTTGCTTTATTCTGTGCTATGGTTTACTTCATGCTTTCGCCTTATGGAAAAATTAAGTTTGGTGGAAAAGAAGAAAAACCTGAATTTTCAACATTTTCTTGGTTTAGTATGACTATCTGTACATCAGCTGCCGGTGGTATTCTATTCTGGGCTATTTGTGAACCGATTGATCACTTAGTGCGTCCTCCATTCGGACTTGAACCACTTAGCCGTGATGCCTATGAAATGGCACTATCATTTACTATTTTCCGCGAAATTTATACATGGCCTTGGTATCTTTTAACTGCTCTTCCTGTTTGTTACATGGTACACAATCGTAAAACTCCATTTTTACGTATAAGTCAAGCTGCAACTGATATTATTGGAGAGAAAAACGCTTCAGGTTGGATGGGTAAAAGCTTTGAAGTTGTATGTGCTTTAGGTCTTATCACGTGTAACGCAGGCGTTCTTGCTGTTTCTGTTCCCCTTGTTTCACGCGCTTTAGCAGCCGCTATCGGAGTTGAGTACTCAATGTCACTCAACATGATTATCCTTGCTATTTCTACTGCAATATTCACAATGTCTACCTTATTAGGGCTTAAAAAAGGTATTCAAGTTCTTTCAAGAATCAACGTTTATATTGCTATTGTTATGCTCATCTATGGATTATTTGCAGGGCCAACAATCTTTATTTTTGAAAATATGACATTCTCTTTAGGTGTTATGCTTGACAACTTCTTTAGAATTGCACTTTGGGCTGAGCCTTATAGTGCAACAGGAACTGTAGCTCAAGATTGGACTATTTTCTCATCACTATGGATGCTTCCATACGCTCCTTTATCAGGTCTCTTTCTTGCAAAAATTTCAAAAGGGCGTACCGTTCGCGAGATGATTTTTGTTCTCTTCATAGGTTCTTCAATCGGACGTTTCCTTATTTATAGCATCTATGGTGGTATTGCGATGGGTTACCAAATGCAAGGTGTAGGTGATTTTGCTACAATGTATCTAGCTGACACAAATGTTGCGCTTGCTGCTGTATTGAATGCTTTGCCAATGGGCGTTATAGTTCTTCTATTATTCTGTATTTTTACGACTACAGCAACGGCTACCAGTCTTGATTCTGCTTCATTGATTCTTGCGTCATCTATGTCAAAAAAGATTACAAATGATGAAGAACCAACAGTTGCTAATAGATTATTCTGGGCCTTGTTACAAGCAGGTATGGGCTTTGGTATTATCACTATTGGTGGATTAAGCACAATGAAGGCCTTCTCAATTGTTGGTGGCGCAATTATGTTTATTCCGGTACTTCTTGTAATGTTCTGCTGGCTCAAAATGATTAAAAATTATTGTTATACAAAATTAAAGTATCAAGAAGCGTTCAAATACCTTGCAAAACATAAAGATTTAGACAATTTTGATGCTCAAGAAGTTGACCACTTCGCAAACTTAAAAAAGGAACAAAAAAATGCTTAAACATATTGTTTGGTGGACATTGAAAGATGAAGCTGAAAATGCCACTGCAAAAGAAAATGCCCT
>CAYJOR010000105.1:0-5993 GCA_964371865.1 uncultured Desulfovibrionaceae bacterium | reverse complement strand
GGTTACCTCCGTTATTATGATGGTTATGGTGCTCTTATTGTTCAAATGAACGTTGAAGATACACGTAATGGTGTTGCTGAATACTTAGCTGAAAAATATGCTGATAAAATTATTATCGAACTTAAATGGGGTCAAGGTGCTAAAAACATCGGTGGCGAAATTCAAGTTTCTGATATTGAATATGCTAAATTCTTACACGGACGTGGTTATCTTGTTGATCCAGATCCAACACTCCCTGAAACTGAAGCTGCTTACAAAGCTGGCGCAGTTCATCACTTTGCGCGTCACTCACGCTTAGGCTATACCGGTCTTGGTTCAGTTGAAGAAGTTGAAAAAGACTTCGGCGCACAAGTTACTTATCTTCGTAGCCTTGGCTTCAAACGTATTTCTCTTAAAACAGGTTCTTACGGTATGGAACCTCTTGCACTTGCAATTAAACTTGCTAGTGAACACAACCTTGACCTTCTTACAATCGATGGTTCAGGCGGTGGTACAGGTATGTCACCTTGGGATATGATGGAAACTTGGGGTGTTCCTTCAATCCTTCTTCATTCTAAAGTTGCTGAATACTGTGCTCTTCTTGCTGCACAAGGCAAAAAAGTTGTTGATATCTCCCTTGGTGGTGGTATGGCAAAATCTAGCCAAATCTTCAAAGGGCTTGCACTTGCAGCACCTTACGCAAAACTCATCTGTATGGGTCGTTCAATGATGATTCCTGGCTTCTTAGGTGCTAACATTGAAGGCGCTCTTCACCCAGAACGCCGTGAAGCTCTTTGCGGTAACTGGGAAAAACTTCCTAAAACTGTTGCTGACCTTGGTGACTCTGCTGAAAGCATCTTTGCTGGTTACCATGGCATCGCTGCTAAACTTGGTAAAGACGAAATGAAAAACATTCCTTACGGTGCTATCGCTATGTGGACAAACCTAGATCGTCTTGGTTCAGGTCTCCAACAAATCATGGCTGGCGCTCGTAAATTCGCTCTTCCAGAAATTTCACGTCGTGACCTTATGGCCGGAAATAGAGAAACTGCTCGTGAAACAGGTATTCCTTTCATCACTGAATTGAATGACGAAGTTGCACGCAGAATCATAATGTCATAATTTGTGTGATTAATTAGATTTATTGAGGGAGGGGAGAACCCTACTTTCTAGAAAGTAAGGTTCTCCCCTCCCTCAAACTCCCACCCCTCTCCTGCCAAGCAATTAGAGGCTTTTTTATATCTAGCTTTTATTTCAGTTTTTCGATAAAGTATTTTTATTGATATTGAGATAGGATACAATGATGGAAATTATTAAAGATATAAATAAAGCTGTACAGATTCTAAAAAATGGTGGAGTTATCGCCTATCCAACCGAGACCTTTTACGGACTTGGTTGTTCTGCCTTTAATGAGGAAGCTTTAAAACGAATCTATGAAATTAAAGAACGTTCACTCACTCAGCCACTTCCTCTTATTGTTAGAGACTTCGAGCAGGTTTTAGAGATTGCAAATATTAGTGAAGAGATTTATTCTTCTGTCAAAGAAATTACAGATAAATTTTGGGCTGGAAGTTTAAGCATTTTATTTAATGCTAAAGATTCCGTATCCCCTATCATAACTGCAAATACTAGGACAATCGTTGCTAGGCAATCTCCCCACGCCCTTTCTCAACAAATTACTACACGATTAAACGCTCCTATCGTTTCAACCTCAGCAAATAAAAGCGGAGAAAAACCAGCTCAGTTTGCTCATGAACTTGACACTTCACTCTCAATTGATGCTATTCTAGATATTGAAAATAAAGAAGATGAACCACAAGGCGGACTACCATCGACTATAATCGAAGTTCTTCCAAACAAAAAAATACGCCCACTAAGAATAGGCGCATTCGATTTATCCGAACTAGAGAAATTGGGATATAGTATTTTAGAAAGGTAATCAAAAATGAGATATAAAAAAATTGTTAATGAACCGGCTCAATATTCATCATGCGTATATATTGAAATTTCACCCTCAGAAGTAGGAATGTTTAGATTCTTACTCGAAGCTTATGATAATCTTGCGCTTTTTACAGTTCTAGATAAATACAAAGCAATTTTAAAAGTTTTCTATTCCCCACACGAGGAAAAAGAAGTGCATGCACGATTAAAAGATATGCAAAGCATAGTTAACTTTTCTTTCATTCCTTTATCAATTTAAGAAAAGAGTTACACAACAAAAACCCCTTTCTTACTCACAACTAAGAAAGGGGTAATATTTAAAGTTAAAGGAAATTATTTTTTTGAAATTCTATTTTATTTTTTCCGAGGAACGAGGAAAAAATAAATGGGGTTTCCAAAGGGAATCATTCCCTTTGGTCGCCGAAGGCAAAAAAACTACTCTTGATATCCTCTAGATTGGGCAAAGCGTAGAATTTGCGATTGAGCTGCTTTCAATTCGTTAATACGTACTCTATAAAGAACTTCTTTATCTTGCACATAAACATCAAAAGCCATAAGCATGAGTGTATCTATACGCCCACAGATATCTTTATAATCTTTGAAATCCTGTGCTGATTTAAGAGCTGACTCTACAGTAGAATAAATTCTTTCTTTAAATAAGCTGATTGGAGCAAGAGCCTGTGCAGGACTTATAGCTTGTACAGCTTGAATACGCATGAGTTCCGCAATTTGTTTTTGAATAAGTTCAGGCTGAATATCTTCACCTAAAACAGCTTTATAGAGAACTTCTGTAGCTGCCTTTATTGTAAATCCAACAGGATTTAAAAATTTATCATCTACAGTACGCGAAACTCCAACAGCGTCAATTCCGTGATGTATAAAGAAGTCACTAAGCCAAAGTGGAAGGAGTTCAGATTCTTTTTCTTTGCAAATTTTATATATACTCATAAATAACCTTCTATAAATCTTCTATTTTTCCGCACTCAGTACAGATTTTTTGTTTAGAACCACGACTCTGCTTAATATAAGTCACCGCTGCTTGGCAAACATCGCAAGGTTCGCTTACAGGTTCATTCCAAGAGGCAAAATCACACTTAGGATAAGTTGAACAGCCGTAGAATACTTTGCCTTTCTTTGTTGATTTTTCGGCAACTTCACCTTCTCCACACTTAGGGCACTTAATCCCTGTAGAGTAGGAAGCAGTGTATTTGCATTCCGGATAGTTAGAGCAAGCTTGAAAACGTGCGCCTGTGCGTGAACGCTTAAGCACAACATCATTTCCGCATTTAGGACATTCGCCTAAAACAGTGACCTCAGCTTTTTCTCTTTCCACTATTTGAACTTTGCCGTGCTCATCACGAGTAAAGTTAGAAGTGAAAGAGCATTCAGGATAGCCGGTGCAAGCTAAAAACTCCCCTGCTTTACCAAATTTAATAATAAGAGGTTTGCCACATTCAGGACAAAGAACATCAGTTTCAACGCCTTGTTTCATCTGAGTCATTGTTTTTGTAGCGGCTTCAAGAGCAGGATTGAAATCTTTTGAGAAATCAGAAAGTAGATTTACCCAACCTTCATTCCCTTCTGCAACCTTATCAAGTCCCATTTCCATTTGAGCTGTGAAGCTTACGTCCATAAGTTTAGGGAAGTTTGTATTTAACTGCCCAACAACAACTGAACCTAAATCTGTAGGACTAAAGTTCTTATCTTCAAGGCGAACGTATTCTCTATCTTGCAGAGTTGAGATAATAGTCGCATAAGTTGAAGGTCTGCCGATACCAAGCTCTTCAAGCTCTTTTACAAGTGAAGCTTCAGAGAATCTGCTTGGTGGCTGAGTGAATTTTTGTTCTTTTGTCATTTCAGCACAAAGAAGATTTTCATCAACTTTAAGTTCAGGAAGTAGTGAATCATCATCACTTGAACTTTTAGGAGCTAAAACTAAGAAACCAGGGAATAATATACGTTGACCTTTTGCTTTCCATTGGGTCGAGCCACATTTAATAAACACGTTGGTATCATGAAACGTAGCTGCTGCCATCTGAGATGATACAAAGCGTGACCATATTAATTTATAAAGTTTGTATTGGTCATCACTCAAATCGCTACGAACTGAATCGGGAGTGATAGTAACATCAATAGGGCGTATAGCTTCGTGGGCATCCTGAGCAGCATTTTTACTTTTAAAGACATTTCCTTTGCCTTTTCCGCCAAGATATTCTTTACCATAGCTCGCTTCGATAAATTCTAATGCAGCAGAGCGAGCCTCGGTAGCGATACGAACAGAGTCAGTACGCATATAAGTGATAAGCGCAGTTGTACCGCGTTCTTTAAGGTCTATACCTTCATAAAGTTTTTGCGCAGCTTGCATGGTGCGTTTTGCGGCAAAGTTTAGTTTTTGGTTCGCTACCTGTTGCAAAGTAGATGTGATAAAAGGAGGAGGCGCAGAACGTGAACGTTCTTTTTCTTCCACTTGACTCACAGTCCACGGATTCGCTTTTATTTCTTTATCTAAAGCATCCGCTGCCTCTTGATGAGGTACATGAGCTTTTTTATTATTGATTTTATGTAATTCTACTTTAAAAGGAGATGTTTTTTTATCTTCTTTTTGTAAAAGAGCTTTAAAATTCCAGTACTCTTCAGGAATAAAGGCTTTTCTTTCTTCTTCTCTTTCCACAATTAATTTTAAAGCAACTGACTGTACTCTACCTGCTGAAATACCACGTTTTACGGTTTTCCATAGTAAGGGTGATATTTTATAGCCCACAAGTCTATCAAGCACACGGCGAGCTTGTTGAGCATCAAAAAGATTTGTATTGATTTCTCTTGGTTTTTTCAACGCGTCTTTTACGGCTTTTGCTGTAATTTCGTTAAACTGAATACGTCTTATATCTTTTGCTTTATCTTTAATACTTTCAGCAATATGCCAAGCGATAGCCTCACCCTCACGATCGGGATCGGGTGCAAGGAAGACTGTTTCAGCTTTAGCAGCGGCAGCTTTTAAATCACTTACTACTTTTTCTTTACCGCTTATGGTTTCATACTGAGGAGCAAAGTCATGCGCTTCGTCCACGCCTAAGGTTTTCTTAGGTAAATCCCTTATATGTCCGACGCTTGCCTGCACCATATATTCTGAACCAAGAAATTTCTTGATTGTTTTAACCTTAGCTGGAGACTCAACTATTATTAAATTCTTTGCCATGACTACTCCAAAATTATTGATTTACGACTAGCGAATATAAGCTAGTCTTTACTTTCCTATCTGTCAAGCTTGAGATAGATGATTTAAATATTTTAAATTTCAATTTATCATTAATCTACTTAGATTTTCGGATTTTAGATAAGGTGAAAAAATATTTTAAAATTCATTGAGCGCTCAAACTGTTCATAACTCTTTGTTTTATTAACAAACTACAAAAAATCATAAAAAAAGGGACTAGACAAAAAGTTAAAAGTATGCTTAGAAATAAATGTTCACTTTAATATCATCTAAAAAATATTTGCTATTAAGGTGAAAGTTACATAATATCTATTCCAAAATAGACATATATTCAAGGAGACAACAATGGCTAAGAAATGGAAAACCATGGACGGTAACACCGCTACCGCTCACGTAGCTTACGCACTAAGTGATGTAAGTGCTATTTATCCTATCACACCTTCTTCTACTATGGGTGAACTCGCTGATGAGTGGGCTGCACAAGGTAGAAAAAACGCAATGGGACAAGTGCTCTCAATTCGTGAACTTCAATCAGAAGCTGGTGCTGCTGGTGCTGCCCACGGTTCGCTTGCTGCCGGTGCTTTAACAACTACATTCACTGCTTCACAAGGTCTTTTACTCATGATTCCTAACATGTATAAGATCGCAGGTGAATTATTGCCGGCTGTTTTCCACGTTTCAGCTCGTGCTATTGCGGCGCACGCTCTTTCAATTTTCGGTGATCACCAAGACGTTATGGCTGCACGCCAAACCGGTTTCTCTTTCCTTTGTTCTAACTCACCACAAGAAGCTATGGATTTAGCTTTAGTTGCTCACTTAGCAGCTGTTGATTCATCAGTTCCTTTCTGTCACTTCTTCG
>CAYJOR010000104.1:0-6119 GCA_964371865.1 uncultured Desulfovibrionaceae bacterium | reverse complement strand
CAATGTATGTTTGCAGTATTGACAATAGCTCTTATTTCAGGTGCTTATGCTGAAAGAATTCGATTTTCTGCTATGATTTTGATATCTGTGCTCTGGTTATTCCTTGTATACGTACCAATGGCGCACTGGGTATGGGGCGGCGGTTGGTTATTTGAGCTTGGCGCAGTTGACTTTGCCGGTGGTGCTGTTGTGCATATGGCTTCAGCGGCAGGAGCTTTGGCAATCGCACAGAAACTTGGTTTCCGTAAACAATCAATTGATGCTCCAACTCCTCATAATCTTCCTTTGACTTTATTAGGTGCAGGTTTACTATGGTTTGGTTGGTTTGGCTTCAATGCAGGTTCTGCTTTAGCAGCGAATGAATTAGCTGTTCATGCTTTTGTAACAACTCAAATTGCGGCCGCAGCGGGTGTTGTTGGTTGGATTGTAGTTGAATGGTGGCGTACAGGTAAACCAACGACTCTTGGTGCTGCTTCAGGTGCTCTTGCTGGGCTTGTAGCTATCACACCGGCAGCCGGATTTGTTCCAATTTCATCATCAATTATTATTGGTCTTCTTGGCGGATTCATTTGTTACCTTGGTATTTTCGTAAAAGAAAAATTCAAATTTGACGACGCTCTTGACGTTGTAGGTATTCACGGTATCGGCGGAACATGGGGTGCTTTTGCTACAGGTGTATTTGCATACGCAGAAGTAAATGGAATCAATGGCATTATCTATGGTGACGCTTACCAACTTTGGGTGCAAGTTGTATCAATCTTCGCAACATGGATCTTTGTATACATTATGACAAGAATAATCATTGCGATAGTAGAAAAATTTGTTCCAATTCGTGCCGATGAAAAATCTGAAATAATCGGGCTTGATATCAGTGAACACAACGAACACGGTTACAAAATATAATCCACAGCAATCATAGATATATTGAAGGATAAAATCATGAAAAAAATAGAAGCAATCATCCGCACAACTCAACTACAAATTGTTATTGACGCACTTATAGCAAAAGATATTCACGGACTTACATGCACCAACGTTCAAGGATTCGGGCGTCAGCATGGTCATACAGAAGTTTATCGTTCAAGCACAGTAGCAACTCATTTTGTTGATAAAGTTAAAATTGAAGTAGTTCTTCCCGCTGAAAAATTAGAGTTAGGCATTAGCACCATTCTAAAAAGTGCTTATACAGGTGAAATTGGAGATGGTAAAATCTTTGTTTACGATGTAGAAAAAGCATACAGAATTCGTACCAGCGAAACAGATTCAACAGCATTGTAATATAACGCCTTCGGCGACCAAAGGGGATAATCCCCTTTGGAAACCCTATTTCTTTTATGACTCGTTCCTCGTCAAAAAAGGAAAAAGAGTTCTCAAAAAACTTTCCTCTTGAACTCAAATAAACAGTATATTAAATTTTTTCTTCGTAAATAGATAATAATAAAGTAATAGACCTCCTCTAAATTTATATTTGGAGGATGTCTATTTTAAAGAAAGAGTATATATTTAAACACACCCTAATCAACAATTTTGTGATACATTTTGAAAGCGGCAGATACGTCATTTCCAAGTTTTTTTGATATATGCTCAAGGTTATCTACTGCATCACAAGAGCGAACATAATCAGGGTTGATATCTCCCTCATTTTCTGGAAGGGTATTTGCCAGATTGAGAAGTACACGAGGATTTAGAATATTCGCCGAAGTAGATAAAAGACAAGCAGATGATTCTATTTCAGGTGAAATCTTTAGTGTGCCGGAACCAAGCAAGAAGTTTGGTACAGGTTCTTTTAGAACTTCATCGGGAGAGAGTAGTTCTGTAGTTGAGACTTGAAGAGGAACTCTATCTTCATTACAAATAAAATCAGCAGAGTGCACAAGATTTTTCTTTGCATGAGTGATTACTCTTATGTGTGTTCCTTTTGCAGTTGGTGCGTTGTAGGCGAGAGCTTGAAGAAAATCAATTCCAATTTGTTTTGCTCCGGTAACTCTAGCAAGAGCAGAGGAGGTTGCTAAGGTGAGGCGAATGCCCGTGAAAGAGCCGGCACCAATAACGCAAGCAATTCTATCTATCTCACTTAAATCTTTACCGAGTTCGGAAAAAATACCCTTGAGAAGAGGAGTAAGCTTTTCGGTGCTTTTTTGTGGGCAATCCCATTCTTGATGCACAAGTACAGTGGAGTTTTGACCAACAACAACTTGAAGTATGCCTTCAGAGGCATTGAGAACGAGTGTGAGTTTATCTTCAGACATACAGACTCTTTATTTTAGGAATTTAATATCTTTTTCGTATAGTTCAATAGTGGCAAGTGGAAAAACAGTAATGTGGTCGATAAGCTCATTTTGCGCAGAGGCAAAATCTTCAAAAGGACCAAGACCTACAAGATATCCATCTTCTAAAGGAAAAAGGTGCACATCAAAAACTCCGATTTTATGGAGTTTATCAAGATTCTTCATGGCTTCATCAAGGCTTGAATCAACACTACAGCTTACAAAAAAGCTAAGTTTTGGATCGAGCGGAACACCCTGCCTATCGGTTACAGAAACAGCGTGCATATCTATAACACCGGATTTCATGCCATCTAATCTTTTCATTGCCGCTTCTGATAAGTCGATAATTCTTTCACCGATGTATGGGCCTCTATCATTTATTTGGACGTAGGTGCTTTTCCCATTATCGCTATTTGTAATGTGAAGAACTTGTCCAAATTTCAATGATTTATGTGCCGCTGTGAGACCAAATTGATTATATCTTTGTCCATTTGCGGTAAGTCTTCCATGAAAGCCTGGGCCGTACCAAGAGGCAGTACCTTTTTCATTGAAAGTATCTTCATAATAAGGTTTTGATAAATCAATATGATCTGCTTGAGCTGGCTGAAAACTAAATGCCATTACACTAAATACTAATAAACTAAAAAAATGCTTCATAAAAATACACAGAAAAAAATAAGACTATTTCTTTCTCCAAGTTAAAGCCACCCAAGTTTCTGAGGGCTTAATTTCATTTGTAGCAATGTTTTCAGGGCATAGGTGTGGAATATCTTGAGCTTCAAGTTTAATAGGTTCACCAAGTTCAGCATATGCCGCGCAAACATCGTCAGCCTGAGAGGATAAAATCCCCGACAAAATAAGATAACCATCTTTCTTCACTCTGGCAATAATATCAGGTGCAAGAACTTTCAATGGTCCTGCTAAAATGTTAGCGATTACAATATCATAATCTTCTTTTGATTGTTCGATACTTCCGGTAGCAAGGTCAATTCCATTTCCGGTTTTATTGAGGAGTAGATTTTCTTCTGTATTTACAATAGCTACAGGGTCGATATCTGAACAAAGTCCTGTCATGCCAAGTTTAAAACAGGCAAGACCCAAAATACCCGTGCCACAACCAAGATCTAAAAATCTGAAATCTGGCTTAAAAGCGTCATTCTTATAGAGATTTGTGATTGCGTGTAAGCAAAGAGCAGTAGTAGCGTGATGTCCGGTTCCAAAAGCAGATTTAGGTTCAATATAAAGAGGGATAGTGTCCGCATCAACAGGAGTGTCTAGCTCCCAAGAAGGTAGAACGAGAAACTTGCCTGCACTTACAAGAGTAAAGTATTTTTTCCAAGCTTCAGTCCAGTCTTTATTTTCAACTTCGCTTTCAGCAAATTCAGCATAAGGATATAAACCTATAATCATTTCTTTTACGTCTTCTAATGTGTTCTTTAATTCACAATGTAAACGGATTAAAAGTTTATCAGCTCCAATATTTTCTTCTTCCCAGCCGTATTGTATATGTTGAAATATGAGAGCTTGAGCAATTTCGCTGTCAGTCTGATTTAGGTATATGTCAAGTCTGTATAGTTTTTTGTTCATGTCCTTATGCCCTATTTTGATTTTTATCGTTTATACTACATTTTGCTGCACATTTCAAGCAAAGGTTTTTCTTCTTATTTTTTAGGTTGTTACAAAAAATATTCGACTATGTTACAAAAAGTACATGTAATTGCTAATTATTTCACAAGTTTTCATTATCACACTGAATATATTTTTTAAATTCAAGTTAGTATTGACTCATATTAAGTTTTAATATATAAAACTATAAATTATTTTTTTGACACACTCTAAAGTAGGAAAAGATATGGATACATTGCAATTGAATGAAAGAGACCTTGCATTTATCCACGAGATTGAAGAAGAAAGTGGGGAAAAACTTTCTACTTGCTATCAATGTGGTAAATGCACCGCGGGTTGTCCTGCTTCATTTTTGTATGATAAGCAGGTGAGTCAAGTTATGCGCTCCGTCCAACTTGGATTTAAAGAGGAAACTCTTAAATGTAAATCCTTATGGTTGTGCCTATCATGTTCAACATGTACAGCGCGTTGTCCTAATAAAATTGACGTTGCTAAAGTTATGGATATCCTCCGTCACAAAGCGCGTAAAGAAGGCTATGTAAACTCTCGCCCTGTTGAACAGTTCTGGCTTGCATTCTTAGATACAGTAAAATATACTGGGCGTTCATACGAAATCGGCGTAATGGCTGACTACATGATGAGAACAGGTAGATTCTTTACAGATTTAGATATTTCAATACCGGCTCTCAAAAGAAATAAATTACCGATGGTGCCTCACCTTATTAAAGGCAAAGACGAAATCGGAAGAATATTTGAAAGATATGCTGAAAAACAAGGGGGAGCTCACTAATGAATCTCGCATACTATCCCGGTTGCTCTGCCTTGGGAACAAGCAAAGAATACGAAGTATCAACTCAGGCTATTTGTAGACATTTAGGCGTTTTTGCAAAAGAAATTGAAGACTTTAGCTGCTGTGGTTCAACCCCTGCACATACAATGTCTCATGAACTTTCAGGCGCACTTTCAGCTCGTAACCTCCGTTTAGCGGCAGATATGAAAGCTGATAAAGTTCTTACTTCATGCCCAAGCTGTTTAGCGAACTTGAAAACTGCTAAACACCGCATGGCTGACGATAAATTTAAAGCAGAAGTAGATTCTCTTCTAGATACTCCTACTGCTGAATTACCTGATATTAACTCAGTTTTACAATATCTTACTGAAGAAGTAGGTCTTGAAAAAATTAAAACTAAAGTTAGAAAACCTCTTGCTGGATTAAAAGTTGCTTGTTATTACGGTTGTTTGCTTACTCGTCCTGCTGCAATTATGCAATACGACAGCGAAGAACAACCTATGACTATGGATAACTTACTCACCGCTTTAGGCGCAGAATGTGTTCCTTATCCATTAAAAACAGAATGTTGTGGTGCATCGCAAGGTATTCCGCAACAAAAAATGACATCAACTTTAGTTGGTCGCTTGTTAGAAAGAGCAAAAGAATTTGGCGCAGATGTTGTTGCAGTAGCATGTCCGCTCTGTCAAATGAATTTAGATCTTCGTCAAGGCCAAGCAGAAAAAGAAAACGACACTACATATAATATGCCGGTGCTTTACTTCACTCAGCTTATGGCTCTTGCTTTTGATTTGCCTGAAAAAGATATCATGCTTGATAAACTCGTGGTAAATCCTTCTCGTGTAAAGACCATCATCAATGCAGGCGGAGGTAAAGAGTAATGAAAATAGGTATTTTTGTATGTAAGTGCGGTTCTAACATTGCGGCTACTGTTGATGTTGATAAAGTAGCTGAAGCAGCTTTGAAATTTCCTGATGTAGTATATTCATCAGTTAATATGTATACTTGCTCAGAACCTGGTCAGCAATCAATCATTGATGCTATCAATGAGCATAAATTAGATGCAGTTGTGGTTGCATCTTGTTCACCACGTATGCACGAAAACACTTTCAGACGTACAGTGGAAAAAGCCGGTCTTAATAAGTACATGTTTGAAATGGCAAATATTCGTGAACATGTTTCCTGGATCGGTAAAGACATGGAAGCTAACACAAATAAAGCTATCGACCTTGTAATGATTGCAAGTGAAAAAGTGCGTAATAACGCGCCTTTATATAGTAAACAATTTGATGTTACTAAAAAAGTTCTTGTTATTGGCGCAGGTATTGCCGGTATTCAAGCTGCTTTAGACTGTGCTGAAGCTGATGTTCCTGTAGTTTTAGTTGAAAAAGATGCTACTATCGGTGGTAAAATGGCTCGTCTTGATAAGACTTTCC
>CAYJOR010000103.1:0-6155 GCA_964371865.1 uncultured Desulfovibrionaceae bacterium | reverse complement strand
TTATGCCTTCGGCGACCAAAGGGGATAATCCCCTTTGGAAACCTTATTTCTTTCCGACTCGTTCCTCGTCGGAAAGGAATAAAAGTTTACAAAAAAGTTTATTCCTTAGACGTCAAAATAAAGAAACCTACTTTAGTTTTGATGGTATTGTGGAAAAATCATCTTTTGGGCAGAAAAAACGCAAAAGAACTAATTTAGAAACATACCCTAAATAATCTTCCTTGATATTTGAGCTTTCAGATTTAAAGGAAGATTTTTTTATTTTAAAATCGTGGTTTTTTCTCAAAAAAAAATAAGATTTACCATTTATATTGCACCAAATAAACTTTACAATATTCATAAAAATTCTATACTTTACTTTCTTATCACTTGAGAAAATCGGCATAAATAATTGTTTTTTAAGGAAGGGGGAGAGCTCAAAAGGGGGAAACCTCGTTTTTTTCAAAAAAACGTGGTTTCCCCCTCTCGAAAAAATTATCGTTGATTATTAATCTACATTAATAACTTCAACTTCTGAACCGTCAGCGTGCAATACATGCACGGCACAACCAAGTCAGGGGTCAAATGCGCGGATAACACGCGCTACGTTTACCGGAGAATCTCCAACCATAGGAACGCCTATGATCGCTTCTTCAACTGGACCACGAACACCTTTGTCATCACGAGGGCAACAGTTCCAAAGAGTAGCCGGCATTAATTGGTAGTTACCAATTGCACCGTCTTCAATTTTGATGTAGTGCATAAGTGAGCCACGTGGAGCTTCTGTAAATGCAAAAGCTTCGCCGCTATCAGGCACTTCACATACATTGTATGTGTTTTCGCCAACGTTTACTTGTTCTAACATTGCATCAACGATGTTGAGCAAGTGCCAAGTTTCTTCAACGCGACCAATGTGACGTCCCATAATTGAGAACACAATGTCTTCGCCGATATCACGGAAGTGTTTAGCATCGATATTAAAGTAATCTTTGAGAAGTTTTTGACCGGTAGGTGAAAGCTCTTTATTTGCAATCCACATACGTGCATGAGGACCAACTTCAACTGGTTGACCATCATAACGTGGTGCTTTTGCAAATGAATATGCTTCAGGTTTATCAAGATCAACAACAACAGCAGTTTCTGTGAAGTGCTTGTTGGTGTATTCATCGCTAAACCATGAGTATTTTAAATCTTCTGTGATTTTAGCAGGATCGAAATCATAATCTTTTCCGCCGTAGTAAACGCCGGATTTGAAATAGTTTTCGCTTCTGTCATCGTTGAGTGGGAACACGCCAACGCTCATACAGTTCTTTGTGCCAGGTGCAACTGAACAAAGGTTTTTGTATGCAGAACCAACAAGATATACTACTGGTAAGTATTTTTCTTCAACGAATTTACGCACGCCTTTGAAACGAGCTGCATATTCAGTGATTTGATCTTTAGTAGGAATTTGGGTTACGCCACCAGGCACAACACCATGTAAGTGAGGCATACGACCAGCAAGTAATGCAACCATTTCATGGCATACACGACGTACTTCTAATGCTTCAAGGTATTGATCTACACCAACTTGGTTGGTTGCGCTATCTAAACGAAGATCTGAATCCATGAAACGTGGTACGAAAGGTGCTGCATCAGGTCCTTGAATAAAATCTTGACCTGCAAGGTGATAGAAATGCAATACGTGTGATTGTAAGTAGTTAGCTGCTTGAATAAGGTTACGTGTGATACGTCCGTTTGTTGGGGTAGCAACGCCGCAAGCTTGCTCAACTGCCATACTAGATGCGATTGCGTGAGATGCAGGACAAACACCACAGATACGTTGGGTGATTTGTGGTGCATCGCGCGGATCACGACCTTTTAATATATGTTCAAAACCGCGGAACATACCACCGCTTAATTTTGCATCAACAACTTTTCCGTCTTCTACAATCACTTCTGCTTTTAAGTGACCTTCGATTCTGGTGACGGGATCGATGTGGATTGTTTTTTGCTCTGCCATAAAGTAACTCCTAATAACAGTACACTATTTATAATGACTAACTTCTAGAAATAGAACGGTGATTTACCATCAGGGAAATCAGACTCAACACAACCGATACATACAGCATTTTCAATACACCAGTTAACTTTGCCGTTCCAGCGTCTGGTAGCAGAGTCACACATAGCCATAGGTCCTTTACAACCTAAGTCGTAACGGCAGCCTTCTTTATCGGTGATAACAGAGCTCATTTTACCTTCATCAAACATTGGTAAATATGGGCATTCTTCGTGAGTGTTTTTGCCATAGAAAGGAGTTGGACGACCATCGCTGTCTAAAAGACCAACAACAGCTGCAAGACCTTGTTCTAAGCCATTTTCTTTAATAGCTTCAAGTGCTACTACGATTGTTCCTACAATCCAATCTGGATGAGGTGGACAACCAGAAATATTTACAACAGGAGTTGCAATTTTTTCTTTTTTCAAGAAGTCAGATACACCAAGGCACTCTGTTTGTGAACCTTCAGCAGCTGAAACGCCACCAAATGCTGCACAAGTTCCAACTGCTAAAATAGCAGCTGCATCAGGAGCCATTTCTTTAATCATATCAACCATGGTTAATTCTTTGTGATTTGCTTCAGCTACTACACAGAATTTTCCATCTTCAGCAACAGGAATAGCACCTTCAACTACAACAAAGTATTTACCTTTGTTCTTTTTAGCCATTTCAAACATGTATTCTGCCGCAGGTGCACCCTCGCCAGCCATGATTGTTGGGTGATATTCTAAACTGATAACCTTCAATAAAACGTCAGCAATCGCAGGATGTGTGCTGTTAAGAATACTTACAGAACAACCTGTACAGCCTGAACCTTGAATCCAGAAAACAGGTGGACGTTCACCTGTTAATGTTTCTGCCAATGCTTTGTGTACTGCCGGATGGAACATTGTTGATACTCCATATCCTGCTACAGTCCCTGAACAAAGCTTGACGAAATCTCGACGTGAGAGACTCATACTACCTCCAGTAGGTCAAAAATTGTCTACATTTTAATAATATCTCTAAAAAACACTTTAAACTATCTTACTAAATTTACACGCATAAGTCAAGATATCTATACATTATACAAAGAATAGTTAATTATTATCTTTAAAATATAAAATCAATGAGTTATATTATAAATTTTCTTTATTTATAAGCTTGTGCTATATTTCTTTATCTCAATAATTTTTTTATGCATGCTCTTAAAAGCATATAAATTATCTATATATTATTACCGTTTAATAACAACTTATAAAAATTACTTTTGGAGCTGAATAAAGCAAAAGAACTATACCCTACTCAATTTACTTGACAACTTACATCTATTTAAATAACTTCGTATTTTACCCTAAAAAATGAGAGTTTTTATGATTGATTGGTTTTCTTTTATTGTTTTTGTTTTTGTTGGTTCAATTACTCCTGGACCTAACAATATTTTAGCCCTAACTCAAGCTGGCTGGGTTGGCTTTAAGCATACTTTCCCATTTAACTGCGGTGTATTTTTTGGTATGCTTGGTGTAAGCACTCTTTGCACCTTGCTTTCTATTTTTATGCGCGATTTAGTACCTATTATAACTCAACCTCTTCTTTATATTGGTGCAGCTTATATTCTTTACCTTGCTTATAAGACTTATAGCGCAACGGGAAAAATTGACGACTCTAATGTAAAAACAAAAGATGGTGCTCCTATTGGCGTAGGTGTTGGAACTTTATTACAGTTCGTAAACCCCAAAGCTTATGTATATGCTCTTCTATGTCTGGAAGGGTATATACTACCGGCCTATGCTAATAATCCTATTATGCTTAGTATGTTATGTCTATTTATGGCTTTTTCAGGTTTTATTTGCACTATTTGCTGGGCTCTGTTCGGATCAATTTTCAGAGTGCTTTTCACAAAACATGCTAAAACTACTAATACTACAATGGCGCTCTTACTTATATACTGTGCTGTTTCTTTATTTATGTAGCACTAATTCAACAATTTATAATATTTATTTTCAAAAAATGTGCTATATGGCACATTTACTATTCTTTTCTATTTGCTATAGTAAAGATGCCTGTCTACTTTTTGATAGGCAAGAGTGTAGAACTCTTCCGATAAGCGTTCATTCTTTATAAAGAGCTAAGTTTTCTTATTGCAAAAAACAAACTCTCTTTCAAAACCGTTTTATTTCTAGGAGGATGTTATGACAATGTCTAAAGTTTTTTCTATTGCTTTTCTTCTTTATTTGGGTTTCGCACTACTAGCACAAATTTAATACACTCTAAACACAGAAAAACGACTTATGTAGTTTTTTTATCACACCGTCTTTATAAATATAAAAAGGAAGTTTGCCCAATAAGCACTTACTTCCTTTTTATATTTAAAGTAAAAGGGGAAAGCAAATGCTCTCCCCTAATAAAATTCTATAAAAGAATAAAACTATTTCGCTGGCACGAAGAAGAGTTGTTTACCAGAAGCTTTAAAGCCTTCGATAGCAGCTCTACCTTTGTCAGAAACAAGCCAGTCACCGAAGATAGTAGCTTCTTCAACTTTAGCTTGTGGATGTTTAGCTGGGTTTACAGGAATATATCCGTAAGGGTTTAAGAGGTTATCAAAACCTTCAGCTACTATTTCAAGTTCTGTTGTAGCCGGATCAGCATACTTCATTGAGTAGAAAGTTGCGCGATCGGTAAGAGTATAACCTAATTTTTCGTCTGTCATGATAATGGTTTTGCCCATACCTTGACCAATTGATAGATACCATGAATTGTCAGTAGGATATTTATCTTTAAGTTCTACACCACTGATAGCCCAAATAGCAGCTTCTTTTGAATGAGTTCCGCTCTCATCACCGCGTGAAATGAAAGGAGCTTTAGCGTCAGCGATAGCTTTGAAAGCAGCTTCTGTGCTTTTTGCTTCTTTAGCTTTAGCAGGATCGTTTTTATCACCAATAACTACGAAGTCGTTGAACATAACATAGTAACGTTTTGTACCGAAACCGTCTTCAACGAATTTATTTTCACGAGCTGTATCGTGAACGAGGATAGCATCAACATTTCCATCCATACCGTCTTTGATAGCTGCGCCTGTTCCTTTAGCAACAACTTTAACTTCAATTCCTGTTTCTTTTTCAAAGATAGGAAGAAGATAAGCAAGAAGGCCTGAGTTTTCTGTGCTTGTAGTAGTAGAAATCAAGATTGATTTTTCAGCAGCAAATGCAGTAGTTGCAAATAAGAATGCTGACATAAGAGTTAAAAGTAAAGTCTTTTTCATAAATAAATCCTTATAAAAATGTTTGAAAATTTATTGCTCACATCAGCGATTTTGTCAAGGGTTCTTATTTTGTCGAATTTTATTTGTATATTGATTAATATATAAAAAGCTATATGTTGAAGAGTAAAAATAATTTTAATATTTTTTCTACAAAAAAAAAGCTTGACCTTTTTCTCAAGAAGATGTATTACTTCTCAACACGGCGGAAGTAGCTCAGTTGGCAGAGCACCTGGTTGTGGCCCAGGTGGCCGGGAGTTCAAACCTCCTCTTTCGCCCCATTTTTCTAAAGACCTCATTTTTTGGGGTCTTTTTTTATGCTCTAGAATGTGTTTTTAAATTAATTCTTTTGAAGTAATTACCTTACTCTTTTTTTGTATATACCTTTTTAAGCTTTTAGAAGCTTTTCACGAACGTAATCCCTCTGCAGAGGAACAATCTATCATATTGTTAGTTATATGCCATCTCAAAGCCTATTATGACTAAATTATAGGTATATACTTTAGTCTGGAAAGTCAAAAATTAGGATGTGTTTCTAAATTAGAGAATTTTTCATTTTAACAAAAAACAAGTCTTATTTTATAAATGGTATATATCAAAACATACTCAACTAAAAACATCATTGAAAATAGACTGCAAAAATAGTCAAAAAATGGGCTTTATTCGTCCATGAAAAAATAGGTTTGCCCCTGTCTTTGGTTAAGAGCCGAAAAATCAGCAAAAAATGGGCTTTATTCGTCCATGAAAAAATGGGCTTGCCCCTGTCTTTGGTTAAGAGCCGTTAAGAAGCGTTCCCATTAGACATAAAAAAAAGAGCTCACTACAACAGTAAGCTCTTTTGAAATATGGTGGGACGTGCAGGATTCGAACCTGCGACTCTCTGCTTAAAAGGCAGGTACT
>CAYJOR010000102.1:0-6257 GCA_964371865.1 uncultured Desulfovibrionaceae bacterium | reverse complement strand
AAGTAAAAGAGCTGTAATATCTTGATAAGCTGTATCTTGCCATTCAAAACCGCCTGCTTCACCTATGCTCATGCCGATTGTACCCGGAACAGAGCCAACTCCCCAGTGTGCAAGGCGAAGTTTTTCAGGAGATGTTTTTCCGTATTCAACTAATTCTGCAAGGGTTTTATATGGAGCATCCGCACGCACTGTAAGAGTAAATGGGCTTGACCATACCATGCCTAAAGGCATAAAACTTTTTTCTGTGTATGGAGTTTTACCCATAATGATTTGTGACATCATAGGTCCAACAGACATAACACCAAAAGTATATCCATCAGGTCTAGCATCTGCAAGAGCTTTTGAGCCAAGAACGCCAGCACCGCCGGCTTTATTAACAATCTTCACAGGCTGACCAAGTTTTTCTGATAAAACCGGAGCCATCACATTCATAACCGCTGTAGTAGGGTCATTTCCCGGAGGGTAAGGAATGATGATTTGAATTGTTTTCTTTGGCCAGTCAGCAGCTTGTGCACTAAGCGGCAGTATCATACAAAATAAGGCAGTTGCAATAAATTTAAGATTAAATTTCATTGATATTCCTCTTCCTTGTGATTTATTTCTGAAATAGAATACAAGCAAAAGTTTTTCATAGCAAGCAAATTTATTAGAGTTTGATAATATTTATCCATTACAACAAACAGATAGATATAAAATTTATTTTTTATCAGATTTAATTAGGGTATGTTTCTACCTGCCTGATAAAAGAGCTGCATGGCGCTCTTCTTTATCGGCGAACATATTATGATCAGCTATTGCAAGAACTTCATCAAAAGTTGAGCCGTCATTTGGATATTGAGCCACACCTATACTTGTAGAAATTTCAAATCTGCAACCGTCAATATAGAATGGTTGTTCGGTAAAATTAAGTACACGTTTCTTGATTTGATCACAAACACCTTCGCTTACCAATTTTGGAACGATAATAAGAAACTCATCGCCACCTAAACGTACAATAAAGGTATCTTTAGGGAAGTTTCCGGCAAGTCTTCCGGCAAAAGCAACAAGTAATTTATCGCCTGCTTCATGGCCGAAAGTATCATTTATAGGTTTAAACTTATTCAAATCGAGGTAGAAAAGTGTTACGCCTTTTTCTAGATTTTCTGAATTTTCTACAAATGTATGCAAGCCTTTACGGTTTTTAAGCTTGGTAAGAGGATCAAGTAAAGACATTTCATGAATAAGCTCTAATTTATCTTCTAACTTATCAACATATAAATACAAAATAAAGGCTAATCCAATATAACCAAAAGCAACAAAAACTATATAACTTGTAAGTTCTCTAGCGAATACTCTTTTATAGAGAAAAAAGCTCCATTTTGCATTACCTATATCATATCTTCTAGCTTCATCAATTTCACTATGAGAAAATTTATCTGTGATAAAAAGCGGAAGAACTTCTCCGCGATAATCGGCTGATATTGAGTATTCGTAGCCAAAATCAACAATATCTAACACACCGGCATGTTCTAAAATATCGTTATTAACACGAAGCGCTGTTAAAACAAAGCCCCAAAATACTTGTTCATTATTTTCTTCATAGAAAACCGGTTTTAAAGCACTAATTCCGGATAATCCGTTTGAAAAAGTATAGGGACCAATAAAAATTGTTCTATTTTCTAATTTCGCACGTTGGGCATCATCTTTAAGTTTTGAATCAGAGAAAACATCATACCCTATTGGAAAATCGGTCGTATCTACTGGTCTCGAAAGGTTTACAACCCCTTCTGGGAGAAGGCTTATAGCTATGTGATCTTCTGATTTATAAATAAGCTTTGTAAGAGCAGTCAGTTCTTCTTGAGAAATCTTGCCTTTTGTTTGAGCTATAATATCTTTTAATATATTTGTTACTATTATCTTTTCTGCTAAAACATGCTCTATACGTTCTGCATGCAAGGTGTTTATATGTTCGACGTAGTCAGACTCGGCATTTACAGTTGAAAGATATTCAAAATAAGTTGCCACTAAAGCACCTATTATAAGCACAACAAACAATTTTGCAGAAAATTTCATATAAAACTACTCTCTTAAAAGAAAAAACAAAGAAAAAAACACCTATTCAGATATTATATACAATTTCATTTTTTTTTCAACAACTATTTACTTCCCTTTGAAATATGACTTACAAAGATACTTCGTATTCACATAAGAAGTTAATAATTTATAAATATTATACATTTACTAAAATTTATATTACATCGAAAAATACACTATAATTAACTTTTTGCCTTTACCTCTTTAACTTTTTTTAGCATAAGTTCGTACATCAGGTACATTATGAGCAAAATTCCACCTAAGAATATCGGGTAAAGGTCAAAACTGATGTTTCTACCAAGAACTCCAAAAATAGCCGGCATTATAAGTGTGCCCGTGTACGCCGATGCCATCTGCACACCGGTTATCGCTTGTGAATTTTTCACTCCAAAATTAGCTGGAGTTGAGTGTATGATACAAGGGAATACAGGTGCTGACCCTAAACCTATCAGCATTATTCCCGCAAGCGCAAAAGTTTCGTTCAGAGGTAAAAGCAGTACAAACACCCCTAAAAATAAAATAAATGTACCTGCTCTAATCATTTGTTTATCGTTATATCTCATAGCGATAAAGCCACATATTCCTCGCCCAACTGTTATTCCAAGATAAAATAATGCGGAAAAACCGGCTGCAATTTCAGGCGATACTCCTCTGCTGTATACAAGATAACTACTCGCCCATAATCCTGCTGTATGTTCAACAGCACAAAAACAAAAAAATGCAAGAGCGAGTTGTTTAACACCTTTAATTTCAAGAATTTCTTTTAAAGATAGTACTTTCGTTTCTTTTTTATTTGAAGCGTCGTCATCTAATGATATTGACTTCATTTTCCAGATAGGCGCACTTATAAAAATAACTAGAGAAAGAAATGCTTGAATACCAAATAAAATTAAATATCCTGCTCTAAAACTCAAATCATTTGTAAGAGCCATACCCATTATATAAGGTCCGAAAGTTGCGCCAACACCCCACATACAGTGGAGCCAACTCATATGCTTGCTCTCAAAATTTACAGCAACGTAGTTATTCAAAGCTGTATCAACACTGCCCGCGCCAAGCCCATAAGGAATTGCCCATAAACAAAGCACCAAGAAAGAAGGACTGCTCGAAAATCCAAATAAAGAAATCGCTGTTATTAGCACACTAAACGATGTAACTTTATGGACACCAATTCTGTTTATTAATTTAGTACTATTAAGGCTTGAAATCACTGTACCTGCTGAAATTATTATAGTTACAATTCCCATATTAGAAATTGGAACTCCAAAATCCTCACTTATAAGAGGCCATGCAGATCCTAAAACTGCATCAGGTAATCCAAGACTAATGAACGATAAGTAAATAAGCCCGAGTAATAAACTAATCATACTGCCTCTTTTAGATAGTTTCGTTAAAAAGTTCTTAGTTTTGTTACGAATGTATAGTACTTGTATAAAAAAGTCTATTGCTTATTTCTTATCTTATACAAATTTAATCACAAAAAAGGGAGAAACTACACTTTCTAAGAAAATGTGATTCCCCCTAAAGGAGTAGTAAATTAATTTACAGTATTACGCTATAAAGAACATTGTTATATAGTAGCCACCAAAGAATAACCAAATTGCTAAAAATGATGCTAAAATAAATGGTTTAGGTCCTACATTTTTGATTTGATTGATATCTGTTTGAATACCAAGTGCACACATTGCCATAGTTAATAAGAAGATATCAAAAGTATTTATAGCATCTACAACATAAGCTGGTAATATATTCAATGAGTTAAAACCTACACAAACAACAAACAATACTGCAAACCAAGGGAAGTTTCTAAATGAATATTTGCCACCTTCACATGATTTCAAATCTTCAATATCTGGTTCACATTCAGGATCTGGGCGGAATTTTATCCAAAGACCAAGAAGGATAAGGAGAGGAGCAATCATGATAACACGCATCATTTTTACAATAACAGCAGTGTTCCCTGCTTCCGCTGATACAGCTTGTCCTGATGCTACAACGTGCGCTACTTCATGCAAAGTTGCACCTGCAAATGCTCCGTATTGTTCAACACTCATATAGATGAGCTCATTATTAAAGAAGAATGGATACAAGAACATCGCTACAGTCCCGAACACAACTACAGTGCCCACCGCAATACTGCTCTCATAAGTTTTACCTTTTACAACAGGTTCAGTTGCAAGCACAGCTGCAGCACCACACACAGCACTACCGGCTACTGTCAAATAAGTGAGTCTGTGAGGCATTTTCAAAACTTTTATTCCAAGAAAAGAGCCACCCACAAAAGTGAGCGTGAGCATTGTGGCGCTAAGAAGAAATCCATCCATTCCAACCATTATAAGATCTTGAAATGTAAGACGAAATCCATACAGTACAATAGCTAAACGTAAAAGAGATTTTGATGAAAATAATATTCCATCTTGATAATAGTTCGGCATGTTTTTTCTCAATGTATTCCCATAAACCATACCAAATAAAATCCCTACAATAAGTGGACTTATGCCTAAAGCAATGAAAAATGCCATTTGAGAAATCTGCCATGCTGCACTTGCAAAAAGAGTTACAAAAAATATTCCGCCTATAAGACGTATTGTATTTTCGTTTTTAAAATTGAAAAAACTCTTAAAGCCTTTTGAACTCTCTAAGGTATTAATTTCGTTTGCCATTTTACACCCTTTGTCTTAAAAAAGTTAAACATAAATTCTATTTCTGATGTATAACAAAATTTTACATTTTTAATCAAACGAATATTTCTTTTCATCTTGATAAGAAAATGTTATCATCTCTTTTCTGAGCTTTTATTTATCTATTTTAGCAAAGTCTTGGGTGTGTTTCCAAAGTAAGAAATTTTATGAAATTTTCAGCAAAAAGTTATTTTTTTATAAAGTGCAAAGTATCAAAGCGTACATATACTGAATAAAAAATCATCTTTTTGACAGAAAAAACGCGGAAGAATTAATTTAGAAATCTACACTATTTATAATAAAATCTAAAGGATAACGTATGACAATAAAGCAGTTTGAGCTTTTTCTTGCTTTAGCGCGCACTCCAAACATGCGTAAAATTGCAGTCGACTTCTATATGACTCAAGCCGCTGTTTCCTCCTCACTACATTCATTTGAAGAGGAAATAGGATTCTTAGTTTTTGACAGAGTAAACAATCGACTTCTCCTTAATGAAAAAGGCAAAATTCTTCAACAAAAGCTGCTACCTATTGTCGCACAACTGAAAGAAACATTCACCTATTTAAGTAATGATATATACTCCGGCGAGCTTCATATAGGTGCATCTACGACCCTTGCAGATTTTATAATCCCTCAAATTCTTTACGACTTTAACACAAGTCATACAAATTCAAGAATCTATTGCGAAGCTGATAACACCGCTGAAATAGTTGCAGGTGTGGAAAATGGTAAATATGACATCGGTTTTGTTGAAGGAGACGTGCATAGTCTTGGAGTAAAAATTCAACCATTAGTGGAAGATACATTAATTATTGTCACAAGCGACAAGGACTTTGCAGACGCTCAAAGTTACGGTATAGATTCTCTCATGGATAAAAATTGGCTTTTAAGAGAAAAAGGCTCTGCCGCCCGCGAACTTTTTATCAACACCCTTAGTGAGTTAGGTCTTCGCCCTAATAATTACATGACATTCAATCATTATAGACCCATAAAAACACTTCTTGAAAATCCTAACACTCTTGCTTGCCTCTCTTCCTATGTTGTGAGAGCAGAACTTGAAGAAGGTTCTGTGTATCAAGTGAGCGTTCCTGAAATCGAATTTAAAAGAACTTTCTATAAAGTTGAACATAAAGATAGAGAAGCTTCTCCCCTTGTTGAACTTTTTGTAAAAGAACTTATGAAATTTCTTTAGAAAGATATTCTATATAATCTTTTAAAGTAGTTAATAATATAAATTTTCTAACTTTCTACTGCATTACCTTATAAAAAATCATTAAAATCTATTTTTCCCACTCCACTGACCTATTAGGGTGTGTTGTAAAACACTCAACAAAATAAGAGAAAAATTAAAAATAATTATTCTCTTTCCTTAAAGTTAAGTTTTATGCTTTAATTATAACGCCCACCGCCTGCACAAACTATACTTAACCTTGAAAATAAATGCGGTGGAAATTAAAAGTTTTGTAAGGAAAGGGTGGGGGCTTGGGGGAGGGAAAACCTCAA
>CAYJOR010000101.1:0-6268 GCA_964371865.1 uncultured Desulfovibrionaceae bacterium | reverse complement strand
CATCAATACAAATAGTCATGCTTGATAAAAATTTCTTTGTATGCCCTTTCTTATTCGTTTTTTTAGACTCTTTTTCAGTATTTTTTCTGTAGACTTCATCAAAATTTTTACCATAAAAATTTTCCATTATTTCAAGTGGAGAATCTGTATCGACAGTATAAAATGAGTAAGAATCAGAAAACTCTTCTTCATAACTAATGAAATTTACAATGCTTTTATCTTCAACGTTAAAAATGGAAGCACGAAAGCTATCGAATGAAACTTTTTCTTTCAAGTAATTTACAATGATACGTACTGCATCTTCTTTATGAAGAGATAAAAGTGCTCTATTGCAAATATCTTCGTAACTTTTTTCCATTTGTTCCTCTGAATCTTTTTAAAATAAAAATGAGAATATAGTAAGTTTAAATCCTTACCATATTCTCATTTTGTAATTAATGTCCTATAAAGTCAATTCCTTTAAGAAGCTCTGCATATTCAGCATTTGTTATAATTGAAGTGATATGCCCTGTGAAAAATGCTATAAAAAACAAACTCATAAAAAGTGAAATAACTAAGGCTGTATAATTGAAAGAAGATATAGACTCAGTTTTACTTTTATTGTTCAAGCAATTTCTATTAGGTACTGCATTTACACACTGCTGACAGCCAATGCACTCAGGCGTATACACAACTTTCTTTTTATGAACTTCAATATCCATTGGGCATGCCTTTGAACAAAGTTTACACTGCACACAAACTTCTTCATTTCTTCTTATTTTAAAAGGAGAAAGTAGACTGAATAATCCCATCAATGCACCATAAGGGCATAGATATTTACAGAAGAATCCACGAAAAAGAAAGTTGAGAAAAAGCAAGGTAAAAAGAATCATTAAACTCTTTGAGGTTGGATAAAGAAGTAAGTGAAGCATTTTCGCATCAGATATTTTATTGTATGACGAAAATAAAAACATCTGCACATCACGCACTTCCATTGAGAAAAAAACAAGTTTTAAAAATCCAAAAGGAAGATAATATTTTACAAGTAATAAAGGATAATGCAAAAGCTTCGGCATTCTTAGCTTCAAGCCTTTTTCTGAAACAAATTCAAAAACATAGCCAAAAGGGCAAAGATATCCGCATAAACTTTTTTTGAATATTGCACTTATGATTATTGCCGATAAAAATATCGTAAGCCCTGCTGGGTGAAGTGGATCATACATGCCTGTTAATATGAGCTGTTTCAACCCTAAAACAGCACTTAGTGGCAAGAAGGCTTCAACTCCCGCTGGTTTTGTAACGTCAAGATTTCCTGCTAATAAAGAAGCATAGTAATAGTAAAAACGAAAACCTATGCCAAGCACATAGATAAACATTATCAATTGTAAAAGCTTACGTGAGTTATTTTCTGTATAATTTTTCAATTTTTCTAAAAGCATTTTTTTTCTCAATTTATATTTTATTTGGTTGTGTTTCTCAATTTATAAATTTTGTGGAATTTTCAACAAAAAGTGATTTTTTATGAAGTGCAGTGTATCAAAACATACATAAACTGAATAAAAAATCATCTTTGAGGCAGAAAAAACGCAAAAGAATTAATTTAGAAGCACAGCCTAGAATTCAACAGTTTCACTATCAAGAGGAATCGTCAATATATCTGAAAATCCATTTTTTATAGCAAATTCTCTTAAAGCTTCTCTGGACGAAGTAAGATGATTTAATCCGTCCATGTGAGTAGCTAAAATCTGGGCATAGGGAGCATGTTTGACAACTTCATAAACATCATCAGTTCCCATTATTATAGATATACCGTTGTCGGTTTGCGCATGACCTGCATTTACGATTACAAGATCAGGCTTATATTGATTTAGAGGTGTTTTTAATCCATCAAACCAAACAGTATCGCCCATGATATAAATTGTTTTTTCATCAGCGTGTTTGAGTATAACTCCGCAAGCATCCATAGAATTTTTTCTTTCTGTAAGAATTGACTTATCTGAATAGTGCTGAGCAGGAGTTTTCACTAAGGTGATACTACCGAAAGTTACCCCTTTTTCAGTGAGAATTGTCACACGAGAAAAATTATTTTGAATAAGAATAGCATAATCATTTTCATTTTGACAAAAAATAGGCATATCTTTAGGAAGGCGTTCCATTGCAACTTTATCAAAGTGGTCGGGGTGAAGGTGTGTTGCAATTACAGCGTCTACATCAATAATTTCTTCAATAGAAAGAGGTAAATCATTTAAAGGATTTCTAAGATGTGAATTAGGTGTGCCTTTCCATTCTTCAAAAGTTCCTTTGTCAGAGAGCATAGGATCTAACAAGATTTTACTGTTTCCATAAGTGATAATTGCAGTAGCTGTTCTTATTTGTTGAAATTTCATTTTTTATCTCTTATATTCTATTGATTTTGATATTGTAGTGCTTTTCAACATCTGTAATAAATGTTGATGGAGCTGGAAATTCCGCCATAATCCACGGAATATCAATACCTTCAAGCATGGCATTTTCATTGATTTTGCCTGTAGTGATTTGATAATAAGCATCTAACATAAAAGATGCGCGCCAATTGTGTGAACAATGCACATAGACATTTTTATCTTGTAGCTGATTCATCAAAGCAATAAAAGACTCCATAGCAATAACAGAATTTGAAGGGTCATATGGAAGACTAAAATACATCAAACCTGCATTATAAATTGCGGCAAGATTTGGTTGAGGCTCCGGATTTAATGGGTGAATAAGATTTACAACAACCTCCACTCCTGCTTCTTTTGCTTTTGCGTATTCATCATCTTTAGGGAAACCGGAAGTGATTAGATTATCATTCACTTTATGGAATGCAACAATGTTTTCTAAGTTATTTGTATTGATTGGGTTTTGCATGATTTATTCCTTTTATATATTTTTTTAGTCGAGAACGATGTCATATTCCATAAGCTTTGCTGTTCTTTTAGCTACATCAAGTCCTGCCAATTTTGTAACTAGATGAAATGACATGTTTATACCTGCTGAAATTCCACCAGAGGTAATAATATCTTCTTCATCAACAAATTTAACATCTCTTACAAGATTGCAAGAAGGATAATCTTGCGCAAATTTATCAAAACGCCCCCAATGAGTGGTTGCTTTTCTTCCTTCTAAAAGCCCTGCTTCTGCAAGAAGAAAAGCACCAGTGCAAACGGAAGCAATTATCTTTACTTCTTTTGATTTTTCTTTTATCCAAGCAATAATTTTTGGATTATTGATTTCTATTTTATCAGCTCCATCACCGCCTGGAATAATTAGAACATCTACATCTGGCATATTTTCAAAACTATAATGTGGTTGAACAAGCAAGCCATTTTTTGCACGAATTAATTTACCTGTTTCGCTTACTGTAACAACATCAAAGATTTTATCTTCATAATCTTTTTTGAAAGGAATTGAAAAAACTTCAAAAGGTCCTGCAAAGTCAAGAACTTCTACTTCATCAAAGAGTAAAATACCAACTTTGATTTTCCCGTCATTGTTTTTATTAGAAGCGTTTGTAGTCGCATGCGCTTCTTTAGCTGAAAATACATTTGAACTTGCTAATACAGCTCCTGTAGAAATATATGCTACTGCTTGTAAATTTTTCTTTATAAAATCTCGTCTATTCATTTTAAATCCTTAATTAATTTATCTAAGCTATTTTGCTTGCAAGACGCTATAGCAAATTCTATACCAATAAAATGAACAACAATAACAAATGTTTACATATATTGTCTGTTTATTCTTTTCGTGCTTTCGTGCTTTAATTCGACATAAGAATATATAACCATATAATATTATTATATATATTAAAAAACCACTAAAGCGATATTATTACGCTTTGACTTCATATAAAAATCAAATTAATAAAAAAAGAAACTTTCTTGCAAACACAAAAAAGTTTCTTAAAATATTATAAGTATTATCTGACTACAATTTTAAACCATTTAAAGTTATATCTTCAATATCTGCTGTTGTGAACTGCTGAATTGTTTTATCTTTTGTTTTATTATAGCAGAAAAATGTGGCGTATTCTTTCTTTTCTTCCAAGTCAAATATCATTGACAATTGAAGAGGTGCAACATCTTCGTTCCAAGCTAATAAATAAATCTTAGGTGCTATTTCAAAAGCATAGTAACGTTCAGTATTAACAACACCTTGTGATGTTCCTTTATAACAATGCCATGAAATATAATATGGGTTTATATACATATGTCTATACATGGCAGCACCATTAGCATATTTTACTCTAAAGGAAGTATCTGTCATATCAGCACTTTTAATTTCAAAATTATCATTTTCAATAAGCGAGCAAGCCAAAGAAATAAGTTGTATACCTGTTTCTGATGAACCTTTTTCATATCTACCCATAAAACCATGAATGACATTATTATTCTCATCAATAGCAATTATTGTTGATTCATTATCACGAGGCTTAAAAGTTACAATTGTAAGATTTGGTCGAATTTCAAAAGCTTGATAATCTGAACTACCATTTTTTCCTTTGTTTTCGCCAGATAAAACTTCCCACTGTAAACTTTTGCCATCAGCATTAAAACTATGCGAAACAGTGAAAGCTCCTTTGTTAAATGGAGCAACAAATTTTTTTCCAAATAATTTAGGGTTTTTCTGTGTGCTATCTACAGCAAAATTTTCAGCATTTTCAATAAAAAGTTGTGCCGACTCTTTATGTGTAATGACATAATTCCCTTCGATTACCATAAGTAATTCCTCCAATAGTTTGGTTGTTATTTTTATAAACTCACTATTACTACCATATAAAAATAAATACAAATACGATATTTAATGATAGTAGTATCACTATTGATACTACTTACTAAAGCCTTTATTTAAAGTTGACTTTAATCAGTGACGTATTTGAAAAACTATAAGCAAAATATGTGCCATTCAAAAATATAATAATATTGATAAATTAGAGAAGTAATATAAATGAACTTCATTTCATTTCGTGCCATAGTTCAACCTTTTCTGAGCCTAATATATTCAAATCATAGACAAAGTATATTTACTCATAAGCACGATTTAAAATCGTGCTTATGGGTGTCATCGTAATCAGTTACTTATTGAAACAATAATAGTTAGTTTGAAAACGTTAACTTGTGGAAGTCTTACAGTTTTCAGTAGGCAAATTTATTTTTTTAGATAATTTATGCTTGTGGGTATTTTTGTCGGTATTCTCTAGAAGAATAAAATAAATATATTTTATTTCAATATGTTGTACTACTTTTGCTACTTAGGATGTGGCAAACAGTAGAATATAAAGCTGCTGCTATTGAGCAATTCCGTAAGGGCGACGTTCTTCAGCGCACGATTGAAGATGTGCAATCAGAAGCCTCGAATGCAGCTGAAATGAAAGCAGCAGCATCGGGCAATCCGCTTATTCTTATGGAAGTGAATTTTGCTACTGAAAAGCGCAAACTTGAAGCCCTTTATGCTCAACATAATCGCCAAAACATAGGCTTGCCGATAATGTGAATTATCTCAAAAATGCCGATGAACGCATGAATAAAGCGGAACTTTCTTATAAGGAAAACACTTCACTTCGAGATAGAAATACTAAAAAAATCATGGTTGATGATAAAGAAAGAATCAAGCTTGAGGTTTTCTCTCAAGATCGATTGCTTACAGCGGATAACTCTAAGGAATTACAAAGTCTTTTTGTGTCTTGTGCTAATCAAGCGATTAATAGTAGAAACAAAAAAATTGACTTTGGCAAGTATCGTGGTTTTGATGTAACTACTCGATATAGTACAACAAATGGAAAGGACGGCTATCGTTTCTTTCTGCAGAACGAACAAGGTACGGAGTTTACGTCAAGCACTCTAGGTTATGCGCATGACGATAAAATCAGCATTAGCGGTTTCTTTCAGCGACTGGATAATTTCCTTGAAAAAGAGTTTGATAATCGCCTCACGCAAGCAACAAATCTTCATGCTCGTGAAAAGGCAGAACTTCCAAGTGCAGAACAAGCCCTTGATAAGCCGTTCGCTCAAGCTGACGATTTGAAACTTGTCCGTGAAAACCATTCTGCAGTCATGAAAGAATTGAAGCTCACGCAAGAGATTAATGGCTATGTTTCAGAATGGAAACCTAAAACCTTGCAAGAATTTAGAGCAGAGAAAGTTTTGGGAGAACAGCAAGTTGAGACTGTGAAAACAGTGAATGTAGAAAAATCCACAAGCTATGAAATAGCATTATAAAAATCATGACCGCCCCTTCAAGGGGCGGTTTGTTCAGCCCTATAAGGGCATGT
>CAYJOR010000100.1:0-6312 GCA_964371865.1 uncultured Desulfovibrionaceae bacterium | reverse complement strand
TCTTTCTATAGATAAATTTGAGGGGAAATCATTTTATTATGATTTCCCCTTTTTTTCTATATAAAAATAAAGGATTCCCGTTGAAAATCCTTTTCAATTTTCGTTAGACATAAAAACAAAGTATTTTCATCTATGTCTTTATAACTATTATACCCTCTAGTATTATTCATTTCAAATAAATGAACCTTAGAGCATACCCTATAAAGCATATTATAAAACATATACGATAAAGAATACGAGCCCATTAGTCCAAATAAATAGATTCAGCTTTAATCATTGCATCAACAACGCTAATAAAATCATCACTTTTAATGATTGAATTCATTCTCGCCTTTTGCTGATCTGTGTTTGAATAATAAACTTCGCTAAACTCCTTGCCAAAGAGAAATAAATCACGATTCACACTTTCTCCAGTGCCAGAAAGCCTAGCCTGTCCACTAAGATATGCTTGGAATAATTGCTGAACGTGTCTTGAGAACTCAAGAAATCCATCATAACCAAGCAATTTGCAAAATCGAATCACTGTCGCTTGCGAAGTATTGGTAACTTTTGCCATATCAATTACAGATAAGTGGGCAAGCAAATTTGGTTCAGTAAGAATAAATTCAGCAATTCTCTTCTGCAATGGTGATGTTGCTACTGTTATGAATATCAATGAAATACTTGCAAAAAGAGCAAATGAAATTCTTACAGGAAAAATTGATATAGTTCCTTTAAAACCAAACGATCACGTTTCATGTAATCAGGCTACTACTGATGTGCTTATGAGTTCAGCACACATAACTTGTTATAATTATATGAATAAATTACAAGAACTCCTTGCTGAATCAGCAGAAATTTTCAAACATAAAGCAAGTCTTCACAAGAAGTGGTGGGTGGTCAAGTGATGGAGTGACCGCTGAAAATGCTTTTAAAAAACTTTCTGAATTGCGTGAAAATAGTAAAATAGGTTCCGGTGCAAGAACTCTTGGAGAAAAGAGGAAACTTGCAAAAATCGAAGAAGAAGAAAGAATACGTCAAGAAAAGCTCAAAGCCCAAAAAGAAATCAACCTATCTACCTATTGGGAAAGAATTTATAAACCTTATAGTGTAGTAACCAAGAAGACTCAATCTTTTCGACCTGAAATTAATCACATGGAAAAGTATATTCTTCCAATCTTGGGTGATATTGAAGTTACATCTATTGATTTACAAAAGTGGGATTTACTTATTCAATCTTTAAATATTCAAGAAAAACAAGTCACTGGACGCACAAAAGAGTATATTACAGGAACTTTACGACGTATACTTAAGCACGCTCAAGACAGAGGACATGACAGGTAAGCAGATTGGAGTCACAGGTAATCACGATAACAGGCGTGAACGGGTTATTACTATTGAAGAGTCCTCCCAAATTCTCAATCTTTTGAATAAGCTTGACTCTCCTACATTTAATCTTGTGAAGTTTTCTATGCTTACAGGTTGCAGGCTTTCCGAGGCAACTCAACTAAAGTGGGCAAACGTACATTTTAATGTGAAATATGGTAGATTTGTAAAGACTAAGAACAAGGATAGTCGCAAATTCTATACGTCAGATGAGCTTTTTGAACTCCTTTCTTCTATTCCGCATGGTAAAGTAAGTGATTACGTATTTCTAAAAAGTGACGGACTCCCCTTCTTCAAACATGAACATAAATCAGAAGTTCCTCACTTTTTTAAAATGGCAATTAAAGAACTTGCTCTAAACGAAGGACGAGATAAGCTTGATAGAATTTCCTTTCACTCAATACGTCATACGGTTGCAACAAATTTAGCAAAACATCTTGATTTGCGTAGCTTGATGGACGTTATGGGTTGGAAAGTTGTTGCTATGGCAGCAAGGTACATTCACACACACGAAGAAACTAAACAAGAAGCAGCGAATATCTTGGCAGAAGCTTGGAAGAAATAAAACATTATTCACATTTACCTCACTATTGACAAACAAAATAAAAGATACTATTATATCTTTTATGCGAGCAAATCAAATATAATGGATACTATTATATCTTTTATTAAAGAGAAATAAACATGTTACTTGCTTTAGAAACACCACAAGAAGTTTTAGTAAAAATTGCTCTACAAGCAAGAGAAAGACGCTTGCAGAAAAACTGGACTCAGGCCGCTCTTTCTACTCGTTCAGGAGTAAGTGCTTCTGTTATCAAAAAATTTGAAAAAACAGGCAAGATTTCCTTAGAATCTCTTTTGAATATTGCCTTAGTTTTGGACTGCTTAGAGGATTGTTCAAAGCTTTTTGCTCTACCAAGCACACCTACAACTTTATTTACCAATGATAAGCCTAAACGTAAACGTGGGAGGCAATCATGAAGCTTCAAGTTTATCTAAACTCCTATAATAAAAAACAATTAGTTGGACTACTTCAAGAAGATGAAAAAAAGAGAATCTTCTTTGAATATGCACCTAACTTTTTGAAATCTGGAACTGAACTCTCTCCTTTCAAACTCCCATTACAAGGTGGTGTATTTGAGGATAAAGAATATACTTTCAATGGCTTATATGGTCTTTTTAATGACAGCTTACCCGATGGTTGGGGTTGCCTTCTTATCGACAAAGCTCTAAAAAAAGAACGTGGACTTTCTTATGCTTCGATAAATCCGCTTACTCGTTTGTCTTATGCAGGAACACTCGGAATGGGGGCGTTAGAGTACGAACCAGTTTATGATGAAAATTCATATTCAGAAACTAATCTTAATCTTGATAGTCTTTCAGCTGAAATACAAAATGTTCTCAAGGAGTTACCCTCTGATAAACTTGACGAACTTGTCTACTTGAATGCCTCAGCAGGTGGAGCAAGACCAAAAATTTTAGTAAATGTTTCAGCAGATAAAAAAAGAATCACTGGAGAAACTAATCATGAAAATTCAGATAGTTGGATGATTAAATTTTCTTCTGAGAATGACGATAAAAATTTAGGACGTGAAGAATATATCTATTCACTTATGGCTAAAAATGCAGGAATTGAAATGCCTGATACATTTCTTTTTCCATCGAATCAGTGTGCAGGGTATTTTGGAGTAAAGCGATTTGATAGAATTGGAGATGAGAAAGTTCACATTCATACAGCTTGTGGACTTCTTCATGCTTCGCATCGTTACAGTTCAATTGATTATGAAACATTACTGAAACTTACGTGGATTTTAACCAAGAATAAGAATGATGTCCTAAAGGTTTTTCGACTTATGATTTTCAATGTAAAATCGGGCAATAAAGACGATCATACCAAGAACTTCTCTTATTTTCTTGATAAAATGAATGAATGGCATTTTGCACCTGCATATGACCTTACACCTTCAACAGGAATCAACAACGAGCAGACTCTTTCAATCAATGGCAAAGGTATTGATATCACAACAGAAGATTTTATTTCAGTAGGCAAAAAACTTGATATTAATCCACAAGAGGTAAAAAAAATCATTGAAGAAATTGAAACTTCTTTAACTGAGTATCCAAAACTTTTGAAAGAGCATCAGTAGACTAGATTATAAGGTATCGGGAGAAATCCCGATATCTTTTGTCTCTTTCTATTCTTCACTTATCAAGTTGAACCTTTTTATCTTTGTGAGAAGTTTATCCTTCCACACACGAACCTTTGAATCTTCACTGCTTACGTCCGCAGCTACAAGAATCGCTACAGCACCTGTGACACAACCCTGTAAATAAATTCCTAAACGTCCCATAAATTTATCCTTTTGTTAGATTGTTGATATAAAAACAGGCAGACACATTGCCACCTAACCTACTATTTTTCATTGAGAATTTCACCGATTGCCGTCAGAACGACAATAACTATCGGAATCCATTTTGTACTCATAGACTCACCTCCTTTAGAAATTTCCAACAAGCGCAGTCTGCAATAATCCAAACATTGCTTGCGGAAGCTGTTCTATACTTTCAAGGTTGATACTTTTGTGAATAAGAGTTTCAACAACGCATGGCGGAATACCGATTCCGTAAATCTCAATTCCAATCTTCTTCGCATATTCAATCGCATGAATAGTGGTATCTCGGTTGTCGGGTTCTCCATCAGTGATAAGCAATATGATTTTTCGCTCTTCCTTTTGAGCAAGCAGTTGAGGAAACATCCACCAAAGAGCTTCGGCCAACGGAGTTCCACCTTCGGGTTGAAGTTCAAACTTATTTCCGACCTTTTCTCCATGCTTTACAATAGGTTGAAGAAATGCGTATCTAAAGCCGGCAGGGGTACTACCCACGATAGAGGAAATAGCTGGAAAAGCGGTCACCCCGACATTGATATTCTTTGTATTTTCAAGGGTTTTTGCTAAAGAATAGCAAGCTTGATTCGCAATTCCAATTTTACCTCTCATCGACCCGGAAGTATCAAGAAGAATATGAATTGCTGTATTTGTTGCTTGTTGTTTCGTCTTTTGTAGAAAGATTTTTGTATCTTGTACTGCAAGTCCATGTAAGCGATTTTTATTGATTTTCCCATGAGAAGAAGGAAATGTCCTTATAAGATTTTTCGCTTGTAAAAGTCCTTGAAGTCTAGCCTTGAGAGCCGCTGAAACACTCAAGGCGTGTTGGATCGTTTTACTGTCTAAATCATTGACCTTTTTTTCCCCTACCATAGCAACTCTGATTCTGTTTTCAGAAAATTTACTTTGTGATTTTTCAATAAGTTGTTTTGCTATTTCCCCTGTCGAAGCAGGCAGATTAGAGCTGTCCCCATCAAGCAAAGAGCACAAGACTGTAGAAGTAGTGTTGCATCCTTGAATGTTTCTTGTTGCGGGTAATTCTCCGGCATTATTTCCGGGTTGATCGGTTGTTTCATTATTATCTCCTTCTGTTGAATTTTCATTACTTGTTGTGAGATTCATCGAATTAGATTGACTCTCTTCTGACTCTAATTAATTGATATATCTATCAATGCAAGATACAATTGCTTTTGCATATCCCATCGCATCTTTAGTACTTTTACAATATTTTTGCACAGCAGATAAAATATACCTCAGCTCTTCACAGAGCTGAGGTATTGCTTTATCTATTTTCCTTTCAAGGTGGTTTACTTGACTTCTTAACTCCTCAACATCCCAAGATCTCACGCTTAGAAGTATCCATTCAGCTAAAACATCTCGTAAATTTGCGTGCTTAGATTTCTTTTTCATTTTGATGAAGATGTGATGAATAAGCCAGTGCAGATTTACTTTACACCCACTGAAATGATTCGCTATCAACTGTTCAATCCGCCAATCTTCAATGCAGTTCCATACGAAATGTTCAAAGTCCGTGAGCACCGCATTTTTGATAAGTTCAAAATCACTATAGCGAATATGTGCCGACTCGTGGTCTGCAAACCCTCTTAATAAAGCTAAGAAAGTATCATCACATTCAAGCGGTAAGCTAGGAAGATATATGATATTTCCATCAGTCATCGCATTATCGCCACCGATTACAACCTCAACCCCGTACTTATCACCCAATATCGACGCCATAAGAGGCATCGACTTGAGAATATGTTGATTTTGTATGTTATTCATAAGGCTTACCATAATCCCATGCTATCAGCGATTACAGGTGTTTCTGTTGATTCATGGATTTCATCAGGAATTGGGTCATACACATCAACATAGGCAGCCATTTGTAAATCATCTTGATTACTTGCAGTAAACAGGCTATCCAAAATACTATCCGTATTTTGACCAGACATCAGCTTTTTCGCATGAGAAATGAGAGCTTCTTTATCACGCATAAGGCAGACAAGCCCCTGCAATGCTAGAAGGTTATTCCCTACGATATTCCCACGCTTTGGAACTCGTGATAAAGCCTCACCAATGATTTGAGCCACAGGCAAAACATGAGGTTCAACGAAAGATAAACCATTCAATTTATTTTGCAAAGTTCTAAGCGGAGAGAGAGCCTTATGGGTTACGGAATCTTTACCCTCGTAAACTTTCTGCCATGTTTCATTAGCAATTTTTACAACTTCATCGAAAAGCGTATTTCCAATATTGTTTACAGCGATTTCCAAGCCTGTATCAATGCTTTGCTGCTTCTTGTTTGGTCGAGCAAACGAGGATTTCACCTTGTACAATTGCCACGTAAAATTCATACGAGCACGTACATATTCAGGGGAATCGGTTGATTTTCTTATCATTTCTTTCCACTGCGTATGTTTATTCACCCAATCGCTTATCAAGTTATCGTATTCATTGAGGAACTTCTCTTTTTCAGTATTGAATTCATCACGAATCTTTTCAAGCTCACTCATAACTTCAACAACTAGATTTTCAGGAATTGCCCATCCGGACATAAATC
>CAYJOR010000099.1:0-6585 GCA_964371865.1 uncultured Desulfovibrionaceae bacterium | reverse complement strand
TCGTAAAATTCGTGGACTTGAATCTCAAGGTATGATTCTTACAGGTGATGACGGTTCAGATTTAGGTTTGCTCACTACTCTTAAATCAATATCAAATGGTGCTAAAGTAAGTTAAGGTTGAATTTATTATTTTCGAGAGGGGGAAACCACGTTTTTTTGAAAGGAAACTTTTCCCACAACGAAGTTTTCTCTTCTTTGGAGTAGTGCAAATTATCTTCGACTTCCGTAAAAAACAATTCTTAATAGTCTAAAGCTAGCATAAAGTAAAACTTCTCTTAAGTATGTATTTCATATCTAGGGTGTGTTTCTAAATTCATTCTTTTGCGTTTTTTCATCCTCAAAGATGGTTTTTTATTCAGTTTATGTATGTGTTTATACACTGCACTTCATAAAAAATCACTTTTCATTGAAAATTCCACAAAATTTCTGAATTTAGAAACACACCCTAAGAGAAGTTTTTGTTTTAACGTATTGTTTTTAAAAATGAATACAGAGTAGTTTTAAATGTTCCAAAAATAGAACAACTAAGATTAAAATAAAACTTCCTTTAGTAAATAATGTAAATACTAAAGGAAGTCTATTTTTATATAAGCACGAGCTCACATGCCAGGATAGATTTCTTTGCTCCAACGTCACAGGAAATAATTTTCTTGTAAATTCTTTTTCCTTTTTTCTCGAGGAAGGAGAGAAAAAAGAAAAGGGGTTTGCAAAGGGAATAATTCCCTTTGCCCGTCGGAGACATGCCTTTCAAAAATCCTAGTACATGCCACCCATTCCGCCCATACCACCCATATCAGGTGAAGGCATCATAGGAGCGTCAGCTTTTGGTTTTTCACAGATAGCACATTCAGTTGTAAGAAGAAGAGAAGCAACTGAAGCAGCGTTTTGAAGAGCGATACGTGTTACTTTCTTAGGATCGATAACACCAACTTTGATAAGGTCTTCGTATTCGCCTGTAGCAGCGTTGAAACCGAAGCCGTCTTTTCCTTCACGTACTTTTTCTACGATGATAGAACCTTCGTAACCAGCGTTTTGTGCGATTTGACGGATTGGTTCTTCGATAGCACGACGGATGATGTTAAGACCAGCAAGTTCGTCATCATCACATGGTTTTACGCTGTCAAGAGCTTTAGAAGCACGGATAAGAGCAGTACCACCACCAGGAACGATACCTTCTTCTACAGCAGCACGAGTTGCGTTTAATGCGTCTTCAACACGGTCTTTCTTTTCTTTCATTTCAGTTTCAGTTGCAGCGCCAACGTTAATAACAGCTACGCCACCAACGAGTTTAGCAAGACGTTCTTGAAGTTTTTCGCGGTCGTAATCAGAAGAAGATTCTTCGGTTTGAGTGCGGATTTGTTTTACACGAGCTTTGATATCTTCAGCTTTACCGTTACCGTCAACGATAACAGTATTGTCTTTGTCGATAACGATACGTTTTGCAGAACCGAGTTCAGCAAGTGTAAGGTTTTCTAATTTGATACCGATATCTTCACTAGCAACAGTTCCGCCGGTAAGGATAGCAATGTCTTCTAACATTGCTTTACGGCGATCACCAAAGCCAGGAGCTTTTACAGCAGCGATGTTAAGAACACCACGAAGTTTGTTTACAACTAAAGTTGCAAGAGCTTCGCCTTCAACATCTTCAGAGATAATAACAAGTGGACGACCTGATTTAGCAACTTGTTCTAAAACAGGAAGCATATCTTTCATGTTTGAAATTTTCTTTTCGCAAAGAAGGATTAATGGATCTGAAAGTTCACAAACCATTTTTTCGCTATCGGTTACGAAGTAAGGTGAAAGGTAACCGCGGTCGAATTGCATACCTTCAACAGTTTCAAGAGTGGTTTCTAAACCTTTAGCTTCTTCAACTGTGATAACGCCTTCTTTACCAACTTTGTTCATAGCTTCAGCAATGATGTTACCGATTGTGGTGTCAGAGTTAGCTGAGATTGTACCAACTTGAGCGATTTCTTTTTGATCGCGAGTAGGTTTAGCCATGTTTTGAAGTTCAGCAGTAAGAACTTCAACACCTTTGTCGATACCACGTTTAATAGCCATTGGGTTACGGCCTGCAGCAACAAGTTTTACACCTTCACGGTAGATAGCTTGTGCAAGAATGGTAGCTGTAGTTGTACCATCACCAGCGATGTCAGAAGTTTTAGAAGCAACTTCACGAACCATTTGTGCGCCCATGTTTTCAAATTTATCTTCTAATTCTACTTCTTTAGCAACTGAAACACCATCTTTAGTGATAACTGGTGAGCCATAAGCTTTTTCAATAACTACGTTACGGCCTTTAGGTCCGAGAGTTACTTTAACAGCGTTAGCAAGTTTGTCTACACCTGCAGATAGTTTTTCACGAGCTTTAACATCAAATAAAATTTCTTTAGCAGACATTATATATTCTCCAAATATTATTGTTTTCTTTTTTGTAGTTACTCAGATTAAATAAAGGACTGAGTTATACGCGAGCTTAAGCCTTATAAAACTGAATAGATAACAGCTTAAGATTGCTTTTATAAGTTGAGGCTGTATGTAAAAGGAAAAAGTTTTAGTATTATGCAAGGCAGAAAAAAAGTTTATGAAGGAGTGGACTCTTATGGTCCATGATTAAATAAATTTTTTATCTAACAAAGCAAAATATTGAAAATTTTTTCTTTTATTAGTCGATGATAGCAAGGATATCATCTTCGCGCATGATAAGGTGTTCAACGCCTTCTATTTTGATTTCAGTACCAGCATATTTGCTGAAAAGTACGTTGTCGCCTTCTTTGATTTCAAGTTCAACACGTTTACCGTTATTATCAACTTTACCAGGGCCTGTAGCAACTACAAGTCCGCGTGAAGGTTTTTCTTTAGCGGTATCAGGAATGTAAAGACCGCCAGCAGTTTTTTCTTCAACTTCAAGACGTTTAACAAGTACGCGGTCGTTTAATGGTTTGAACTTCATGAATATTCCTCCAATAAATAGTATTCATATTAATATTTGATAAGTTGCAATTTCAAAATAAAAGAATTGCATTCACGAATTTATAGATAATCTCACTTTTGAATTTGAAAAGGGCTTTTTTGAATTTTTTTTAAAAAAAGTTAACGCTGTAATTTTATAGGTAATTAAATTAGATGTTTGCAAGATATATTTTTTTATTATTTAAACTTTTGAAATAAATTAAAAAACAATGAAAAAAAATCTTGACAGACAGGGGAATTTGAGCTAATTATTTTGTTCCCTTTTCTTGGAGGTTTTTAAATTATGTATGCAATAGTAGAAATTTTAGGCAAACAATACAGAGTTACCGAAGGTAGCAAAGTTATAGTTGATCGCATGGACGTTGAAGTTGGCGGAAAAGTTAGCTTGGATAAAGTTCTCATGCTTGGTGGCGACAGTGTTAAAGTTGGTGCTCCTTATGTTGCAGGCGCAGAAGCAAGCGCAACAGTAGTAGATCATCACCGTGGCGAAAAAGTGCGCGTTTTCAAAAAATGGCGCCGTAACGATTCACGCAAAATGCGTGGTTTTCGTCACGACTATACAACATTAGAAATTAATGCTGTAAAAGGCTAATTATTAGAATCTTTTTATATAAAGATTAAGGAGTTTATCATGGCACATAAGAAAGCTGGTGGTAGTTCCCGTAACGGACGTGACAGTGAAGGTCAACGACGTGGCGTAAAGCGTTATGCTGGTCAAGAAGTTTTGGCTGGTAATATCTTAGTTCGCCAATTGGGTACTAAAATCCATCCTGGTAATAACGTAGGTTTAGGTAAAGACTTTACTTTATTTGCAAAAATCGACGGTGTTGTACGCTACGAAACATATGTTCGTAACCGTAGAACAATGAAACGAGTGCATATCGAACCTGCTGCATAATTTCATTATATTTATGATGATTTTTCTCAAAAGAGGAAGGATTTTAAATCTTTCCTCTCTTGTTGTTTGTATTGAGGTTTGTTTTTTTGCCTTTGAATAGCAAAAGGGACTTTTCCAAAGAGAAGGAAATTTTCTTTGAATTTAGTATGTTCTTAGGTAGATAAAAAACTTTCAAATTTGAGAATTTAATTCATTTATAATTTATGTGGTTTTATAATGTCAAAGAGGAGAAGACTTAACTTATATTAAGGCATTCTCCTCTTTTTTATTGAATGTAAGTATACATTTTAAAAAGAAAAATTATTAAAGTTTACTAAGTTCAATTTTTGAACTATATTAAATGTATACAGATTGTAGTTTTTGCGATTTCAGCTCTTCTTGAAAAAGTCATTATATTATACAAATATCTTTTGAATTCTGAATTTATTAAATCATAACGCAGTTACTACATAAATTTTTATTGAAGCTTAGAACTTCCCATCTATATGGGCTTGACTTATAAGGATTAAGTTTAAAGTTCTACCTTACAACAGATGAGCGCATTTGTAAACTTTTACTGAAATGTGAACGTCGATAAAGGCGGATAATTTTTGATGACTGCTCATTCCTTTTGCAAGTTTGCGAGTAAAAGAAATGGGGATTCTCAAGGGACTTTCCCTACGGGAATCATTCCCTTGAGCCGTCGGAGACAATTCAAATTAAAGGCATAAAAAATGAGATTTATAGATTCAGCATTAATTAATATTAAAGCAGGTAAGGGCGGTAACGGTTGTCTTTCTTTTAGACGCGAAAAATTCGTTCCTCGTGGTGGACCAAATGGTGGCGACGGCGGAAACGGTGGTTGTGTGTACGTAAGAGGAAGCAGTAAACTTTTAAGTCTTTACGACTTTAGAACTAAAAGAAATTACGAAGCTCAAAATGGTCAACCAGGTCTTGGTAGTCAGTGCGATGGCAAAAAAGGTGAAGACCTTATTATTGATTTGCCGGTAGGAACTCAAGTCTATCAAACAACAGAACTTGGCGAAATTTTACTTACTGACCTTTCAGTTCCTGATCAAGCAATCCTTATTGCTCAAGGCGGGCGTGGCGGGAAAGGTAACGAACATTTTAAGAGTTCAACAAACCAAGCGCCTCGATTTGCTCAAAAAGGTGAAGTTGGTGAAGAAAAAAGTCTTCGTCTTGAACTTAAAATTTTAGCTGATGCCGGAATTATCGGTTTACCAAATGCAGGTAAGTCTACCTTCATATCCAAAGTTTCACAAGCTAAACCGAAGATTGCAGCATATCCATTTACAACTTTAACTCCAAATCTTGGTGTTATGGTAGATGAAATTGATCCTGATAAAAGGCTTGTGCTTGCAGATATTCCAGGGCTTATTGAGGGTGCAGCAGACGGAGCAGGGCTTGGACACAGATTTTTAAAACATGTTGAAAGAACAAGATTCTTAGTGCATATATTAAGTATCGAAGATGTACCTTTAGATCCGGAAGCTGATACATGGCAAGGATTTGACTTAATTAATGAAGAGCTTGTGCAATTTGACACAGAGTTAGCAACACGTAAACAACTTGAAGTTGTAAATAAAATAGATTTGCGTACCGAGGAAGAAGTAGAATTTTTAATAGAAAAAGCTAAAAAAGATAAAAGAGATATCTACTTTATTTCCGCTCAGGAAGAGACAAACTTAGAAGAATTAGTGAGTGAACTTTGGAAGATTAGAGAAGAGCAAGAGCAGCACGCAGCTTTCGTTCGATACAAAGAAATAGAAAAGCCAGAAGATGAGTTCCCTGATATCGAAGTAGTTTGGGTAAGAGAATAATCTATGATATAAAAATAATTTTAGGGTAGTTAACTAACTACCCTTTTTTTGTAGTTGTAGGCTACTTTAAATAAAAAAAATCTTATAAAGAAATGATTTAAGGCTTGTCTTTTTTTTAAAAATATATTATAACTCTGCTGACAAAGTTCTTTTGAGCTAAAAATAACTTTGTATGTTTTATTGAAAGTAATGTAACGAAGCCAATTCGTTAATGTGGCATTACAGTGAACAATATTAAAACCTGTGGAGGTAAGCAATGGCGAAACATCAAACGCCCAAGCTAGACCAGCTCGAATCAGGACCATGGCCTAGCTTTGTGTCCGACATTAAACAAGAAGCAGCAATTCGTGCAGCGAACCCAAATGGAATTGACTTCCAAATTCCAGCTGACGCTCCTGACGATCTTCTTGGAGTTCTTGAACTTTCTTATACTGATGGTGAAACTCACTGGAAACACGGTGGTATCGTAGGCGTATTCGGCTACGGTGGTGGTGTTATCGGCCGTTACTGTGACCAACCAGAAATGTTCCCAGGCGTAGCACATTTCCACACAGTACGTGTGGCTCAGCCAGCTGCAAAATACTATAGCACAAAATTCCTACGTGACATTTGCGACATTTGGGAACTTCGTGGCTCTGGTCTTACAAATATGCACGGTGCAACCGGTGATATCGTTCTTCTTGGAACACAAACACCTCAGTTAGAAGAAATCTTCTTTGAATTGACACACAACGTTGGCGTTGATTTAGGTGGTTCAGGTTCTAACTTACGTACTCCTGAAGCTTGTCTTGGACAATCACGCTGTGAATACGCATGTTACAATACTCAAGGTATGTGCTACCAACTTACTATGGATTACCAAGACGAACTTCACCGTCCTGCGTTCCCATACAA
>CAYJOR010000098.1:0-6869 GCA_964371865.1 uncultured Desulfovibrionaceae bacterium | reverse complement strand
GCAAGGTTGACCAACTTGAACGAGTTGTGAAGTTCGCCTTTAATAATGTTGGGCGCACTTTTTCAGGTTCTTCAATTTCAAAATATTTGAAGAGTGAAAATCGTACAATTAATGTTGAAACAATATACAATTATTTGAAACAGCTTGAAAATGCTTTTATTCTTCAACGTTGCCAGCGCTATGATTTAGAAGGCAAAGAGATTCTAAAAACTCAAGAAAAGTTTTATCTTGCCGACCCTGCTTTGCGTTACAGCGTTCTTGGTTATTCTTCTGACAGCGTTGCAGCCATGCTTGAAAACATTGTTTATATTGAACTTTTATCAAGAGGTTATGATGTCTATATTGGCAAATTGGGGCAATATGAAATTGATTTTATAGCGACAAAGCAAGCTGAAAAAATCTATATTCAAGTAAGCCAAGTGGTTACAGAACAAAGTACAGAAGAGCGTGAATACGGCAGATTACTTGAAATAAAAGACAATCACCCAAAATATGTATTACGCACTGATTCCTTTGCCGGTGGAAACTATGAAGGGATTAAGACTTTGCATGTAGCGGACTTTTTGATGCTGGAGAATTTTTAATTATATTTTTGACTAAAAACTTAAAATTATCTACACTAACGCATGTTTTAGTTTCACCTTAACACGAAAAGATAAGGATTATGCACCATGCTTCACAATGGACTTTATGAACAAATAATAAATAAATTTCTTGCCGAACAATTAAAAAATGCCGACAAGAACATTGATACTAAAGCCATTGACCTTGAGGAAAGCCCTAAAATTCTTTCACAATACTTGAATGAAGTTATAGAAAAAGGGCTTCAAAATATAAAAGAGAAGAATAAAAAAGGTGAATACATTCAAATAGAAAAGCAAGTTGACCTTATTAATAAAATTGTCGAATTGGTTAAATCTGAAACTGGTGAGGAAGATTTTGATGGACTTTGCGTTGAAGATGAAGGAAAGCAGCTTCTTTCAATTCAAGAGAAAACAGATACCATTCAAGCAGTAAACAATAAAATTGAGATTATACGCCCTGAAACATCTCTTTCGATGTCATCACTTTTTACAGGCGCTGTTCATGAACCTAATCTTGACTCTGAACTCAAAAAAGAAATTCTTTCGAGCGATAGAATTGATATTCTTGTATCTTTTATTAAATGGAGTGGGCTTCGCCTCATCATTGAACAGTTACGCACATTTACACAAAATGGCGGATTATTAAGAATTATCACAACATCTTATATGGGTGCAACTGATATAAAAGCGATTGAAGAACTGCGTAAGCTTCCAAATACTGAAATCAAGGTTTCCTACGATACAAAAAGAACCAGACTTCATGCAAAATCTTATGTTTTTTATCGCAAAACAGGGTTTACAACAGCTTATGTGGGCTCATCTAATCTCTCAAATGCAGCTATGACAAGTGGCCTTGAGTGGAATATCAAAACAACCGAAAAAGATTTACCATCTACCCTAAAGAAAATATCTGCAACTTTTGAATCTTATTGGAATTCTCACGAATTTGAAATCTATTCCGAAAAAGAAATGCCCCGCCTTGAACAAGCTCTTAAGTCTGAAAAAAATCATATAGATATTGGAAGTTCTAACTTCTTTTTTGATATTTATCCCTATTCGTACCAAGAAGAAATTCTTAGCAAGTTAGATGCTGACAGAAAAATCAGAAATCAATATAAAAATCTTTTAGTTGCAGCAACAGGTACAGGAAAAACTGTAATATCTGCCTTTGATTATAAAAGATTTCGCAATGAAAACCTACAAAAGAAGAACACTTTGCTTTTTATTGCGCATAGGGAAGAAATTCTAAAACAAAGTGTTGAATGTTTTAGAACTGTACTTCGCAATCAGAACTTTGGTTCTCTTTTTGTAGGGAATCATCGCCCTGACTCTATTGAGCATCTTTTTTTGTCAGTTCAAACTTTTAACTCACAAGATTTTACTAAAAAAACAACTGCTGATTTTTACGATTATATTATTATAGATGAATTTCATCATGCCGCTGCGCCAAGTTATCAAAAAATTCTATCGTATTATAAGCCTAAAATTCTTCTTGGATTAACTGCAACGCCTGAACGTATGGATGGGCAAAGCATTTTAAAATATTTTGATAATAAAATATCAGCTGAAATTAGACTTCCAGAAGCTATCGACAGGAAACTTCTTTCACCTTTTCAGTATTTTGGAATAACTGATAGTGTGAACCTTGAATCCCTCAAGTGGTCAAGAGGTGGCTATGACAGAAATGAACTTTCAAACATCTATACCTTTGACCAAGTAATTGCTCATAATAGAGCAAATGGAATTATTGAAGCTATATATAAATATGTTACTGATATTAATGAAGTAAAAGGACTTGGCTTTTGTGTTTCCATTGAGCACGCAAAGTTTATGGCAGATTATTTTAATTCAAAAAATATCTCTGCTATTGCTTTGACTGGGCAATCTTCAGATGAAGAAAGAAATTCAGCTAAGAAAAATCTTATTGAAGGCAAATATCGCTTTATATTTGTTGTTGATATTTATAATGAAGGTGTTGATATTCCAGAAGTAAACACTATTCTTTTCTTACGACCTACTGAAAGCTTAACTGTTTTTCTTCAGCAATTAGGGCGTGGTCTTCGTCTTGCTGAAAATAAAGAATGCCTCACGGTGCTAGATTTTATAGGGCAAGCGCATAAAAAGTATAACTTTGAAGATAAGTTTGCTGCTCTACTTTCTAACACAAGGCATAGTGTCCAACATGAATTAAAACATGGTTTTACCTCTGTTCCAAAAGGGTGTTTTATTCAGCTAGAAAAAGTAGCCGCTGAACATATTTTGAAAAACATTAAATCTTCACTCAGCGGGAAACTAGGTCTTATCTCTCGCATTGCAAGTTTTGAAGAAGATAGCGGATTAGCTCTCAACTTGAAAAACTTTATTGAATATTATCATCTAGATATACGTCAAATCTATAAATCTTATTCTTTTTCAAGACTTTGTGCCGAAGCCGGAGTTATACCTAATTTTGATGAAGAACTAGAAAAGGTTATGACAAATGCCTTTTCTCGTTTTTGTGCTTTTGATTCACGCAGACTTATTTCTTTTGCACTGGAACATCTTCCAAAAATTGAAGAGCTTGAATTAAATGCAGAAAATATAAGATTTTTAAATATGTTACATTTTTCTATCTGGCAAAAGTCTTATGAAGAATGTGGATTTTTTGATATAAGAGAAGGCTTTATCAAATTAAAAAACTCTCCAGTACTTTTTGCAGAATTAAAAGAGATTCTTGAGTTTTGTTATGATAAAATTGACTTTATTGATGAGCAAGTTAAGCTTAGTTTTGATTGCCCTCTTGACCTTCACTGCACTTACACAAGAGACCAAATTCTTGTTGCTTTTGACTTCCTAAAACCAAATGCAATGCGCGAAGGTGCTAAATATTTTGCTGATAAAAAATGCGATATCTTTTTTGTTACACTTAATAAATCTGAAAAAGATTATTCACCATCAACAATGTATGAAGATTATTCCATCAATGACGAACTTTTCCACTGGCAAAGTCAAAGCACTGTTTCGGCTGATTCGCCTACTGGATTAAGATATCGTAACCATAAGGAAAACAAATCAAACATTTTGCTTTTTGTGCGTGAGTTTAAAAAAGATATTGCAGGCACAGCACCTTATACTTTTTTAGGTCTTGCAGACTATGTAAGTCATGAAGGTTCAAAGCCAATGAGTGTTATATGGAAACTTCATCGTCCTATTCCTGCAAAATACTTGAAAAAGACAAATAAACTTATGGTTGGGTAAATATTAAAACATTTAAATAATTTCTTTCTATAGAATTTTTTTATTGTGTTAAAACGAGTTTTACTTTATAAAAAAAATGAACTCTTTACTTAAAGAGTTTGTATGACACTCCAAACTAAATAAAAGGTCAGTATGGCATTAGACAATTTTTCTGCGTGGCTCACAGTGCTAAATATTCTTATTGCTTTTCTTGGAGTAGCTTTCTTAATATTTGCAATTATCGAATGGAAAAAAGCTAGAGCTGAAAAAGAAAACATGAAATTATTTCAAGAAAACATCAAAAATGAGCTTTATAACTATTTTAATGCTCATAGCAAAATAACTGCGTCATATTCAACTGAAGACCTAGACACTCGCATTAGCCTTCTTGAACAAGCAATCGAGATTGAACCCAAAGTATATAATGGTTGGAACTCTCTTGGCTATGCTTACCTTGAAAAAGAAGACTATCAAAGTGCTATTGATGCATTTACACGTGCAACCTTATTCTTTGAAAATGACCCCGCTGCCTTGTGTGACTTAGCCTTTGCACATCTAGAAACTAATTCAGAAAAACTATGCCTGCGGTACCTCCAAAAAACAATTAAAATAGATCAAAATCAAAAAGAAATTATATATAATAACCCACAATTTAAAAAAGTCATTAGTAAACTTCCTAAATGAGAACAGCTATTCATACAATTAGCAGGCCTTGAAGTATAAAATGATGTAGCAAAAGAAAGTGTGGAGCCTGTGATGATGAAAGAGACAAGAAAATATAGCATTGATAAGGTATTATATCAGACCTATAAACTAACCTCTCCAAAAGTATGCTGTAGCTCGTGCCTTGCCAACTTTTTCTATTTTACCTTTATCAAGTAAATCTTTTAAAGTTCTTTCAACTGTAATCGCTGAAATATCGGGACATTTTTCTATTATTTCCGCTTTTGTTATCTTCCCGAGAGTTTGCTTGATAAGCTCTTCAATTCGTTCTGCTTTTGAAAGATTACTTGTCGATAAAAGATTTACTCGATTTTCAAGTTCACGATAAGCAGAAAGTATTGCACCAAGAATATAGCTTACAAAGGGTTTATAGTCGTTTTTTCCCTCATGCCATGCTTGAGAGCTTGCTTGCAAGGTTTCATAGTATGTTTCTTTTGATTGTTCTATAATTTTTTCTATACTGATATATTTTCCTACAATATAATCAGCACGATAGAGTAAGAGCAAAGTCAAAAGCCTGCTCATTCGCCCGTTTCCATCACTAAATGGGTGAATACATAAGAAGTCAAGAATAAACATAGGAATAACTAAAAGAGGGTCAATTTTATCTTCATCAAGAGCTTTCCTATAGCTTTCACAAAGAATTTCTATAGCTTCTTGAGTTTCCCACGCTTCAACAGGAATAAACCTAACAAACTCATTCCCTTGACTATCCTTTTCTGAAATTACATTATTGCTTGCTTTATAGTTCCCACCAGCAAAACCGCTAAACTTATATAAATCTCTATGAAGTTGAAGAATATAATTTGATTTTACAGGGATATAATCATAATTTTCATGGATAGTTGCAAGCACATCACGATAACCAGCAATTTCTTCTTCATTTCTATTTTTTGGCGTAGCCTTCTCATTAACAATTAGCTTTAGGCGACTATCAGAAGTATAAATTCCTTCAATCTTATTAGATGCTTCCGTACTTTGAATTTTGGCAATATCAGCAAGACTTGAAAGAACATCGGCTTTTGACTCTACAAAAAGAGCTTGTCTTCCTTTATGCTCGTATATTTGAGTTAAAAGAGCAACAACTTCTGGAGTTAATAAGCTTTTCCATTTTTCTGTATAGGAATAATTTCTCATAGGCTTACCTTTTTATCTGCATCATTGACTTAGTATTTACATCATTTCAATATAAATGATGTAGATAAATATAAAATGATGTAGATAAATAGTCAAGTAAAGCTTTTATTAAACAAATTCTTTGAAACTTTACAGCATAATAAAATAATTGTATAATAACTCTATCGAAAAACAATTTAAGGATTTTCCTATGCTCTATAATGTTAGTGATAAAAAACTTAAGCCTATTCACGGCATTGAATTTACGAATGAAAAAGAACTACAAACTCTTTGCGAAGAAAATCTTGAACAGCTTTTAAGTCTTGAATTTATTGCTACAGAATTTTCTGTTGAAGATTATCGCATTGATACTTTTGCTTATGATAAAGAAGCAAATGCCTTTATTCTAATTGAATATAAAAACACAAAAATTAACAGCGTTGTTGACCAAGGGATTGCTTATCTTTCAACTATGCTCAACAATAAAGCGCATTTTGTATTAAAGTTTAGTCAGGCGAGAGGTAAAGTATACGACATTAAAGATATCAATTGGGAACAGTCTAAAGTTATTTTTATTAGTCCTTATTTCACACAATATCAACTTGGAGCAATTAATTTTCAAGGCATGCCAATTGAATTATGGAAAATCAAGAAATTTGCTAACAATTCAATTTCTTTTGAGCAAATTGGAACATCAACTAGAAAAGCCGATAAATCTTCTGCAAGTGCAAGCGTAAATGAAATTTTTAATTCAGACACCCAATCTCCTGATAACCCAATCAAGGAAATTAAAACTTATTCAGAAGATGAACTCTTGAGCCATAGCAATGAAACTATTCAAGATCTATATTTTGCCATACGTGATTATATTATAGCTCAAGATGTAGAAATTACTGTAAAAGCCACAAAGTTATATGTTGGCTTTTATAAAAACAGAAGTCCTCTTATTTCAATAAAATTTTACAAAAACTCACTAACATTATGGATTAATGAAAAATTTATAAAAATAGATGACCCACAAAAAGTTGTAAAAGATGTAAGCAACATTGGGCATCATGGCGTTGGTGAATGTGAGATAAAAATTACTGACGATTCAAATATCGGTTATATTCAAGACATTTTGAGAAAGCATATACAAAATAAAGGGTAGATAAATTTAGCTATAGTGAGTCAAATTTGATTTTTAGCTCTATCAATGATAAAATAAATAACTATCTGCATAAATCTTGA
>CAYJOR010000097.1:0-6940 GCA_964371865.1 uncultured Desulfovibrionaceae bacterium | reverse complement strand
ATTGCAATTTTATCAGGATATTTTTTGAACATATTAATTAATGATGCTTTTTTATGTGGTGGATACACTAATTGATCATAAATTTCATCTGAAATGATAAAGATATTATTATCAATAGCCCACTGTGCAAGCCCTTCAATTTCCTCTTGAGTGTACATAACACCACTAGGATTTGATGGGGAGTTGAGCATTAATACTTTAGTTTTTTCTGTGCGAGCTTGTTCAAGTTGTTCAACAGTAACTCTAAAGCCATTTTGTGCACTTGTTTGAACGGTAACAGGAGTTGCATCAACAAGTCCTACCATTTCAGGATAAGATGTCCAGTATGGGCTTGGTATAAGAACTTCATCGCCGGCAGAGCAAAGCACCATAAACAAGTTATAAAGAGCTTGTTTGCCACCATTAGTGATAATAACATTTTTCGGTTCTATTTCAGCACTATATTCACGCTGAAAATATGTGCAAACTGCTTTTCTAGCTTCCGGAATACCCGAAACTGCTGTATAGCGAGTTTTACCATTATCTATAGCTTTTTTTGCAGCTTCACAAATGTGTTTTGGTGTATCAAAATCCGGTTCGCCTAATGCTAAGGAAATTACCGGAATACCTTGAGCTTTAAGTTCTGCGGCTTTTGCGCTTACTGCTAAGGTTGCTGAGGGTTTAACACTTTGCAATCTGTTTGCAAATATCATACTGACTCCTTTAAATCTACTTTCTCTGCTATAATTGTCTTAACTTGTTTAGCGTCTGCCTCTTCTATTGAAAGAACCCAGTCGCCTATTGTAAATTCTTCTTTTTCAGTTGGCACTCTGCCTGAAAGAAGGCAAACATACCCGCCGATTGTATCAACTTCTTCTGATTCTATTTTCAAGCCTATTTCTTCTAAGTCTTCCAGATAAGCTCTACCTGTAAGTAGATAGCGTGTTTCTGTTACTTGAGTTATATCTTCATCTTTTGGCGCATCGTGTTCATCTTCAATTTCACCAACGATAACTTCAAGTAAATCCTCGATAGTTACTAAACCGGATGTTCCGCCGTATTCATCAACAACGATTGCTATATGATTTTTACGTGTACGAAATTCTTGAAGTAGTTCACTACAAATTTTAGTTTCCGGTACAAAATATGCCTTACGCAAAAGTGAATCTATATTTTGTTCGTGTTTATCTTTATGGATAAGGTAGGGCAATAAATCTTTAGCGTATATTATACCGACGATATTATCCTTTGTTCCTTCAAAAATAGGAAGTCTGGAATGTCCTGTATCTACAATAGCCTGTGCTACTGTTTGGATTGATGACCCAAGAGGTAAGCAATCAATATCAGTACGAGGCGTCATGATATCGTATACATGCAACGAATCGAATTCAAGCACAGAAAGAAGCATTGAACCTTCTTCTTCTTTCAATTCTCCATCTTCTTGTGCGTCAAGTATTACTTGTTCGATTTTTTCTTCTTTTTGTGAAAATAAAGATGAAATTTTCGTCCAAATTCGCCCATTCTGCTCTTCACTATCCACCGATAAACTCCTTGTTAGACTGTTTAGCCATACTTTTTTCCATACAACACGGTCAAAAGTTTATTTTGTGCGAGAAATCCATCTATGAATGGCTTCAACACCATCTTCTCTGTCATTGATTTCCCACTTTACATTTTGACCTGCTTGTGGAATATCAGCATGACGTATAATATAATAACCGGCATGCACGTCTTTATTTCCGTATTTTGCATGCCTAAATTCAAGCACTAAGCAAAGCTTAACTGCCTCTTCTGTGTCTAAGTGTACAAGAGACAAGAGCAAAAGACAAGCAACTTTTTTTTCAAAGCCAATATTTTTCTCTAAAAGTAATTTTTTATCAAATTTAAATCCGAATCCGTTTGGCGAAATATCAACACATCTAAACTCTTCTTTTTCGTTTGATCTATGCGTAAGAAAGTTTCTTTTTAATTGGTTTGGTGATTCAGGCAAGTTATCAATATCAATATTAACCCAAAGCATTGCTTTTACAAGAACATCATCTTCTATTTTTGTACGTATACTTTTACGTTTTGAGGTTTTTGTAAGCTTTTCAGGAAAAGCTAACTTAATGTATACTATACCCTGCCTTGATGCTTGGGATATAAATTTTGACTTTAATTCAACCAGTTCTTTTTCGTTATAAGAAAAACGAGCTGTAAAAATTCCTGTTATTGCTTCTTTAGGATACATTACTTCTCTTGACGAGATCGGTTCTGAGTAAACAATATTTGTTTTTAAATATATTGCATTACCACTTACTTTAACCAAAGTAGCTCTTACATCCCAAAAATGCTTTCCTTCTTGAACTCTAAAGTGCCCTTCTAAGGGTTCTTTATTTTTTATAGCTTTTTCAAAAAGTTTTTCTATATATTCTCTTCTTTCTAAATTTGGTTTTCTTTTTAGCGCATTTTTCCAAGCTCTTGCACTAAAAAAAAGTAGTAAGCAAACTGCAATAAGATAACCAAAGCCTAGCACGCCATGAGCAAATGTAAAGCCATCAGGCCAATACACTAATGAAGGTAGACACTTCAAATTTTTACTACTCATAAAACGTGTTATTCGCATATTTACATCCTTTTACGTTCGTTTAAATAGTCTATTGAAATACCTTTCGTCTAGAATGTTATAACATGGTCTACCGTGTGGACAAAAATCAGGTTCATCGCAAGCGGACCATTGTTTGTATAAGTCAATCGCTTCAGCATAAGTCAAATTTTGATGAGCCTTTAGTGCTGCATCGCAGGCCGCATCCATAAACATTTTAAGGATATCAGCTTCTTCATTTTTTAATGAATTTCTGATAAATTGTTCTGTAGTTGCATGCTGAAAATTCACAGGAATAGCTGTAACTACTAATTTTTTTTCTTCTTCAATAGAAGATATAAAACCAAGATTTGCAAATTTTGCTCTTAATTTTTCATAAGCTTTTACTTCAGCATCGTGTAAATAAAGTTCTACCGGAATAAGAAGATGTTGCACTGCCATTTCAACTTTATTTGCTAATTTTTCAAAAAGAATTCTTTCATGCACTGCGTGTTGATCAAGAACAAAAATTTCCTTTCCAAGAGTTTGAAAAACCAAATAAGACGAAGCTACCTGACAAAGAAATTTAGGAATTTGATTCACAGAATTGCTATATTGTGAATTTTCCTTACTTTCTTCCTTGCTATCATCTATTATAACAGCTTGTTCTTGTTTTTGCAATATAGTTTTATCTACGTCCATTGCAATAATATCTGCATCTCCCCAGAAACCAACAGGATTTGACTTTTCATTATTTGAAGATTTTATAGAATTTGAAGAATATGAACCAGTTACAGAGGATGAAAATTTATCTTTATTTACTATATTTTCGGCAAACTCATTAGATACATTTCCACCTAAATTTTTAGTTGAATGAAAAGGTGGAACATCATCAAAAACATTATACGCCGTAGACGATGCTTGAAAATTATTCAACTTTTCTCTTTCAGCAAAATATTCATTATGTGCTTGCTCAGCTAAACGAGCCTCCTGCTCAAACGTAGGCACTTGAGATTGAGCATTCTCTTGTTGAGCATATTGATTAAAAAATAATTTCTTTGATAAAGTTTGGTCTAAAGCAGTATACACAGCTTTAAAAACTCTTTGCTCATCACGGAAGCGTACTTCACTTTTAGCCGGGTGCACGTTTACATCTACTTCTTCCGGATCTATATTAATATTAAGGATAAGCTGCGGATAATCTTTTGTTGTGAGAGAGTTTTTATATGCTTGACGAATTGCACGCACTAAAACTTTATCAGAAACCGGTCTACTATTAACATAGAGTAAAAGTTTATCTGACTTAGAATAGAGCGAACGCGGGTTGGATATCAATCCAGAAATATGTATATCATTATATATGGTAGTATCAACTTCAAGCATATCTTCTGTGATATTTGGAGTCCATATTTTACAGAGTCTTTGATAGAGCGAATCTTGCAAGAGAAAAGAAAGAGCTTCACGAGAACCGGCGTGAAAAGTAAAAGCTTTATCTGTATGAATAAGCCCTATTCTTGTAAAAATATCTTGAGCTCTTTTAAGTTCGGTGCTTGGAGTTTTGAGAAATTTTAATCGAGCCGGAATATTATTAAATAAATCACGGACTTCAACTTGAGTTCCTTGTTGCAAAGTCACAGGTTGGAGTTCTTTATGCTCGCCAAAGTGCACGTCTAGCGCGTAGGCTTGACTTTCTTCCTCATTAGGTGGATAACTACGTGGACAAGAAGAAATACGAAAACGTGAAACAGATGCAATACTCGGCAAAGCTTCACCACGAAACCCGAATGACAATATAGAGCTTAAATCACCTATGTGTCTGATTTTACTGGTAGCATGTCTTGTAACCGCAAGCGCAAGTTCCTCTTTAGCAATTCCTTTTCCGTTATCGCTCACACGTATATACGCTTGCCCTCCGTCTTCAAGCATGGCGGAAATTGAAGTAGCATCAGCATCAAGGCTATTCTCTAAAAGCTCTTTTAAAACAGAGCTTGGACGTTCCACAACCTCACCGGCGGCAATTTGGTTTGCTAGTTCGATAGGAAGTAGCTGAATAAATGGTTCTTGTGTTTTCATAGAGTTTTTATACTATAGAACTCTTATTTTTTCAACACTATAAAAGAGATGATTTATGATTTTTGGTATCGGTACAGATATAGTTGAAATAGAACGAATTGAGAATATAATAGCTCGTTTTGGTATGGCTTTTTGTTATAAAGTTTTACACGCTAAAGAGATAGAAGTTATGCCCTCAATTGATTCAGCACGTTGTATTCCTTGGATTGCTGCTAGATTTGCTGCAAAAGAAGCCGCTGTTAAAGCTATGGGAATAGGATTAAGAAATGGTATCACCCTTAAAAGCGTTGCCGTTGTTTCAAATAACCTTGGCAAGCCTGAACTACTCTTTTTTGACAAAGCAAAAACTTTTATAGAAAATAAAGGTGTTACTCATGCGCATGTAAGCCTTAGCCATGAAAGAAAAAATGCCATAGCTTATGTAATACTTGAAAAAGATTAAAGAGAATATTATGAGAGAAATTACCTTTCTTTTAGAAAATGAAGAATATACCTTAAAAGCAGGAAGAAATCTTGCGACTATCCTTAAAGATTTTCCAACTATAAAAACTCTTTTATTTTTTGGAAGCTTAGGTGCAGGAAAAACTACATTTACTCGTGGATTTGTTTCCGCATTTAATGGAAGCGAATTTGCAGAAGTTTCTAGCCCTACATTTACTTTAGTGAATCAATACCCTACAAATCCTCAAATAATTCACGCAGATGTATACAGACTCGCTGAAATGTGCGCCGAAGGAACTTTTCCAGAGCTTCCGGAAGAGATTGAAGATGCTATCGAAGATCCTAATATTTTTACCCTTATCGAATGGGCGGAGTACTTAAATCCCGAAACCTTACCTATAGAAAGACTGGACATTTTTTTAAAAGTAGGTAATAATTCTCGTTCTCTAACTATACAAGGGATTATAAGCGAAGAGAATGCTTTTTTTGATAGAGTTAACAACCTACTATCATTATAAAAAAGTTATTTACTTTTAATAAAAGCCCTCTCACAAAGGAATATTATGCGTATTTGTGTACAGAAATTTGGTGGTACTTCCGTTGCTGATTTGAACTGCATGAAGAAAGTGCGCACCAAGGTGATGAATGCCATAGCCTTAGGGTATAAAGTTATTGTTGTTCTCTCGGCACGTTCCGGGCAAACAAACAAACTTTTAGAAATGGCATACCAATGGTCGGACGAGCCGGATTTAGCCGAACTCGATACTCTTCTTACAACTGGCGAGCAGGAATCTGTTGCTTTGTTCAGTATGCTCATGCAAGATGCCGGACTAAAAGTTCGCTCTTTGCTTTCACATCAAATTCCGATTCTAACAGATGACGATTTTGGGAAAGCTCGTATACTTTCAATAGATGGTCCTCAAATTCATAAGCTTTTAAAGAAATACGATGCGCTTATCGTTCCCGGCTTTCAAGGCGTTACTATGGACGGACGCCTCACAACTCTCGGGCGTGGCGGGTCAGACACCAGCGGCGTTGCCATTGCTGCGGCTTTAAATGCAGAACGTTGTGATATCTTTACTGATGTTGATGGTGTATACACTACCGACCCAAGACTTTGCCAAAATGCGAAGAAAATTGCACGTATTTCTTATGATGAAATGCTTGAAATGTCATCAATGGGCGCAAAAGTTCTACAAATTCGCTCAGTTGAATTCGCTAAAAAATATAATGTACCCGTACAGGTTTTATCAACTTTTTCAAACGAACCCGGAACTATGGTTGTTCAGGAGGACAGTATGATGGAAGCAGTTCTTGTCTCAGGTATCGCCTTTGACAAAGACCAAGCAAGTGTAACTATTAGTAATGTACCCGATAAGCCGGGTATGTCTGCCGCAATTTTTGCTCCACTTGATGCTAAAGGTATAGTCGTTGATATGATTATCCAAAAGGCAAGCAGTGACGGACTCACTAGCATGACATTCACTTGCTCACGAAAAGATCTCAAAAAAGCTGTTGAAATCATGCAAGAAGTTTCTGATAATATCAGTGCTGGCGATATAAGCACAAATTCAAATATATCAAAGGTATCTGTTATCGGTGTTGGCATGCGTAACCATTCAGGTGTTGCTGCTCGTGCCTTTGATGCTCTCTTCAAAGAAAATATCAACATCCTTATGATATCTACCTCTGAAATTAAGATATCTCTCGTTATTGAAGAAAAATACACAGAACTCGCTGTGCGTACCCTACACGACGCATTTGAATTAGGTGCATAGATTAGGATTTTTTTCGAGAGGGGGAAACCACTGGGTGAAAGAGAAAACCAAAAATTTAAAAAATTATTTTTTAGGTTAACCCCCCACCCCCAACCCCATAAAAAAA
>CAYJOR010000096.1:0-7477 GCA_964371865.1 uncultured Desulfovibrionaceae bacterium | reverse complement strand
TTTGGTGGACATTGAAAGATGAAGCTGAAAATGCCACTGCAAAAGAAAATGCCCTAAAAATTAAAGAAATGGGTGAAGCTTTGTTGGATAAAATCGACACCGTAAATGTACTTGAAATTGCAGTAAATGTTTGTGAGACTACAACAGTTGAAGCACAAGTTGTTTTGCAAAGTGTGCATAACTCACAAGAAGATTTACAGGCTTATAACATTCACCCGGAACATCAAAAACTTGTTGAATTTATAAAGAAAGTCGTTTCCTCAAGAAATGCTATCGACTATGAAATATAAATTTTATACTTTTTCTCCAATATAACTTACCCCTAGAAAGTGCTTGGCTCGGTATAAAAACAAGCCAAGCATTTTTTCTAACTGCTATCATGAAGTGGTATGAGCGAAAAGAAGAATGCAGAAGTAACTCTTATCGATTCTGAATATTTAGGAAAGTAGTTTTTTGTCTCCGACGTCTCAATGCCCGCCGGAGACAAATTAGACTCGCGCGTATGCCCTCCTACTTGTTTTCTTGCAGAGTTTTCACAAAACGAATAAAGGGTTCTTGATCTTTTTTTTTGGAGCAGATTTTTCTGCTGTATTAGCCAATTTGTGTCGTCAAAATCAACATATAGTGGCAATTTTCTTTTATAAATTTCTTCAATTACAAGTCCAATTAAATGTAATCCTTGTAATCTAATTTTACGATTCTTATTGAAACTGTCAAATTCACTGACACTTAATTTGACAGTTTCATAGCATAGGATAAATTATATAGCCACTGGAGAAATTTCTTTTTTTGTAATGACATCAGAACAATAATCATGTATTCACAAATTTTAAAAAGTAAGGTGTACTCCAAACTTCTTATAATATTGGCTTAGCCAAGTTTCGGCATAAGCAAGTTCGGGGATAAAAGTATAAAAATTCTTCTCCCAAACTCTATGGTATGCTTGCATATTTTCAACTTCATCGGAGTTTGACTCGGGATAGACAGGCATAAGATGTTCAATTAAATATTTTGGCTGTGTGAAATCATCATTCTCACTTTTTTCCTTTTTTTGCGAAGCCTTAATATAAGGGAGCAAATCTAAAATTTGTTCCATATCTTGCCAAGGCAATTCAAAAGGAAGATGAATTTCAGCCTCAATCGGATTTATAAACCAGTATTGATTATACCAATTAATCATCTTTCCAGTTTTCTCTCGAGAAATAGGTGAAAGAGCAAACAGTTTTTCTTTAAGTTCTTTAGTTTCAAGGAGCAGTGTATTTTTATCTTCCATGATTTCAAGAGCATTGGCATAAGCATATTTCTTTGGATCGAGGTCAGTTTTTAAATCACTATATATATGATACTGACAAAAAACTTTTCTGTGACCACTCATAAAGCTTGTAGGAACTAGCCTCCAACAGCAATCGCATTTTTGGAAGTAGTTTCTTGATTTTTTAGGTTTATTTTTCTTTTCAAGTTTGTATCGAAAAGCATATAAGGTGAGTAATACAGAATAAAGTTTGTCTGCACTTTTATTAGCAGTGAGTAGTTTTTTAGAATTACTTCGCATAAATTCTGTAAGATCAAAAAGAGTTTTAGGAGAAAAATCTTGTGGAAAATCTTCTGCTATGTCAGAATAATTTTTTTCAATAAATTTCAAAACTTGACTTGGCGAACGATTTTCAATCGCATAATAGATTTCTCTTTCTTCTTTTGTGGGGTGGGTAGCAAACATAATGCTTTCGCGCTCTACTCGCGTGTGTAATATTGAGAAAAATTCTTTGGAATCACTGTTTTTATAAGGATATTTTTCATAAACACTTAAAGCTTCATTATATAGTTCTTTCCATGAACTAACTTGAGAAGACTCTTTTAAAAGTGATAGTCTCACACAACTTTCAATTGCAAGTTTTAACGATGCTTTGCGAAGCTTGTTCTTTTCTTTATAAAATAAATTTTCATACATTCCATACATAAAAAAGAAATTTCTCCAGTGGCTATGTCCATGATTTTATTATAATGTAAAGTCAAGACAAAAAAAGTCAAATTTATATTTTAGGAGATGCGTAATGAACGTATTAGAAAACACTTTTCCGATTGAATTAGAAAGCGCCCCTGTTTGGGCAAAAGAAATTTATCAAATATTCACACCTCTTGTTCGGATATAAAGAAATTGCCGAACAAATTCACATTACTAAAGAGAGTCTTGCGAATATCAGTTCTCGTGGCGAAGGACCGAAAAGTGGATTTATTTTACGAAATAAAAAGCTTTATCCTCGACTCGAAGCAGTCTTATGGATATGGGAATGGGCAGAGGGGGAAAGAGAAGTTGAATAAATAAAATTTATAAGCTTGATTTACTTATAGTAAGTCAAGCTTATTTCTTAACTCAATAAACCATTAATAGCAGTTACGGCTTGTCTTTCTGCGCTAGGGCAAAGGTGAGCATATCTTTCAGTCATTCTTATTGACTTATGGCCTAGTAATTTTGAAATTGTGAAAATTGGAGTACCTGCCTTTGCATGCCATGAGGCAAAAGTATGCCTTAGAGAGTGAAAACAGATTTTCAATCGACTGTCGTCTATCCCTTTATTGAATTCTAAAAGTTCAACAGCCTTATTAAAGTGATATGTAGCGTGACTATCTACAAATAGATTCTCGTTAGTTTTATTTTTATACATTTCCTTTATACATTGCTCAACTTCAACGGTCATATAAGCGTGACGAGATATTTTATTTTTAGGATCACGTATAAAAATAGATTTTTCCTCAAAATTTATATCATGCCAAGTCAACTTCAAAATTTCACCTTTTCGCATGCCTGTAGACAGAGAAATAAATGCAAGATTGTATGCGGATATAGATTTTTTCTTAAGTTCTTCAAGGAGTTTATTTGCTTCATCAACCTGTAAAAACCTGATACGAGAATTTCGATTTCTTGGTTTTGTTACAAGCCTAAGAGGATTTTGAATTGTTTCGTCAATTCTCGTTTGAGCATAGGTAAAAATCTGACTCAATACCGCCAAAATTCTTTGCTTGGAGCTATCACTAAGTTCTTTCTTTTTCGATACACTTGGAGTTTCACAAAGGAAGACCATGAAATCATCTAACATTTTAAGATTGATTTGTTTAATAGGAGTATCCTTAAAAAAAGGTATTATATAGTGTTTTAACGAGCTATTTTCGTAATCTATAGAGGTTTGACTTTTTTGCTTACTTATCTGATGACTGAGATAGCCGTTTTCATAAATATATTGTAAGGTTAGTTCGTTTTCTTTCTTTTTTTGAACTTTTTCTTCTTGATGCTTTTCGATATTGAGTTCACGGATTTCTTTAAGAGTCTGACCACCTTTTCCTGTTCGCCAATTTTCTTTAAGGGTAGCTAAATCGGCTTCACATCTTGCTTGAGTAACACCTTCACTTGCCCAACCGACTGCTTCGTTAAAAACCTTGCCATTTCTCTTGTATTGAAGTATAAAATACCTGTCGAGTCTTTTGTTATGTTTGCGTGTTTCATGCTCTTTGTATCGAACACCTTTTGTAGCAGTTATCCACTTAATTGTCATATACTACCTCACTTTTTATACTACTCTTATACTACCTTTTCTCATGAGAAAGGCTGAAAACAAATGAGAGCTTATGAGAGTAATACATTCATTAACTTATTGATAGTCAATACTTTAATGAAAAATTATGAGGAAGAATGATAGGGTATTAAAGTCTACTTAGATATGTGGCGATGAGGTGAAATTTTTACTTTCAAAATAAATTTACTGGAAAATATTCTATTGGTAATAGAAATAGATTAGATAGAACTACACTCTAGGTTTGAATATTGTAGATTAAATTAATTTTCCTTTATCTAAAATTTTTAGGAATATTTATTTTGATGGAAAGGGATATATGATTTTTGAAACACTAACTCCTTTTGATGAGGAACGAATCAAAAGAAGTAAGGTTTCCAAAGGAAATTATTTTCTTTGGTAGCCGAAGGCAAAAAAAAGGAATAAAGATGAAGAAAATATATTTAGATGATAAAGAATTGGTAGTGAGCCCTTTTGCATATAATGTGCTTGAGGCAGCAAAAGAGAATGATATTGTAATTGTAGCTCCTTGTTCTAAGAATGGCTTTATTGGAGATATTTGTTGTCATGCTTGTATTATCAAAGTAGATGATAAAGAAGTATTTGCATGTAAGACAAGAATTATTGATGGAATGAAAATTGAATATAACACTTCTGAACTAAAAGAGAAAAGAGCAAAACGAATTGCTGAATATTCAGAAAAAATAAAAAATTTGAAAAAAAGTTAAAAAAAGTCCTAAAGTTATTTTTGAACCCTCCGATAAGGTGTGTATGGCGGTAGAATAATTACTTGGATAGTAATGGCTCAATATTCTACTTTTGACAAACAATGACATCTTTTCAAGGAGGAGAATGTATGTCTCTTATCATTAATAACAACCTTATGGCTAATTCAGCGAACAGACAATTATCAAACCATTATAGCGCACTTGGTAAATCAGTTGAAAAACTTTCATCAGGTTTGCGCATAAACACAGCTGCGGATGATGCTGCTGGTTTGGCAATTAGTGAGCTTATGCGTGCAGATATTGCAGCAACTAATCAAGGTATCCGTAACGCGAATGATGCGATTTCTCTCATTCAAACAGCTGACGGTGCAATGCAAGTTATTGATACAGCATTAGTACGTATGAAAGAATTAGCACAACAAGCATCAACAGGTACATATGACAGTGTTCAACGTGCTATTATTGATTCAGAATATCAACAAATGGCATCAGAAATCACCCGTATTGCAAATGCGGCTGAATTTAACGGAATTAAATTGTTAGATGGTACTTTAACAGGTGCTTACAATGGTACTGGAGTTAATTCTACAGGCGAATTAGCAGTTCACTTTGGAACAGGTAATGACTCTACAACCGATTACTACACCATTGAAATAGGTAACGTTAGTGCATCAGCTCTAGGAATTGGTAATAATGCAGTAAGTACTTCAGATGGTTACACAATTTCTACGCAAGCAGGAGCACAAAAAGCTTTAGATGCACTTGATGCAGCAATAACATCAAAAGATAGTTTTAGAGCAAATCTTGGTGCAATCCAAAATAGATTGGAAGGAACAATTTCTAACTTAGAAGTTCAATCTGAAAATCTAACAGCAGCTGAATCACGTATTCGTGACGTTGACGTTGCAGTTGAAATGACACAATTTGTGAAAAATCAAATATTAACACAATCAGCAGTATCAATGCTAGCTCAAGCTAACTCAATTCCAAACTTAGCAACACAATTATTAGGCTAAAATAGTTCTAATACCCTTTACATAATATTAAGACTCTCTTTAGGGGGAGTCTTTTTTATTTTAATTTGATATGTGCTGTAATCTCTTGAAAATATTAAATTATTAAATTTAAAAAGTTGTAAAATAAAACTTGTAATTTGAAATTTGTTGTGTTATAGAAATGAGTCTTCTAGTTAAAACGAAGATAATTATGGTTCGGAGGAATATTTTTTATGGAAACCCAAGAAATGGAAATTCAAATGAGTGATGGCTTTGACTTTGCATCGGAGCTCGACAATTACCTTACCCCAGATTTCGGTGATTTGGAAGAAGGTTCTATTGTTAAAGGCGAAATCGTTCGCGTTGATAACGACACAGTTTTAGTTGACGTGAGCTTCAAATCCGAAGGGCAAATCCCAGCAGTAGAATTTCGTGATTCACAAGGCGCTATTGCAGTTCAAGTTGGTGATAAAATTGATGTATTTATCGCTCGCAAAAACGAAAGTGATGGAACAATCACTTTATCATACGAAAAAGCTAAACGTATGCAAATGTTTGATCAACTTGAAGAAGTTCTTGAAAAAGGCGGCGTGGTTGAAGGAATGATCACTCGCAGAATTAAGGGCGGTTACACTGTTGACCTTGGCGGAATCGAAGCTTTCTTACCAGGTTCCCATGTTGATCTTCGTCCAGTACCAGATATGGACGCTTTAGTAGATCAAAAATATGCTTTCCGTGTATTGAAAATCAACCGTCGTAGAAGCAACGTGATTGTTTCACGTCGTGTACTTTTAGAAGAAGAAAGAGATTCAAAACGTGGCGCATTATTACAAGTTCTTGACGAAAATCAAACAGTAGTTGGTAAAGTTAAAAACATCACTGAATACGGTGTGTTTGTTGACCTTGGCGGCTTAGATGGTTTACTCCACATTACCGATATGTCATGGAAACGTTTACGTCATCCAAAAGAAATGGTACATATGGGCCAAGAACTAGAATTGAAAGTTCTTTCTTTCGATAAAGATAACCAAAAAGTTTCACTAGGTCTTAAACAACTTATTGAAGATCCATGGCAAAATATCAACGAACGCTTCCCAGAAGGCGCACACTATAATGGTAAAGTAACCAACCTTGTTGATTATGGTGTATTCGTTGAATTAGAATCAGGTGTTGAAGGTTTAGTTCACATCTCTGAAATGTCTTGGACACGTAAACTCCGTCACCCTAGCCAAATGGTTCGTCAAGGTGATGAAGTTGAAGTTGTTATCCTTGGTGTAGATTCAGATAAAAAACGTATTTCTCTTGGTATGAAACAAGTTACACCTAATCCTTGGGAATTAGTTGGCGAACGTTTCCCTGAAGGGACAATCCTTGAAGGTGTTATCAAAAATATCACTGAATTTGGTATGTTCATCGGTATCGAAGATGGTATCGACGGTCTTATCCACGTATCAGATATTTCTTGGACAAAGAAACTCCGTCACCCAAGTGAAATGTTCAAAGTTGGTGACTTAGTTCAAGCTAAAGTTCTTACTGTTGATCAAGAAAGTGAAAAATTCACTCTTGGTATGAAACAACTTAGCGATGATCCTTGGGCAAGCGTACCATCACGTTACCCAGTAGGCAACATCGTAAAAGGTGTTGTAACAAACATTACTGACTTTGGTGTATTCGTAGAAGTTGAAGAAGGAATCGAAGGTCTTATCCACGTTTCTGAACTTGGTAAAAAAGTTAAAGTTCCTTCAGAAGTTTATAAAGAAGGCGATACCGTTGAAGCGAAAATCATTCACGTATCTGCTGACGAACGCCGCTTAGGTCTTTCTATCAAACAAATGAAAGAAGACGAAGAAAAGAAAAAAGCTAAAGATTACCGTTCATCAGGTGATTCAGGTCAAACTTTAGGCGACCTTTTCAAAGCAGCACAAGAAGACGAATAGTCTCTATTTGATTTGATTATAATAAGAGGGGAGAACAGCAACTTTTTCGGAAGTTGAGGTTCTCCTCTCTTTTTTATTTAAATATGATACCCCTTAATGTATATTTATAAACTATGAAAAGTTGTCTATCTTGAAAATAGTAGATAGTTATGATAGAAAAAAATGAACCTAGAACTATATGATAAATAATGTAAGATAGGGTTAACGCATCTAAAATTATCAAGGCAGTAAACTAAGCACTTTAAATTATT
>CAYJOR010000095.1:0-7502 GCA_964371865.1 uncultured Desulfovibrionaceae bacterium | reverse complement strand
AAGCAAACGCAACTACAGGCGACAGAGAAGGTTTTGGTGGTCAAGTAGGTTTTGAATTTAAGTTCTAGAAAAGTATTTTAATAGAATAATTGATTATAGGCATTCAATTGCTCCCTCTTTGGAGTCTAGAAATAGATAAATAAAGAGGGAGTAAATTATGTTTAAAAAAGCTTCTACACTAAAAGATTGTGAATAAAGTTTGAACAAGAAATATTTTAAGGATTTTGGGTATGTTTGGTTATGTTACCCCCTATAAAGCTATGCTTTTAGTTAAAGAGTACGATGAATACAAAGCAATTTATTGTACTCTTTGTAAAAAACTTGCGAAAAACTATGGATTTATGACAAGATTTTTCCTTAGTTTCGATCTTTGTTTTTATACATTGCTAAGCTTGAATTACAAACAAGAAACTCCCTCTTACACAAAAGAAAAACACTGCATTCTAAAGTCGCTTAAAACTTGCTATTGTATCAACAATGAAGACGAAGTTTATAATAAAGCCGCAGCAATTACCATACTTATGACCTATCATAAACTACTGGATATCCTTGCAGATGAAAACTTTAAAAAACGAATAGGAGCCAGATTTTTATTGTTGTTTTTTTCAAGAGCTATCAAAAAAGCCCAAAAACAATATCCACATTTTTCTGAAATTTTGGAAAACTTAACACAAGAACAAAGTCTTGAGGAAAGTAAAAAAGACTTATGGTCACAAGCTTTTTCTAATGCTGTTGTTAACTCCTCAGGCGAAATATCTTTTATGGAAAATTATAAATTATACGAAGACTTTTCCATTGATAATTTTGCAAGACCAACAGCAAAAGCGGTTAGTCTTTTTTTTGAGGATATAAACGAGATACAAAGTGCGTCGCTCAATCGCTTGGGATTTTTTTTAGGGCGCTGGGCGTATCTTATTGATGCTATGGATGACTTTGAAGATGATGTGAAAAATAATAAATTTAATCCTCTAGTGTACCATATGCAACTACGAGGTATCTCAGAGGAAAATTTAAAATTTGAAGCCAATGCCTTACTTAATCAATGTGTCGCAAGAGTAAACTTTTATTTTTTGGAACTTGAAAAAGGATATTATACCAATACATTAGAAAATATTTTACAGCTTGGTTTGGCACAGGCACAGAGAAGAATACTTTATAAAAACCAAATAAAAAAAGAAGGATAAGAGTATGGTTGATAAATCTCTATTTATGACAAGTCAGGATATAAACAAAGCTTTAACTTTGGTTCGTGAAAAACGCTTTGAAGAAGCAAAGGCTATTTTGGAAGTGTACCACAAAAAAGGTTTCGAGGTTGATGAAGATCAAAATATGCCCTTTTATGAGGATCCGGGAGCTTATTATATTAAGGGACTTATTGCTTATGAAGAAGGTGACCTTGATTTAGCATATGATAATTTGAAAGCTTGTACCCAAAGACAAGCAGATATGAGCAGTGAATTTGAAGAAGGTATAAATAAGGCTTTTACCAAAATAAAAGATGAAAGACGCGCCTTGAATGGCGGAGTAGACCCAAAAGAAAAGAAAGATTGTTGCTGCAGTACTATTTGCGGTATTTGCAAAGATGATTGTATTGATAGTATTTGCTTTGGATGGGTAAGGTGTTGTTAATAATGCCGGTTCTTATGTTGATGTGCATCCACCAAGAAGAGCAAATAATAATAGCCACAACGCAGATTACGATTAAGGCGTAGACTATGCTGAATAGTTTATCGTAGGTTCAATTAAAATTTATTTTTCGGTGTTTTTTTATAAGGAGCTTACTCTATGAAAAAATATTTTTTATTCTTTTTTACCAGTTTTTTTGTTATGTGTTCCCTAACAAGAAGTTATGGGGGAGTAAACGAAGATTTATTTGAAGCATCAAGACGTGGCAATGTAAAAGCTGTAGAAAGTGCTTTAAAAAATGGCGCAAATATAGATGAATTGATTTATGATATAGATGATACAGACGAAGTGTATACCCCTCTTCATATCGCCACAATAAAGAATCATAAGGAAGTTGTGCAAACCTTAATTAGACATGGCGCTGACCTTAATATTCAATCTGAACCAACGTATTCAGCAGCCCTTATATATGCTGTAGACAATCAAAATCTTGAAATTACCAAATTACTTCTTGAAAGTGGTGCAGATCCAAATATTTTTGATACAAGAGGCGGGACAGCCCTTCAATACGCATGTTATTATGATAATTTCGATATTATAAAACTTCTTGTAGAATATAAGGCAAATGTCAATGCACATTCTTTAATTACATCACATGAATATGTTGATACTTATGGATATACTGCTCTTATGAGGGCAAGTGAAAGTGGAAATGTTGGAGCGGTTAAATTGCTTTTAGCCAATAATGCAGATGTGTCATTAACAAATGAAGGTGCGGGCACTGCGTATATGGCGGCAAAAAGTGAGGGGCATAACGAGGTTATGGCATTACTGGCTGAACATGCGAAGAAAAGAAAATTTACAGCCGAAGAATTAAAAAGAATGAGCGTTTTTCTTTCAAATTTCAGTGAAATAGGAATGTTTTCATTTACAGAAAGCGATGTTATCCACAAAAATGACACTGAAATGGCTCTCTATTTTGGTGTATATCATAATTATATCAACAATTTCAAATCTCGTATCAAAGAATGTGAAGGGGAGATGTGCGAACACGGTGAACTTTTTATCTCATCAACAGATGTGGAAGAAAGTATAGATAAATATTTTAATAGTGGAGGCTATCCAATAGAGAATAGAAGTAGAAAAAATTTATTTTATGAAGAAACAGGTATACGTAGTGGCAATTACTATTTCAATAAAATAGATTTTTCTCCAATTCTTTATGTGCGTGTGGAAAGTGCAGAACTCAACGACGAGGGCAATATAAAAATGAAAGGCAAGCTTTATAATTCTAAAAATAAAAGTGAAATACACGGTACTATTGAAGCTCTTGCAAGAACACATTATTGGAAGGGTAAAGCAACTTGGTCAATAATAAAAATGGCGAAATTTGACAATTAGACAAGCTGCTTATAATTTGTTGATATTCTTATAAAACAAACCCTCTTTCCAAACAGGAAAGAGGGTTTTTCGTAAGATTATGATAAAAAAAGAATTAATATTTTTTAAAATATACGTCAATATAATTGGTTGCACCATCACAAATTCTATTTTGATCTTGTAAACGCCAATACTTCCTATTGCCCCAAGCTACAAAATCAAATTCACCTTTTTTTATGCACGGTTCACCATTATTGATATGATGTACCTTAGTAACAATTTTTCCATTTACCTTGAAATGCCTGTCGTTTACGATTGTTACATCGCCGTTTACAGCAACATAATCACCATCAATGATTTGATTAGCATTGATTTTCAATGTATCATTTTCTTCTGTTATTATGGCTGTTCCATAATCATCCCAGCTAAGCCAATGCAAAGAAAAATAATGGTTTCCTATAAGATTTTCTTTTGTATCAGCAAAACTCGTGCCAGCAAAATACAGCATGAATGAAAGAAATAAAACTGTAAAAATTTTAGATTTCATATTATTTACTCCTATATAAAATAAACTATTACTTCTAAAAATCTCTAAAAGAGCTACCGCCACCTGAAGAACCACGAGAACTTCACAAGATTACAATATAAATACAGTAGTTGTTATGTATGGTTTTTCTAAAGTTCTAAAAGAATTTAAAGGCTTGCAAGTTCCTGATTTTCTAACTTTTGCTACAGAAATGCTCTAAGTAAATTTTCGATAAATTCATAGTGTATTCATGCGTTGAATTTTCTGTTATAAATATTGCAATGTCAAGATTTGTCTTATTATAGCACGGCGACTATACTCAATACTAATTTCAAAACTCCGTCTTCACTGATATGAATTGGAAACATTGTAACTGCATTAAGGTATGCTTAGTTAGAAGTGATAATTCTTTTATTGGGAGTGATTACAGCATATTCGCTTCCAACTTTTCCATTCAAGTTTTCAGTGAAAAACTTGATAAGAACTTCGCTATCAAGCATAAACATATCTTTTAGTATTTTTGAATCTTTAAACATCGACATGCCATCGCCTGATTTTTTTACCATGTAATCATGTGTGGCAAGAGTATACATTTTATTTTCATCAAGTGCTTTATCGCCGATCATAATATTTTTTACACGGTATTTGCCATCAACAGAAATAAAACTGCCTTGGTCATTCACTTTTACACTCGAAGGAATTGAGCCATCAATCTCATACGAGATTCCGGATACCTGTAAAAAACCACCATTAGTAGCCGGCCATGTACGAGAACCCATTTCTAGAGCATCTTTAATTGTTTTACCGCTTACCTCTATTGAAATAATGTTATTTCCAAAAGGGTGGAGGTTTATTATTTCTTGATAAGTGATAGGGCCTTTATCAATGTTTGTTCTAATGCCACTACCGTTTGTAATTGCAACATCTGCTTCAAGAATTATGCGATAGGCATCAGTTACTAAATTTCCAAGATTTGTTTCGCTAATTCTTGAAAGTTCAGTTGTTTTAGTACTTGCAACAAGTTCATATTCACTATATGCAACTTCTCTTTCTAAAATTTCTTCAAAATCAGCATTAATTTCATCAATTAAAATTTGTACTTTTGTGTCTTTTTTGGTGTAACTTCCATCGGCACCGAAAAGGATAGCTTTTATATCATTGTTGGGATTTTGGTTGGGGTCGATAGTAACTTTACCAATTCTTTCAAGTTTTGTGCCCGTTTGGGAAAGAATAACATCTTCGCCATTTTTATTTTTATAGATTTCACCTTCAATGACTGAATGTGAATGCCCATCAAGAACGATATCAATACCTGTAGTATTTGCTATAAGGTCAGTAGAACGCCAAGGGGCAGAGGTTTTATCTATGCCTAAATGTGCAAGAGCAACAACATATTCTGCACCTTCTTTACGTGCTTTATCTACGCTTTCTTGAATGTTTTTATAGAGCTTTTCACCACTTTTGTCTTCTGAAAGAGTATAGATAAGTTTCCCTTCTTTATCTTGGAAATAAGTAACACTTACTTTTGTAAATGATTCCGGTGTGGTAATACCTACAAAAGCAATATCAATTCCATTGATTGTGTGGATTTCATAGGGTGCAAATACCGATTTATTTGTTTTTAAATCAATAAAATTAGATGAAACTACTTCAGTTTCAAGCATATTGGTTAGCTCAAACATGCGTGGAATTTGGTAATCAAATTCGTGATTGCCAAGAACAAAATAGTCATAATCTACAGCATTCATAAGTTTTATAATAGCTTCACCTTTTGTGAGCATTGCAACACTTGCGCCTTGTACTGAATCGCCAGAATCAACTAAAATAACATTCTCAGAGCCATATTTTTCTTCCATTTCTTTCTTATATGCAGCCAAACCTGCATAACCAATATAATCATCAATGCCTGCATGAACATCATTTGTATGAAGAATAACAATTTTTTCATAATTTCCAGCGTGTTGATTTTGATAGGCACAACCCGATGAAAGTAATGATAAAGCAAGTGTTGAAAATAAAAATAGTTTTTTCATACTAATTCTTCCTTTTATGTAGCTATGTTATAAGTTCATCACCCTAGTATATTTGAAACTTAGGTATTTTAATCTATATTTATAAAAGTTACAAATCCATTTTTATATCTTCTTTGATTCGTTCTTGCATAACTTCTAACCTTATTGTTTTAGAGGTTAACAGGAAGTTGAATTCAGGCTTTTGGGGCACAAATTCAAATAAGTCTTCACTTCTATCAAGTAACAAATGCACCTTGCCATTTTCTAGGGAAGAGATTTGAATATCAGCATTTGCTTTTTTATCCATTTATACATTAAGATGAAAAAGCGTCAATATGTCAAAAGGCACATTTGTGGTTTGCATGTGTTTCCACATCAATTTTTTCAAGAAACTTTTGTTAGTAGAGTAAATAACAACTTACCCATAAACTTTTTATATATATTCTTGAAATCAATAATAGAAATAGTATTTCCGTAGCAGCTTTGAATAATGGTGTTTCAGATATATCCATTATTGCCATATTAGCCACTGCCTTTGTAAAGGGCTTATTCTGCTTGAGTTTCATTAATTCCGTATAATTTGTCGCATCACAAACATGAAAACTTACTTTGTTGAGCACATCATTTCTACGTTTGATTGCAAGCTCAATTATAGTCAAACGCAACAACTTTTGCACCTTGTTTCGCCATTCGTTGAGAGAAATTCCCGTTTCCACAAGCAATATCAAGTACAAAGTCATCTTCATTTATTTCAAGCAATTTCTCAACATTAGGTCGAACAATATTACAATGAAAATAGTTTGATTCATCGCCCATTTGGTCATCCCAAAATTCAGCATTTGTCTCCCAAGCATTGAGTCCGTTATCTGTGAAATCCATAAGATTATCTTCTTACAAAATAAAAATCTAAGAAAATATATATAGTTTTATGATAAAAGAAAAGTAAAAATTTAACTTGCAATTAAAATAAAAAGAATATAAAACCGACTGGTCGGTCAATATTGAAGAAGGAAAAAGAATTGAATAAAAAAAAAGAAATTCTAAAAGCGTCCATTGAATTATTTGCTTTGCAAGGGTATGAAAAAACTTCTATTAATACTATTTGTGAAAAAGCAAAAGTGTCTAAAGGCTTAGTATTTCACTACTTTAAAAACAAAGAAAAAATCCTCAGAGAAGTCTTTAAATTCATGGAAGAAGTCATGAGTGAAGTAAGTGAAAATGTCGAATCAAACAGAGTTGCAAATGAAGCACTTTCTCCCAAAGAAAAACTTGTAAGCTTGGTAGAGCATATTTTTATTTCAATGACTCTTCCAGAGAATGCTCTTTACTATCAATTTGATTTTCAAGTTTTGGCACAGCCGAGACTAAGAAATAGTTTGCAAGATTTATTTGATAAGCGTTATCAAATAATGATGGAGTCTTTTCAATCTATTTTAGAGGAAATACCTTCTGCCTCTACGATAGTTGATAGCCATATGTTGATTGCGGAGATTGATGGCATTACACTCAACTATCTTATTGCAAAAGACAAATATCCCCCTTATCCATTAGACGAAATAAAGACAAGATTTATAAATAAATATCTTCTATTATTAGGGGTATAAAATAAAAAAGGAATAAAAAATGAAAATACCTTACGAAATTCAATACGAAGCTTTTGCCGATGCAGGCGGACTTTATGACGAAAGACACGCAAAACTTTATGCTCAATTTGCCGACAACCTTATAGCAGATGGCTCTTTTTCCATTGTTTATGAGGGAGTTGCACACGCTTGCTATACTCCAATAATTATTGATAAAGCACCACACCTTATGTGCTATGTTGTTGCTCCTTTAGCTGTGTTGCCGGGCTTTCAAAGGCAAGGTTATGCCACAAGACTTATGGAAGAAGCCGAAAAACAATTAAAACCCGATGTCGTTTTCATTATGGGAGAGCCTTTCCATTACGGTCGCCGTTA
>CAYJOR010000094.1:0-7623 GCA_964371865.1 uncultured Desulfovibrionaceae bacterium | reverse complement strand
TCTTCACGTTTTGTCCATCTCCAAAAAGTTGAGATACCTATACCAATCATTTCACAGATTTCTTTTGGTCTTACATAGATTTGATTTTTTGACATATTAAAATGCTCCTTTTTTTATCTAGAGCTTAAAATAGAAAAGCCCTATAAGTTTTTTTGAGACTTAAAGGGCTATCATAACCTATTGATTTTGTATAGTATGCTTGTTGTACTTCTTCGGTTCTCTTCGATTTGTAAAGACTCTTATCGAACATTAACGGACGATATGAACCTTTATCGGTAGTAAATGAATCTAAACGGCTTTATGGTTTACATTTTGTAACGATTTGTTACTTTTTTTAAAATTTACTACCTAGGTGTGTTTCTAAATTAAGAGATTTTGCTCTTTTGACAAGAAAAAGTGATTTTTTATGAAGTGCAGTGTATCAAAACATACAGAAACTTAATAAAAAATTGTTTTGACGAAGTTCAAAAGGTAAAAGAATTACTTTAGAAACACACCCTAGTAGTTAAATTTCTTTTTGGGGAACATTTGACATGTCTGATTGACTACGCTAACCTCACTTAGTTCGTTCAGCTTATGTTAAATCACCTAAAAGGAGTAAAGTATGTTAGAATTACTCATGAACAGACGTTCAACACGTAAGTTTACAGATAAAAGGGTAAGTAAAGAACAACAGACAGATATACTAAAAGCAGGTATGCTTGCACCATCAGGACAGAATAAAAGACCAATTGAGTTTATCACTATTGAAGATAAATCCACAATAGAAACTTTAGTAGATATAAAGTCACATGGAAGCACTATCCCTTTTAAAACAGCAACTCTCGCTATTCTTGTACTTGGAAACCATGAAATTTCAGATACTTGGGCTGAAGATGCTTCTATAGCAGCAACTTTTATGCAACTTGAAGTTGAAAATTTAGGACTTGGCTCTTGTTGGATCCACACAAATAATCGAAAAACTCCAAGTGGTGAATCTTCCGACGAGGTGTTGCGAAGGCTACTACAATATCCATCCTCCAGAAAATCGCTTTGTATTCTGGCGATAGGGCATAAAAGTGAAGTAAAATCACCCTATACAAGTGATTTTTTTGATTTTACTAAAGTTCATTCAGAAAAGTATTAGGGTATGTTTCTAAATTCATTCTTTTGCGGTTTTTCTGCCTCAAAGATGATTTTTTATTCAGTTTATGTATGTTTTGATACACTGCACTTCATAAAAAATCACTTTTCGTTGAAAATTCCACAAAATTTCTGAATTTAGAAACGCACCCTAGTTATAAACCACATAGAAATTTATGAAATAGAAATAGTTTACAATAAAATTATTTCTATTTTTTTATATTTGCTTACATAAGTTACATAAGTTATATAAAAGTTTCTCAATATTCTTCTTTATAAAAAACTCCCCTAAAGTGCAAAATATAAATTGTATTTCTTATAAGAAGTACAAAATCTAAATCCATATAAACGAATTTTAGAAATCAAGTTCGGATTAATGAGGGGAAGAAAGTATGAATATTGCGATTAAAGGAATTAATTTAGCCCACTTACTCGTTATTGCAACAATTACAGGTGTTGCGTGTGCGTTAGGGCAATTACCAGGTGGAATGCCAGGTGGTTTTGTTATCACCATGACCATGGGATTTTTATTTGAGTATCTTGGCGAAAAAACACCAATCGTTAATGAATATCTAGGCGGTGGCCCGATTTTCTGTATTTTCATTAGCGCGGCTTTGGTATATAGTCAAATTATGCCAACTGAAGTTGTGACTGTAATTAACAACTTCATGAAACAAGCAAACTTTCTTGATTTCTATATTACAGCTCTTATTTGTGGTTCAATTTTAGGAATGCAGGCAAGTTTACTTGTAAAAGCAGGTGTTCGCTTTGCAATTCCAATTTTATTTGGCTTAGTTGTTGCTTCCATATTTGTTGCTTTTGTTGGACTTGTTATCGGTTATGGTTGGAATACTGCTGTTGGCTTTATTTGCTTCCCTATTATGGGTGGTGGTCTTGGTGCAGGTGTTCTTCCAATGGCTGAAATTATTCAAGTAAATATTGATATGGACACAAAAACCATTCTCGCACTTCTTCTTCCTCCAATGGCTATTGGTAACGTTCTTTCAATTATCTGTGCTGGATTCTTAGATAAACTTGGTAAAAAATTTCCTTCACTTACAGGTAATGGCAGACTTATGGTTTCACAAGAAGAAAGCCTTGAAGAAGATAAAAAATTAACATTTTCTTTTGAAGCTTTAGGAATTGGTCTTTTAGTTTCATGTACCATGATTGTACTAAGTAAAATTCTCGCAATATTCATTCCTTTACACTCATATGCATTATTGATTATTAGTGTTGCAATTATCAAAGTTGCTGGAATTGTTCCACAATACATTCAAGACTCTTGTTCAATGTGATTTCAATTTGTAGCAAAATATATGACAGCAGCTCTCCTTATTGGTATAGGTGTAACATATACAGATTTAGGTGCAGTTATTAACGCTTTTAGCTTTGAAACATTCATTTTAGTATTAGCTGTAGTATTAGGCAGTATTGTTGGTGCAGGTATTGGCGGAAAATTAGTTGGCTTCCACTTTATTGAATCAGCACTAGCTGCTGGTTTATGTATGGCTAATATGGGCGGTACAGGTGACGTTGCAGTTCTATCAGCAGCAAGACGATTTGAGCTTATGCCATTTGCACAAATCTCATCACGTTTAGGCGGAGCTTTAGTTCTTATTATTGTTGGACTTGTTATTCCATTCCTCTACTAATAAATTACATTTATATTAGAAAAATTAATCTTGAGAGTAGGCTACTGTTCTACTCTCAGGATTTTGCCGTTTGTATAAAATATTTACCAAAATGTAATTTTATGATATGCGAAATAAGAGGTGCTTTAATGAAGTCGATGAAGGTAATGAATTTGATGAAATTATTAGACATAATTAAAGAAGTAAAATTTAAGTATCTAGTGATATTTAATAAAACTCGTTTACGTACAAAGCTTATTACTTTTACTATAGCTCTATTTTTCATACAGCTTGTATTGCTCTATGCGCATATTTCTTATATATTTTCGTCTGAATATAAATCTGTAACTTCTCAGGCGACTCTAAATAGCGCACAAGTTATTGCAAATACAAAAGAAGTTAGAGATTTTATGTTAAGCAATAAAAGAGATATAGCTAAAATTGATAATATATTAACTACTATTTCACAAACTTCAAATCTTACTTTTATTGTTCTTTTAGAATCATCAGGAATAAGAGCCTATCACCCCGTGAAAGAAAATATTGGAAAATATGTTGTTGGCCGGTGATGAGAAAGAAGTTCTGCAAGGCAAAACATACACATCTTCTGCTGTGGGTACACTTGGATTTTCACACAGAGCCTATGTTCCTATTTTTGATGATACAGGCAAACAAATCGGTGCTGTTCTTACTGGGCGTTTAGATGAAAATATCAGTAAAACTGCTATGCAATTTGTTTTTTCTATCTGGCCAGCATTTGCAATACTTCTTATAACATCTCTTCTTGTGGCTGTTTTACTTGCAAGAGGAATTATTAAAATTCTTCATAATCTTGAACCGCTTGAAATTGCAAGTAAACTTGAAGAGCGAAATTCAATGCTTAAAGTTATGCGTGAAGGAGCTTTAGCTATTGATATTTCAGGAAAAATAACACTTGTAAACGACGAGGCTATGCGAATTTTCCAAAAATCTGGTATTGCCGACTGGTGCATTGGCAAAGATGTTGAAGAAATTATTCCAAATACAAAACTTAAAGAAGTTCTTTTATTAGGAAAACCAATTCTTGATGAAGAACAAAATGTAAATGGTACTATTATCTTCACAAACAGGCTTCCTATTTTCGTAGATGGGCATATGATTGGTGCATTAGCAACCTTTAGAGATATGACTGAGCTACATTTACTTGCTGAAAAACTTACAAACGTAAATATGTATGTTGATGCTATGCGTGCGCAGTCGCATGAAATAAGAAATAGACTACATATTTTATCTGGCCTTGCACAAAGCGAAGAATATGAAGCACTTACTGTTTATTTGCAAGAGCTTTTAGGCATGCGTGAACAAGATGAAGAACGTATTCATCACAATATACAAGATAAAATGCTTGACGGCTTCCTTTCAAGTAAAGTGCATAAAGCTAAAGAATTTGGCGTTGTTTTCCGCTTTAAAGATAATGGTATAATTCCTGAAATAGCAAATCCTATGTTACGAAATAGTCTTGTTACTATTTTAGGCAATCTTATTGATAACTCAATCGATGCTATGGAAAATAGCACAAAAAAAGTGCTTACTGTTTCGTTAAACATGAGTGATTTTGAATGGGAAGTATGTATTTGTGACACAGGTAAAGGCATTCCAACTGAGTTACAAAATAAAATTTTTAAAAAAGATTTTTCTACAAAAGGTGAAGGAAGAGGACTTGGATTATATTTAGTAGCACTTGCTGTTGATGAATGCAAAGGTATCTTTGAGCTTTCCTCAACTCCAGATGTTGAAACGTGTATTACAGTTCGCATTCCCGTTACCAATATGGAGTTAGTATGATAAAAGTTATTATTGTTGAAGATGATCCTATGGTTGCAGCCATAAATCAAGACTATTTATCAAGACTATCAAGTTTTTCCTTAGAAGGTATTTTTAATAATGCTCAAGAATGCTTGCAATTTTTAGAAAAGAACAAAGTTGATTTAATCTTACTTGATGTATATATGCAAGGCATTACAGGTTTAGAGCTTTTAAGCATGCTTCATAAAGAATATCCGAAAATTGATATTATTATGATAACAGCAGCGAGAAGTAGTGAAGAAATTCAAAAAGCTTTACATCTTGGTGTGGTAGATTACCTTATGAAACCTTTTCAGTTTGAGAGATTTCAAGCTGCGCTCATAGGCTATCAAGAAAGATATCGCCTGCTTAATTCAGCTAAAGAACTTGATCAGTCAATTCTCGATCAAAGAATTTTTATTCACAAAAAAGCAGAAACCCCAAAAGGAATTGATGAAGCAACACTTTCACACATAAAAGATAAGTTTATAAAAACTGGTAAAGCGTGCAGTTTAAAAGATTTAGAAGAAGTAACTGGACTTTCACGTGTATCATTAAAAAAATATCTCACTTTCTTAGAAGAAAACGGTGAAGTTTTTAGCAGATTAGACTATCCCACTATCGGCAGGCCAATACGATTTTACAGTTTAAAATAAAAACACTTACATAAGTTACAAAAGTAAGGATAAAGTTACGCAAAGTTCATAAACTCATAATCTTCACTATAGTTATTTTATCAGCACAAAGTTGAAAACACTAACTATATTTTTGTATGAATAATACATCGGAGGATTTATGAACTTTGCTAAAGAAGCACTTGAACTACATTCAAAACTTAGAGGGAAAATTGAAGTTATTTCAAAAACACCAGTTGCTACAGCGCAGGATCTCTCTATAGCTTATACTCCTGGTGTTGCAGCACCTTGTCTTGAAATTCAAAAAGATATCAATAATAGTTATGTCTACACTTCAAAAGCAAATACAGTTGCAGTTATCACTGACGGCACTGCAGTTCTTGGCTTAGGCGACATCGGCCCTGAAGCAGCTATGCCTGTTATGGAAGGTAAATGTGTATTATTCAAAGAATTTGCTGATGTTGATGCTTTTCCTCTTTGCGTAAGAAGTAAAGATGTTGAAGAAATAGTGAGAACTGTTGAGCTTCTTGCTGGTAGCTTTGGTGGTATTAATTTAGAAGATATAGCTGCTCCTCGTTGTTTTGAAATTGAAAGACAGCTTAAAGAAAAATGTGATATTCCAATTTTCCACGACGATCAACACGGCACAGCAATTGTAACAAGTGCTGCTTTAAGCAATGCGCTTAAAATTGTTGGCAAAAAATTTGAAGAAATTAAATTAGTTGTTAATGGCGCTGGTTCAGCAGGAATTGCAATTTCTAAGCTATTACTCTCGCTTGGTGTAAAAAATCTTATTCTTTGCGATAGACAAGGCGCACTCTATAAAGGTGCTGAAAACCTTACAAGTGAACAAGAAAAAATGACTTTGCTAACAAACCCAAACAATGAAAAAGGTACATTAGCTGAAACTCTAAAAGATGCTGATGTATTTATTGGTGTTTCAGCACCAAATTTAGTAACAAAAGAAATGGTGCAAACAATGGCAAAAGATTCAATTATCTTTGCTTGTGCTAATCCAACACCTGAAATTTTCCCTGATGATGCAAAAGCTGGTGGAGCAGCCGTTGTTGCAACAGGTAGAAGCGATTTTCCTAACCAAGTAAATAACGTTCTTGCTTTTCCAGCAGTTTTTAGAGGCACTTTAGACGTGCGTGCATCAGACATTAACGACGAAATGAAAATTGCTGCAACTTATGCTATTGCATCACTTGTTTCTGACGAAGAATTAAATGCTGAATATATTTTGCCACCTGCTTTTGATAAAAGAATTAAAGACGTTGTTTCAAGCGCTGTTGCTAAAGCAGCAAGAGATAGTGGCGTTGCTAGAATATAGTTAAAGTTATCCTATTTGTAACTTGTTGTTTTTTAAAAAGTACTAAGAAAAAGAGAGAGGTTTGCTTATGTTTAAACTTCTCTCTTTTTCTTGCTTTAAATTATCTATAATTAGATTCGCTTTCCGTATACATAGTTTGCTAGATTTTTGAAAAATCTAAAAATAATAAATTTTCCACTTAAAATAAAATCGCCAGCGTTTTTGTATTGATTTTACAAACAATTATACTATTGTCGTAAATATCGATATAAAAGCGTTCTGGCGAAATCGCGTAAGCGAAGTGTCTTTTATGTTGAGCATAGCGAATAAGTCAACATCATGAAGTAGCATAATTTTCTCTTGAGAAGTGTGGGACTACTTCACCTATCCTGCCTTCAAGGTATAAGCGCAGAAAGTAAAATATAGCATTACAAAAAAGTTGATTATGCCTTATTATTGTATCGAATGCTTTTTGCTGTTAAGTACTGGCATATAATGGATTATTATGCTATCCGCTGGCAAATAATGATTTTTGTTTCTATCTACTTGCTTATAATGCCATTTCTGGAAATCAAAGACAAAAAAAGATAGAAGATGATTCACAAAAAGAAAAAGGAAGAAAATACAAGAACTAATTTGATAATATCAGATAAAAGCAGACTTTTTCTGAAAAAAGAAGATTTTATCTACTTCTTTATTCAATTTTTTTCTTATATTTTCTCGTGTTTTTGGGGCAGGATAGGTAAAATAGACCCACTTCTTTTTAAAGAGAATGTTCAACTTTACAGTGCTGATTTATTCGTCCTTTTTTAAAAAAGTGACTCAACAAAAATTATGCGAGAAAAGATAATAAGCGAAAATGCGAATTATGCAAAAAAAGATATTACAATACAGTTAAACTTTTTTCACTAAATTAGCTTTATTTATTTTTTGCTACATATAATATATTTTTCCAAGTACAAAAGAAAGAAATCAAAAGCACTTCAAATTTAGCAAGCCAGCCTACCCTATGTGGGTACATTTTTCAACAAGTTGAAATGTTCTCCACGTGGGACTGGTGAGGGGCAAGCCCCTTCAAACCCCTAAAGGCAAAAAA
>CAYJOR010000093.1:0-7865 GCA_964371865.1 uncultured Desulfovibrionaceae bacterium | reverse complement strand
AAGACCTCTGCATAATTATTTTCGAGAGGGGGAAACCACGTTTTTGAGTCAAAAACGGTGTTTCCCCCTCTCGAGCTCTCCCCCTTCCTTAAAAACCATTTATTGGAATATCAATAAGTTAGAAATACACCCTAAAGTAAAAAGAAGATTATTAGCTTTTCTCAATAAAATGTTCAGCAATTATGCAGAGGTCTTAAACTATAAAAAACTTGACTTTAAATCTGATGAATAATATTTTTCTCTCACAGCAAATAATTTAGGAAGATATCTTATCCTAATATAAACAATTCAAAGAGAGAAACTATGTCACTTCTAGAAGTAAAAAATCTTTCTGTATCATTTAACGGTCATCCTGTTGTCAATGACATTTCTTTTTCACTAGAAAAAAAAGAATGCCTTTGTATTGTAGGTGAATCCGGTTGTGGAAAGAGTATGACATCACTTGCTCTTATGCGCTTACTTCCGGAACACGCAAAAGTTTCTGCAAAGTCGATGCTCTTTGAAGGTGACGAACTACAGTCTTTATCATTAAAGCAGATGGCGAAAATTCGTGGTAATAAACTTGCTATGATTTTTCAAGATCCAATGTCATCATTAAATCCTGTACTCCCTCTAGGTGACCAAGTTGCCGAACCACTAGTCTTACACAAAAAACTTTCAAAAAAAGCGGCATTAGAAGAAGTTGTTCAACTTCTTACTAACGTAGGCATTAAGGATGCTCATCTACGATTAAAGGATTACGCACATCAATTTTCAGGCGGTATGCTACAGCGTGTTATGATTGCTATGATGCTTGCTTGCAAACCATCCCTCCTTATCGCAGATGAACCAACCACCGCCCTAGACATTGCAACTCAAAAACAAATTGTAAACCTTATTAATGAACTTATGCAGATTCATGATATGGGGCTTTTGTTCATAACTCACGATATGCACATAGCCAAACAAATTGCAAATAAAGTTGCTGTTATGTATGCCGGTAAAATTGTAGAACTCTCCCCTGTTGATGAGTTTTTCAACAAACCTCTACACCCATATGCAGAAGGTTTGCTCTCCTCCCTTCCAACTGAGGAAAACCAGAAGTTGCACCGCTTACCTACAATTAAAGGTACTGTGCCACCTCCACATGAAATTATTGTCGGCTGTCGATTTAAAAATCGTTGTCCTTATGCTAATGAGAAATGCGATTCTCCCCCACCCCTGCAAACCATAGGAAACCGACAAGTTCTCTGTAACATCAAATTCTAAGAAAGAAGAAAAATTATGGCTAAAAAATATCAAATTGATGTCAACGGCGTTGAAGAAGAAGTTTATAAAAGCAGATCACAAAAAAAACGTGAAAGTACCGCTCTACAAGATAAAGCTGAAGCTCTTATAAAACTCTCGCGCCAAAGACTCATTGAAGAAGAAATTCATGAAGATATCATCGACGCTATCGAAAACTACAAAAAAATGACATCCCATGAAGCTAAAAGACGTCAAATGCAATTCATCGGCAGACTAATGAGAGAATTATAAGACTATTTTTCTTTTTTTTGTCTCCGACGGGCAAAGGGAATGATTTCCGTGGGAAAAGTTCCCTTGGAAACCTCATTTCTTTTTGACTCGTTCCTCATCGGAAAAGGAATAAAAGTTTACAAAAAATATTTTACTTTACTCTCAAAGTAAAGAGCACTAACTCTTTAACTTTGTTCGTAACCCTTACTACAATTTAAATAATCTTCCTTTAAATCTCTTTATGCAGATTCAAAGGAAGATTACTTATTTAAAAATTGTTCGTAACTTTATAATATATTGATTTTCAACATTAAAAATATAATAAAAGAGACTTAATAAATAGCTAGATTATGTGAATGTTCATAACTTCAATTTAAATTACCAACTAAAACATAGCTATACAGAAGGAACTCACCTAAATTATAGCACGGATTAAGTCGACACTTGCCTTTTGATAACATGGCTTGCCAGTACGGTATAGTGCAAAAGCGTTCTAATTATCGAACGGAAGGAAGATAACTAGGAACAGCGTTAGATAGTGGGTATGTGGGTGTTTCCAAAAAGGACACACTAGGGCGACAGTCCTATAGCACCCTCTTTGGCCGTCGGAGACAAATACTAGATTGCATTTAAAAGTTATGAAATAACAATAGGATAAAACAAGAATGTTCGTAACTTCACTTTAAAGTAACAAAAAAACTCCCCTTTTCATAAAAATTACACATTCAGGAGAGCTATTTTTCCAAAAAAAGTGATTTTCTCTACAAAAAGTAAGAAATAATGTTCTAAAAAAAGTTACGAACAGAGTTACGAACATTTTAGTAACAATTCCTGAACAACAAGAGAACAAAGAACGAACAATGATAGAACATTTAACGAAAACTCGTGAACACAATGAACATTAAAAATAATTTTTGTTAATAGTAACAGATACTTTGTTATTATTGGTCTATAGAAGTTCTTGCTTTGTTCGTAAAAATCTCTTATACTTTGGGGACTTTAGAGAGTTATGAACAAAAGTTCAGACACTTTTAAAACAACTACAGGAAATAATTAATTATGTTAAGTACTTTTAAGAAAGAAGATATCATAGATGGATTGAACAAGGCCATAGGAATAGTACCTTTAAAAAACGGCTCTTCTTATCTTCGTTCATTATGGATTGAAGCTAAAGATAGTTCATTAAAAATAATGGCAACAGATTCTACAACTGAATTTACAGGAAACTATAATGCAAATGTTCAATCAACAGGCAACGTTGGTGTTAACGCAAAAGCATTTGTTGATCTTATAAGAAAACTTCCGAATGGTGACATTACATTAAAGCTTGACGAAGCAAGTAGAATACTACATATTGAGCAAGGAAGACGTCACTATAAACTATCTACAGCAGATTCCACTTGGTTTAAACCTTTAGATGAATTTCCGGAAGAAAACGCAGTTCTCTGGTCAGGAGATTATTTACAAGAAATTATAGATAAAACATATTTTTGTATTTCTGATGATGAAACAGCTGAACAGTTAGCTTGTTTCTATATGAAAAAAATCAATGAGGATATTCATTGTTGTGGCTTGAACGGACATCAACTAGCAGTAGTTACTTTCACAAATGATGATATAGCTAATATTTTACCAGAAAAAGGTCTTTTACTTCAGAAGAAATACACATCAGAATTACGCAAATGGTTAGATGCAAAAGAAATATCTGTAAACTTCACAGATAATAAACTTTTCTTGAAAAATAGTGAAGGAACTGAAACTCTTTCTTTTGTACGTTCAGATTATAACTACCCTAACCATCAGGCATTTCTTGATAGATTAAAAAGTGGTTCACCTTCAATTCTCACAGTAAACAGAAAAGAAATTCTTAATGCACTTGATCGTATTATGATTTTTAATAACGATACTGAAAGATGTACTTACTTTGATTTATCAGAAACAGAATTACAACTTTCTGCACAAGGTCAAGAAGTTGGTTCAGCACAGGAACATCTTGAGATTAAATACTCAGGCGATATTCAAAGAATTGCTTTTCCAACACGTAACCTTATAGATATTTTAGGCCACTATTCTTCAGAAGATATTACATTTACCTTTACCGGTGTTGAAAGTCCTTGTGGTGTTAGTGGTGAACAAGATATCAACTATACAGTTATCATTATGCCTATGAAAATAGCTTCTGTTAACATGTATGACGAAGAGTAAACTAGCTCTTTTGTCTTTTGAACTGCGTCAAAATTATTTTTGAAAAAACTATTTCCTTTCTTGCAAAGGGAAAGTTTCCGCGGGAAAAGTTTTTTTACTCGCCGGAGATAAAAAAGAAAAAACAAACAATATAAGGATTTTAGAATGTCAGACATTAAAAATATGTATCACAACATCGTTCAAGATGATTTTCCACAAGAACTAACTGTGCAATTTGGTGATACTAAACTTGTCTATAAAAAACGTACTTGGAATATTGATAATGAAGAACGCGGTCTTCGTTACGGTGAGAATCCTGACCAACCAGCGGCTCTCTACGAGTGTGTAGAGGGAAATATCAATATTGATGGCAAAGAATACAGAAAACCAAATCAAGGCATAGTTTCAGCGCTTACAGAGGCACAAATGCTTCAAGCTGGTAAACACCCGGGTAAAACAAATCTTACCGACGTTGATAACGGTGTAAATATTCTTCAATATCTCACAGCAAAACCTGCGGCTATTATTCTAAAACATAATAATCCATCAGGTGCTGCTTGGTCTGACATATCTTTATTCGATGCACTACAAAAAGCTTTTTATTGTGACCGTATTGCTGCTTTTGGCGGCGCTGTAGTTGTAAATAGACCTTTAGACAAAGAAAGTGCTGAATTTTTAGCATCTTCTTACTTTGAAGTAATAGCAGCTCCATCATACGAGAAAGAAGTTTTAGAAATTCTTGCAAAAAGAAAAAATCTTAGAATTTTAGAACTTCCACAATTAGGCGAACTTGAAAAATATTGTGGAACTCCTTTCTTAGATATTAAATCTCTTGCAGATGGTGGATTAGTTCTTCAACAATCTTTTGTGAACAGAATCCGCACAGTTGATGATTTTGTTCCTGCAAGTGGAAAAAATAAAGAAGGAATTGAAACAGTTGCTCGTAAGCCTAGCAAACAAGAAGCAGAAGATTTATTATTTGCTTGGGCAGTTGAAGCAGGGGTTACATCAAACTCAGTTATTTTTGCTCGTAATGGTGCTACTGTAGCAATTGGAACAGGGGAACAAGACCGTGTTGGTTGCGTAGAACTTGCAATCCATAAAGCATACACAAAGTTTGCAGATACAATTTCTTTTGAATTATATAACATGTCATTGTATGAGTTGCAATTAAAAGCCTTATGTGATAATGATTGGTCAGCGAAGTTAACTGAAATTCAGGATAAAACAAAAGTAGCAAAAGGTGGACTTCCACTTTCTGTAATGGTTTCTGATGGTTTCTTCCCATTTAGAGATGGTGTAGACACAGCTTTAGCTCAAGGTGTAGTAGCAATTGCACAGCCTGGTGGCTCTGTTCGTGACTATGAAGTTATTCAAGCGTGTAACGAAGCAGCACCGCAGTGTGCAATGGTGTTTACAGCGCAAAGATCTTTTAAACACTAAGAATTATTTTATATAAGGAGTAAACAATGCGTTTAATTACTCGTTCTGACTTTGATGGACTTGCTTGTGCGGTTTTCCTAAAAGAAGCTGGTATTATAGATAGCTGGACTTTTGCCCACCCAAAAGATTTACAAGATGGACTTGTAGAAGTTACTTCTAATGACTGTCTAGCAAATGTTCCTTATGTAGAAGGTTGTGGTTTATGGTTTGATCACCACTCGAGTGAATTAGAAAGAAATGCTTTTACTCATAAATTTGAAGGTGATAGCCGTCCTTGCCCTAGTGCAGCACACGTTATCTACGATTATTATGGTGGAAAAGAAAGATTCCCTGATTTTGATGAGTTATTAGCTGGTGTTGATAAAGTTGACTCAGCTGATTTAACTATCGACGAAATTCTAAATCCACAAAAATATCCTTGGATTCTTCTAGGCTTCATCATGGATCCACGTACAGGTTTAGGTCGCTTCCGTGACTTTACAATAAGCAACTATCAACTTATGGAAAAATTGGTTGACTGGTGCAGATCAAAACCTATCGAAGAAATTATGTCTTTACCAGACATTCAAGAACGAGTTGAGCTTTATAACGAACAAAGCGAAAAATTCATTGAAATGGTGAAAGAAAATACTGTTATCGAAGATACAATAGCTATTACAGACCTACGCGGTAAAGAAACCATCTTTGCTGGCAATCGCTTTATCATTTACAGTCTTTACCCTGAACAAAGTGTGTCAGCTTGGATTGTAAGCGGACGTGGCGGAAAAGGCTGTTCAGCGGCCGTAGGTTATAGCGTAATCAATCGTAGTGGTAAAGTGGACGTTGGTTCGCTTATGCTAAAATATAATGGTGGCGGTCATAAAGTAGTTGGAACCTGTCAGTTCAGCGATGAAAATATGGCTGAAGAATTACCTAAAATGCTGAAAGAACTAAAAGAACTAAACGCATAATTTGCAAAAAAAAATAACTGATTTATATTAGATAGGGGGAAAACCACGTTTTTAAAACGCGGTTTCCCCCTAACTTTATAGTAGCCCGTCGGAGGCATTAAAAATGATACTATATACATGTGAAGATAATAAAAAACAAAGGTTAGATGCCTTTATAGCTGAAAGAGCAGATATATCAAGAGCTCAAGCAAAGAAAACGATTGAAAGTGGACTATGCTTAGTTAATGAAAAAGAAGTGAAAGCAGATTATAAAGTTAAAAGAAACGATATTGTCAGTTATACAGAAGATGTTCTAAAATGTGAACTTGAAGCAGAAGCAGGGGATTTAGATATAATTTATCAAGATAATGACTATGTTATTATCAATAAACCTCCGAATTTAACGGTACACCCTGCATCAAGTCAAGAAGATGGAACACTTGTGAATATACTCTTAGGTCACTTTCCTTCAATGAGAGAGATGGAAGGCTTGCGCCCAGGTATAGTGCATAGAATTGATAAAGATACAAGCGGAATTTTAGTTATTGCTTTACACGATAAAGCTAGAAGAGCATTAAGTGATTTGTTTGCAAATAGAGAAGTTAAGAAAGAATATTTAGCACTTGTACATAATGTTCCGCAATTGGAACAAGTAATTGAATTACCAATTGGACGCCATGAAACAAATAAAACTAAGATGGCAGTTAAGAAAAACGGTAAATATGCTTTAACGGAGTACAATACACTTTTAGCGGATACCAGTAGAAACTTTGCATTGCTTGCTGTTCGTATTCATACCGGTAGAACACATCAAATTAGAGTACATTTATCTCATACAGGATTTCCACTTTGGGGAGATAAAGCATACCAAGCGCGTCTTACAAAAGAAATTCCTAGTAGTTTGAAAGAAATAGCTCAAAGGCAAATGCTACACGCTTGGAAAATCAATTTTATTCAACCTCTAAGCGGTGAAGAAATTGATATTACATGCCCAATGCCTGATGATATGAATTATTGCATAGAAAGACTTCAATCAAAAACAGAAAAATATATAGTTACAGGAAATACGGGAGTAGGGAAATCTTTACTTATAAACTATGCAAAAGAAAAAGGATATCCTACTTTCAGCGCAGATTCTTATGTTCAAGAACTTTACGAAAAAGATGGAGCAGGAACATTCCTTCTAAGCAGAATTTTTGGTGTAGACATCCTTACAAGTACAGGGGCTATAGATAAAGATATACTTTCTGAACTTATTAAAGACGATGAAAAACGTCAAAGAATAGAAAAAATAGTTCACCCTCTTGTGTATAAAGCAATGGTAAACTTTTTTGAAAAATGCGAAGAAAAAGCAGTTGCAAAAGCCTTTGCAGAAATTCCGTTATATTTTGAGACAACATCATCATCAGTTATAGACTCAGAAGACAATAACTATAAAACAATCTGTGTTTATACAGATGAAAAAATCCGTAAAGAAAGACTTTATGCTCGTTCATGGTCAGATGAAAAAATTGACTTCTTCGACTCTCTACAACTTTCACCAAAAGATAAAAAATCATTGGCAAATATCGCAATTGAAAATTCAAGCACAAAAGAAGATTTTTATAAGAGTGTAGCTTCTATTATTTAGAAATACACCTAGAGTACAATTAAAAATAATCTAAGTATAGCAAAGAGGTGGAAAGTGCATTTTTAACATAAGATGTGTACTTTCTACCTCTTTTTATTTGTTCTTCCTCAAAGAGTGGGGCAGGTGTAAAATTGGCTCTTCCTCAAAGAGTGGGGCAGGTGTAAAATTTCCGTTTGAAAAAT
>CAYJOR010000092.1:0-8454 GCA_964371865.1 uncultured Desulfovibrionaceae bacterium | reverse complement strand
GCTTGTTTTGATAAATCATCATAGATAATCAAAGCGTGTTTACCATTATCTCTGTAGTATTCAGCCATTGTACAACCAGCATAAGCTGCAATGAACTGCAACGGTGCTGATTCTGACGCTGACGCTGAAACGATTGTTGTGTATTCCATTGCACCGTGACGGCGTAATGTTTCTGCAACAAGTGCTACTGTTGATTTTTTCTGACCGATCGCTACGTAGAAACAGTGAATATCTGTATTTTTTTGAGCTAAAATAGCATCAATACAAACAGCTGTTTTACCAACCTGACGGTCACCAATTACAAGCTCACGCTGACCACGACCAACTGGGGTCATAGCATCAATCGCTTTTAAGCCTGTAGGCATTGGTTCGTGAACACTTTTACGCGCCATAACACCAGGAGCTTTTAGCTCAACAGGTTTGTACACGTCAGCTTCAACTGGTCCAAAACCATCTAAAGGTTGACCGAGTGGGTTTAGCACTCTGCCCATTACAGCTTCACCAACTGGAACAGAGAAGATTCTTCCTGTTCTTTTTACAATGTCGCCTTCTTTGATACCGGTATCTGCGCCAAGAAGAGCAACACCAACGTTATCTTCTTCAAGGTTAAGAACCATACCCATTAATCCGCCAGGGAATTCAAGTAATTCCATGTTCATAGCATTACGTACACCGTATACACGAGCAATACCGTCACCAACTGATAGCACAGTTCCGGTTTCGCTCATTTCGATACGTTGATCGTAGTTGCGGATTTGTTCCTCAATTATTTTTCCAATCTCTTCAGCCTTAATTTGCATGGCTTACTCACCCCCGCCTCGTTTGATGGTTTGACTAAGATTATTGATTTGTGTTGCAAGGCTCGAATCTAGTACAATGTCGCCTAATTTTATAAGTGTACCACCTATAAGAGCAGGGTCTACTGTAAATGTAAGTGCTAATTTGCAACCTAATTGTTTTTCCAAGTTAGTTATAATACTTCTTTGGCGACTTTCATCTAGTGCTATTGCTGTTGTAAGAACACCGCGTGAAATTCCTTCTGCTTTATCAAGCAATCCTCTGAATTGGTTTGCAATTTCAGGGAGAAGATCAAGTCTTTGCTTATCTACCAACAAGTTGAAGAATTGCAATGCGTATGACTTTGCTTCAAGTTTTACCAATATAGCTTGTAATACCTTCTTTTTTTCATCAGAAGTTAATACCGGATTTTTAGCAAGCAATTCAAGAGATTTAGACTCCGACATCGCTCTTTTAAACTCTTCAAGAACTGCACAAGCTTTGCGCACTTCTTCCATGCCTTGCTCTTCTACAAGCTCAAAAAAAGCTTTGGCATAACGAGTTGCCACTGTGGACTGTTGCATAATACCCCCAAGAAGTATTTTATAAAAAAGTTATAAAGATGAAACCTTTGCAATGGAAGCATCAATCAAAGCTTGATGCTTAGAGTCATTCAAATCACGTTCCAAACCTTTACGAACTTCGCTCACAATTTCATCAGCAACTCTAGCTCTAATTGAAGCTATTTCAGAACGCATAGCTTGCTCAGCTGATTTTGTTGCTTGTTCAAGCATAGCTTTTGCTTGCTTTTCTGCTTCTTCAATAATAGATGATGCTAAAAGTTCTGCACTTTCTCTACCATCTGCAAGAAGTTTTTCACATTCTGCTTCAACATTTGCAATGCGTTTTTCTACGTCTGCGAGTTGTGCAATTGCATTTTTCTTTTTAGTTTCAAGATCTTCCATATCTTGAATAATTTTCTTACCTCTACCTACTAATGCGCCTTTAATTTTAGCGCCGGCAAAATAGTAAATCATGCCCAGTACGATACAAAGGTTAAGAACCCTTAAAAGAAAGTTACCTATCGGTAACTCAGCACTTTCTGCACCGCCTGCTGCATAAAGAGGGGTTGCTAAAGTAATGAAAACTGCCATTGCTGCGAATGTAGTTATAAATTTCTGCGCTTTCAAAATAATCTCCTCGTGTTATACTACTGAATTATGAAAGCAAACGAGAAGTTGCTAATGTAGCAAATTCTTGTGTCTTTGATTGTAAATCCGCATAAACCGCTTCGCTTGCTTTTACACGTTCTTCTTGTGCATTGGTGCGAATTTCGCGTGCTTTGTCAGCTGCATCAGAATTGATAGCTTGTGCCTTAGCAAATGCTTGGTTTTTTGATTCTTCTCTTGCATTTGTTACTTCAGCTCTAACTTTCTGAAGGCGTGCTTCATACTCAACAAGCTTAGATTTTGCTTTGCTATCTAAACCACTTGCATCACCCTCTAAAGAACTGAATGCTGCACGACGCTTTGCAATCACTTCACGTAAAGGTTTTACAATAAAATGGTTAATTATAAGCAAGCCGATAACAAAATTAACGATTTGGAATAACAGAGTTATATTAACTTCAATCACTAGCCGCCCCCTTCTAAATAATATAAAACACACATTATTTACTATTTCAAATTGAATACAATTTAATTAATAATAAAATAACTTGCAGAGTATATGAAAACTTTTTATATTTGTAAAGAAAAAAATATTTTTTTAGTTTGTTATTTTTTTATCAAAGTATAAAGAGTACTACTCTGTTGTAGTTGTGACATTAGCTACTTCTGAACTCATGCTTACACCACCGTGAATAACTGCCCCTTCTTCAACTGCTAGAACATTTGTAAACAAGTCGCCAACAAGTTTTCCGCCACGTTGAATTGTTGCTTTTCGCTTCACTTGAGCTTTTCCAGTAAACAATCCGGCTAACATCAACTCACCCACTTCAATTGTGCCTTCAACTTGAGCATCTTTACCTATAATAAGGCTTCCCTCACTAATAATTTCGCCCTTAAAAATGCCATCAATACGCACAGCCCCCTGAAAAACAAGTTTACCGCTGTACTCTGTGCTAGACCCAAGAAAAGCATTGATTTCTTCTTTACCCACTGCACTACTCCTTTCTCTTGAAAACATAAGTATTACTCATCTTCTGCGAGCGCTTGCTTAATGCGGCAAACCCCACATACGCCGGCAGAGGTTGGATATCCACACTCAGTACACGGCTCTAATGTTTGACCAAATTCCTTTTCATCTGCCTCAAAAACCGGTCTTCCTCTTTCAAGGAATCCTTGATAAAAATCAAGTTTTCTTCCAGGCATCGCTTCTTCAAGGTCTACCCAGATGTTTTTTAATTTTGTAAAACTTGCACCACTTGAATAAGGACAAGGCGCATGATGATTTTCTATACCTTTCAAAAAAGCATAGTTTGCTGTTTCAAATTCACCTAAACGCCATAAAGGTTTAACTTTTCTTCCGAATCCTTCTGTATCTTCAAGAAGAGGGCCTTGATCGCTAAGATAACCTTTATCCCACCGTAATGTATTAGAAAACAGACGTGCAACTTCATCATCTAAATTATGCCCCGTTGCAAGAGCTGAAAACCCTAATTCACGTGCTGTTTTATTGAAATAGTATCTTTTAATTTTACCACAAGCTGAACAAATTGGTCTTTTTAATCTGGCTTTAACTTTTGGGATTGGAACCCCCTCGCTTGCCATTTCTTTCACAATCAACTCAAGACCGTGTTTGTTGCAAAATCTCTCACAAACTCCACGAGCTTTAACTGATGATTCACCAATTGCAAGATCAATATGTAGGCCTGTTACATCATATCCTTGTAAAGAAAGTTCTAGCATCAGCGCTAGACTATCTTTCCCCCCGGAAAGAGCAACAAGAATTTTATCGGAGTGCGTAAAAAGTGGTCCTTTATGCATTGGACCGGCTTTTATTCCTTTTTCTACTTGACGAGAAAAAAATTCTAAAAAACATGGCTCACAAAAAGCCGCATTATGACTAGGTAAAGCTACTATTGCAGGTTCTTTACAGCGTGTACATTTCATATTATTCACTCAAAAATTTTAGTTTTATTAGAATCTTGTATACTCTCTTTAAAAGAATAGCAAGCCTTTAAAATTGATAACTCAGATATATTATTATAATTCTTTTTTTCTAAACAATCACAAATTGTTAGCGTAATGAAAAGATTTTATTCCTTTATGCTTGACAAGCAATAATAGAAAAGATATAATTTATGAACTAGTTTCAATGTCAGCTTCTAAAACAAATGTCAATAAATGTGCGTGTAGCATTCTATATAACAATAAATAAATCTTATGGAAAACAATTCAAATCTATGGAATATTATTGCACTTATTTCTATTTTTATATATAGTTTAATAATTTTCCATTATGCGTCAAAAATCCTTAACCATGCAAAAAACAATAAGATTACGCATGCTTTTTTGGCATGCATAAATGTATTTTTAGCTTTTTTCTTTCCAGCAATGATTGACTATTTTTATTTGTCTTTCTTTGCTATATTAGTACTTCTTTTTATTGAATTTTCATTTATTGCTAGAGCTACTCTAAAACAACTCTTTTTTGGAGCTGTTGTATTTTCCTACCATATTGCTTCTATTGTACTACCTCTACTCATGACTTTTAGTCTTATTTACGAAATTTCGCCAGTTGATGTTTTAAGAACATCTGTATATAGTGACCAACTAATTGTTCTTTCAATTTCAATTTTAGTATCTGCTATTTTTATTCTACAGAAATTCGCACTTAATCGCGATATTGCACGCATTTCTACAAGTTCGCCTTATTCAGAAACTCACGCACTGACAACTCTATTTATAGTTTTTTATCTTAGTGCAGATGCCTACTACTTGGTAACTGATTTATATTATCCTGAAAAAGCTTATCAAATATATGCTATTGTGCTTGTCTCTCTTACAATATTTTACTATCTATTTTTCTACACAATCAACTTCGTGAATTTACATAAGTATAAACGTGAATCAGATATTGCACAATCAAACTATGACAACCTTCAAACACAAAAGAAAGAAGTTATAGATAAACTTTCTATTGACCATCTCACAAGACTCTATAATAAAAAATTTATATTTGATAAACTAAAACACTTTATCCATGAAAGTGATGTCGAATTTGGTCTCTTATTCCTTGATGTAAATGCTCTCAAATATGTTAATGATACTTACGGTCATGAAAAAGGTGATGATTATCTAAAATCAATTGCTCATGCAATAAAAATTTCTACGCGTGATGATGACTACCCTGCTCGAATAAGCGGTGATGAGTTTTTAGTTATTATCTTAAATGTCTCCTCACCTGACTACATTGATTTTATTGCAAACAGGATTCAAGAACATATTCATCTGCAACCAAAAATTGCCGATTTTACTCCATCAGCAAGCCTTGGTAGTCTTTATGTAACTAAAGACTTAAAAAGAAATGGAATTGATGCAATCGTCGAGCTTGCAGATACAAAAATGCGAGAAAATAAAGTTTCTTTCTACTCTAAAAAATCTATGCAAAAGGAGGATAAATAATGTTACTTACTCTTTTTGCAATTGGTTATACCCTTTATGCGGGTGCGTTCTACTATTACAGTACACGCCTCTTTGGGACTGATACAAAGATAAAATATGGAATTGCTACACTTTTCAATACCTTTCTTTACTTATATTATATTTTCTATGTAAGTTTTGAATACGAATATTTTGCTTTACTTGTGCTATTTGCTCTTTACTTTATACAGGTTAAACTCATATTTAATCAACCAACTACAACTGTGCTTTTTAGAGCTCTAACACTATCTTTACATGTTATTGCAGTGCGTATGATTATAATTGGAGCTTACGCACTCTCCTATGACCTTTCAATTTTAGAACTTTCAGTAAATCAAGAACTACGAATAATGACTACAACTGTTCTCTTTTTTGTGACCATACCATATGTTCTTCTTGTTGGGATTATATTTAAAAAAACTGGCTTCACTGATGTAATAAAAAAAGGTAAATCAATTCAATTTTCACTTGTAGTGCTCTCAGCTATTTTTGCTTACTGCCTAGTAACTACTTTCTTACTCTACAATTTAGAAATTGAAGACGATAATGCTATTATGCTTGTTATAAAAACTGGGCTGTGCTCTTTAATAGGTTTCTTTGTGTGCTTTATTTATGACTATATGTTTACAATTCTCGATAGTCACAAAGATAAGTTTGAGTCACTTTCAGAAGCATTAGAAATAGGTAAAGAAGAATATAGAAAGCTCTCAGACGAGGCTACTATTGATTCATTTACTTCCCTGAAAGTAAGAGATGTTGCTTACACAAGAATAGAGCATTTTCTTAGCGATCAAGAACCATTCTATGTTACCTTTGTAGATATGGACGGCCTCAAGACGGTTAATGATACATATGGTCATAATGAGGGAGATTTCTATATCCTTTCAGTTTCTGATGTTCTTAAAGAGGTTTATACAAATGCAACAATAGCTCGTGTCGGCGGAGATGAGTTTATTATAGTTGATAAAGCGCTCACTCCATATGATGCACAAGATAAAGCGAATATAGCAGGTGAAAAAGTTTCTCTTATTTCAAGGGGATTCAAAAAACCTTATCCAACTTCAGTAAGTTATGGTATCTGCTATGTTGACGATTATACAATCTACTCATCTGCTGACGATATTATTAAAACTGCTGACATGAAAATGTATGAGCATAAACGTAGAATGAAGAAAGAAAGAATTGTTGTAAAACCTACCTAGCTAAAATACCTCTGACACTCAACATATTTTCTGCACTTGTTTATAATAAAATAGCCCGAATCATAAATGGTTCGGGCTTTCCTATTTCCAGGTACTTTGGGGAGGTGTACTGAAATAATATTGTGTTTTATGTAATTGAGGAGGATATTTTTATAGAGATAAAATTATTATAATTTACCCACAAGTTCAAGACTAGGTTTAAGAGTTGCAGCACCTGGTTTCCAGTTTGCAGGACAAACTTCATTACCAAATTGAGCTACAAATTGACTTGCTTGAACTCTACGTAAAAGTTCTTCTGCACTTCTTCCTATGTTTCCAGCAAGCACTTCATAAGCAACGATTTTACCCTCAGGATTTACAATAAAACTACCACGTTCTGAAATACCTGCTTCGTTTATATATACTTGAAAGTCTTCTGCAAGAGCATGTGTAGGATCCGCAAGCATTGGGAAGTTAATTTTTTTGATAGTGTCAGAAGTATCATGCCAAGCTTTATGTACAAAGTGAGTATCACAAGAAACAGCATAGATTTCACAGCCAACAGCTTGAAATTCTGTATATTTATCAGCTAAATCTTCTAATTCAGTAGGACAAATAAATGTAAAATCAGCAGGATAAAAGAAGAAAACGCTCCATTTCCCTAAAATATCAGCTTTAGTAACAGTATTGAATGCGTTATTTTGAAATGACTGTACTGAAAAATCAGATACTTCTTTATTTATTAAAGACATAATAGTTCTCCTAAAACATATTGTATTTTTATAAAGGCATAATCATTGTTGCCTGTAAGAATATTAATTACACAAGTTCTTCTTATTGTCAATAGGAGCTATTACTATTAAGAAAAAATAATTTTCTATTAGAATTTGACAATTTTAGAATAAGTGTTTATGTATATGTGACTCATATATGGGGGCGCATTGGTTTCGACGTGGATGGAGAAACCAAAATTGCAGGTCGAGGCGCCGCTGGCCTCGTAAAAAGCGGCACAATTGTAATTGCAAACGATAATTACGACTACGCTTTAGCTGCTTAATTGCAGTGAGAGCACAGAAGGGTTCGCCCTTCGCATCAAATATTCTGACTTCCTCTACGAATACTTGGTGTAAAACTTAGAGGGACGCTCTATATTGCTCATATCCGGCAAGCTAGCTAAGACTTTGGATATATCCCTTTTTATGCCTGTTCGTGGGCGAGTAAAAAGGGTATTATACACGAACTAAACCTGTAGAAGTTTTGAGCGGACTGTTTGCGGACGCGGGTTCGATTCCCGCCGCCTCCACCAATAAGCGATTAAAAACTGTCCCAATAAATAAGAAATAGCTATAATATTCAATCTATTATAGCTATTTTTTTGTACTTTTTAATCCGATAAAATTCGGCTATGTTCGGAACCGCACTCGTGAACCGACTTGTAACCGTCAAAATTTTATGCTATAATTGAGTTTCTGCTCACAACAAGTAGGAATTTTTCCTTTATAATTGAATAGTTACAGCAAACACAAAATAAGGATATAGCATGAAATTGACAGCTACAGCAGTAAAAAATCTCATAATAAAAAATAAAAGATATCTTGTCAGCGATGAAAACGGACTTTGCATTGAAATTATGCCCTCAGGCAAAAAGATATGGAGATTTCGTTACACCTACGATGGAAAAGAGTATAGACTCCTCATAGGAACATTTCCCGAAATTTCTTTATCTGAAGCTCGTACCAAACGTGATGAATATAGAATAAATATTGCCCATGGAATAAACCCTGCTCAAGCAATCAAAGAAAAGAAAGCAGTCAGCGAGGGAAAATATCATTTTGAAAATGTTGCAAAAG
>CAYJOR010000091.1:0-8472 GCA_964371865.1 uncultured Desulfovibrionaceae bacterium | reverse complement strand
TTTCGAGAGGGGGGAACCACATTTTTGAGTCAAAAATGGGGTTCCCCCCTCTCGAGCTCTCCCCCTCCTTAAAAACCAGTAGTTGAATAAGTGGTCGTCATAAGGAAAGAGGTTTTTATTACGTTTTAAGAATTTATTCTGCAATTATTTAATATATTACTATGTTATTACTCTAAATGATATTGAATATATCTTCACAAGCAAATAGCAAGATACTATTGATTATAGAATGGTTATGATAATTGTTTTATAAGGAAGGGGGAGAGCTCGAGAGGGGGAAAACTCGTTTTTTTCAAAAAAACGTTGTTTCCCTCTCTCGAAAAACTCAACATATCCCCCATAAACTTACTTCAAATTCTCATTGATTCTTAATTTTTCTTCTGGAATATCAGCGTAGATGATTTTACCGCCACCGTATCCACGTTCTCCCGGAGGAAGTTCGTAGTAAGGTGTAGCTTCTTCGTAGCTAAGGGTTGGTAAATCATCACCAGGATTCCATGTGGCAAGAGTACGGTTGAGCCATTCTTTATCGTTACGTTCCGGGAAGTCTTCACGAGCATGCGCACCACGACTTTCAGTACGTTTTAGCGCACCATAAGCGGTACAAAGAGCAAGTTTTAGCATACCATCGACTCTAAGAGCTAAAGATAGTTCAGGAGTAAATCCAACACTATGTCCTTGAAGACCGATATTTTTTGCTCTGTCACGAAGGATTTGAAGCTTTTTCACGCCTTCTTCAAGACTTGGGCCGTTACGGAAAATACCAACGTGTTCCATCATAACATCTTGCATTTCATTACGGATTGAAGTTGCATTTTCTTTTCCGTTTTTACCTGTTACTATAGCGTTGATTTTTTCTTCAATTAGCGCTTTAGCGTCGGCAATACATTGGGTTTTGATGATGTTTTCGTTGGATTTAAGGAATTCGGTAACTTTTTCGCCGATAACTCTACCGGAAACAATTGTTTCCGCAAGTGAGTTACCACCAAGTCTGTTGAATCCGTGCATATCCCAACAAGCAGCTTCGCCGGCGGAGAATAAACCATGTAATCCATAAGCAGCACCATCTTTATTCACTCGAACACCACCCATAGAATAGTGCTGAGTTGGGCGAACAGGAATGAGCTGATGAATTGGGTTTACGCCTAGGAAGTGAGTTGAAATATCATATACTTCACGTAGATTTGTTGTGATGTGTTTTTCGCCAAGATGACGGATATCAAGCCAGAGATGATCGCCATAAGGTGATTTTACGCCAAGACCTTTTCTCATGTGTTCTGTCATACGACGAGATACAACGTCACGAGAAGCAAGTTCAGCTTTTTCTGGTTCATAATCAGGCATAAAGCGATATTCATTTACGTCAAGAAGGGTTCCGCCATCACCACGACAGCCTTCTGTCACTAAAATATCTGTAGGAACAGTTCCGGTAGGGTGGAACTGAACCGCTTCCATGTTTCCAAGAGGAACAATACCTGTTTCAAGTGCAATGCTTTGCCCGCCACCATCACAGATAACTGCATTTGTGGTTGCTTTATAAATACGTCCGTAACCACCTGTAGCAATTAAAGTTGCTTTTGCAACGTATGCTACAAGTTCACCTGTACGTAAGCAACGAGCGATACAGCCCATACAGTTTTCACCATCATGAATGAGAACTTCTGCTTGCATACGATCGAACATGTTTACTCCTAGTTCTAGGAGTTTATTATCTAATGTGTAAAGAACTGAGTGCCCTGTTCCATCTGAAGTATAGCAAGTACGCCATTTTGCAGTACCACCAAATGCTCGTGAGTGGATAAGACCTTCTTTATCCTTAAGCTCTTCAGCTTCAAAAGGTTTACCACCTTTATAATAAGTGTGAACACCCGGCACAACACGGCTCCAAGGCACACCAAGATATGCCATTTCACGCATTGCAATAGGGCCAGTATCCGCAAATATACGAGCTACTTCTTGATCACATCCCCAGTCAGAACCTTTTACAGTATCGACGAAGTGAACATCCGGGCTATCACCTTGACTCATAGCGGAGTTGCCCATAGCCGCTTGCATACCACCCATAGCCGCAGATGAGTGTGAACGACGTGGTGGAACCAATGTTAAACAGTTTACGCTAAAGCCAGCCTGTGCTGCACTCATAGCAACACGTTCTCCCGCTAAGCCCGCACCTATACATAATAAATCTGATTGAAAAATCTGCATTTTGAAATTCCTTTATCCTATTACAAGTGTGCTTAAGCGTAATTCAGTGATGAAACCAAGCGCAAGACAAATTCCAATTAAAATCAATAATTTTTTTGTCATAGCTTTACGGTTAGCCGCTGTGATATAGCCATATTTTACGCCAATACGGAAGATGCCTACTCCAACATGCAACCATGAGCAAAGTAAAAGTGCTATATAGAATAAAGAGCCTGTGTTTTGAACGCGTATTGCAGATTTTTCAGCAGTAATAGGTAAATCAGCAAGAACTTCAATCATATGTGTTGAAGCAAGCGCTAGTAAACATACAGCAGTGATAATCTGAATAAGCCATGCCCAAGTTTCAGGGTGTTTCATTGACTTTGAATGCTCCATAAAAGTCAAAAATTCACCTTGTCTGAATGGCATTTTTCTAGCCGCAATTAGAAAGTGCGCAAACATGAGTAAAAGTATTACCGGCAAAATAATTACTTCAATATATGTTACTTCTAAAAAATAGGCGAGGCTGTTAAACACGCCTTGCCCTAGTAACATTGAAGACACCAGTAATAAGTGACCAAAAATAAACACCGTAAGCAACAATCCGCTCACTACTTGAAAAAAATCAAGTCGTTTTGTGCAAGTTGATAGTTTCTTACCTTGAAATGTTGAACAAACATTTTCTGACATAAAACCTCCTCAGCATTTATTGTAGATTTGATAATAGATTAATTATCTAGATAAAACAAGTACCTAAGAGAGATTTTAAAAGAGATTTTTGAAGAATCTATAATATAACTATTTGAAAATATTACTAGTTATTTAAATAACAAGAAAAATAAAAAAAATCAATATTTTCAGCAAGGTAAAGAATTTTATTGAAGATTTTGACAAGTTATTGAAATTTTTATAAAAGTCATAAATTGTGAAAAAAACGTATAATTCATTGTTCACTCAATTAGTTTTTTATTGAGAATAGAAGAGTTAGAATTGTAAAACTTTCCTTGTTAATATGAGATATTAGCCTATATAAGGCAGAATGAGTTGTTAAATTAAAAAATTTTCTATTGTTGAGAAGGAATAAGCGATTTTTTTATAAAAGAAAAGCATTAGAAATGTACATTACTGAAAAATAACTTCAGCGATGTCTAAATAGAAAAACCAATGGTTCATTAAGAAACACACATTATTTTATTTAATGTGCATAAAGTATGCTTTGAAATATTCATCATTATATTTTTCTAAGGCATTAACTTGTTGAAATTTGTTTTTTTAAAGAAAAAAGGAGTTTGAGAGGGAAAAGCTCATTCTATTCAAAAATGTGATTTTCCCTCTCAAAAAAGTCATAAAGTTGAATCATGTTTTGAGAAACATAATTTTCAAATTTATTTGTTATATTCTTTACATAGAATCAATCATTCTCAATTCTTCAATGAGCTGAATATCTGCTTCCATAAAATCGAAGTTTGTAAATTCGGCTGAAGTTACCCATTTTGCATCATTATGCACATTTAGAGTTATTTCGCCTCCGCATATTGAGCAAAGGTAGAAGGTAAAGAAAATGTTTTTCCCTTTAACATTATAATGAAATTTTGAATACATATCGTCAACAGAAACATCTAGATTTAATTCTTCTTTCAATTCTCTTACGATACATTCTTCATGGTTTTCATTTTTTTCTTTTTTGCCACCGGGAAATTCCCATTGAAGCGCAAAAGTATCATTCGATGCACGTTGGCAGATAAGATATCTATCGCCTTCTTTTATTATAGCTGCGCAGACATCTAACATATTATCCTCATGAAATTAGAGTGTTGTGTTTTCATCATTTTTTATTTCGTTTTGATTTTCATTTTTTAGTTGAATTTCGTTGATATTTTCTGTTTTACATGGTTCTTGAGTTTTCTTCACTCTCACGATGGCAGAAATTAACATTCTATCTTTAATTTCTTCAACCTTAATGTGTAAATCATCAGTATCTACTTCTATGCTTGTTCCATCATCAGGAATAGAGCCGTACAAGCCAAACACATAGCCGGCAAATGTATGATATTCGTGCTTTGGAAGTATGATTTCAAACTTGTCCTCTATAGTATCAAGTTGAGTGCTTCCTTTGATTTTCCACGAATCGCCGATGCACTTAATTTCATCTAGGTTAGTATCAGCTAAGTCATCATCTATATTACCAACGAGTTCTTCAAGTAAGTCATTAATGGTAACAATACCGAGTGTTCCGCCGTATTCATCAACAACAACAGCCAGTTGCTCTCTTTTCAACTTCATTTGTTTGAAAACTATATCGGCATGAATACTTTCAAGAACGTAGAATGGTGGTCTAACAATTGTATTGAGTATTTTTTCTTTAGATTTTTCTTTTGCACAGAAATAATCGCGTGTTTTTATTACACCAACCACGTTATCAATTACTTCGTCACATAAAAGATAGCGTGCGTGTTTTGTTTCGCAGATTGTATTTTCCCAATCTTCTGGAGTATCGGCAAGCCAAAGCACATCTAATTTTGTTCTGTGGGTTGTAACTTTTGAGATATCTATATCGTCAAAATCAAAGATATTATGAATTATATTTTTTTCGTCATCATCAATGATTCCAAGCTGGCTACCTGCATCAATCATCATAATGATCTCTTCTTCGCTGACGTTACTATCGTCAGAATGTGGATTAATACCAATCATGCGAAGAACTGCATTTGTTGATTTTGTCAAGAGCCAAACAAGTGGTGAAGTGGTTTTTGCTACAATCGAAATTAATGAAGCAAGCGCAAGAGCAAGAGTTTGTGCCTTTTTCATTGCAATTCTTTTTGGAACTAATTCACCAAAAACCAATGTGACGTATGAAAGTAAAAAGGTAATAAGAACAACAGATATAGCGTCAAGCACTCTAACATCGGCTTCAAAACCCATTTTTATGAAGAGGTTTACGAAAGCGTCAGAGAAGTTATCAGCCGCAAATGCACTTGCTAAAAATCCTGAAAATGTAATTGCAACCTGTATTGTAGCTAAAAATTTAGCCGGTTGTTCTGTAAGCTTTACTAATTGTTTAGCACGCTTATCCCCATTATGGGCAAGTTTTGCAAGCTTATGCTCATTCATTGAAATAACAGCAATCTCAGCACAAGCGAAGAGAGCGTTACTGATAATCAAGAAAAGTTGAAGCCCCAATTGCCAGAGGATTTGAGTATCCACGGAAGTCTCCTTTATCAAATAAAGTATAGAGTTATAGAATTTTATAATAAATAAAATACTTATTATGATTCCTCTATAACTTAAAATATTTAATTATTCAAATTAAATATTTTATTAGATTTATTATCTTGAGAGGGGAACGAGTTCTTTCCCTCCTCAGCAAAAAACTATTTCTTAACCCAAGGGCAGAGTTTTCTTTCTAAAAAATTACAGAATTCGTAAAGACAAATCCCTAAAAGGCTCATAGCTATTATTCCGCTGAACATTATGAGAGTGTCGTTTCTACCGAAAGCATCCATAATATAAAAACCAAACCCTGAACGATTTGCAAATGATTCAACCATGAAAAGCACTGCAACTGATGTAGCAGAGGCTACCTTGAGTGACATAATTGCGCTTGGAAGAGCTGCTGGAATTAATAAGTGCACTAATTTTTCAATTCTGTAGTGGTTTTCTCGATAATTTTTTAATGAAGAATCTTTGTCGTTTAGGGCATAAGCTTTTGGAGGTAGTGGGAGAAGACTTTTGAAAGAATCAAGAAATTTTTGATCGAGTTTTAGAATTGATTCTCGTGTAACTATAAGGATTTGATAACCAATTGTGAGAGCAATTAAAAGAATACGTGAAATATCTCCAAGTCCAAAAAGCATAAGAAATATAGGAAGAAAGATGATTTTAGGAATTGGATAGGTGAGAAATATAATAGGAGAAATAAGTGCATCGAATTTTTTCTTGTAACCCATGTAAATTCCTAGAGGAAATGCAACTCCAAATGCGAGTACAAGAGCAGACACTACACGACTAAAACTTGCAAAGGCATGTTCCCAGAAAACAGGTTTTTGAACTAAGTCAATGAAATATATTATAACAGAAAATGGATCTGGAATAATAAAATCTTCAAAAAATAGAGAAAGAATATACCAAAAAAGTATAATTACACAAATAGCCCATAAGTATTGTATAAATTTTGATGTTTTAAGTTTTTCAGTAAATGTCGTTAATATAGAATGTTTCATATACAAAGCCTAATAAACATGAGCAAGTTTTTGTGAGAGTTCAGTGTAAATTTCTGGATATTCAGAAGTTTTTTGCGGATTTTCAAGCCCAAAACAAGGATTTTCAATAATTGTTGTTTGTGAGGTTTCTTGTGCTCGAATTTTTTCCATAACCATAATGTTTTTACCAAGATAGACTGCTTCACTAACACTATGCGTAACAAGTATAAATGTGAAACTATATTTTTTCCAAAGTTGAAGAATTAATTTTTGTAATATTTCTCGGGTGATAGCATCAACACTCGACATTGGCTCATCAAGTAATAAAATTTCCGGAGAGCTAATAAGTGCACGTCCAAGTGCAAGTCTCTGACGTTGACCACCTGAAAGTTCACTCGGATATTTTTTATTAATTCCATTCAATCCTAGTTCAAAAAGCATGCTTTCTATCAACTTTTTATGTTCGTTTTGAGGAAATTTGTATAATATCAACGGAAGAGCAAGATTTTCTTCGGCTGTTTTCCATGGAAAAAGTCCGTAATCTTGCATAACATAAGATATACGAGGGCTACGAGAATGCTTTTTAAAGAAAGATTCAGAAAGGTTAGAATTTTCAGTAGCAAATATAATTTTTCCGCTGTTTGGAATATCTAAACCCGCCAGAATGTAGAGAAGTGTGCTTTTACCACAACCTGATGGCCCGATAATTGATAAACTTTCACCAGAATTTAGTGAAACATTCAAATCACGTATGACTTCTTGTGTGTCATAGCTTTTTTGAATTTGAGAAATAATAATTGATGCTTTTTCTTGTTGGAAATACATAGTTATAATCTTATGTTTTTACCTGTTTGTTGAGTTATTAAATTATAAAAAATAAGGTATGTTCCCTGACTAGAAACACACCTTAGACTATTTGACTAGAGATTATTTTTCTTGCCACACGAAATTTTCATAAACAGGAGTTGTTTTAATTATTCCTTTATTTTGCATCCAATTAACTCTTTGTTGAATTTCTTCTTTTGTTGGAAGATAGAGTGGAAGTCTTGTAGTATCAAATTGAATTAGCTTGTAAACATCTTTGATTTTAGGTGAAATTAAACCTTTTTCCAGCATCATGTTGATATATAAATCTTTGTTTTCTGCTGTATTAATATGATTTGCAGCATCATAAAGAGCTGAACGGAATTGTTTAATAGTTTCGTCGTCAACTTCACTTCTTAAAGCAATAACTGCTAGAGGTTGCGTGAGATTTGTATCGTCAAGCACAACTTTAGCTCCTTGAGCTTCAACTGTTGTTACAAGTGGTTCAGGTAAAAGAGCAAGCTCTACTTGGCCAAGCATAAGGAGTTGTAATCTCATAGGGATAGCGCGGATATCTTCTACTTGAAAATAATTATTTTCTAAATTGTTCGCAGTCATGAATTGAGTCAGGAGATAATCAACAATAGTATCTCCGCCAATTGCAACTTTTTTTCCTTTCAAATTTTCTATAGAAATATCATCAACTTTAGGGGATGCTACAATTGCAAAATGTCTTTGGTTTTTATTACTATATGAAGTAGTTGCTATAACTTGCTGAGGTGCTCCGCTTTCATTTTGAAGAATAACACCGATGACATCGCCAAAGTGACCATCTAATTCTTTTGCACGCATTGCAGCACCAACTTCAACTGCACTTTGAAATGGAATCACTTCAACATCAAGTCCGTGTTTTTCAAAAATCCCTGCGTTATCAGCTGCATAGAGGAGCAATGAATCTGCGGCAGGTAATGTTCCTATTTTAAGTTCTTTTAATTCAGCAGAATCTGCAAAACTTGGTGCAAAAAAATAAGCTGATAAAACTAAGCTCGTAAATAATTTTTTCATGATGATTTTCTCTTTATTAAATGTTAATGAAGAGAAATCTATAGTATTTCAGAAGAAATGTAAAGTTTTTGAGTTTTCTTATTTTGACAGAAAAAAACATACTTTTAAAAAAAAGCAGGTGTAAAGTCTCACCGCCACGTAAATCTCAATTTAAGTAATGAATAATGTGCGGTGAAATTAAAAAGTTTTTTTGAAGGAAGGGGGAGAGCTCGAGAGGGGG
>CAYJOR010000090.1:0-8749 GCA_964371865.1 uncultured Desulfovibrionaceae bacterium | reverse complement strand
ACAAAAATGTGGTTCCCCTCTCTCGAAAAAAAATTAAGCATTTCCTAATTTTTCGCGAACGTAGGGAACGAGTCCTTTTTTGTCGAGAAGTTCTTGCATTGAAGCAGGGATAGTAGGAACTTTATATTCTTTACCTGTGGTGATATTTTTGAGGATACCTTTTTCAGTATCGAGTTCAACTTCGTTTCCATCGGTGAAGTCTTTGAAATCATCGCCAACTTCAACAAGGAGTAAGCCCATGTTGAAAGCGTTGCGGTAGAAGATACGAGCAAATGAGTGGGCGATAACTAAAGGCATACCTGCGCCAAGGATAGCAACAGGAGCGTGTTCACGGCTAGAACCGCAACCGAAGTTTTTACCGGCAACGATGAAATCGCCTTGGCTTACACGTTTAACCCAGCCTTCTTCAAGACCTTCCATGCAGTTTTCGCCAAGTTTTTTTTCATCAGTAGTTACAAGAAAGCGAGCAGGAATGATAGCATCAGTATCTATATGATCGCCAACAATATGAGTTTTACCTTTATATAACATATCTTTTCCTTATTCTTATAATTTATTTGGATCGGTGATGATACCTGTAATAGCAGATGCAGCCGCTACAGCAGGGTTAGAAAGATATACAAATGACTTTAATGAACCCATACGACCTTTGAAGTTACGGTTTGTAGTAGCGATACAAGTTTCGCCATCACCCAAGATACCCATGTGACCACCAAGGCAAGGTCCGCAAGTTGCAGGTCCTACGATACAGCCGGCATCCATGAAGATTGAGAGAAGGCCTTCATCAAGAGCCATTTTCCAAATTGTAGGAGTTGCAGGAAGAATGATACAACGAACTTTGTTATCAACTTTTTTGCCTTTAAGAACTTCAGCAGCTTGGCGTAAATCTGAAATACGTCCGTTAGTACATGAACCAACAACAACTTGTTGAACTTTCACGTCTTTAACTTCACCAACAGGTTTTACGTTGTCAGGAAGGTGAGGGCAAGCAACAACAGGGCTCATACCGTTAACATCAAATTTAATATGCTGTTCGTAGTTTGCGCCTTCGTCAGCTTTAAGAATTGGGTTGTTAGGGCGATTATGCGCTTTACCGTATTCTTGAGTTTTTTCATCAGATGCAAATAAACCAACTTTACCACCGGCTTCAATAGCCATATTCGCCATTGTAAGACGATCTTCAATTGAAAGACCTTCGATGGTTTCGCCATCAAATTCGATAGCTTTGTAAAGAGCACCATCAACACCGATTTTGCCGATGAGTGAAAGCATTAAGTCTTTACCTTGAACGTATTTAGGAAGAGTACCTGTGTATGATGCACGAATGGTTGGCGGAACTTTAAACCAGTTAGAACCAAGAGCCATACCTGCTGCGATATCTGTGCTACCCATACCTGTTGCAAATGCGCCTAGTCCACCGTAAGTACAGGTGTGGCTGTCAGCACCGATTACTATGTCGCCTGCACCTACAAGACCTTGTTCAGGTAAAAGAGCATGTTCAACACCACAGTTTCCGCCTTCGTAGTAATGGGTGATACCCATTTCTTCAGCGAATTTTCTAGTGGTTAGAACTTGGTTAGCGGAATCGATATCTTTTTGTGGGGTGAAGTGGTCCATGACAAGTGCGATTTTGTCTTTATCGAAAACCTTTTTTGCTCCCATTTCTCTAAATGATTTAATGGCAAGAGGGGCGGTAATATCGTTGGCAAGGACGAGATCGAGTTTACATTGTACAATTTGACCCGGTTCCTTAACTGTATCTTGCGTATGTGCCTGTAAGATTTTTTCGGCAAGTGTATGCGACATAGGGGTATCTCCTTAATAATATATTCCATAATAATCTTTGATTTTATTCTTTATTGTCGTTTTCTTTCTTAACGAGCCTATTTAAAGCGTCAATATAAGCTTTTGCTGAGGCAATGATAATATCAGGATCTGAACCTTTACCAACAGTGGAAAGACCTTGATCGGTAATATTTACCATAACTTCACCTTGAGCATCTGTACCACCGGTAATAGCGTTAACTGTATATTTTTCAAGTACAGGGTTACGTTCTGTAAGTTGAGAAATAACATTTAAAGCTGCATCAACAGGGCCAGCACCAAAACCAGCGAACTTCTTCACGGTTTCATTAATCTGAAGAGCTATCGCCGCAGTAGCCGGAAGTTCTCCTGTACCCGACTGCACTGAAAGTGAAAGCAATTTATAAGTATCAGGCACACGATAAATTTCACCCATGATAAGAGCTTCAATGTCTTCATCATGTATGGTTTTCTTTTTATCCGCCAATACCTTGATTGCCGCAAAAATTGTTTCTAATTTCTCTTCATCAAAAGTATAACCTAATGATTCAAGTTTAGAACGAACAGCATTTCTGCCAGAGTGCTTACCAATAACTAAATCTGAAGTCATACGTCCGATTGATTGCGGAGTCATAATTTCATAAGTTTCGCGATTTTTAAGCATTCCGTCTTGGTGAATACCGGATTCGTGCGCAAAAGCATTTCCGCCAACAATAGCTTTGTTTGCAGGAAGTGGACGACCGATAATCAGTGAAAGTAAACGACAAGCCGGATAGAGTTGTTCCGGAACTATATTTGTTTGGTATGGGTAGATATCATTACGGACTTTCATAGTCATAACAATTTCTTCAAGAGCAGCATTACCGGCTCTTTCACCTATACCACAGAGTGTACATTCAGCTTGACGTGCGCCAACTCTAATAGCCGCAAGTGAGTTTGCAACACCAAGACCTAAGTCGTTATGACAGTGCACACTGAAAGTAACTTTATCTGCATTTTTTGTATGTTTAATTACATAACCTACTAATTCAGCATAGTTTTCAGGAGTTGCATAACCTACAGTATCAGGTAAGTTAATTGTGGTTGCGCCTGCTTCAATAACAGCTGAGCAAAGTTCTACGAGAAAATCTTTATCGGAGCGAGAAGCATCTTCTGCTGAAAATTCTACATTTGGAGTATATTGTACTGCGTGTTTAACACCGGCTACTGCCATTTTCACAACTTCTTCAGGCGTTTTGCGCAGTTTGTATTCCATGTGGATTGGTGAAGATGCCAGAAAAGTATGAATGCGTGGATGTTTAGCATCTTTAATTGCTTCCCATGCTCTGTCAATATCACCGGGAACGCAACGTGCAAGCGCTGCTACTTCCGATTTTTCCAAGCTATTTGCAATAGCTCTTACTGCTTCAAAATCACCGTTACTTGATGCCGGAAAGCCAGCTTCAATGATATCAACACCCAGATTTTCCAGCTGAGCCGCAAGACGTAATTTTTCTTGCAAGTTCATTGTTGCGCCGGGGCTTTGTTCGCCATCTCTTAGTGTTGTGTCAAAAATTTTAATTGTGTCCATGTTTTCAGTACCGCTATGTTAAATTATTGGTAAAAAATAGAATGTTTTTAAATAACTAAATTTCTTTTTTTTTGCAACAAATTAAATTCGGTAAATTTTTTTAATTAAAGGTGAAATCAAATTTTTTCATAAAAATGCCTTCGGCTAACAAAGGAAATTTTTCCCTTTGCAAACCCTATTTATTTTTCATCGCAAATTCATAAAAAGGAATAAATTATCCTAAAAAATTACTTTTTTATCCTCAAAAATAAAAAAATGTTCTAAGAATAACTGATATAACTAATCTTATTAAGGTGCTTAACTGTAAGTTATAACATAAGCATATACGATGAAATTGAAGTTTTTTTGAATGAAAGGGAAAGAAAATTTGTTCTATACTAGAGAGGGGGAAACCTAGTTTTTATACAAACTGTGGTTTCCCCCTCTCTAACTTAAATATAAAATATATTTATTTCCACTCAATTGAATTTATAACTTTTGCAATAGTGGAATCATTTTGAGAAAAAACAAAAAGTGAGTAGGCTGTATTTTCGTTGAATATGTATGCAACACTTTCAGATGAATTTTGAACAAATTTTAAAATATAGCCTTCACCTTGAACTTTTGTATTTTGCTCTACACTTACCGGAAGAAATACATCTTTATATCTATCTAGGACATCTTGAAATGAAAGAGTATTAAGTAAATCATAAATAATAGTAGCAGAGCTTTTTAAGTCTTCCGATTGAATAATAACGGCAAAGCCTTTATCTTCTGTCAGCGTTACTTCTTCATAAATGTAGCCTTCAGGAATATCGAGAGTAAACAGGCTAAATTCTTGTATTTGCGCTAGAGCAAAAGTAGGAAAAAGTAAAAGTGATAACAAAAAGACAAAGGCTTTTTTCATAGTAATAATCTTCTTAGTTAAATGATTGGAGCTGTAAGAGTGAATTCCTTGTTAATAATCCAATCTTTCAATTCATGTGCAATTTCTTTTGAAAGTGTATAAGGAGTAAGAGGAGTTGTAGGAATTTTTTTACCCATAACTTCAATTGATCCTGAACGAAGAGCTGCGTAACTTACGTGTTCAAGAATACGCGGAACAGCATTTGGGTAGTCGTGAGCATAATCTTTTACTGGAAGTAAAATTTCATCATCACTAAGACTTGTTCTATATGCTAAATCTTCATCAAGAATTGGAATAGGAATACCAACACCAAGAGCAAGTGAACATCCGTATCCATAATAAGAAAGACCACGAACATATTTTGCTTTCATACCTTTTAAGTCACCTTTAAGCATGAGAGTACCAGAAGGAGTGAGAGGTAAACCATTTTCTTGTCGTTTAGGTTCAGCAACGTGTTGAGTTCCTGTTCCTATAACATATCCAACTCCTCCACCCATAAATATTCTAGTTCCCATACCGATTGTACGCAAATAAGGGTCATTAAATAATGGAGAAAGAGTTCCTGCTGTTGCATAGTTTGCATTTGCTAGATTAGGGCGAAGTGAGCCCATATATGTATGCACTATTTTAGAACCTAAGTTTACTGCTACGTTATAATTTTGATAGCAGTTTCTAGGGTTTACCATGTGTGCATATGGAAGATCATTCAAGGTTATTTCACGTTCAATTTTCTTTCTTGGGTAGCAATCAGTTCCGTATCCCTCTGCAAGAAGTTTTACTTTTTTTCCGCTTACTAAGTCTTCAAGAACATGTCCGCCACCATAAAGAAATTGACCTGGATATACTTTATTAAGTGGATCGTCTTCAGTTGGTTCTGTAACGCCAATATAGCCATCAGCAGCAGCAATTCCACCGTAAGCAGGCACATTATTTAATGATAATTTAGTTGCTTTAATGAGTGGGGCTTCTGGTTGACCAATGTTGAAAAATAAGCCTGATGAACACATCGGTGAAAATGTACCGGTAGCAACAACGTCTACTTTTTTAGCTGCTTCTTTTACGCCATTATCTTTTACGAAAGAAACCATTTCTTCAGCAGTTAAAATAACAGCAGTACCGGCTTGTATCTTCGCATTTATTTCTTCAATAGTTTTCATTATTAACCTCTTAAACTCTCTTACGAGATATTTATTTGTATCATATACCTTATAAATAATATTCTGTTATTGTAGATTATAAAATATATGCTAGCCTTAAAGGAGCAATAAAATAAAAAATCAATAAGGCAAGTTACATTCTTATATACTATCGTTAAGCTATAGGCAATAGTAAATTTACTCAAATTCTTATAAAGTATAGTTTATATCGTTTATAAACTTTATGAAAGTTATTCTCTTTAACTTATTTAGACTTCTTTAGGGAAGAAACCACATTGTGGGAAAAATTCCCTTTTGAAAAAAATGAGATTTTCCCCCTCAAGGTACCAAATTAGATTCACGTGTAAATACTAATGATACGTTATAGATTGTGCTTTACATTTTTTTTTAGCTATGTTAACTATTTAAAATAAATTGACTATTAAATCGAAAGCCTTACATAGTTTTTTTCTGATTACCATCTAGCTATAATAATTATACCTTTTGCCTTGGTGACTAAAAAAATAAGGTACTTATGAAACAAATTCTACTACTATTTTTTATACTACTCCTTTCAGTTTCAATAGATGAAATAAAAGAAGACAGCAAACTTGACGTCATTATTAATTCAGAAGATATGGATGACTTTCTAGCAAATGTTGCCTTTTGGTTGAATAATGATAATGATGAGTTCAAAAAAGCATATAAGGAATCTACTGAGAAAGATTCCTTCTCTACTCCTACGCAGCCATCTGAAATTACATCACAGACTGAAACTTCTAATAAAGCTGAATTATCAGAAGATCAAACACTTAAAAACCAAAGTGTACTTCTTGCATTTAATGAAAAAAATAAACAATCTGAAAATAATAAAACACCTTCTACTACTTCTCAAGAAACAAGTGAAGTTTTACCTTCTAAAATTATTGAAAATGAATCAGAAGAAATTATTCTTGAGGAAAAAATAGTTGAACAAAAAACTACTCCCGAAGAAAATGCTATTATAACTAACTCCTCTACTGAAAAACAATCGCTTGAAAATATTGAGACAAAAGAGGATGAAATTTCTCCTATTGTAACACCAGAAGAAATAAAAGAAGAAATTGAAGTTCCTATAGAAATTCTAAGTAAGAAAAAATATTTAGAAGATATCTTTTTTGAAAATATCAACATAGATAAAGTACAAATCACTGATAGACCAAACTCTTATAAAGTTGATTTCACTCTTATTAATTTAGCTGAAGTTCAACAAAGCGGTATCATTGAATTTTCACTAGAATTTGAAGACGGAACTATAATACCCTTTACTTCAATACGTGGTTCTTACAGATTTAGACATCAAGTCGCTAAAAAATATGTCGTCACTAAAGGTGAAGACATAAAACAATATAATAAGGTGTCAAAACCTTATTCCTTTGTTATTGGATTTTTCCATGAAGGCGTTCTCATAAAACGAAATAAATTTTTACTAAGCAAATAGTTGAGGTTGATATGAGCAATAGAGACGAAAGAGATGAAACCATCGAAAATGTATCAACAAATAAAAATAAAATAGTAATTATCATTGTTCTTCTAGTAGTACTTGCCGGAGCAGGCTTTGCTTTTCTTTATTGGTTTCAGCTAAAACCGGAAAATAAAGAACATTTAGAATCGCTTACCGGTATTGACCTCACTCCTGTAGAAAACATTGCTAAAACTGTTGGCGAACAAACAAATAACGTTCTTGAAAAAACACCTCTTGGAGAAATGCTTCTTCAAGAAAGTGCTAAAAATCAATCAGCAACTGAAGATAATTCTCAACCTGCATTAGAAAATTCTACTCAAGTATCTATAAACACACAGCCTACAGAACAACCTTTAGAAGAAAAAACTACCACAAAACCTACTATTGATGAAAATAATCTTCAGGTTACCGATATAAACAACCCCACACCATCAAAACCAGTTATCACCGCAACAACTGAAAAGGAAAGCAATACTGCTTCTTCAAACACTATTACTTCTTCAAACACTATTACTTCTTCAAGCACTTCTGAAAAGAATACTGCTTCTTCAAATACTTCAAGCAATATTATTCAACCGCCAGTAAATGCTCCAGTGCTCAACCTAGTTACCGAGGTAGACCCTAAAAATCAAGCTCACCTTGATGAACTTCAAAGAGAAAAGGCTCTTGCTGAAATTGAAAAAGCTTTAAATAATAATTCTACCACTCTTACAAGTAAAGAACTTTCTGATATGGGTGAGCATAGAGGCTCGTTAACATCTGAAAGTATCAATATTGTTGAAGATAAAGTTATAACTCAAAATTTTGTTGAAGATATTGCCTCTTACACAGTGAATAACTACACAATTCCTGAAGATGGGAAAGGTTTTATTTCTCAATCACCAGCAGCATTAAATATGTTCTATGGCACAAGTTTACAAGCGCTTCCTAGTGCTGGCGGATCAAAATACGCTCGAGAATATATTTTAGAATATGTTTACACTCCTAATATGATAAGTGCACTTTATAAGCTTTATGGAAGCAAGTTTATTGATGATATAAAAGCTCAAGCTGATGCTACCCAATCAAACGGTAAGAAAATGTCAGATGAACAACAAAAAGAATTTTATAGCGACTACTCTAACTATCTTAATACCATAGCCAGCGGACTTGAAAATATTATATCTGTAGATATAGTAAATCTTGCAGATAAAAACGTATCAGCTAAACAAAAATTAAAAGATGCTCAAGATGCTTTTTCGGGTCTACAAGTAGAATTTGAACAAGCTCGTTATGAAAACCAAGAAACTGCAGTATACGAAAAAGAAATGTTTATCGCAGCAAAAGATATAGAAGAAGCAAATAAAAATCTAGAAGAAGCTCAAAATTCCATACTAAATGAAATAAAAAATGGAAAAAAACTCGGGCTTTCTGATGAAAATATTCTCTATATCCTTGAATGGTTAGCCAGAAGAAAATCAAACAATAAATCTCAAGAACAAATAAAACAAGCAAGTTCGGAAGTTATTAGTATTTTATACGATATGGCAGGACGTTTAAACTCAATTCAATAAATAAAAAAATATTATAAAAACAAATACTTATAAAATTATTTAAAATCTGCAAAAAAAAGCTTGACTTTTTATCGTGGTTTACATATAAAAAACGAACTGGAAGCTTAGCTCAATTGGTAGAGCGCCGCCCTTACAAGGCGGATGTTACAGGTTCAAGTCCTGTAGTTTCCACCACAAAAATTCAGCCGATGTAATAATCGGCTTTTTTGTTTAATTCAGGAATATTTTCAAACGGAAATTTTACGGCTCTTAACCAAAGACAGGGGCAAGCCCATTTTTTCATGGACGAATAAAGCC
>CAYJOR010000089.1:0-8753 GCA_964371865.1 uncultured Desulfovibrionaceae bacterium | reverse complement strand
GTAGTCCCACATTTCTCAAGAGAAAATTATGCTACTTCACGATGCTGACTTATTCACTATGCTCAACATTTAAGGAAAATCAATGAAAAAAGAAAAGCGCTCTCATCTCGTCAAAGCATATTTGACCAAAGATGAATACGATACAATTTTAAAATGGAGCATTCAATCAGGACTGACAATTTCAACTTTTATACAAAGGGTATGCACAGCTCAAAAAATAGAAAGCAAAATCGATCAACAAACACGTATTGAACTGCGAAAAATCAATGCTGATTTTGGACGACTTGGCGGACTTCTGAAACTTGCCATTTCTGAAAATAAAAATGTTGAAGAAGTAAGCAAATTGCTTTTCCAAATCGACATATTAAAAGATGAGTTCAGAAGGAAAATCAGAATACTATGGTAAGTAAGCACATTTCATGCAAACCCGAGAACGACAACTATAAGCGACTAGCTCAGTACATCGCAGACGCAAGCCACAAAGGCGAAAAGTGCTTGCTCTCGTGGTGCGTTGGTTGTGAGGGAAGCGACAACGATTATCAATCAGCAATAGCAGAAGTTCTTGATATTCAAGATATAAATACTCGCAGTAGCAAAGAAAAGACCTATCATCTTGTTGTGAGTCTTCGCACTGAAGATGAGGGAAAACTATCTGAACAGGATTATCAAGATATCGAGCTAGAATTTGCAAAAGCTCTAGGATTTCAAGCACATCAAAGACATTGCGGTGTACATAAAAACACCGACAATCTTCACATGCACATAGCCTATAATATGATAAATCCCGAAACATATCGCAGATATGAACCCTACCGTGACTACTACACGCTTGAGCGTACTTGTAGATTTATTGAAGAAAAGTATAATCTTTCAATCGATAATGGCATTGAAAAAGATGATAGCTATAAATTATCAAATAATTCAGCAAGTAAAGAAAGCAGAACAGGCGAAGAAAGCTTTGAAAGGTATGTAGTCAATCGGCACGATAAAATCATGCAAGAACTTGAAAATATTCACTCTTGGCAAAGTTTGCATCGTGTATTTGCGGAGTATGGCTTAGAACTGACTCAAAGAGGAAATGGACTTTCTATAAAAAACAAAAAAGGAAATCAAAGACTTAAAGCGAGTAAATTTGACAAAGAATTATCATATAAGAAACTTATTGAAAAATTTGGCAATTTTCAAACTATGAAGTCAATCGTGCAAGCCAAAGACTGGTACAGGCGTACTCCACTTCAAAAAAATGCGCTTGAAAGTAAACTTTGGCGAGAATTTATAGAAGACACAAAGCAAAGAGAGACTTATCAAATTAAGGAAAAATGGAAGAAGGAAAAAATCAAGATAACTGGGCTTGCTGTAACTCGTTAGAAACAACATGAACTTTTAAAGCTTGCAAAAATCAAGGAACAGCAAGAAATAATTGAATTTAGGAAGAACTTTTCTGTAAAGACTTTGAACTGGTTACAGTATCTTCAAGACAAAGCTGAAAACGGTGATGAAAAAGCTCTTGAAGTTTTGCGTTCCAAGAAGGAAGTTGATAGAAATGAAGAAGTCAAGATTAGAAATAGTGATAACTATTCAGAAAAGCTTATAGAAAGAGAAAATTATTTAAAAAGACAATACGGAATTTTATCAAACAATGAAACGTCTTCGCAAAGCAAGAAAAAGCTCTTAGCTATTGAAATTATGAGAAAAGTTGCAGGTAGATTTAGCTATAAAGTCGATACAAGTGGAAATATCATCTTTTCTTTTGAAAATGGTGGTAAAATTATTGACAGCGGACACAAGATTTCTTTTAGTGACAATATTAGGATTTATGGTCTTCTCTATGCTCAACTACGCTATGGTATTGACTCAAAACATAAAGACAAGTTCAAATCAAATCAGATAACATTACAATCGGTTATAGAACTAAGAGAGCAAAAAAAGAAACAGGAAAAGAAACAAGAACACTCTGTTCAAAACAATATAGGTTGGAGCAGATAAAGTAATCTAATTCATCATTTCGCTTACGCGATTTCGCCAGAACGCCTTTGTATCGATATTTACGACAATCAAAGTTTTGTTTGTTTGTAAAATCAATACAAAAACGCTGGCGATTTTGTTTTAAGAGGAAAATTAAAAAAATATTTTTCTAGATTTTTTTAGCTTTCTGTATTTTTCCACCTTGACTTATCTAACTTCCTATTGCTCTTATACTTGCTTTTTATAATATTATAATTTACCTTGATAGAATCTTTAGACTTGCTATGCATAAGGACATCTGTCATGCTTAAATATATTTCCCTAAATGATCATATTGATAAGTTAAACTTTTCTCCAAGGACTTATAATGCTTTGCTAGCGCATGGAATTTTAACTCTTCAAAACTTACTCACTTATAATGATAAATTACTTGGGCGAATAAAAAATCTAGGCAAAAAAAGCATTCAAGAAGTTTTAGATAAAGTTATAGAAATCCAAAGTCCCGAATCAGAATATATCATACTAGAAGAAAAGTCCTCTTCAAACCCCTATGAACGTAATGAAAAATACTTTATTGACTTAAAAGGCAAAGAATATTCGGACATACCTTTGCACGAATTAGGGTTTAGCATAAGAACATATAACTGTTTCAAAAGAGAAAATCTTCTCTTTCTTTCAAAATTTTATGACATATCAAGCGATAAATTAAAAAAAATACCAAATTTTGGAAGTAAAAGTCTATTAGAGGTTGAAGATTGTAAGAAAAAGTATACTATTGTTTGTAAAGAAAATGCAAACCAGACACCTACAGAAAAATTATTATCAGAAATTTATGAAGAAATAGCAAATGATACTTTTTTTCAAGTTGAAGAGCTTCTTTTTGATGAAATTCAACTTATTGCTGAGCAAGATTTTTTAGACTTTAAAAGTAAAATTTATTCTTCTGAAATAGTAAAAGACTATGTAAAAAAATATATAGTTTTCTATTTTCAGCAGTTTATTTATGGAAGTGATAATATTGAAAAACTTCTTGCGATAATGCCTACATGTTTTGCTAATAGCTTATTTATTGAAAACCTGCTTGCTGAACTACTCCATGAAAAAAAACTTATTCTTTTTAATAACAAATGTTATATGCCTGACTACTCTAGTTGTGCTCTAGGAGCAATTGACGTCTTATCTGCCCGTGAGTATAAAATCTTCTTGGGGCGGATTAGTGGGCAAACACTTGAAGAAGTCGGAAAAGAGTTTGGGCTCACTCGCCAAGGTGTTGCTCTTACAGAGAATAAGATATTAGAAAAATTAAATAAATCAGAAAAAATATTTCAAGAAGATATTTATAAACAAATTTTTCTTACTTATGACATTCAAGAAGAAGACTTTATTACCACTCTAGGAGACAAGCAAACATATAACTACCTCTATGTCAGATATAAAAAAAGAGGTAAAACTCCCCTAGAAGAAATTCTTTCTGATAGTACAGTTCCTGAACTATTTAAGCGTAAGCTTGAAAAAGTCATCTACAGAGATTATGTCTACATTGGAAATAGTCGAATAAAATGTAGTAGAAGTGAGTTGATTGATTATGCAATAAGAACTTTTGCAAATAACCCAATTTCGTTTGATGAATTTAAAGAACTATATGAAATACTTTTAATTGATATTAATAAGGAAGATGAAGAAAAATTGCAGCTATCAGGAAGAGGATTTGAAAATAATCTTATACGTAGAAATGTTCTTACATCTTTAGGACGAAAATTTCGTCACTATAATTTTATAAACTATGATTTTGCTTTACTCATAGAAGAACTAAACATCGAACATATTAGTAACTTAAGATATTCATCTCTAAAGTTTTTTAGAGAACATCCTGATTTAATGCAACTATATGATATGCGAAACGAATATGAACTTCATAATCTTTTAAAAAGAATATGTGAAGAAAAATATCCGCATATAGACTTTAGAAGAATGCCAAATATAGATTTTGGTAATGTAGATTTTGATGAGCAAATATTAAACTTACTGTTTACTCTAGCCCCTATTTCAAAAAACAAATTTGCTGAAGAATTTGAAAAGGAATATGGTATCAAAGCAAGTAGTCTTATTGCTACTAGTCTTGAGCAATGTAATGTATATGCACATGCAGGAGTCTATGAAGTTGACCATCCCGTTATACCTCAAGAATACTATAAACAATTTTCGAGTAAGTTAGTGGAAGATTTTTACACACGAAGTCAACTTGAAGAAATTTTTATAAATTTATTCCCATACCAAGATTTTAAGTATTTAAATTCATATTCGATTAAGGCTTTAGGTTATAAGCTTTATTCTAACTATATTATTAGTAATAAGTATGAATCAGCTACTGAGTATGCAAACTTGCTTTTAACCGTATCAAATATAATTGATCTAAGTTCTGTGCCACAGGAGGTCAAATATATGGCTCCATATCAAATAGAGCTTGCAAAATTAAAGCATAAGTATGAAGTAATTGAATTTTATCCACAAAAACTAATAAACATTAGAAAGCTAAATGAAGCTGGTATAACTAAAACATCTTTAGCTAATTATCGTAATGAAATTTTAAGACAGATAAAAGATAATTCTTACTTTACAATTCATTCACTACGAAAACAAGGAATTGAACATGAACTTGATGAATTAGGTTTTGATGACTGGTTCTATGCTTCTATTCTAATAGAAGATAGGGAGCACATAAAATATCAGAAATTCACAAGAAATAGATTGCTCTATAAAGGCAAAGCTGATGTAAAAGTCGCTGATTTCATAGAGGATATCATTGAGGAAACTGGAAAAAGTAATATAGAAATCTATGAGTTGCTAGAGCTAATTAAGGATAACTATAACCTCACTTACGACATCTATAAAATCCGCTCTATTGTTGCAGATAGTTCACTTTACTACGACCAAGTTTCAAGTAAGATATATTTAGATTATAACACATACTTTAAGGAGATTTAGATATGGATTTATTAAAAGAAGGTATAGAAAAAAATTACGTAATTGATGCCAAGCAAACTAAACAATTATCCATTTCTGGAAAATCAAGAATATACCCTGTTTACAGTATAAACCTCGACCAAGTATTTTTCAATGACCAAAATGATCGTATTGCAACTTGGATGAGCCAGTATGATATGGATAACCCTAATCAGTCACTTGATACTCTTAATAGAGATGATTACAATCAGATTATTCATGGCTTTATCGTTGAGAGTAATAAAGATGCAATTAAAAAGACTCTTAAAAATATAGAGCTTATCGGACAACAAGAAGCAGGGGTTGTTTTATCTGATGGCAGAATTATTGATGGAAATAGAAGATATACATGCTTACGTGAACTACAAGAAAAAACAGGAAGAGCACAAGTATTTAATGCAGTTATCTTAGAGCATGATATTGAGCACAATGCAAAAGATATAAAAATGCTTGAGTTAATGCTTCAACATGGTGTAGATGAAAAAATTGACTATACTCCTATAGAAAGAATTGTTGGTGTTTATAAAGATATTGTAGAGCGAAAACTTTTATCGACAAAGGAATACGCAAATAGTATTAATCAACCAGAGAAAGCAGTTAAAGAAGATGTTGAACGAGGAAAACTACTCGTTGAATATTTAGATTTTATAAAAGCACCAAAGCAGTTCTATCTTGCTAGAACGATGAACTTAGCTGATCCTCTTAAAGAGCTCTTTGAAATACTAAAAAAATGTAAAAATGAAGAACAGAAAGAAGATATAAAAAATATTGTGTTTTCGCAGTTTGCTACAACACCAGAAGGTGATATGACTCGCTATATGCGAAAAATTAAGAAAATTGCCTCTAAGCCTGCCCAATTACAAGTATATATTGAAGAAACAATGGAAACAGCTGAAAAAGTTTGTGATGTCATTGAATCTATAGAAGAAATTACCGTTGAAACTATAAACAAGAATCTTTCTAATCAAGAGGAACTTAAGCAAGAATTTGCAAGAGCAACTGAAAAGAATGTTGCAAAGGTCGACCAGGATACAACTAGAAACTTACCTACACAATTAGCAAGTAAAGCTCTTGATAGCTTAGAAGACATAAATACAGATATTCTCATAAAATTAAAAGAGGAACAAAAAGTTGAGCTGATAGACATTTTAACAAGAATTGAAGAAACTATTGCAGAAATTAAAGAGTTATCAAATGTTTAACGCACTTAATTTGAAAGCAACATACAACACTTATGATGATAATATTAGTGAGGAATTCTATATTCCTGTTCTTTCAAATAGTGTATCGTATGATAGAGCTTCTGCGTATTTCTCTGCAAAATCTCTTGCAAGCTATGCGCAAGGCTTAGAAACTTTTATAAAAAATGGCTATAAATATAGATTAATTATATCTTCAGAGCTATCAGAAGAAGACTATAGTGAAATCAAAAAAGGTTATGCCTTACGTGAAGAAACAATCAATGCACTTACAAAAAATTTAAATGAGCAGCTAACGATTGAAGAAGAAATGAATATTTCAAATCTAGCTTATCTGATTTCAATTAATGTGCTAGACATAAAGATGGCTTTTACTCATAAAGGGATTTTCCATGATAAATTTGGTATAATGAAAGACCATATAGGAAATATTATTAGCTTTAGAGGGTCAAATAACGAAACCTATTCGGCATACCATAGAAATTATGAATCATTTGATATTACGTGCAGTTGGCAAGCCTCAAGTTTTGACTATGAAAAGATCAATAAGAGCATGAAGACCTTTGAGAAGTTGTGGTCAAATAAAGATGAAAATGTTATAGTTTGCGAAGTCGAAAAAGCAATCCTAGAAAATATTCTTAGTTATAATAAAGGAGAGCTAATTGTTGATAAAACACTTTTACTCTCAGATTGTCTAGTCTTAGATTATAACAATAAACAGTTAAAACTTCATTGCAATACTTCTATGGAGAATATTGTTGGAATTCTAAATAGCTCAAAGTATAAAATGCGTGTAAAGAAGTTTACTAACGACGTTTCTTCTAGTTATGGTGAGATATTTTTCAAATCTAATCTTACCTATACCACATTTAAAAGAATTATTCCTTTGGTTGAGGCATTAGCTCTAAGTAAAGGACTTAAATTTTATACAACTGATCGACTAGAGAAACATATAGACCAACGTGAGCTTTATATAAATGAAAGAGCACAACTTGGATTGATAATAAAGCAAAAATCGCCTAAAATTTATCAAAAATTTTGTGATTATAAAAATATTGTTGATAATATTACGGCACGTAAATTGCGCGAACAGCAAATGTGGGATTCATTTTTCATGTATACCATGAAAAAGAGTTCAAATTTTTCTGTTCCAGGCTCTGGAAAAACCTCTTCAGTGCTTGGTGTTTTTGGATATTTACATTCTCAAAATCTTGTGGATAAACTTATTGTTATTGGACCAAAGAATTCTTTTAGGGCATGGGAAGAAGAATTTATTTTTACATTTGGTTCTCATATTGCTTTGAAAAAATTTTGTATAAGTGACTATAGTCATGAAACAACTATAAATAGGAAAAAAGCTATAAACTTCCAGACAGGAGACAAAAACTTATTATTATTCAATTATGAGATGCTGTTATCCAATTTAGAAGAGGTGAAAAGACTTATTAATGATAGAGTTTTACTTGTTTTTGATGAAATTCATAGGATAAAAGCCCCATTAGGAGTTCGAGCAATAAGTGCAAAAGATGTAGCAACTGATGCCCAAAGGATAATTGCAATTACAGGTACACCAATTCCAAATTCCTACCTTGATATTAGAAACCTTTTAGAGATACTTTACCGTGATGAATATGATGAATTTTTTAATTTTTCTGAAGTACAACTCTCTTCACCGTCAGTAAACGATATTGAGGAAATCAATAATAAATTACAACCATTTTTCTGTAGAACGACAAAGAATCAATTAAATGTTCCTCTAGCAAATCCAGAGATAGTGATTACAAGCTATGCTTCAGAGGAAGAAAATAGAATTTTTGAAATATTAAAACTAAAATATGCAAAAAATAAATTAGCACTTATTATTAGATTGCTTCAACTAGAGTCAAACCCTCAAATGCTTTTAGAAAGCCTTAATGACAGCCAAGAAGATTTTTCGGATATTCTTGATACAAGAGGAGAAATTGAAGAAATTGACTATAAAGACTTTTCAGAAGAAATTAGTAGCTATGTAGAAAGTATTACAGAAACAGAAAAATTCTTAGTGTGTGTAAATACGATTTTAAAATTAGCCCAAGAAGGAAAACAAGTAATTGTATGGTGTATATTTATTGATTCTATTAAGCGAATTGACGATTATTTGTATTCAAAAGGCTATAAAACAGAACATATCTACGGGGAAACTTCTTCTGAAGAGCGAAAAAGTATTGTTGATAGATTCCTTGATAAAAAAATACAAATATTAATTACTAATCCACACACCCTCGCTGAATCAGTTTCTCTCCATTCTGTATGTCATGATGCAGTTTACTTTGAATATAGTTACAACCTTGTGCATTTACTCCAATCAAAAGACAGAATTCACCGTTTAGGCCTACCTGATAATCAATATACACAATATTACTATATACAAAATACTTTTCTTTCTGAAAATGGTATTGAATACTCCTTGGATAAACAAATCTTTTTGCGCTTAAAAGAAAAAGAAGAAACAATGCTTAACGCTATTGAGAATAATCAGCTAGAACCAGTTTCAACAAGTGAGGAAGATTTAGATTTGATTTTTAAAGAACTGGGGCTATCTTAAAA
>CAYJOR010000088.1:0-8957 GCA_964371865.1 uncultured Desulfovibrionaceae bacterium | reverse complement strand
TTCTAATCAAACTCTCGTTGATTGTCAAGAACTTTTTTCTCGTTTTTCAAAAAAATTCCGACTCGATTTACTCAGCGTTTCGGCTGTCTCAATCAGCGGAAAATCTTTATCTACGAAACTCGATAAAAAGTCAAGCTCTTTTTGCAAAAAAATTTATATTTTATTTTTATTTCGGAATATCAATGAGTTATAATAAATATTCAATCTTCACATTATTCTCTCACCACTCCAGATTTTTTTTCCTATATAATTGTTACACTACTTTATTTCCCTTAGTTTAATTTATCTTTTTTCGTAGCAAATTCTACTTTCATATTTTTTTATATAAATTTTCTTTATAATTTACAACACTACCTACTCATGTTGCATATTCCTTTATATTTTATTGACTTCGTTCTTTTTTTATACTTATTAAACTCTATCAAAATTTTTTCTATTGATTATAAATTTTTTTAGTAATCCTCTATTTTATTCTGTAAAATCAATACATAAGCTTATTATATGTTTGAAATATATAAATTACCCTCTTGACATATTTATATTTTTTATGCAATCTACGTGGATATCAAAACAAGGAGCTTTTTATGCTTGTCAACCCTAAACAAATGTTAGACGAAGCTTTAAAAAACGGTTACGCAATTCCTGCTTTCTCTATTATGAATCAAGAAAGTGCTGAAGCCATGGTCGAAGAGGCTGAAAAAGTTAAATCTCCTCTTATCCTAATGATTGGCAAACCTTATTATTCTACAATAGGTGTTGATATTGTATATGCTATGGTTCGTAAAATTGCTGAAGCAGCTTCTATTCCTGTTGCTTTACACCAAGATCACGGCCCTAGTCTCGACGATGTAAAACTGTGTTTAGACGCTGGTTTTACTTCTGTTATGTTTGATGGCTCGCATCACTCTTTTGATGAAAATGTTGAGCTCACTCTTAAAGCAGTTGAAATGGCTCGTAGCTATAATGCTTGCATTGAAGCGGAACTTGGTGCTGTTGGTGGTGCTGAAGATAACCTTAAAGATGCTGTTGAACTTGAAGCACTTATGGTTAACCCTGATGAAGCTGTTAAATTTATGGAGTTAACAAAAGTAGATACCCTTGCTCCTGCAATTGGTAATGTGCATGGTATCTCTAAAGTTGAACCTAAACTTAATGTTCCTCTGATGCAACAAATTCACTCCCTTATTCCTAATACTCCGCTTGTTCTTCATGGAGCTTCAGGAATTTCTGATAACGTTATTCGTGACCTAATTCAAGCTGGTTGCGCTAAAATTAATGTTGGTAGTGAATTTAAACGCGCTATCCGTGATGGACATATTGAATATTATAACTCGGGATCATACGAAACTCGTGTTGCTCGCGATTACGCAAAAGCTGCTATGAAACCTGTTGCACTTTCTAAATTTGAACTTTTTGGTTCAATCGGCAAAGCATAAACAAACCACTCAGAGACTTGTGAAAGTAATGCTACTTTTTTAGCCTTCTTAATTGGCTTTCAATTGTGCCTTGACGAACCAAAAAACCTATCGATTTGATAGGACCGAAAACCTCCTCAACGGAGGTTTTCTTTTTACTAGACTTATTTATCTTTTACTTAGAAAACTATTTGACTTTTACTCTACTTCTATCTATAGATAACAGAGCTTCTTATCTTTATATCTTTTAAGTTGTAATACTACTATTCCTATTTGAAACTCTCTAACTCCCTAAAATGCGCTCGTAGCTCAGTTGGATAGAGCGAACGCCTCCTAAGCGTTAGGCCACAGGTTCGATTCCTGTCGGGCGCACCATTTATAAAAATCATAAAGTCCTACAGTGTTCGATATTTCGCTGTAGGACTTATTTTTTTAGATATAGCTTATGCTATAACGTTCGGTGAGGTTTGTTGACATACTTCTTTAATAACGGTATTGTAATCGGTATTAGGGGTATTAATAAAAGTCAATACCGTTCCTTACTTGAGCTTTGCACTAGAGCACAAAACTAAGAATCGAAAGTACCGTTGATAAAAAAGGAAAGTTGTGATGGGAAAATTAGAAATCTCAAACCAACGGATAAAGCACAAAAATTTACTGATGGCGATGACTTATACTTGTATATGAGTGTAACAGGTAGTAAATCTTGGCGTATAGATTACACTTTTGAGAAAAAAAGAAAAACTCATACTTTAGGGCTTTATCCTATAGTTTCACTTCTTGAGGCACGAAAAAGTTTAATTGACTTTAAGGTTAAGCTTAAAAGTGGTATTGACCCAAATGGTGAAAGAAAAGCAGTTAAAGAAGCTACAAAATCTCAAGAACTAAATGCTTTTGAAGTTATCGCAAGAGAATGGCATGAAAAGAATTACGAAAAATGGAAAGAAAGTAATGCAGGAAAAATCATGCGTTTTCTCACAAAAAACGTATTTCCCTTTTTAGGTGCAAAGGAATTAAGTCTTATAACAGCTCCCGAACTCCTAGAAGTCATCAGAGAGATTGAAGACCGTGGCACAATAGAAACTGCTCACAAGACAATGCAAATCTGCGGACAAGTTTTTCGCTATGCAATTGCAACCGGAAGAGCTGAAAGAGATATAACAGCAGATTTGAAAGGCGCACTTAAGCCTGTCAAGACAAAGCACTATCCCACAATTACTGAACCTTATGAAATTGGTGTACTTCTTAGAAAAATAGATAATTATAAAGAAAGTATAAGTGTACAATACGCGTTGAAGATTATGCCTTATGTATTTCTGCGTTCTCAAGAATTGAGAGATGCCAAGTGGAATTAAATCAATTTTGAAAAAGCAGAGTGGAAAATCCCTGTTGAGCGTATAAAAATGACTGAAACACATATTGTTCCCCTCGCAAAACAAGTGGTTGAGTTATTGAAAGGACTTCATTGCTATACAGGGCATTGCGAATTTTTATTTCCAAGCCCCAGAAGTTTTACACGTCCAATACGTTCTGATAGCCTTGTCGCAAGCTTAAGAGTTATGGGTTATACAAAAGATGAACTTGTTATTCATAGCTTTAGAAGCATTGCGAGCACACAATTAAATGAACATGGATTTAACCGAGATTGGATAGAAAGACAATACACTAAAAAGGCAAAAGCGGTGTGAGTATAAATTATCCTTGGTGAGCTTAAAATTTTCTTTTTGCCTTTTCTGTCTTTCTGCATTTTGCCTTTCAGGGGGTTGAGGGGTACTCCCTCACCAGTCACCATGTGAGAACATTTCAACGTGTTGAATGTGCCCACATGGGGTAGGCTGGCTGGTAAAATTTGAAGCATTTTTGGGGTTAGCTCTTTTTCATCAAATAAGGTGTAGAACCAATCAGTGTGCGAAATAACAAATAAAGCGAATTTAGCGAAAAAAGCGAAATAAGTTTAATTGTATTCAAATATCTTTTTTCGCATAATTCGCATTTTTCGCTTATTATCTTTTTTCGCATAATTTTCGTTGAGTCACTTTTTTTGAAAGGGCGAATAAGTCAACGCTGTGAAGTTGCCAATTCTTTTTCAAAGAGTGTGGGACTACTTCACCTACCCTGCCTTGCAAGGTAATCAAAATACAAGATAAAATAAGAACCCAAATTCATTCTAAATCTTTCATTATCTAAAAAAATCTGATTAAATCTTAGTTTTTCAAGTTAAAGCTAGGGCACTCGTTATTTATCTTGCTTTTCCTCTAATAATCTTATTTTTTTTAGATTCTATATGAATTACTATTGCAATATATTGTAATTTTACTTTATAAATTTATATAGAACCTTATTGTCTGATAACGTCATTATATACTTCCAATTCTTCATATCAATTTTTATATTATACCTTTCTCTCCAGTAAGGTAAATTATCAACTTCTAGGTAGATTGATTTATTTTCCTTTCTAAAATAAGCATCGTTGTAAAGTGTTATATCATAAAGAAATGTATCTGTATTATACAAATTTTGATAAATGAGCGTATTATCTGTAACAAGGATATAGTTATTATCATACTCAAAATCTTTAATATAATTCATAATGATGCTAGAACTATTAAACCTAACCTTTTGCTCTATTTGATTATATTCATTTCTCATATTTATGGTTGAATATAAGTTGCAAGCTATTAGTATACTTGTAACTGCATAGAGATACTTTGCTTTTATCTTCATTTTACTTGAAATGACTATAGTAATTATCAATGGCACTATACAGTAAAAATTATTTAAGTATCGAAAGGTTTCAAATATTGACACCTCACCATACTTAGCAAAAAAATAACCACGATAGTGTGCTGTATATAGCAAAAAATATCCTAAGAATAGGCATAACAGTGACACTTCAGCAAAGCTCTTTCGATTTAGAAAAATGATTGATATAACAAACAAATAGTTCACTATAGAAAAATTTTCAATAGTAAATAAAGAAGTAATAAAGTATGGAGCAAGTTTTACAAAGTTAGCAAAGCTAAATGTTTTCCCAGCAATATCTACCGCCTCAATACTTTCAATTGTGAATACATTCTGTATAGCAACTAAATAGAATATACAAACTGCAATATAAGGAATTATGATTTCAAAACGTCTTCTTATGATTTTACTGTCATTTAAAGTACCTACTAGGGAATATATGCAGGGAATAATAAATAAAATCAAGTTTTCTCGTTTACACATAATTGCAACAAAAAATAAAAAAATTGAAAGATAATAGTAGATTTTTTCCTTTTTATTATCGAACTCATTCCAATAAAATAGGTAAGTGATAATAATTAAACTTGAAAAGGTTTCAGAAAGAAGTGTTGTTGAAAAAACATTTATAATCGGAGCAAAGCAATAGAGTAATGGTGCTAAAAACCATAGGCTGCTATTCTTACCTAAAAAGAGTGAAAGAATCAATATAATTAAAAATGTAACTATTAGATTTGCTAAAGTTAATGTATTATAGCTAAATCCTAAAATTTCAATAAAGTTTGATAAATATGTAGAATAAAGTATAAAATGTCCACCATAACGTGATAAAGCCATAGGATTTTCTAAACTACCGATAGTTACGCAGTCTGTTAAAAACGATTCTGTGAAAGTAGAGAGGCTAAACATTCTTCCTACTCCACTGAACACATAGGCATCTTCGTATTCAAGCCCCCAAAAAGGAATATTCCAGTGAAACTTAAAAAATATTACGAGTATAAGTGCAAGTATAACATTCCATTTAGTCAAAATTCCTTCGGTATATTTTTTATAGAAAATAAAAAAAAGTAATCCAAAAAAACTTATAATGAGAAACTGACAAAAAAAATAGTAGAACATAGTTTTTTACTTTGTAAGTTGAAGTAACTTTGTTTTAATAGAAAAATATATAACTCCTAGCCCGTACTTTAAAGAAGCTGCTAAACCAATTGACGATGAGTCTTCCGTGTATTTTGCAGGGCAATAGATTTCTCTAATTTGATAGTTTTCAGATATGAGTTCTAGCAAAATCTGATTATCAAAAATAAAGCTATCTGAAAGATTTTTATAATTTGAAGATTTAAGTGCCTTTTGTGTGTATGCTCTATATCCGGTATGATACTCCGTGAGACTTAAACTAAATAGCTTGTTTTGGAAGACGGTGAGAAGTTTATTTGCGTAGTATTTATACTTTGGCATACCTAGTTTCAAGGCTTCTTTGGATTTTTTCATTCTTGAAGCCAGTACAATATCAGCTCCGGAAGATATTTCATGTATAAGCTTTGTTATTAATTGTGGGTCATACTGGTAGTCTGGGTGAAGCATAATAACGATATCAGAATTTAATTCTAATGCTTTATCATAACAAGTCTTCTGATTTCCTCCGTAACCTCTATTTTGTGTATGCCGATATACATGCTTAATTCCACAACTTTTAGCAATAGTGACAGTTTCATCTGAACTACAATCATCTACAAGTACTATATTATTTACTTTGTTGGTAGGAATTTCTGCAACTGTTTGTTCTAGTGTTTTTGCACAATTATATGCGGGCAGAACAACTGTAACTATCATAAGTTTACCTTCACAAAGCAGAAAAGGCAAAGATTACACACTATGCCTTTTCTGGTTAAAGTAGTTTAATAACGACTTGAATAGTGACTTCTGTGACTACTATGACTTGAGTGACTTCTGTGGCTGTAATGTGCAGCTACAAAATCAGAAGAGTCACTGTTGTTGATGATGTCAGAAAAGTAGAAGAACTCACTTGATTTACTTGTTTCAAGTTTTCCACTTTTGCTGATATCACCTTTCAAGCTTGCATCTGCCTGAGACGGTGTAAATATAGAGCTTAAAAAGCCTACAAGTACGAAAAGAGTGTAGATAATTTTTCTCAAATTTCCTCCTTATTTTTTCATGCTCCTCATTATGAGTTGCATATTGTTTGCAAGATGGATATGTGTGAATTAGTTTTATATCAGTCAGTTATTATTGGCTTTATATCTTCATGTGGAATTATTGTTGACGTAGTAAAGAAACCTGCACAAGAATTTTTCCTAAAACATAGGCTACAGCTTTCATGAAAAATATTTTTCCACTGTGATATGGACTGTGTTGCAAATTTACGTATTTCTTCATGACACATACATAAAGGAATATTATAAACAGAGGCAGGAAGTCCCCTATTATAGAGTTTTAATATAGCACGTCTAAGTTCTTCAGCATATTCTAAGGGAGGAATGTAGATTTCATCCTTATTTCTTTCTGCATCTCCATGAACTTCCATTCCCATAAATGCGTAATGACTGCAAAAAGGAAAGTAACTGTATAAATATTCTGCAAATTGAGGTAATCTTGTATAATTTTTCTTTGTAATTACATGTCTAATTTCTATTTTTTGACCAGATTGCGCAAGATTATAAATCCCATGCTCTGTTTTATCTCTGCTGTGTTTTACCCCAACTATTTCATCATTTATATAATCAATATCACTATGTAGTGACACACAAAAAATTGTTTTTTCATTTGACACAGCACTAACTTCTTTAGCAAAGTTTATATCTGCAAATGTTTTTCCATTTGTCAGAATATTGATTTCTGCTTCGGAATGTTCTTTTGTACATCGACTTAGAATTTTAATAAAATCACTTTTTATTAATGTCGGTTCTCCACCAGTGATACAGATACTTGAAAGATTTCTGCCTTTTAGCAAGTCTAGAATCGTATGTATTTCAGAAATATATTTTGGATCGTGTGCTTTTGTTGGTTGAGGACACATAATACATTTACAGTTACATGACTCTGTAAGCATAAGAGCATTATCGTTAGTTTGACTCTCCCATAACACTGTCAGTGAATGCTCATTCACTTTTACAATATCACCATCGTATAAATTTTTATAGTCAGATTCACAGATAGGAATAAAAGCAGGCAAAGCAAATCCACTAGAAATTTTCTCTGAAATACATGCTCTATAACCAAATGATTCTAGCTTACTGCTTGTAATAAGAATATATTTATGTCTTTCACCAAATGGTTTTGGGGTTTTAGTTAGTATTGCAATTTCACCGATAATAGATTTATCTTTCAGGATATTACTGTAACTAATTTCTTTCATGCGTATCCCCCATCTCAGAATGTGCTATTTGAGGATTTTTTGTTATCCAACTCCAAATTATCGCCATTTCTTTCTCTGTACTATTTTTCAGAATTTCAAATAAGCCTTTAAATATACCTTTGTGCTTGGTACAGAATGGAGTTTCTGACATATTACGTATATCACTTCCGGATTCTAAATAGTTTCGGATTGGATCTGTTCCACAATATGCTTGAAACACACAGCTTGAGCAAAATGGCGTGGCTTCAATACATGAATTTGAAATTAGATTAACTAGTTTCTCCCCTGCAAAGATATCGTGATAACTATCCTCTTTCACATTACCTAAGCAAAAGAAATTATCACCCATTCTTGCAAGCATTCTAGCTTCATCAGCCGGAAATACTGAACCATCAAAATCGTATATTACTCCTGAAATTCCTATGCCAGAAGGAGACTGTAAATCAACAAAACCAGTTGAATAAGGAGTTAAAATCCTCGAAAATAATAAAGTTGCAAAATATTCTGGAAAGTATATTTCATGGTTAATATGAATAATATATTTTAGCACATCTAAATACCTTTCAACAAAGTACTGCATATCATAACTGAGACTCTCTTCACTTTCTGCTGCAAAACCATAAGGATTCAGTGAACGAATAAAAATCCCATCTAATTTTTTTTCAATGTATTCATCAACAACTGACTTTAACTTATCAATTGACTTTCGAGTTGTTGTCATTAAAGCATTGACGTTTTCTTCACCGCAAATTTCCCTACTAAGAGCTAGTTTTTCTTGAAAAGTTTTGTATGTTCCATCCCCTATACGAGGCTTTCTACATGCGTCATGAAGTTCGATAGATCCATCAAGTGATGTTGAAATAGAAATTTTGTGTTCTTTGCAAAACTCAAGATGTTCTCTTGTAATGCCGATAAGGTTTGTACATAAAACAAAACTCAAATCTTTACTAATAGAAATATTTTTTTCTTTAGCATAGTTAACAGTATGTACGAGAGTGCTCCAGTTTAAAAGAGGTTCTCCCCCTTGAAATTCAATTTTTACACTATTGGATGGAGCTAGAAAAATCATATCAACAATCTTTTCTGCCGTTTCCTCGTTCATGTCATACATATGAGCATTCTCTTCAGCACATGAAACCTGACAATATTCACATTTTTGATTACATCTCAATGTGATTACCATCATATGTAGTGTTGTAAAGTCTCGTAAAAAGGATTTTCTTGAGCGATATTTTGCTGAAGATTTTCTAATAGCAATTTCTAAATCATCCTCTGCAAGAAAAAGTTTACTTTTTAAATCTTCAAAATATTTACTACTTTGTGGGAGAATATTTCTGACAAATAAGTCAAAATCTTCTTTTGCTAAAAATATAAAATCTCCGCAATCATTAACAAGCAACACTTCTTCATCGTAGTATGCAAATTGA
>CAYJOR010000087.1:0-8998 GCA_964371865.1 uncultured Desulfovibrionaceae bacterium | reverse complement strand
GTTGAAAAAGATGCTACTATCGGTGGTAAAATGGCTCGTCTTGATAAGACTTTCCCAACTATCGACTGTTCTTCATGTGTTCTTTCACCTAAAATGGTTGACGTTCTTCAACATGACCTTATCGATCTTCACGCTTATTCAGAAATTGAAAAAATTGAAGGCTATGTTGGTAACTACACAGTAACAATCCGTAAGAAAACAACTTATGTTGATTGGACAAGCTGTACCGGTTGTGGTGAATGTATTGCAAAATGTCCTTCAAAAGACTTTGACGCATTCAACGAAGGCTTAGGAAAACGTAAAGCTATTTCAATTGCTTTCCCACAAGCTATTCCACAACGTGCTAAAATTAATCCAGCTGCTTGCCGTATGCTTTCTAGCGGTAAGTGTGGTGTGTGTGCTAAAGTATGTAAATCAAACTCAATTAAATTTGATATGCAAGATGAACTCATCACTGTAAAAGTAGGTGCTATCATTACTGCAACAGGTTTTGATTTATACGATTATACACAACTTCCTGAATATGGCTACGGTCAAATTCCTGATGTTATTACATCAATCCAATATGAAAGACTTTTATCAGCATCAGGTCCTACCGGTGGTCATATTGTTCGTCCATCTGATGGTATGGAACCAAAGAATGTTGTATTTGTAAAGTGCGTAGGTTCACGCGATAGAGCTATTGATCGTCCATTATGTTCTTCATTCTGTTGTATGTATACAGCAAAACAAGCAATTTTGACAAAAGACCATATGCCTGAGTCAAATTCTTATGTATTCTACATGGATATCCGTGCTGGTGGTAAAGCTTATGATGAGTTTACCCGCCGTGCTATTGAAGAATATGATGTGCAGTATGTACGCGGTAGAGTATCTGCAGTTCAACCAACAATCGATGAAAATGGCGTAACACGCTACATCGTTCGTGGTGCTGATACCCTTCTTGGACAACAAGTTGAAATCAAAGCTGATTTGATTGTTCTTGCTGTTGGCGTACAAGGTGCTGAAAATGCAGAAGGTTTAGCAGAAAAACTCCGTATTTCTTATGATGCGGATAATTTCTATCTTGAAGGTCACGTTAAGTTGAAACCTGTAGAAACAAATACCGCAGGTGTATTCTTAGCCGGTGTTTGCCAAGGCCCTAAAGATATTCCTGCATCAGTTGCGCAAGCATCGGGTGCAGCAGCTAAGGCTATCGGCTTACTTTCAAAACCTAAGCTAACAGGCGATCCGCAAGTTGCCAGTGTAAATATTAAAAGATGTATCGGTTGTGGTAAATGTATTGACGTTTGCCCATATCAAGCTATTAAGGAAATTGATTTCCGTGGTAGCAAAAAAGCTGAAGTTATTGAAACTATCTGCCAAGGTTGTGGCGTATGTAATGCTACTTGCCCACATGGAGCTGTTCAATTATCACACTTTACCGATAACCAAATACTTGCAGAGGTAGTAGCTCTATGTCAGTAGATAAAGAATTGAAAATCGTAGCATTTTTATGTAACTGGTGTTCTTACGGTGGTGCAGATTCTGCCGGCGTAGGACGTTTCACACAACCAACAGATATGCGTATTATCCGTGTTCCTTGTTCAGGTCGTGTAAATCCATTATTTGTTCTTAAAGCATTACTTGAAGGTGCGGACGGTGTATTAGTATCCGGCTGTCACCCTAAAGATTGTCACTATACAAGCGGTAACTTCTATGCTCGTCGTCGTTTAGAATCATTAAAAGAATTTATTGGAATTCTTGGTATTGATCCACGTCGTTTCTCATACTCATGGGTATCAGCATCTGAAGGTCAAAAATGGAAAGAAGTTGTAACTACATTTACAAATCAAATCCACGAATTAGGGCCTGCACCTAAATTCAAAGACGCTAAACCAATGTACGATATGCCAACTGAAATTTATGCGCCTATTCGTCAACTTGGTTGTGGTGAAAATCCATTTGTTGCTGAATTGAAAGAAAAAGCTAAAGCAGCTCTTCCAAATCTTGATGGCGTTCTCGGTTGGAGACAAGGCCCTGACGGTTTGGTTGCTGAACCTTTCTTTGCTAAAACAGAAGCTGAAATCGATCAAATGATTTGGGGCCCAAGCAACGTTCAAAGTCTTGTAACTCTTTTACATAAACATAAAGGCAAAAAAGTCGGTATTGTTGTAAAAGGTTGTGATAGCCGCGCAATCGTTGCTCTTCTTCAAGAAAAACTCCTTAATAAAGACGATATCACTATCTTTGGTATGCAATGTAACGGAACTGTTAGCCGTGACAAAGTAATCAAAAAAGTGAAAGAACTTTCAGGAATTACAAAACCGGTTATCCTTAGCACAAGCGGTAAAGGACATGACTTAACTGTTACAGTAAGAACTGCTGAAGGTAATAAAGATTTTGTTGTAGATATGGCGGACGTTGCTCAAGATAAGTGCCGTCAATGTGCTATGCCTGCTGCTAAATTCTTTGATGTATTTGTTGGTGCAGAAGGTCAACCAATTGAACCGGATACAAGAGCTCCTATAGGACTCAAATATTTGAATTCATTATCACTTGATGACAGAATGTCATTCTGGCGCGGACATATCGAACGTTGTATGCATTGCTATGCCTGCCGTAACTCATGCCCAATGTGCGTATGTAAAGACAACTGTGCCGGTGATAGCCGTAACCCACACTGGGTAGCAGATGATAATTCACCTGAAAGTAAGTTATTCTTCCAACTTATCCACGCACAACACCTTGCCGGTAGATGTACAGGCTGTGCTGAATGTAGCCGTTCATGCCCAATGGGTATTCCTGTATTCTGGCTTAAGCAACAATTTGGCGGAATTATGAAGCGTATCTTCAATTATACTGCCGGATTAGACCTCACAGCAACACCACCGCTCTTAGGCTATTCAGTGGAAGAAGAAAACATAAAGGAGCATTTCTAAGATGAAATACATAGCTCAAAAAGATCAAGTACCTGCATGGCTTGCTAAAATTGCTGAAAAATATACCATGCTTGCTCCTAAAGCCATTGCTAAATCAGTAACATACAAAGAATATTCAGCTGATGAAATCGCAAAAGCAGATATGAATGAAATTCTCGATTATACTACAACTTCAATGAAGAAAGCGTATATTCCTGAATCAGAAGTTCTCTTCTCATATAAATCAACCAAGAAAGAAGAAAATCTTTCTCAAGTTGATACCGCTCTTACATGTGAATATAACACAACTCAAAGAGTAATCTTTGGTGCTCGCCCTTGCGACGCTAAAGCTGTTGAAGTTCAAGATGCGGCTTATCTTAAAGGTAAATATCGTGATCCTTACTATGCGGCTCACAGAGAAAATACTTTTATCATTGCGCAAGCTTGTAACGAAACCCTTCCTTCTTGTTTCTGTAACTGGACAAATACCGACCTCACAACTGCTTACACAGCAGACGTTTTCTTCACTGCGACGGAAAAAGGACTTGTATTTGAAGCTATTACCGAAAAAGGTAAAGAATTGCTAGAACTTGCTTCATTTGCTAACGCTGATGATGACGCTGTGAAAGCAGTTGAAGCAGCTCATGCAAAAGCGCATGAAACCCTTCCTGAAAAACCAGATATGTCAAAAATCTCTCAAATTTGTTCATTCAACTTTGAAAATAAAGATTTCTGGGCACAAGTTACTGCTGGTTGTATTGGTTGTAGCTCATGTACTTTCGTATGTCCTACTTGCCAATGTTTCACCATAACTGATGAAGGTAACCCATTAGAAGGTAAAAGAATCCGTTCATGGGCAACCTGTATGGGCGATGAATTTACCCGTGAAGCAAGTGGGCACAATCCACGAGCGCAAGGTCTTATGCGTTGGCGTAACCGCTTAGGGCACAAATTCAGCTACATGACATCTTGGCATGAAGATTTATATTCTTGCACAGGTTGCGGACGTTGCCTACTTTCATGTCCTGCTTCAATCAGCATTAAAGACATGATTTCAGGCATTATCAATGCAACTCCTGACGATGCAAATCTTCCTCCATCAAGATGCAAAATAAGTGCTGAAAAAAAAGCAGAAGCTCCAGTTGCTGCCCCAGCACCTACATCAGAAGAAGTAGCTAAAAGTGCACCTAAAGCTCAGCCAAAAACTGCTGTTAAAAAAGCACCTAACAAAAAACAAGGGTAAAGAGGGTTAATAAATGAGTCATACATGTTCATGTAACAATAATCCATACTTGCCAGAAGTTTCCACTGTTTTAGAAGTAATTCGTGAAACCGGCAATATTATGACATTTCGCGTCCGTTTTGACGATGAAGAAAAAATGAAAGCTTTTGAATATGGCCCTGGTCAAGTAGGTCAGCTATCCATCTTCGGCGTTGGCGAAGCAACTTTCGTTATCAACAGCCCACCATCATGCAAAGAATATCTTCAATTCTCTGTTATGCTTACAGGTGAAGTTACCGCAGCTCTTCATAAGCTTTCTGCCGGTGATAAAATCGGTGTACGCGTGCCTTTAGGTCAACCTTTCCCTTATGAAGACTGGAAAGGAAAAAGCGTATTCTTTATCGGTGGTGGTATTGGTATGGCTCCTATCCGTACTATTATGCTCCACGTTCTCGAACGCGCTGATGACTATAAAGATATCTCCCTCCTCTACGGTGGGCGTTCACCTGCTGATATGGCATACAGCTATGAACTAGATTCATGGCTCAACCATCCAAAGCTAAAAACAACCCTCACAATTGATAATCCATCAGATGGTTGGCCGCACAAAGTAGGGCTTATCCCTAATATCTTAAAAGAAATTGCACCATCACCTGATAACTGTGTTGCAGTTCTCTGTGGTCCTCCTATCATGATTAAATTCACCCTTGCTGCACTTAAAGAACTTGGATTTGCTGATGAAAATATCATCACAACCCTTGAACGTCGTATGAAATGCGGTATCGGTATCTGTGGACGTTGTAACGTTGGCGACAAATACGTTTGTGTTGACGGGCCAGTTTTCTCTCAAGCAGAGCTAAACGAACTCCCAGATGAATTATAAGATTTTTATTTTTTTGTCTCCGACGGCCAAAGTGAATGATTCCCTTTGGAAACCCCTTTTCTTTTTCTCGTTCCTCGAAAAAGGGAAAAGTGTTATCCAAAAAAATTACTTCCTTTATCGTTGGAGTAAAGAAATCTTCTCAAAATTTGAAAAAGTTTTGAGCTAAAATCTAAGTATATAGCCCTTTCATTAGTCAAGTAGGATTAATGAAAGGGCTTTTGTGTTTTAAAGTATAAATAAAATGCTTTTAATAAAAAATCTTCCTTTAAATCTGAAATTCAAATTTAGAGGAAGATTATATTTTGATTTTACTACTACACCAACAAAGCTAAGAAAGTTTCCTTACTTTGATGATAAAAGAAATAATTTTTTTGAAAACATTTATTCCTTTTCCGACGAGGAACGAGTCGGGAAAGAAATAAGGTTTCCAAAGGGGATTATCCCCTTTGGTCGCCGAAGGCATAAAAAAAGATAAATTACTTCCCTAGAGCAGCGGCTTCGTCGACGATCCAGATGAGGTCACCTTTTGGTCTTATGAACTGAGCGGGGTATTTTGGTTCATCTAGGAGGTTTAGCGCGTGAGAGAGGGCATCATGCTTGTCTGCGCCACTTACGAGGAAGAGACAAGATTTTGCGTTGTTTATAACAGGGAGGGTTAGGGTAAGCCTGTCGGTATGTTTTGAGCGAACATACTGGTCGATAACAATACGTTCTTCTTCTTGAAGGGCTTGTTCATTTGGGAAAAGGGAAGCTACGTGCCCGTCGTCGCCGAGTCCGAGGAGAACGAGGTCGAATCTAGGAAGTTCACCAGGTGAGAGTCTAAAGTGTTCTTGTAGGAGGTGCTCGTATGCGCTTGCCGCTTGCACAGGGTCGATTTCGCCTTTCATTCTGTAGTACCATGTGATAGGAACATGAGAAAGAAGTTCACGTCTTGCCATGCCGTAGTTGCTATCTGGGTGTGATGGGTCAACGCAGCGTTCATCAACCCAATATACAACAATTTTTTCCCAAGGGAGTCTATTAGCCCAATCTTCGCAAGCAAGTAAGCGGAAAAGTGGAAGTGGAGTTTGACCGCCTGAAATGGCTAAATTGAAGACACCATGATCTTCAATAGCTTGCTCGCAACATTCAGCGATGTGGTGTGCGGCACGCTCTGCCATTGCAGAAGGGTCTTTGTGAACATGAACGGCTAAGTGAATGGATCTGCTTGACATATTTCCCTCTTTATAATCGTGAATTTTAGATTTTTGATAAGATATTTTGAACTTCAACTTTAGCTTGTTCTATAAAAGTTGGAAGTTTATCTTTTATGACTGGGCTTAGTTCCATGCTCCAAGTAGTGTAGTCGAGTGGTTCCATGCCGAGTATAAAAAGTTCAGGGCGTTTTTTGTAAAGAAGTTCTGCCATGTTTACTGAATCAATAAGGTCAATATCGTGTATTGACATTCTTTGCTCTTTATTTTGAGTGAGTTCTTTTTCGGTCAGTCTGTAGATGGTACCGGGTTCTTTGCCGGCGTGTAGAATATCAAGAACTAGAACATGACTATATTCTTCAAAAAGATAAAAAACGTCATGGGTAAAGGTTCCGGCTTCCATCACGGTAACATTTTCGGGCATTTTTTCTTTCATAAGCTCTAGGGCAGCATGAATACCAAGACCATCATCAGTAAGAAGTAGATTTCCAATTCCAAGCACAAGTAGTTTCATTCAGTTATTTTCCTTGATTATTATGTGGTATATAAGGATTAATATAAATTTCGGGCTTCACTTCAATGTCAATATCTTTATCATGTTCTTTAGGCTTTTGTAAAGGTGGTTTTATATGAATAATTTCAGAATTATTACCTTTACCATCTTGAAAAATAATGTTAGTATTAGGGTTAGTGGTAATTTTTCCTTTTTCAATAACAACTTCTGCAAAAGAAATTGTAGTAAAAGATATTGAAATAATTGCTAAAAATGCTAATTTAAATTTTATCATGTTAACTCCTTAAAAATTGCTTGTCAATCAGTGTAAATTCTTATAAAGTTTTTTAAGAATGACTGGGTAAAACCCACGCACGAATAAGACAGAGAGGATAGAATGACTAACGATCGTAGTAAAGCGTATACAAATGCCGGTGTAGATATTAACGCCGGAAACGAATTTGTTCAAAGAATTAAGGCAGATGTAGCTTCAACACATAACCACAGTGTTCTTTCAGATATCGGCGGTTTTGGTGGGCTTTATCGCCCTGACCTTTCCGGAATGGAAGATCCGATTCTTATAGGAGCGACTGACGGCGTTGGTACAAAGCTCAAACTTGCTATCGAATTTAATAAACACGATACTGTAGGTATAGACCTCGTTGCGATGAGTGTCAACGATATTTTAGTGCAAGGTGCTAAGCCGCTCTTCTTTCTAGACTATTACGCAACTTCAAAACTTGATATTGAAACAGCTCAACAAGTTGTTGCAGGCGTTGCAGAAGGTTGCAGGCAGTCATCTTGCGCTCTTCTTGGTGGTGAAACTGCTGAAATGCCTGATATGTACGCTAAAGACGATTACGATGTAGCCGGTTTTTGTGTTGGTTTAGTTGATAATTCTAAACTCGTAGATGGTTCAAGCATTAGCGTGAATGATGTAATTCTTGGCTTGCCTTCAACAGGTGTGCACTCTAATGGATTTAGCCTTGTGCGTAAGGTATTAGCCCAAAGCGGATTGAAAAAAGATGATATCTTCCCTGGAACTGATAAAACAGTTGCTGAAGTTCTTCTTGCTCCAACAAAAATTTATGTAGAGTCTTTACGCGGAATTATGCGTGACTTAACCATTAAAGGTATGGTTCATATCACAGGTGGCGGTTTCTACGATAATATTCCACGCGTTCTTCCATCACAGGTATCTGCTGAAATCCAATTCGGTTCATGGGAAATTCTTCCTGTGTTTGAATGGCTCAAAAGTGAAGGCGATATGGGCTGGGAAGAAATGCTTCAAATCTTCAATTGTGGTATTGGTTATGTTATCATCGTTGATAGAAATACTGCTGACGATATTCTCAATAGATTCTCTGCTATGAATCAAAAAGTTTGGGAAATTGGCGTAGTTAAAATGCTTCCTAAAACTGAAACCGAACAAGTTACCATTAAATTTTAATGAGTAAAAAAGGTATACTTATAGTTGCTTTTGGCTTAGGCACATTCAGCGCAGAACAAGCCTTTTCCGCTTTTTGCAAAGAGGCTGAGAATGTGTTTAAGCCTATTCCTGTAAGATATGGATTTACCTCTGAACATAGCCGTAAACTCTTGGCAGAAAGAGGAAAAAAATCTGACTCGGTTAAAAAAGCTATCGAGAAAATGATTTTTGAAAAATATACACATATCTATATTCAATCACTTCATCTAATTCCCGGTATAGAATACCAAAATCTTTTGGCAACTGTTGAACAAATTATGCAAGAGCAGGAAATTTTAATCTCAGTTGCTTCTCCTCTTTTTAAAGAGCCGTCTTTCTTTAATCAAGCTGTGCAATCCTTAAGCGAAACAGCTGAAATTCTTGAAAATGATGACGAAGCCATTGTTTATATGGGGCATGGCACACATAAGCATAAAGAACCCCAAGCCGACGCTCTTTATGCCGATATTTCATACCATTTGCAAACTGTTGACGAAAGAATCTTCCTCGCCTGCATGAAAGGTAGTGTTACACTTGAGACTATTCTCCCTACTTTAAAGTCACGAGGATATAAAAAGATTTACCTTTATCCACTACTGACTCTTATCGGACGTCATGCTACAGAAGATATGGCAGGAGAAAATGAAGACTCTTGGAAGTCTCAACTCGAAAATGAAGGTTTTATTTGTGATGCAAGATGTGTATCACTCCTCCAGACCTCTGACTTTATACGCTTTTGGTTGCATTCCTTGCAAGAATTATTAGATTGAATAAAACTTTATTGGGGGGGGGGGGGGGGGGGGAGCCCAGAAGCGGGGGCGCCCCACCACGCCCCCCCC
>CAYJOR010000086.1:0-9065 GCA_964371865.1 uncultured Desulfovibrionaceae bacterium | reverse complement strand
GTGCAACCTTGCCAAGGTTGACGTCGCGGGTTCAAATCCCGTCTCCCGCTCCAATACAAAAAATATTATCGACATATTGCAGGCATAACAGCTTGCTTTTTTGATTGAGCGGGAGTAACTCAGCGGTAGAGTGCAACCTTGCCAAGGTTGACGTCGCGGGTTCAAATCCCGTCTCCCGCTCCAATTCAAATAGAGTCAATAATTTTCAAAACTTTCAGCAAGCTAGAACAGCTTGCTTTTTTTGTTTTAAGCATACTTCTTATATTTTTTTCCTTACTTCTGTTGTTTGACGATTTTTGACTGTTATGATATTTCTATAAAAAAGCTCTATAGCCTGGAATAAATATGGATACACTAGATAAAGATAAAGTTGCTGTTATTATCACAACTTACAACGACTACAAAAAAACAATTGCATGCCTTGAAAGAGTGCATATGCAAAGTGATAAACCGCGTAGAATTGTTGTGGTTGATAATGGATCAGAAAATGCTGTGGTCGATAATCTTTTGCGCGCTTGGAAAGCTCTTGCAAATAAATTTGATCTTGATGAACCTGTTGAAGTCTATTCGCAAGATATGACTTCATGCCCCTTGGTTCTTATTAGAAAATCAGAGAATGATGGTTATCCAAATGCTGTAAACCAAGCTTTGCGCTTACTTTTTTATGATAAAGCATGTCAAGCTTTTTGGATTTTGCACAACGATACTTTACCGGAAAACTTTGCGCTTGCTGCATTAATACGTCATTCAAGCGAAGAAATAAAAAAAGAAGTTCTAAATTATCATGTGATTGGCTCAACCATACTGCGTGAAGATTTCGATAATATTCAGTGTGCAGGCGGTGGTACATTCAATACTTTCACAGGAAAAGTAAGACTCTATGAAGAAAATATCCTTAGATTTTCTCTTCCTGAACGTGAACAAACAATAAAAAATATCAACTTCATCTATGGTGCTTCAATGCTTGTTAGAAAAGAAGTCTTTGAAAAGATAGGCTTTTTTAATGAAAAATACTTTCTCTTCTTTGAAGATGTAGATTTCTCTCTAAGAGCTACTAAGGCAGGATTCCGCCTCAATTGGGCACCCGGAGCACTTGTCACACATATTGGTCAAACTCCAGGAAAAGCAGCTCCTGTACGCTCATTTAACCAACTTCCTTTAGAGGATAGAGAACTTCCACAACGTTCAGATTATTATAATATCAGAAATAGATTTTATTTGATAAAACGATTAAATCCAAAAACTTATTTTTTAGCACTGATAACTTTAATTGTTCCTTTATCTGTAAGATGGTTTAAAGGGAAAAAATCTCGCTTTTATAATGTGATAAAAGCAGCTTCTGACGGAATAAAAAAATAACATACAAAAAGAACAAATAAGGAGTAATATATGAATATTTTAGAAGCGATTGAAAAACGTAGAAGTATAAGAAAATACAAATCAACACCGGTTACAAAAGAACAAGTTGAAACTCTTTTACATGCCGCTATGCTCGCTCCTAGTGCCGGCAATGCGCAGCCTTGGGAATTTATTATTATTGAGAGCGAAGAGGGAAAGAAAACTGTAAGTGATTTTAATCCATATGCTGGTATGGCAAAAAATGCTCCTTTATCAATTCTTATATGTGGCAATCTAAAAGAAGAAAAATTTGCAGGATTTTGGCCTCAAGACTGTTCGGCAGCTGTGCAAAATATAATGCTTGCAGCTCTTGAAATGGGTTTAGGTACAGTTTGGACAGGTATTTATCCTATCGAAGATAGAATTGCAAACTATTCAAAAGCCTTTAATCTTCCTGAACATATTATTCCTTTTGCTTGTATCGTTGTTGGTACTCCCGATCAAGCAAATGGTAAAGTAAATAGATATAATCCTGCTAAAGTACACTACGAAAAATTTTAGAATAAAACTCTAGGGTATGTTTCTAAATTAATTCTTTTGATTTTTGATAGTTAGATGAAGTTAGCTGAATTACTTTGATAAAAAAACGATATTTCGCTATCAGACTTATCAACAAATAGCTTCGTCAAAGTAAATTTTTATTCAAGTCATTTATGTTTTGATAAACTCCTTTCATAAAAATTCACTTTTCCTTGTCAAAAATACAAAATCTCTTAATTTAGAAACACACCCTAGTTAAATATATAAAAAAAGCGACCACAAGATTTATTTCTTTTGGTCGCTTTATGCTTTGTAGCTAACTTTTATTTATGCTTCAGGAGTTGAGGTCATACGTGAAAGATATTCATTGCCTAAATTTGTAAGGTGAGTCGATATATTATCAAAATTATTGAAATGTTCTTGTTCTTCAACAAGTATTTTTTGAAAGATATTTTTCGATATATTATCATTACATTTTGAACAGATATGTATAAATTCATTATACTTAGCAATCGTTTCTTCTTCTAATTTTTTGTTATAGATAAAGATTTCATTAATGTCTTGCTTTTTTTGTATAGGAGCATCTAACTGAGATTCCGGAGTGCCACCAAGTTCTTTTATTCGTTCTGCAAACTCTTCTGCGTGCCGCATTTCATCTATTGATATTTTTTTTATTTTGTGCGCTAACTTTCCATAATCTAAGTCATCAATATCGTAGTGATTAATCATATACTGGTGAATAGCTGTTAGTTCCATACGTCTTGCCATATTTAAAACAGCAATAACCTCTAATACGTTTTTATCTAAATTTTCTGACATGTTAAACTCCTATCTGTTTAAGTTAAAGTTTACAGTAACAATAAAGTACACTTCTAAAATTTAGAAATATACTTTACTGTAAAATTTATCTCAAATAAAACTAATATGTCAATATTATTTAGAAATTTATAAGTTAGAGAATATGTTAGAGTTTATATTTTATGTATTTGTTAAGACACTTTTATAATAATCTAAGTTACGATCAAAAGTTGTAAGTGCTTCTTTTTCTTTAGATGTTTTTGCATAAGATTTCGCCTTTTCAATAGTTTTTTTTGCGGAAGACCAATCCGCTTTATAGAGTGATGAGTAAGCAAGATGTAAATAGGCCAAAAAACTTTTTCCTGTTTTAGAATATGAATGCCCTAAATAATAATGAACTTCGCTATCTAATGGATATATTTTGAGAATATCTTGATAGTTTGCTTGAGCGCTTGAATTTTGCCCAAGCTCATCTTGAGTTCGTGCTAGATAGAAATGAGTCATTAAATCGTTAGAATTAATACTGTTTGACTTTGTAATAAGCTGATATGCTTTGTTTATATCACCATATTTAAACTCAAAAAATCCGTATTCACGCATATAAAGAGGATTATTTGCTTCTTTGGCAAGAGCTTTGGTAAATGCTTCTTTTGCTTTTACGATATCGTGATCTCGTGCATACAAAAGTGCAAGGGCAAATTGTGTGGAAGTAAGAGATTTATCTTGTCTTGCAAAATGTAGTTTAGCGGTTTTTATATCGCTATATTTTGCTCTAATAAGGTTTTGCACTGTTATGAAATTTTTATTATCTACATTTTTATGTGGTAAATTACTTGTACGGATTCTTGCTTCAATACTACTTATTCTGGTGTTTAAGTCTGGGTGACTTGAAAGGTATACCGGAATGCTTCCAAAACCAAATTGCCCTTGTAGCTTTTTAAATGCGCTGACATAGCCATGAGGATTATAACCAGCTTCAAGTGTATATTCAAAGCCAACATTATCTGCTTCAGTTTCATCCTGTCTGCTATACTTAAGCATGAGAGATTGTGCAGCAGCAAGACCTCCAACGATAGCTCCTCCAACACTGTCTCCCTCAACCCTAGCAGCAGAACCTACTACTGCCCCTAAAAGTGCGGCCGCTAAAGCTGCAAGCATAACTCCAGAACTTGCAGCTTGTCTTTCTGCTATATGCCTTTGTGTTACGTGAGCTACTTCATGAGCGAGAACCCCTGCTACCTCTGATTCATTTTCAAAAGCTAAGATTAAGCCTGAATTAATAAAGAGATAACCTCCCGGAGTTGCAAAGGCATTTAAACTGTCGTCTAAGACCACATTTACTTCAAAATCGAAGGTATTATTTTCAACATGTTTTAGAATATTGTCTACTATTGATTGAACATATCCTTGAATAACAGGATCGTAGAGTAAAGGAGCTTGAGTTTTCATGATAGTATCTATCTTTTTTCCTAGCTCTTCTTCTTCTTTATAGCTCATTTCTTCAAACATGTTCGCATGAGCCAAAGGTAAAAAAACAATGTTAAAACTTATAATCAATGATAGTATTTTAAAGAAAAATAAATTATTAAACCGCATAATTATTCTCAATTGTTTATGGTATGATTTGTAACTGTAAAATATATTAAAGTTAGTAGTTTTAGAAATATACCCGAGATAGTTTCGTCAAAATATCTAACAAGTACTATTAAGATAGACGATAATAATTATTTGTCAAACATATTTTTGTATAGATATTTGTACTTGCTAAAGATTTGTAAAAGTGCATTAAAAAGTAAAACCTCAACTAATAATAGCTGAGGTTTGGAAATTCTAATAAACTATCTTAAACTTTCTTGATGCACTTAAACAAAATTTGTAAACCTAGGGTTAGTGAGAGTTTTATAATCTAAACTTCAATTCCGACAGACGCAAGCCCTTGCTTCAGTTTAGGGATTTGCGCTTCTGCAAGATTGCAAAGCGGTAATCTAAACTCATCTGTCATTTTACCCATAAGTGAGAGAGCCGTTTTAACCGGTATTGGATTAACATCAATAAACAAAGTTCTGTGAAGTTCTTGAGACTTGAAGTGTAACTCTTTAGCGCGTTCAAAATCATCATTCATATAAGCATTGTACATATCTGACATAAGGCGCGGCGCAACGTTTGCGCTTACAGAAATAACACCTTTTGCACCAAGTGACAATGAAGGCAGAAGAATAAAGTCATCACCAGAAAGCATACAGAAATCATCGTCACATAATTCAAGCATTTCAGAAAGTTGAATGATATTTCCTGCTGCTTCTTTTATGCCAACAACATTTGGAAGTTCTTTGTGCATTCTAGCCATAGTAGCCGGAAGAACATTCACTCCTGTACGTCCTGGAACATTGTAGACAAAGAGAGGGAGGTCTACAGAGTCTTGAATTGCTTTAAAGTGTTGGAACAAACCTTCTTGTGATGGTTTATTATAATACGGTGTAATGTGCAAAGCCGCATCAGCACCTGCTTTTTTTGCAAAATGAGTAAGACTGATTGCTTCTTGCGTATTATTAGAGCCAGCTCCAGCTAGAACGGGAACACGTTTTTTTACTTGATCAATACAAATTGTAATAACTTGTTCATGTTCTTCGTGCGATAGAGTAGCAGATTCGCCTGTAGTTCCACAAGGAACAAGACCGTGAACGCCTTCTTCTATTTGCCATTCTATCAGGTTTCTATAAGCCTCTTCATCTACTTTACCGTTTTTGAAAGGGGTTACGAGCGCAGTAATAATACCATTAAGCATAATACACCTATAAGTTAAAAGTGAAATTTTCTGAATTTGACCACAATAGCCAAAACAGAATAGTCAGACTAACAAGATTTGTCAATCTCAAATTTGTAAGTCGGTTATGATTTGGCTCTATCCGTTGAGATAGTCTTTCAATTCTTTACCAGGACGGAAGAAAGGAAGACGTTTTGATTCAACTTGTACTTTTTCACCTGTGCGTGGATTTCTGCCTGAATAGCCTTCGTATTCTTTTACTTTGAAGCTACCAAAACCACGAATTTCCACTCTGTCGCCTTCAGCCATAGCATCTTTCATTGAATCAATAAAAGTGTTCACAACTACTGTTGCTTCTTCTGCTGGAATATTGGATTGTTCAGCTAATGCTTTAATAAGTTCGCTCTTATTCATAATTACTCCATGTAATAAGTTATAAGGTTTACAGATAATTAATATCAAAAAAAATTATATTTTGCAAGTATTTAATTGATGAAAATGAAGAATTTTTCATATTTTATCTGTTTTTGTGTCGTAAAATATTTTGCACAATGTAATTTTTTCCGATATTTCAGTATCTTATGCTAATTATTACTTGGTGTCAAGTTTAACTGCATCAGCAATAGTTTGGGCAAGTTCCTTGATTAGTTGTTCATTTTCACCTTCTACCATTACGCGTGCAAGGTGCTCAGTTCCTGAGTAGCGAAGAAGAACTCTTCCTTTTTTCTTGAGTTTATTATTTGCGTGTTCGAGAGTTTTTTGAACATTCGGGCAATCTTCAAAAAGAATTTTATTTGTTACGTCTACATTTATAAGTTCTTGAGGATATAGAGTTAGTTTATGTGCTAGTTCTGAAAGTGGGCGTTCTTGCTCTTTCATAATGCGTAAAATTTGTAAAGCAGCGAGAAGACCATCACCTGTTGTTGAATATTCGTGGAAGATAAGATGGCCGGATTGCTCTCCACCAAAGCTTGCATTGTTCTTTCTCATTGCTTCAACTACGTAGCGATCGCCAACATTTGTGCGCATTAGTTGACCTTTTCGCTCTGCCATAAATACTTCTAAAGCCATATTTGACATTACAGTTGATACTAACAAATTATTGTTTAATTGATTTTTTTTCATCATATCGTCAGCGCATACAGCCATGATTTGATCGCCATCAAGAATAGTACCTTTTTCATCAACAATGATGACTCTATCTGCATCACCGTCAAGCGCAATACCAATGTCAGCACGTAATTCACGCACTTTATCTTGAATAAGTGTAGGATGTAAAGAGCCGCAGTTGTGGTTGATGTTTGTTCCGTTTGGATCGGTAGAGAAAGCAAAAACCTCTGCACCAAGCTCTTCAAGAGCTAAAGGGGCAACTTTGTAGTTAGCACCATTTGCACAGTCGATAACGATTCTAAGCCCTGAAAGGCTAAGATGTTGTGGGAAAGAATTTTTAATGTATACTATATATCTACCTGGAGCATCGACAATTTTAGAAGCTCGCCCTAACTTATCTGATTCTGGATAATCCCACTTATAATCCTTATCTAAAACCATAGCGGACATTTTATCTTCAATTGCATCTGAGAGTTTATAACCTGTGCTATCGAAGAATTTTATTCCATTGTCATGGTATTTATTATGAGAGGCAGATATTACGATACCAAAGTCAGCACGCATATTTCTTGTAAGGAATGCAAGAGCCGGTGTAGGGAGTGGCCCTACTTGATAGACGTGCATGCCTGCAGCACAAAGACCTGCTGTTAAAGCTGATTCAAACATATAGCCTGAAAGTCTGGTGTCTTTACCTATAATAACTCTGTGTCTGCTTTCAGATGATCGGAAAAGTGTTCCGGCTGCTTGGCCGAGTTTTAATGCCATCTCAACAGTCATAGGGTAGGTGTTTACTTTTCCACGCATACCATCAGTTCCAAAAAGTCTCATAAAATTCCTCTTTTATTTTTATAATAAGCTTCTTAATTGATTACAATATTTGAACGATATATAATTGTTCCTTGTTTCAGTGCTAGCAGTAGAAACAAGGAAGTTTATCAATTAAGAAATATAATTTGATTTAATCAGTAGGGTACATACCCACTAAGTTATCTTGCCCGGTTGCACGCAAAACACTTCGCCAATAAGGGCTTTTAATTTCCAGTGTACGGCGGCGCATAGTAACAATATCTAGTGGAATATGTACGAATCTGTCCATAAGTTTTGCAACAACCATATCAGTTTTACCAGCCATGGCTGCATCTACAGCGTATCTACCCAAAAAGCCACAATAAACTCTATCTCCAGCATTAGCCGGAACAGAGCGAACAAGGTAACTTGGATCGATAAGTTTTAATGTATAAGGAAAATCTTTCTCCTTAAAATATTTTTTTATCTCAGATGCAAGGAATTGACCAATATCCACTAGAACCGGATTTCCTGAAGCGTCAACCTTTCCTGTTCCTTCAAATAAGTGTTGACCTGCTCCTTCCGCTACAACAATAACGGCATGACCTCTTCTTTTTAAGCGATCTTCAAGGCTAGGTAAAAAGCCACCTTCACCAGTAAGAGTGAAAGGAGCTTCCGGAATTAAAGTATAGTTTACAACACTATAAGATAAAGTTGCTTGAGCAGCTATAAAGCCGGATTCTCTACCCATAAGCTTCACTAAACCAATACCATTGTGCGCGCCTAAAGCTTCGATATGAGCACATTGCAGTGAATTAGTTGCAGCTTCAACGGCAGTTTCAAAACCGAAAGATTGTTGTATAAAATTAATATCGTTATCAATTGTTTTGGGAACACCGATAACAGAAATATTAAGTCCTCTTTTATTTACTTCTTCAATAATTTTTTTAGCGGCTTTCATTGTTCCGTCGCCACCAATAACAAATAAGACATTGACGTTCATACGATCGAGTGAATCTACAATTTCTTCAGGAGCCTGTGGGCCTCTTGAGGTTCCAAGAATAGTTCCGCCAAAGTTATGAATTTCACTTACAAGGCTAGGTGTAAGCTCTAGAACTTTATGTTTATACTTTGGTATAAAGCCCTCTAAACCATATCTGATGCCAAGTACAGATGTAATTCCGTATGTATGATAACAAGCCATAACTATAGAGCGAATAACATCGTTCAATCCTGGGCAAAGCCCTCCACAAGTTACAATAGCACACTTGGTGTTTGTTGGGTCAAAATAGGTTTTACTGCGAGGGCCGGCAACTTCAAAGTCAAGATTTTGATATCCCTCAAACTTTCCGCCAAGCATATCACAGCCCAGTGGTAGAGAAATTGGAGTATCAGTAAGGTGAGGACTAGCCACCGGGGTTGGTATTTTACATGGCCCTAGTGATGAAATACTTGTATTATATACTGGAGTATCGTTTTGCATATCTACCTCGTTGATGATAACTCTTTGAGATTGTTAATACAGTTAAATCCTTAAGAAGTCAAACTTTTACGACACATAAAATCACAGCTTAAATTTTCATTAGTTATAAGCATATTATTATCACTTTTTTCTACTTTGTAAAGATATTTTATTACTTATAAGGCATTACTTCACGTGATTCCAATTTATGATTTCTTGAGGGGGAAAACCGCGTTTTTTCTTAAAAAACCCCGTTTTACGCCCCAA
>CAYJOR010000085.1:0-9080 GCA_964371865.1 uncultured Desulfovibrionaceae bacterium | reverse complement strand
TCTTTCTATAGATAAATTTGAGGGGAAATCATTTTATTATGATTTCCCCTTTTTTATATCTAGGCTGTGTTTTAAAGTTATGAAATTTCAACAACTTAATAAAAAACCATCTTTTTGACAGAAAAAATGCAAAAGAATTAATTTAGAAATACACCCTAATATTTTAGTGCTTCTACTGTACTGTCTATTGAGTATATAAACTTTCATTAGTGGGTATACAGATTTTCATTTATGCTCCCTTTGGTACAGATGGTAAGACTATATTAGCTGCATAGATTGAAGCAGGCTTACCCATATAAATATACTTACAATAGAAAGAATAGAAGTAAGAACTACAATTTGCCCCGCTAATTCATCATTAGCACCCATATTTTGCGCCATTGTATAAGAAGCAATTGCGGTAGGGCTCACAAACATAGCCATAAGAGCCATAAGTTCAATACCTCTGTAGTCAAATAAAATGCTAATAGGTATAAAAACTAAAGGGATTATAATTAATTTCCCCATAACAGAAATAAAGAGATCATGCTTATATTTTTTTATCCCCGTAACTGTAAACGAGCCACCAAGTGCAATCAAAGCTAGAGGAGTAACTATCTGAGAAATATCAACAAGTGTTGATACCATAATTTCAGGAAGCTTAATTCTAAGCGCTATAAAAATAAAACCAATAGCTGATGATAAAATTAATGGATTTTTTGCCATCGTTATTAGTGATTCCTTTAAAGTTGTTTTTTTGCCTGAATATCCTTGTAAAACAAGCACTGCAAAGACATTGTAAAGAGGAATAACAAAAGCAACCAGTAATACAACAAGCTGAACTCCAGTAGTGCCATAAAGTGAATCGGCGATTGGTATACCAAATAAAACGTAATTACTACGAAAAATTCCTTGAATTATAACTCCACTATCTCTTCTATCAAGAGCATTTTTAGGAACAAAAAGTAAAAGCAATAAGAAAATCGCTCCAACACAAGCAAGTGAAAATAAAATCAAAGACAAAGAAGCTGAAAGATTAAAGTTACTTTGATAAATATTAATAAATATCAAAATAGGTAATAGTACTTCAAAAGAAAAACTGTTGACTTTCTTGAGAAAGGGCAAGTCAAACATTTTAAGTGCTGTTATGGTATACCCTAAACTCATCATACATAATAAGGGAAATACAACAGAAAAAGATAAATATAAAGTATCCATATGGCCTCGCAGTGAGAAATAATATGTGATTAAGATAATAGGATAATCTTAAAAAGTAAAGTCGAACCTCATAAAGCCACGATCTGACTTTCTAAGGTTCGACTCTGATTATTATACTTTATAAATTCTAACTATGCTTCAAACTATCGACAAGGCTTGACAACTGCTGAGCTTGATCAGATAAAGAACTTACAGCTTGGCTTGCCTCGTGCATAGCTCTTACATTGCTATCAGCGATATTAGCAACGGCAGTAATTGAGTGCACAATTTCGCTTGAAGTTGCAGATTGTTCTTCACTTGCAGTTGCAATAGCGCGAACACCGTCAGCGCTTTGTTCTGCCATGTGAAGAATAACTTCAAGAGCATTTCCACCTTCTACTGTGCGCTCTGTTGCTTCTTCAATAAGTTGAACAGCAGTGTCAACCTGAATAACATTTATTTCAGTACTTTGCTGAATTGCCGCTACAACATTAGCAACATCTGAAGTAGAGGAAATTGTTTTTTCCGCTAGCTTACGGACTTCGTCTGCAACAACAGCGAACCCTCGCCCTGCTTCGCCGGCTCTTGCTGCTTCAATAGCTGCGTTTAGGGCTAGTAGGTTAGTTTGATCGGCGATGTCTGTAATAACACTCATAACTGCGCTAATTGATTGAGTATGTCCGGCTAATTCACTCATGTTTTTACGTAATTTCAATGATTCGTTCTTTACTTCTATCATTGATTCCTGACATTTATGAGTAATAGTGGCACCATTAGTTGCTTCAATTTTTGTGTTATCTGCAAGTTCGGCACTTTTGCTTGAGTTTTTGGCAACATCAAAAACAGTTTCATTCATTTGATCCATAGCTGTAGCAGTTTCTGTCATACGAGCTGATTGTTCGGTTGCGCCATTGGTAGAAATATCAATTTGTGCTGAAAGTTGTTCTGAAGCGGAAGCAATATTGTTTACGATTCCTTCAAGTTTTACAACTGCTTCAAGAATGCTTTGTCTTTTTTCTTCTGCTTCTTGAGCAGATTTCTCAGCTTCTTGAGATGCAAGAGCAGCATTATCGGCAGCAATCTGTGCTTCCTTACTTTTTTCTTCTGAATCAAATACCATTTTTGCAAGATTTTGAATCATTGTTCTTAGAGCTGATGCAAGGGTTGATATTTCGTCATTTCGAGTAAGGGCAGCATCAAGCTGTTCTTCTTGTGCAGAAGTAAGGGTGAGGTTTCCTTGGGCAACATAGCTTGCAATGGATACGCTGTCACCAACAGAAGTAACAACTTTTTTAATTACTACAAATATAATTGTTCCCACAATAATCAAAGTAATTAAACCTGCAATGGAAAGAGCAAGTGCTATTTTATTAGAGGTTGTGTAGAAGTCGCTTTCGTCAGTTTCAATACCCAAAATCCATTTTGTGGTTGGCATTTGAGCAAAATGAGTAACCTTTGGCACACCTTCCCAATCATAACGAGCTATACCATTTTTTTCTCTAAGCATTATACGTGCAAACTCTTCTGAGGAATTATTTGTTCCTATAAGTTCAGGGAAAGCTCTTTCCATAAGTACCACGCCTTCACTGTCGATAACAAATGGATTTGAAGATGGCATAAGTTGGATATCTTTAATAGTGTCACTTGAGATAGATTTTAAGTCAACACCAATCATTAGTACACCATCAACGCCGCTATCCGAAACATCATCTGTAATTCCTGAAGTTATTATGATGGAAGTTTCGCCTGTGATACCTGAGGTTACGGTGTCAATAACTATATTATTTCCACGTAAAGCGTCCTTGTATGCTTCATACGAGGATAAATCGACGCCTACACGTGACGGAATTGAGTGTGCAATAGTCATACCTTCTAAATCTATAACTGTAGCAGAAACAATATCTTCAAAATTTTCAACTAGTTCCGCTAAAATAGCATTTGCTAGTTTTTGAGCTTCTAAATATTCAGACGAACTATTTTTAGAATTTCCAAATTGTTTAGCTAAAGCAGTAATTTTTTCAATATCTCCATTACCGTCAGTCATGTCGACAAGAGATACAGCATTATTGACTATGTTATCAATTTCAGAAGCTTGTTTTCCTGCAAATTCAAGAAGTTGTATATCGGCCACTTCATAAATGCCTCTTGAAGTAAGCGTTGAGCCAATATATGTGAGAGTTGCAATTCCAATAATAACCGGAATAAGTGTCAATACCAACACCTTCCCTAACAATTTTAATTTCATACTTTCTCCATTTAAAATTAAATATATAACCTTGTAGATTTGTATAATCTCTTCAAATAAAAACTGAATATGTTTTATATTCTTTTTCAAAAAAATATCAAGTTTTTTATTTGCCGATGTATTACTCTATCGCATATATGTTTATCGGTAAAAAAATAAAAAAGTTAAGATTTATTACAAAAAAAGTCATATTTAAATAAATTAGTAAAAACTGCAATTTTTCTCTTTATAAAAATAGAAAAAAAGAGTAAGTTTACTTGAGCATAGAAAAATGTATAAAACTTTAAATGATGAATAAAAAAAAGAGTTATTTATGGATTTCTATGGATTTTTTAAATAGGAGATAAGATAGGTGAATGTATCAAAAAAATACAGAAAATTATTTTTTTATGATAAAAAAATATATCAAAAGAGAAAAATAATATTTATGTCTTTAAATGATACATATCTTCTTAAAATATAGAAAAATAGTATTATTTTGATACAATATTATTTGAATAGCTATTGTATAATATTGATGTTGAGATAAAATAGTCTAATATTCTATATAGTTATTGTGCGTGGAATTGAAGTTGCAAGTGCTGTAACGTAAGTGAAAATAAGTAAATATTTTCAAAATTTCTTAATTTAGAAACATCCTTAGTCTTATAGATTTATTTTTTATGAACAATAATAATAAAAAGGAAGGTATTATGAGTTTAAAACAAACCCCACTTCATTCATGGCATGCTTCACAGAATGCTAAAATGGGCGAATTTGCAGGCTGGGATATGCCTATTCAATATACTGGTATCATAGCAGAACATCTTCATACACGTTCAAAAGCAGGAATTTTTGATATTTGCCACATGGCACAATATATAGTTTCAGGCGAAAACGTAACAGAAGCTTTATCTAAAACTCTCACACAAAATTTTGCTACTTTGAAAGTAGGTAAATGCAGATATGGCTTTTTGCTAACTGAAAAAGGTACTGTTTTAGATGACTTAGTTATATATCGTTTAGAAGAAGAAAAATATTTACTCGTTGTGAATGCCGGTTGCGCACAATCAGACTTTGATACTATAAAAGAAAGAATTGCACCGCTTGAGATTGTTGATATTACATCTCAAAAAGGTAAAATAGATCTTCAAGGTCCTCTTGCTTTAGAAGTTTTAGAAGATATTACAAAACAATCTTTCAAAGATTTACTTTATTTTTCCTTTAAGACTATCGAATGGAATGGTCATGAAGTTTTGATAAGTAGAACCGGTTACACAGGTGAACTTGGTTATGAAATTTATCCACCACGTGAAATGTCTTTAGCTCTTTGGGAAGAGTTAGTAAATCATAAAGATGTACTAGCAGTTGGGCTTGGTGCAAGAGATACTCTAAGACTAGAAGCTGGTCTTGCACTTTATGGGCACGAGCTTGACACTGAACATACTGTAACAGAATCAGGAATGGCAGGAATGCTTACTTCTGAAGCTGAATATGTTGGTAAAGAAGCAACAAAAAGTCCGGCAAAAGAAGTTCTTATTCCTTTAATTGCTGAAGGAAAAAGAGCTGCTAGAAATAATGATGCTGTTGCACTTGAAAGTGACCCTGAAACAGTGATAGGAAGAGTTGTATCAGGTTCTTACGCTCCATCAATTGAAGCTAGCATTGCATTTGCTTTCGTAAAAGCTGAATATGCTGATCAGGAAAAATTTGTGATGAAGGCTGCCAGAACAACTATTAACGCTCAAAAAACCGAACTTCCTTTCTATAAAAAAGGTACAGCTCGCATTAAATTTTAGGAGTAATATTATGTATTTATTTGCAAAAAGCCATGAATGGTTATCAATTGAAGGCGATATCGCAACCATAGGAATTTCTGATTTTGCACAATCAGAATTAGGCGATATTACATACATTGACTTGCCAAGTGTGGGCGATACTGTAACAATAGGCAAAGAATTTGCTGCAGTAGAATCAGTGAAAGCAGCTTCTGATATTTATTCTCCTGTAACAGGTGAAGTTATTGAAATAAATGAAGTGTTAGACACTAATCCTGAAACAGTAAACGCAGCAGCACTAACTGATGGTTGGTTGATAAAAGTTAAAGTTGCAGAACAAGCAAGCGGGCTAATGTCAGAAGACGAATATAAAGCAAGCTGTACTGCATAATATTCACGCTAATAAATTTTCTAAGGTATGCTGTTAAGATAATTAGTTTATTTTTATTATTTATACTAGGGTATGTTTCTAAATTAATTCTTTTGCGTTTTTTCTGCTAAAAAGATGATTTTTTATTCAGTTTATGTATGTTTTAATACACTACACTTTATGAAAAATCCCTTTTTGTTGAAAATTCCATAAAATCTCTTAATTTAGGAACGCATCCTAAGTAGTTAGTCTGTGAAAAAAAAATCTTGCTAAATGTGATTTTTCTCCTTGCTAAAAATATAAAGTATCTTATTATGTGGGCATACCTTAACTTTAATTACTATATCAAAAGGACAAATTATGCCTTATATTCCTCACACTAATGAAGAATTGCAAGAAATGCTCAAGGTTGTTAATGTTCGCACTTTAGATGATCTCTTTGCTGACATTACACCTGAAATGAAGCCACAATCTTATGAATTACCAAACGGAAAATCAGAAGAAAAAACTTGTAAGTACTTTGAAGAATTAGCATCTTTAAACAATACAAATCTCACATCTTTCCTTGGTGCAGGTTTTTATAATCACTTTATTCCTAAAGCGGTTGACACTCTTTCTTCTCGTGGTGAATTTGTTACAGCTTATACTCCGTATCAACCAGAAGTATCCCAAGGTACTTTGCAGGGAATTTTTGAGTTCCAAAGCTCTATTTCTCGTCTATTAGACATGGAATGCGTGAATGCTTCTGTATATGATGGCGGTTCTGCTTTATTTGAATCAATTACTATGTCTATTCGTCACACAGGAAAAAGAAGAATCGTTGTAGATTCAGCTATTTCTCCTATTTGGCTAAAAATGATATATTCCTACACAGCAAACCTTAAACTTGAAATCGTTGAAGTTGAGCAATCTAAGGGTGTAACACAAGTTGAAGCTCTTAAAAATGCGATTGATGAGAACACTGCTTCTGTAATCGTTCAAAATCCTAACTTCTTCGGAAATATTTACGATTTTACAGATCTTTTCAACCATGCGCATGAAAAGAAAGCACTTGGTATTATTGCTATTCAACCGATGATGCAGTCATTATTAAAAACTCCTGGTGAAATGGGAGCTGATATTGCTGTTGCTGATGGTCAAGTACTTGGACTTCCATTATCTTTTGGTGGCCCATACCTAGGACTTATGTCTTGTAAAAAAAGCTTGGTGCGTCAATTACCGGGCAGAATAGTTGGTAAAACGAAAGATGTTGACGGCAAAGATGGGTATGTGCTTACACTTCAAGCGCGTGAACAACATATTAGAAGAGCGAAAGCAACTTCAAATATCTGTTCAAACCAAGCACTTTGTGCAATGCGTGCTCTTATTTATATGTGCGTAGTTGGTGCTGAAGGTATGGAAAGAACAGCTCTTCTTTCTATAGAAAATACCCGTTATGCAATTGAGCGTTTATCTGCTATTGAAGGCGTAAGCGTATTAAATAGTGAAAACTCTTTTGGCTATGAAGTTGCAATTGAGCTTCCAAAAAATGCTTCTGAAGTAATTAATGCTCTCTCACACAAAGGTTTTGTTGCCGGTTTCCCAGTCGGTAGCTACTATAAAGATATGGATAATGTTCTTCTTTTCTGTTGTACTGAAAAGCACACAAAAGAAGATATCGACCTATTCGTTGAAATGCTACAATCAACACTTAGTAACTAGCCAAAATATAAAGAGATATTATTATGAAATCAGACAGAAGAACTATTTTTCAAAAGTCTATTGCCGGCAGAACAGCTTGCTTACCGGAAAAACCAAAAAATGAAGCAACTGCCTATATTGCAAAAAATTTACTAAGAGCGAAAAAAGCTGCTTTAGCAGAAGTTTCTGAACTTGACGTAGTACGCCATTTTACGAATCTTTCGCACCTAAACGTAAGTGTTGACAGCACATTCTATCCTCTTGGTTCATGTACAATGAAGTACAATGCAAAATATTTAGAATATATTGCAGGACTTAGTGGATTTGCTTCAATACATCCGCTTATGGCGCAGCTGAACGGCTTAGAACACTGCACTCAAGGTGCTTTACAAGTTATTTGGGAAGCTGAAAGATTCCTCTGTGAATTAACAGGTATGAAAGCTTTCACCCTTCAACCAATGGCTGGAGCGCATGGTGAATTCACAGGTGCAATGCTTATTGCTGCTTACCACAAGAAAAAAGGCAACAAGAAAACAAAAATTATTGTTCCTGATGCTTCTCACGGTACAAACCCAGCAACAGCAGCTTTAGCAGGCTATGAAGTTGTAAGTATTCTTTCAAAAGACGGTATAGTCGACCCTGAAGCTCTTGAAGCAGCTTTAGACGATGAAGTAGCAGCAGTTATGATGACTTGCCCAAACACACTTGGTCTTTTTGAAACTCACTTGCCACAAGTTGTTGAAAAATTAAATAGAATCGACGCTCTTCTTTATTATGATGGTGCAAATATGAACGCTATCATGGGTGAAATGAGAGTGGGTGATGTTGGCTTTGACGTTGTTCACTTGAATCTTCATAAAACCATGGGTACTCCACATGGTGGTGGTGGTCCTGGTTCAGGCCCTGTTGGTGTATCAGCTCGTCTTGAAGAGTTTTTACCAATATCTAGAGTAGAGAAAAAAGAAGACGGCTCTTTCTATCTTGATTACGACCGTCCTTATTCAATTGGATATATAGCACCGTTCTATGGCAACTTTGCGGTTTTCCTCAAAGCTTATGCTTATATGGTACGCCTTGGTGGTGATGGATTAAATAGAGCATCTCAATATGCAGTTCTTAATGCTAACTATATGAAAGAAATGCTAAAAGATGTTTTACAAGTTCCTTATCCACGTATTTGTATGCATGAGTTTGTTGCTTCACCTCCTGAAGGGTATACAGCATTTGATATTGCAAAAGCTTTATTAGAAGCTGGTTATCATGCGCCTACAGTATACTTCCCATTGATTGTAAAAGAGTGCTTGATGTTTGAACCAACAGAAACGGAATCAAAACAAACTCTTGATATGTTTATTGCTACAATGAAAGATATACTTTCAAAAACAAGCGAAGAGCTGCACGAATATCCTCTCACAACACCTGTGAGACGTTTAGATGAAACTCTTGCTGCAAGAAATATGATATTGACAGAACAAGACTAGGCTATGTTTCTAAATTCATTCTTTTGCGTTTTTTCTACCTAAAAGATGATTTTTTATTCCGTTTATGTATTTTTTGTGATACACTGCACGTTATAAAAAATCACTTTAAATTGAAAATTCCACAAAACCTCTGAATTTAGAAACACACCCTAGTATAAGAAATAATCAAATCTTTGAAGAATCATTTCCGAGAGGGGGAAATCACGTTTTTTTGAAACGGGGTTTCCCCTGTCTTTGGTTAAGAGCCGTTAAGAGCCAGAGGTTTTCATTAGATATAAAAAAAGGACTTAGATAAAATCTAAGTCCTTGAAATTTGTGGCGCGCTCGAAGAGATTCGAACTCCTGACCTACAGGTTCGTAGCCTGTTGCTC
>CAYJOR010000084.1:0-9122 GCA_964371865.1 uncultured Desulfovibrionaceae bacterium | reverse complement strand
TCTCCACGTGGGACTGGTGAGGGGCAAGCCCCTTCAAACCCCTAAAGGCAAAAAAGCAGAAAATACATTTAAAGCTCACCAAAGATAATTACCTCTGACCGCTTTAGTCTTTTTAGTGCAAGATTTTGTGATGTCAAGATACGTTCGCAAGCTCTCTTTACCTCTTGACATCACAAAATCTTCCCCTCTTCAAAGCTCAAGCGGCTCCAAGGATAATTATTCTTCGTTCGAAGGATAGCTCATTGAACTATCCTCTTTATAGGATATGCTTTTCTTTTTAGGTCTTCCAAAAATTCAGCCCATTCTTCCACCATTTTTCTACGCTCTTGAAGATACTCAGCATGATTATATGTTCCACGCACTGTATTTCCTGTTGAATGAGCAAGCTGTTTTTCAATATGGTCACGGTTATACCCCAGTTCATTGAGCATCGTGCTTGCTGTGTGTCTAAAGCCATGAGGAGTTATTGTTTCAGCATCATACCCTAAACGCCTAAGCCCTTGTCGTAAGCCATCAATTGTAATAGGTTTATTCTTATTATTCCAATTCGCAAAAAGATACTCTGTTTCACCTGTTATTTCATAAAGTCCTTTCAAAAGCTTGGCTACACTAGCACAGAGAGGAACTAAATGCTTACGTCTTAGCTTCATACGTTCTTCGGGAATAACCCATAGATTTTCTTCAAAATCAAACTCACTCCATTTTGCATTGATAAGTTCACTTGGTCGAGCTGTTTTCGTCAAAATATTATGCGGATAACCATCTATATCTTTCAAAAGCTTTCCAAGTAATCTTTTTTCAGTAATGAATGCAAAGTTTTTTCTTTTTACTGTCATCAACTGTTTTGTGAGTCCTGAACAGATATTAATCTCAACCTTCCCTTCTCCAATTGCAAAAGAAAAAATTTGATTACAAATGCCAAGCACTTTCTTTGTGGTTTCATAAAGCCCTTTAGCTTCGATTTTTCGCAAAACATCAAGCAACTCTTTTGCAGTTATTGAGGTAACATTTCTATTCTTTAGATAAGGATAGATAAACCTCTCAAGCTTTGAAACAATATCACGACGGTGTTTTTCTGTTCTATCATTTTGCTTTTTCTGTATCCAGTCGAGAGCAACACTTTCAAAACTATTTTCAATTTCTTCAATTACAGCTTGCTTTACTGCCATTTTTTCAGCTTGTGGATCAATACCAGCTTTAATTTTGATTTTTACCTCTGCCAACTCTCTTCTTGCTTGCATGAGAGTAACAGAAGGATAAAGCCCTAAAGTGAGTGTTTTTCTTACTCGTTCAAAAGCGTAATCAATTCTCCATGATTTACCACCACTTGGTAAAACATATAAATAGAGCCCTCCACCATCAGTGAGTTTTTTCGCTTGTGGAAGAGGTTTAAAGTTTTTAATTGTAGTATCGGTTAATTTTCCCATCTCTAATCCTATTTTACGGTACACGAAATACGGTACATTCAAAATAATTAACGGTACACAAGAATTCTCTATCTAAACTATAAAAGCCTAATCCCAATTAGTGAATAAAAATATTCTAAAAAGGATTCAAGCAAAAAGATAAACTTAGAAAGTATTCTATAGTACGCTATAGCATTTTGTGGTACATAAATTTATCAAAAAAGCATTGATACCAGCAACTTTGCGCATGTTTACGGTATCTATTTACAATGAAATTTCATATACCGCAATATGTACCGTAACTTTTACGGTATGTCAACGAACCTAAAAGAACTTCATGATTCAACGAAATTCAAAAAAAAGTAAAGCCCCACAATGCTTTATGAACATTATGGGGCTATTTCGTATTATCTAGTGGCGGAGAGAGAGAGATTCGAACTCCCGGTGGGCTTCCACCCACGGCGGTTTTCAAGACCGCTGTAATCAACCGCTCTACCATCTCTCCGCGTGAAAACATATTTGCCACACTTTCACTTGGAGGTCAAGCTTTTTTTTGCTCTTTTTTCAACTTTTTTAATATTTTTCTATAACCAACTAAAATAACACAACAAGTATTCATTTCAAAATTACTCTATACACCTTGTTGTAAGTTCTCAAAAGCTGTATATTGTGATAAAAATGCAAGCTTAACTACTCCAGTAGGTCCGTTTCTATGCTTTCCTATAATAATCTCCGCTTCATTTGTCATCGGACGTGAGCCATCTTTATTATACGCATCATCTCTGTGGATAAACATAATGATATCTGCATCCTGCTCAATAGCTCCAGACTCACGCAAATCAGAAAGCATTGGACGCTTATCTGCACGTTCCTCAACCTTACGGTTCAACTGTGACAAAGCAAGCACAGGTATATCTAATTCCTTAGCTAAAGCCTTCAAGTTACGCGATATATCAGAAATCTCAAGTTCACGAGACTCGTTACGAGATGAACGCATTAATTGAAGGTAATCTACTATAACAAACTTCAAACCGTGCTCTGCCTTAAGACGTCTACACTTTGCACGCAGTGTCAAAGTATTAAGTTCACCAGTGTCATCAATAAAAATAGGTGCTTTCTCAAGTTGAGAAGCAGCCATATGAAGCTTTTGCCAATCGTCATCGTCAAGGAATCCGCGCTTAAGCTTTGTAAGCTCTACTTTAGCCCACAAAGATATCATACGTTCTGCTAAAGAGACTGCACTCATTTCGAGCGAAAAGATTGCTACAGGAGTTTTATAGTGTACCGATGTTCGCATCGCTAAGTTCAAAGCAAAGGCAGTTTTACCCATTGCCGGACGTGCTGCGAGAATAATCAAATCAGATGGTTGAAGACCTGCTGTCATTCTATCAAGGTCAGTATAGTCTGTCGGAATCCCTGTTACAGATGATTTTTGATCCGCACGCATTGTGGCTATTTCAAAAATTTTATCTGTTAAATTTCCGATAGTTTCAAAACTTTTTGATGATTTTCTTTCAGATATCGCAAAAATAGATTTTTCCGAATCTCCAAGTAGTTCATCAACGGCAACTGCAGGATTATAACTATTTCCAATGATGTCAGCGCATGCTGCGATCAAATCTCTTTGCATAGATCTGTCACGCACTATTTCTGCATAGTGTTTTGCACTTTCTTCACTTGTGTAAAGTTCTGCAATTTCAGCTAAGTATGCACCTCCACCAACTTGTTCAAGCTGTTGGTTGTCACCAAGGTGAATAAGTAAAGATTTAACATCAATCGGTTTTGAAAGCCTATATAAATCGATAAAGGCTTGAAAAAGTATTTTGTGCGCCGGCACATAAAAATCTACAGGTTTAATCAAATCTACAAGATTATGCATTAAAGAATAGTTGAGGAAAACACCACCTATTATTGCCTTTTCTGCAATTAAGTTATGAGGTGGAACTCTTTCGAGTAAATCTCTCTGTGCTCTTTGCTCTTTTGTAGAGTGAGGAGTAGCTTGATTTTTTTTACTACCCTTTTTAAACTTAGAATTGCCGACAGGCAAACCATCATAAGATGATTCGCCCTCGGCATTTTGTGCAAATAAAGGTGTGAAATCAGAATCAGACATTATTCTGCTTCAACAGCTTCTACTTCTGCTGGAGCTTCTGCAACAGGTGTTACTGCTTCGATATTTCTTTCTTCAGCAACAACTTTAACTGTTATTGTAGGAACAACATCAGCATGCAAGCGTATACGAACTGGGTGTTCGCCAAGTACGCGGATAGGAGAGTCAAGTAATACACGACGACGATCAATTTCAAAGCCTTCAGCAATAAGAAGGTCTGCAATTGTGTGTGTAGTTACTGAACCGTATAATTTTTCGTTATCACCAACACGCATTGTGATGGTAAGTACGTAAGCTTCTAATTTTTCAGCAAGAGTTGCTGCTGTAGCGCGGATTTCATCCATTTGCGCTTGTAACTTTCTACGTTCGAGTTCAAAATTCTTAACGTTAGCCGCTGATGCAAGCATAGCAAAGCCTTGTGGAATCAAGAAGTTACGACCATAACCAGGGCGTACTTCTACAACATCACCAAGACGGCCTAAATTTTCAACGTCAGCACGGAGTATAACTTTCATAAAAACTACCGTCCCTTATATGTTTGTCTTTTTAATGATTTCGCTTGAGTGCGCAGATGTATAGAATAACAACGCCATTTGACGTGCACGTTTAATTTCAGTTGTGAGAGCACGTTGGTGCTTTGCACATGTTCCTGTAATACGACGAGCAACGATTTTACCACGTTCTGTTAAGAAATCTTTTAAGATTTCAGGACGTTTGTATGATAATGGCAATTCCTTGTCTGCACAAAAACGGCAGAATTTACGACGTGGGGTGAATTTTTTACGGAAAGACATTGTTATTCTCCTGCTGCTTCTGAAACTACTTTAGCTTCATCTAATTTAACGGTCATGAATTTAAAGATACCGTCAGTGATACGAATAATACGTTCTAGTTCAGCAATTAAAGTTGCAGGTGCTTGATATACCAAGCGAACATAATATCCACGTAATTGCTTTTGTACTGGATATGCAAGTTCTTTCATACCCCAGTGGTCAGCATTTTCAAGGTTTCCGCCTTCACGTTCAATAACGCCATTCAAGGTAGAAAGAATGTTTTCGCGTTCTTCTACTGATAATTCAGGAGAAAGAAGCAACAATGTTTCAAATTTACGCATGTTTTATCCTTTTTATATTCCAACTTGTGGTCTGTGGCTACATGGAAACACTCCACATAGCAAGATAGAAACAAAATTTTTATACCCACACTCCATAAAAGTCAAGCATTTTTTTTAAGATTTTAACCATTCTAGCATCATATAGCCTATTTTATTAAATATTAATTTAGTTAACTTTTTTAAATATATAGTTTTTAGAATGTTAGAAATAAATACAATTTAAGTACTGCTTAGTTTCTTTAAAATTACTTTAAAATGGAATAATTCTTGCATATTTTTTCATACTGTGTCAAAAAATCATAGATAAAGCAATATTTTCCCAGAGAGATTAATTATGAAAAACACAAATTATATCACAACTATTCTAAATAAAAGTATTTTAATACTTTTTGTATTTGTGTCTGTACTTATTATTGCTTCACCGGTTTTAGCATCACCGCAAAACGATTATGATAAGTATAAAGTCGAATTAGAACGACTTCAAGAAAATGCGAAAAAGTCTAAATATAGACACTATTGGCTTGAATTAGCTGAAGAATTTTATGATTTATACACAAAAAATCCTAGATGGGCAAATAGAACAGCTGCCCTCTATCGTGCTGCAGTTGCTTATGATGAACTCTCAAGACGTTCATATTCTCCTAAAGATAGAAAAGAAGCTGTTAGACTTTACGACAAAGTAATTAAAGAATTTCCTACTTCTGTTCTCGCTGATGATGCCCTCTATCAAAGTGCCGTATTTCATCATGAAGAGCTAAAAAATTCAACAGAAGCTCTTTCTAGACTCGAAAAAATTACAAAAAAATATAAAGAGGCTGATCATTATGACGCTGCAAAAAAATATATTACGGAACTAGATGGAACCTTAACCGCCTCTCTTGGGCTTGATTTAGACACTCTATCACCTGCTTTAAATGACGCTAGCAATTCCGTAATTTACAAAGGTTTAAAAGCACACGCTAAAAAAGATATTATTCAAGTGAAAGTTGAAGTTGATGCTTCAAAAAGAAAAAATAATATAGTAACTTGGTCAATTGATTATTTACCACCACAAGAAAAAACTAACTCCCCTGCTCGATTGATTCTCACTCTAAATCATACCCGCACAGAAGCCGAAGTGAAACCGGGATATAAATTTAAATCAATGGGGATTCTTTCGCGATTTGTTATAGACTATTCAAAAAGAAATGCTACTGTAATCATGTTAGATTTCAAAGATTTATCTGCATATTATGCCTATTATGATAAAGCTAGTTCTACTATTGTAATAGAAACAACTAACAAGAAAAATGCCCTTGCAAAAGGAATAACTACAAAAGAAGCTGCAATTGCAACAAAAATCCCTTCAGATTTATTACCCCGCGATTTTGCTGTAAAACTCGGTTTAAAAGTAAAAACTATTATTATTGACCCGGGTCATGGTGGAAAAGATCCCGGAACTTCTCACAACGGCATCATTGAAAAAGATTTAGTATTAGATTTATCAAAAAAACTCGGTAACGAGTTGAAAAAGCTTGGCTATAAAGTTGAGTACACACGTACGAAAGATGTTTTCATAACCCTTGATAGACGTGTAAAAATCGCTGCTGATAAAAAAGGTGACTTATTCATCTCAGTTCATGCAAATGCCGCAGAAAATTCTCGCTTAGCCGGTCTTGAAACCTACTATCTAGATTATAGCCGCTCCCCTGAGACTCAACACATCGCCGATAGAGAAAATGGTGGATCTGAACATAGAATGGGAAGTATGGGAAATATTGTAGATGACCTAGTCCATAGTGCACTTATGTATGAATCTCAAAGGCTTGCAGCAATGGTACATACTCAAATGTATGGTCTTGTAAGTAAAAAAGGCTATAATTCTCAAAATGGTGGAACAAAAGGTTCACTATTCAAAGTGCTTGAAGAATCTAAAATGCCAGGAATTATGCTTGAAGTTGGCTATGTAAGTAATAGTCTTGATGCTAAAAATCTCAAAAACAAGAACTTCGTTCAAACACTTGCAGAAGGTGTTGCCGACGGAATTCACAACTACGCAAAGGATTTAAATCTTGCAAGTAAGTGATTTCAAAACACTCATAGCTATAGACTTTGAAACCGCAGATTATAAACCGGATTCAGCTTGTGCTATTGGTATGGTTCGCATAGAAAACATGCAAATTGTTGATACTTTTTCATCTCTCATTCGCCCCCCTCGTCAAAAAGTTTACTTTACTGAAATTCACGGCTTGACTTGGAACGACGTTAAAGATGCTCCAACCTTTCCTGAAGTTTGGCAACAAGCACAAAGCTTTCTGCAAAATGCGGATGCGTACATCGCTCATAATGCACCTTTCGATAGAAAAGTTCTACAAGCGTGTTGTATTCAAGGCAGACACACAATTCCTACTCAACCTTTTTTCTGTACTTTAAAAGCAAGCAGAAAATTTCTCAAACTACCATCGCATAAACTTAATGTCCTTGCCGATCATTTTAATATTGCTCTTACTCATCACGAAGCTTTTTCAGATGCACGTGCTGCCGGACTAATCTTTATAAATCTGCATAATTTAGGACATAATTTATTAGAATCTAAATGCAAGTAATAGTTAAATAGTTTTTTTCGAGAGGGTAAAGCACGTTTTTTGAAAAAAACGAAGTTTTCAGTAGTTAGTTCTAAAAGGGGAAAGTCACATCTTTATAAATGTTATTTTCCCTTTTTTATTTAATCGCCCAATTGCAACTCTAACATTTTAAAATTATAATAATTGTTTTTTTAAGGAAAGGGGAGAGCTCGAGAGGGGGAAACCCCGTTTTTTTCATGTGAATTGTATTCTGAAACTGTACAAATAGTATTTGATTAAAAAAATACTCATACGGTATGTTTAAGCTGCAAAACAAAACATCACCCCAAAAGGAAACCGTATGAGTAGAAAACACTTTAGCTTAGAACAAAGAAAAATACTAGAAAAACTTTTAGCAAAAAATATGTCAATTTCTGATATCGCTGATTTACTTAGTTTTAGTCGTTCCGCTATTTATCAAGAAATTAGAAGAAATAAAAACTATAAAAATAAGTACATAGCAGAAACAGCACACTATAAAGCTACATTTCGCAGGAAAAGAGCCAGTGAGCAGAAGCAGAAAGAAACTCCTGAATTAATTGAATACATTAGAAACAAACTAACAAATCTTTTATCTCCCGAACAAATCAGCGGCAGAATGAAAATTGACAATTTACCAATAACTGTTTGTTTTAAAACAATTTATAGATGGTTAGAAGAGGGGCGCAGAAAAAAGCATATGACACCACAGCTTAAAGGGTATTCTAAGTATTTAAGAATTAGAGGCGCAGGTAAAAGTTTAAAAAGAAATGTAGTAAGTACCCGAGGTAAAAAAACAAATTTACCGGCAATAGAAAATCGTCCAGAAACTTTAGACGTTGGACATTGGGAGGCAGACTTAGTCCAAGGATATAAAAGAAGTGCGTATTTGCTCACGATGGTAGACCGTATAAGTGGTGTAACCCTTATTTCGTACTGTGCGCGTAAAAGTATTGAAGATGTAAATATAGCTTTAGGTAAACTTTGTAGAAAATTGCCATCTAAGTATCTAAAAAGTATAACCTTTGATAGAGGAAAGGAGTTTTATGGTTATAAGACAATTGAAGAAAAGCACAACGTAGCTTGCTATTTCTGTAATCCATCAAGTCCGCATGAGAGAGGATTAAATGAAAACACAAATGGTTTATTACGACAAATTTTTCCTAGGACAAAAGATTACTCAACTATCACGCAAGAAGAAATAAAAAGGGCAGCTTACAATCTTAATAGCCGCCCTAGAAAAAGGTTTAAGTTTAAATCACCGCTTGAAGTATTGGAAATTCAAGGAATTAATCTCTTGTACAATTTCACTTGACAATCCACCCAAAAAAACGTGGTTTCCCCCTCTCGAAAATAATTATATAGAAATCTTTATGCTCTGTCAGCAAGTGCCGCAATAGCAGGAAGAGTTTTACCTTCTAAAACTTCAAGGAAAGCCCCGCCACCTGTTGAGATATAACCCATTTTATCAGCAACGTTGAAAGTTTCAACTGCTGCAATAGAATCACCACCGCAAACAAGAGTATAAGCTTTGCAATCAGCTAAGAAGAGAGCAATTGCTTTTGAACCTTCGTCAAAAGGTTTAATTTCAAATGCACCAACAGGTCCGTTCCAAACAATTGTATTTGCTTTAGAGAGAACTTCTTTATAAAGTTCCGCTGTTTTAGGACCAACGTCAAGAATCATTTCATCTTCTTGAACTTCGGTGATTAAGCACGTACGAGTAGGAACATTTTCAGCTAGAGATTTTGCTACTGTAACATCTACTGGTAAAGGCATATCTTTTGCTGTTGCAAGAATTGTTTTAGCATTCTCAACAAGTTCAGGCTCAACAAGTGATTTACCTATATTATAACCTTTTGCAAGTAAGAAAGTATTTGCAATACCACCACCAACAATAAGACCATCAA
>CAYJOR010000083.1:0-9536 GCA_964371865.1 uncultured Desulfovibrionaceae bacterium | reverse complement strand
GGGGAAACCTCAACTTTTTCAAAAGTTGTGGTTTCCCCCTCTCGAAAAAATCTTAATCTCTACAGTTGCAAACGACCTTTGAAGGCAGTTGCGAGGGTTTCTACGTTGGTGTTGATAATTTTGTTTAGACCATCACGAACGAGGAGTTTATCACCGGCTTCTACTTTACCGATAAGGGTACAAATTTGCCCTTTAAAGATAGATTCAAAAGCAAGTTTATTTTCTGGTTTCACGGTTACTATAAGGCGTGATGCTGTTTCTGAGTAGAGTCTTTCTGTAAGGCTTACGCAATTACAGGTTGGCATTGGGTTTACGTCAACGTTTGCACCAATACGTCCACCGATTGCCATTTCAGCAAGAGCAACAAGGAATCCACCGTCTGATAAATCGTGACAAGCATTTACGTAACCAGCTTGAATTGCATCATAAAGAGCATGATAACGAGCTTTAGCAGTAGTTGAGTTTACTTGAGGTACTTTAGTGTAAGTAAGTTCGTATTCGTCTTTGTATTCGTCATGAATTTCAGAACCAGCAAGCTCTTTTCTTGTTCTACCAAGGAGATAGATAAGGTCGCCGGCATTTTTGAAGTCCGAAGTTACACTTTTATTAACATCGTCAATTGAACCGATAACAGAGAAAAGTAGTGTTGGTGGAATTGAGATTTTTTGTCCGCCGCCGGTGTAGTCATTTTTCATACTATCTTTACCGGATACGCATGGTACTTGGAAGTCACGACAGTATTTATCGAGAGCTTTACCTGATTGAACGAGCTGAGCGAGTTTGTATTCACCATCAGGAGTACGTTCACTTTGAACAGGATCGCACCAACAATAGTTATCGCAACCTGCTAGAGTATTTGGATTTGCACCAACAGCAATAGCATTTCTTACAGCTTCATCAATTGCGTTTGCAGTCATAGCATATGCGTCATAGTCAGCAAATTTAGGGCAGATACCGTTTGAAAGTACAATACCTTTATCAGAAGTGAGTACAGGGCGCACAACAGCTGCATCAGCAGGAGCATCTTTTTCAACGCCAACAAGTGGCTTTACAACTGAACCCGCTTGAACTTCGTGGTCGTACTGACGAATCATGTATTCTTTACTACAAATATTGAGTCGTGAAAGCATCTTAAGGAGTGCTTCTTCTTGTTTATGTAGTGGTAAATCGAAAGTAGATTGGTCACCTTTAGCGATTTCAGGAGTTTTCCAAACCGCTTTAAGTTCCATTTGTGGAAGACCTTTATGCATGAATTCCATAGGGAGCCAAGCAACGTCTTTTTCATTGTATTTAATATGGAAGTATCCGGAATCAGTAAAGGTTCCAAGAGAATTAGCTTCAACACCGTAGTGTTTTGCTAAAGAAAGGAACTCTTCAAGTTTTTCTTGTGGAACAGCAAGAGTCATACGTTCTTGCGCTTCTGAAAGAAGAATTTCCCATGGACGAAGACCATCGTATTTTAATGGAGCTTTTGATAAATCAAGTAAGCAACCACCTGTATCTTCAGCCATTTCACCAACTGAAGATGACAAACCGCCGGCACCGTTATCTGTAATCGCATTATAAAGACCTAAGTCACGAGCTTTTATGATGAAATCATACATAATACGCTGAGTGATAGGGTCACCGATTTGAACAGCAGTAGCAGGGGAATCTTGGTGGAGTTCTTCTGATGAGAATGTAGCACCGTGGATACCGTCTTTCCCGATTTTACCACCGGTCATAATGATAGCATCGCCAACTTGCGCTTGTTTTTGCCAGCCCGGTTTTCCGTGTAATTCTTTAGGCATAAGACCAACAGTACCACAGTAAACGAGTGGTTTACCAAGGAATCTTTCATGGAAAACAACAGCACCATTAACAGTTGGTACACCGGATTTATTTCCACCATGCTCAACACCTTCACGAACGCCCTCTAAAACACGGCGCGGGTGAAGAAGACGTGGTGGAAGTTCTTCATTATATTCAGGTGAAGCAAAGCAGAAAACGTCAGTATTACAGATAAGTTCTGCGCCCATACCGGTGCCCATAGGGTCACGGTTAACACCAACAATACCTGTTAAAGCTCCGCCGTATGGATCGAGAGCTGATGGTGAGTTGTGGGTTTCTACTTTTATACAAACATCAAAATTATCGTTGAATGCGATAACACCGGCATTATCTTTGAAAACTGATTTACAGTAATCTTCGTTGCCAAGATTTTCGCGGATAGCTTTTGTTGTATTCTGGATATAAGTTTTGTAGATAGATGAAATTTCTTCTTTTGCACCGGTTTCAGCGTCGGTGTAGTCGATTTTAGCAGCAAAGATTTTGTGCTTGCAGTGCTCGGACCAAGTTTGAGCTAAAACTTCAATTTCAGCGTCAGTTGGGTTAGCTGGAAGCCCTTGAGTTTTTCTTTGTGCAATGATATCAGCTTGTTCGTAATGCTTTTTGATTGTTTGCATTTCAAAAAGTGAAAGAGCTAAGGTATTTGCACGGCTAAAATCCATAAGTTCAGTGTCTGACATGCTTGTAAGTGGAATGATTTCAACTGCATCAGATGAAGAACCGGTAACTTTTGCAATCTGTGCTTCAAAGCCGGCTTCTTTTGTCCACTCGTCTTTGCTTTTTATACGGAATCTTTGAATAAGTGTGTTAGCTAGAAGATTTTCTGCAATGTTTTGAGCATCTTCTGCTGTAATGGCACCTTTAATATGATACTGAACAGAAGTATAAGCAGCCACATCAGCTTTATCTTTTTTGAGAACTAAAGCTACTGTTTTTTGAGCTGTGTGTCCTTCATTGTCAGTAACACCCGGACGGAAACCAACTTCTATAATAAAGTCGGCAACTTCGCCGTCAAAAGGATTTTGTGGAGCAAATGAAAGGTCGTGCAGAACAATATCGTGCAGAACTGATTTACTTGCTAGTAAGTCAGCTTCATCTTTATTGATTCCTGTAACTGTAAAGACCTTTACAGCTCTTACATCATCAACGTTGATTTCAAGCGCATGGCGAATAGATTCGGCTACACGTCTGCCTTGTGAATCGTCTAGATGTTTGTGTGGGGCAATTTCAAAACGAAAAGTTTGTCCTTCGATTGTCATACATATTCCTTATTATAGAAGTCATTTATTATGAATTGCGTTTGCCAAGATAATCTATGGCAGCAATCAATGTGTTTTTTACAGATGAATTAGGGAAAATATCTAGGCAATTTCTTGCATTGTCAAGATGTTTTTTTGCAGCTTCACGAGCTATATTATCGTAGCCTTTTTGCAAAATTTCTTGTGATATTTCTTCTACTTCAGCTTGTGTAAATTCGTTTTCAGTTCCGGTTGCAGAGAATTTTTCTTTGAAAATCTTAGCTTTATCCTCTGGGAGTGAATTGTAATAGGCTCGTATTGGGAGGGTTGCTTTTCCTTCACGGATGTCGCCTCCGCTTGGTTTTCCTATCTGAGATTCAGGCGCAAAATCAAGCGCATCGTCAAAGAGTTGGAAGGCAAGCCCAAGTTCTTCACCGTATTGCCCAAGAGCCTCAATTTCTTCGTTTGTTACCGGAGATTTTGTTACGCTTTGCATATAATAGGCACCCATCATACATGAGGCACGTATTAAAAAAGCTGTTTTACCGCGTATTACATCATAAAACTCTTCTTCAGTAGAATCGAGAGAGCCTTGGAATGAAATTTCTTCAAGTTCACCTTTTGTTGTGTTCATCAAAGCTTTGGCATAGGTCGCAAAAATATGGGGGCAGCCGTAGCGCGAAACGTATTCGCAAGCATAACCAAGTAGGGCATCGCCTGCAAGTACAGTAGCATTTGTGCCGAAAATTGTGTGTGCAGTTGGAGTATTTCTACGAGTAAGAGCATTATCAATTACATCGTCATGCAGTAAAGATGCTAGGTGAATCATCTCTAAAGTTGCAGCAAGATTGTAGATTTCATTATTTACCTTTCCGAATATCTTAGCACAAAGAACGGTGAGTAAGGGGCGCAGTCGTTTACCGCCGGCATTGCTTGTATGTTTAACTGCCGGTTGAACGACTTTGGGAAGACGCTCAAAGTGTTGCGCTAGAGCTTTCTCAATTGTTGGTAGCTCGAGCGCAAATATTTTAGTAAATTCAATGACTGACATTTTATAGCCCTATTTTCACCTTTTATATTTAATGATATCTGCTTTCGCAGTTTCTAATAAATTTCTTAAAAAGGCAAGTTTTTTTATTGACAGTTTCAACTTTGAGTTATACCAATCAAGGAAACACTTTGAGAGAGAGGATTTATGGACTTTAGTTTTAATTTTGCTCTGTTTTTTACAGCTCTAGGACTTGCTTTTGTTATTGAATCCATGCCATGGATACTTTCTCCATCGTCAATTCGTAAACTATTAGAGACTCTTAGCGAAATGCCTGATGAAGTACTTCGTTCATTTGCACTTACAATGTTTGTTATTGGTCTTTTAATTATGTTCATCGCAACAAAAAATTTATAATCAATATTTAGGGATTAGTTATGGATAATAAAGTATTTGCTCTTATTTTAGCCGCTGGTAAAGGCACAAGAATGCCATCAAAAAGTCCGAAAGTTTTACAGACTCTGCTTGGTGACACGATGCTTGCTTGTGTGTATAAATCTTTATCAACCCATTTAGATGACAGGATTTTTACTCTTGTCGGATATAAAAAAGAACTTTTACTTGACGAACTAAAAAATATTTCTCAAGCCGCTTTTGATCAAACTGTTGAGCAAAAAGAACTACTTGGTACAGGGCACGCCTTATCTTCTGCTCTTCCTGCTTTTCTTGAAGCTACGGCAGAATATATTTTAGTTGTAAATGGCGATGTTCCTCTTATTTCACCGGATTTAATTGAAAAACTTATCCGTGGTGCTTATACGCAAGAATTTGATGTATTATTCACTACTATCATGGTTGATGATGTTGCAAAATATGGCAGAGTTGTAAGAACAAAGTCAGGCGAACCGAAAGCAATTGTTGAAGCAAAAGATTATGATGAAGCTCTCTATGGGGCTGCAACCGGTGAAATTAATGCCGGACTCTACATCTTCAAAACAGAATTTGCAAAAGAATTTTTACCTAAACTTAACAACAACAATGCTAATAACGAGTATTATATCACTGATTTAATTTCTCTTGGAATTCAAAATAATAAAAAAGTTGTTGCTTATAATGCAGGACGTGACTTTTCACTTCTTGGTGCAAATAATCCATTAGAGCTTTCTTACGCGGAAGAACTCCTCAGAAAGAAAAGAAATGAAGAATTTATGCAAAAGGGTGTTATACTTCATAATCCTGCAACAATTACAATTTCACAGAATACGGAAATTGCTGAAGGTGCTGAAATTTTTGCAAATTGCGAATTTTACGGAAAAAACTCCATCGGGAAATACTGTGTAGTAGAGTCAAACTGTGTTATTAAAAACAGTGCGATAGGTGATGAAACTCGTATAGCTTCTTTTTCTCATATCGAAAAAGCGCAAGTTGCAGAATCTTGTACTATAGGGCCTTTTGCAAGACTTCGCCCACTAGCAAATTTACAGAAAGAAGTACATGTGGGTAACTTTGTGGAAATAAAAAAAGCTACTCTGGAAGAAGGGGTAAAAGCAAATCATCTTACATATATAGGTGATGCTTACATTGGCGAAAAAACAAATATTGGTGCAGGAACAATTACCTGTAACTACGATGGTGTAAACAAACACTTAACAAAAATCGGTAAGAAATGCTTTATAGGCAGTAATACAGCTCTTGTTGCCCCTGTTGAGCTTGCTGATTCTGTGCTTGTTGGCGCCGGTAGTGTGGTTACTAAAAATGCAGATGAAAAAGATCTCGTTGTTGCAAGAGCAAAGCAAGTAAATATAAAAAGATAGATAAAAAAATCTTCCTTTAAACTTATTTTTATAAATTTAAAGGAAGATTTTATCTTAAAGAAAAAATATTATCTCTTAATAATTTCTTATTAAAAAATTACATTTTGTTTTTGATAAGCATAACTTCCATAATAGTAGTAGCTTGTTTTTCTTCGATTTCTAATAAAGCAAAAGCTTTTTCTAGGATAGCTTGTTCGTCTGATTCAAGTTCGCCATCGCTAAGAACGATATCACAAACGCAAGCAAAAGCAGTATTTCTTAGTTCTTCTGGGATTTGGCTTACAGCTTCTTCAATAAGAGCTTCAGCACCTTTTTTCTCTAAGATACCAATAGCTTTTTGGAAAAGTTTGCTTATTTCAGAATCTTTCATTTCAGCAAACATTTTTAAACGTGAAACGTAACCAATGATTGCGCCCCATTCATCGTTATCAATAACGCCATCAGCACCAGATGCTGCAACGCAAAGTTGAACGAAGCCAGCTTGTACTGTAGGTTGGTTGCTTTGTGTAACTTGTGAAAATACTTTATCTAAAAATCCCATCTTTATAACCTCAAATGTTAATTTTGTTAGAGTGTTCTTAAAAATAGATAACACAATAAAAATGTTCAAGTTTTTATGACAGAGCAAGGAAGAGGAAATTTTTTGTGTAAGGAGTGTAGCATAGACTACATGACTAAACAAAAAAGTTATTCTGCCAATGCGATGATAATAGATTGAGATTTTATATCATTAACTATTTTTATGAGTGCACAAAGTAAAAAAGTCATTTTACTTGTGTGAGGAAACCTTATAGAACAATCTTTAAGATGTCAAATAAATAATTATTCCTTTCTTAGTATTAGGGCTGTGAGAGGAGGAAGATAAATTTCAATTTCTTGCTCATACGTACCTGAACTTGCAGAGGTGAAATGCTCAAGAGAGTCAGCTGTCGTTAGGTTGGCGTGCCCAGAATACTTAATCTCATCAGAGGAAAAAATTTCACGATATTTTCCGGCAGGTAAAGAGAACTTTACTCTTGCTGCTTCTGTTTCATGAAAACTTAGAGCACAAAGCAAATTATTTCTTTCAAAGCAAATAATTCTACTTTCTTCGTGTATATAAAGTAAGCGTGGTATTTGAGTAAATAATTTTTTATCCTCAAGCGCAAACATATCTTTATTAAATAGAGCAATGCCGGCGTAATGAAGTAATGAATCTTCTACAAGATGCCATTGACGATAAGGATTCACGTCTGCATCTATCCATTCAGGGTGCCCAAATTCATTTCCCATAAAGGACATATAGCCTTTATCCGCAGACATAAAAACTACTAATTTCATTAATTTAGTAAGAGCTACTCCACGAGAAACGTTCCAACTCTCATTAAAGGGTGACATGTGAAAATACATATCATCACCTATGATACGCCAAATCATTGCGTCTTCACCATTAATGCACTGGTCGTGACATTCAACATAAGATATTGTTTTGTCGTATGAGCGATGATTGGTACACTCATGCCAAATTTTTCCCATTGGAAGCGGATCTTCAATATATTTAGCCCACAAATCCGGAATTCCCATAGCAAAACGATAGTCAAAGCCAAGCCCTGCCATATCACAAGGAGAAGTTATTCCGGGTGTACCACTAAATTCTTCTGCAATTGTAATAGATTGCTCGTAAATTTCATGTATGAGTGTATTTGCTAACTGTAGATAAAGAATACCGTTTTTGTTGCGGCGTGGTTGGCTATCATTTGTGTAAAAACAAGCGTTTACATGAGAAAAATCGTCAGAAAATCCTTCGTCATTAAATATCATACTACCAACGGCATCGAATCTGAAGCCATCTATATTGAACTCTTCCATCCAATAACGGCAATTTGATAAAAGAAATTTTCGAGTTATTTCTTTACTATAGTCGAAGAAAGTTGTTCCCCATTGAGTTTTTCTGTCGGAGCAAAAGAGATAGTCACCGGTGTCGTACTGCACAAGACCTTGTTCTGTGTTTGGAGTAGAATGGCTGTGTACTATATCAAGAAGTATTGAAATTCCCATGCCATGCGCAGTATCAACAAGTTCTTTGAATTCATTAAGAGTACCGAATCTATGAGATGGAGCAAAGTAAGAGCTTACCTGATAGCCAAAAGATTTATAAAGTGGATGTTCAGGTATTCCCATTAGTTGTATTGTATTAAATCCGGCTTCTTTGATTTTGGGAAGGAGTGTGTTTGTAAAATATTTGTAAGAACCGAAACCTCTTTCAGTCTGTGAATCTTCATCTAAGTTATGTTTAGCAATTCCGACATGGGCTTCGTATATTATTGGATTTTCATGACTTTGATGAGGGTGTTTAAATCTGTAAACATTTTCAACGTGCCAAAATCTTGCACACCATTGATTTTCGTTATCTTTATTTTGTTCTACCCAGTTTGCAAAGGCCGGAACTCGGATTTGTTTTCCTTCTAGGTATTTGCCATATAAGTGTATTTCGTGAAACATTCCATGGAAAAAACAATCATAAGGAACTTTTACAGACCAAAATCCATTTTCTTCCGGTTCGTATTTGAAGCTTTTCCAATTACCTTGGTTATCAGCATCATAAACGATATAAAGTTCTGTTGCATCAGGGGCATATTCTCTACAGTGCCAATATTCTATTTTATTTTCGTATCTATATTGTATACCGAGTTCTGTATGAAGATTTGCGTAATTCTGTAAAGATTTATGTAGAAATCTAATTCTGTCTAGTTCTTTAATGTATGCAAATTGTTCATCTTTAAGAATAGTATAATAATTAATAAGTTCGATATCTTGCAGAGGAGAGTTTGGATAATTATAATCGAATTCTTGAGGAATAGAGTGAGTCTTTCTGCCATCAATAATTTCGCATGAAGCGCGAAGAAAGGGCTTATATTTTGGATAGCAATATCTTATAGCAGAAGAAAGGTGCTCTTTAAGACAAGCAAAAATCATAGGAGTTTTGGTGTCAATTTTTTTTCCGTAGAAAGATTCATGATTGAAAATTATAGGTAAAGATTGAGTTGAAATAATATCAGCCCCTTTAGGAGTTTCAAATATTTCGCAAATTTCAAAATAAATTCCGGTGAGAGTTCTTTTGAGTTCGGCTTTATTTTCAATGACGATATAAACAAAATCTATCTCTTTTGGAAGACTTTGGTTGAAGTATGAACCCTCGGCATAAATAATAGGGCAATTTTGATATTGAGAAGGTAAGGCGTCAAAAACAGTTATAAACAGATTGGAATGCTTCATAATTTCCTCATTTTGCGCTTTATATCAGTAAATATGAGATATCACCAAAGCAAAAATCATGCAAGAAAAAAGATTGAAAAATCAAAGATATAAAAAAAGTTTAAATTTTTTGCATTTTTTTGTTGACATTTGTTTAAAGATTCGCTAATTATCTTTCTGCGTTGAGCGGGAGTAACTCAGCGGTAGAGTGCAACCTTGCCAAGGTTGACGTCGCGGGTTCAAATCCCGTCTCCCGCTCCAATTTGAAAAACGCATAGTTTCATAAATGGCGGCATAGCCAAGCGGTAAGGCAGAGGTCTGCAAAACCTTTATTCTCCAGTTCAAATCTGGATGCCGCCTCCATTTTTATATTTTTTGATTGTGCGGGAGTAACTCAGCGGTAGAGTGCAACCTTGCCAAGGTTGACGTCGCGGG
>CAYJOR010000082.1:0-9614 GCA_964371865.1 uncultured Desulfovibrionaceae bacterium | reverse complement strand
GGCTTGGCGTTAATGCTTGTGCAAAGCCAGCACTGCCTAAAACTAAAGCAGAAGCCATAGCTAAAGAACCGAAAGTGTTTAAAAGATTACATTTTTTCAAAACTGCCCTATAACGATTAATCAAATTTCCAACTGCGTTTTTACTTTGCATAGTGAACTCCAACTATATAATATAAATAAGAGAATGTATAAATCAAAAATGCTAGGGCTATAAAATATTCTAATACAAAAATACAATATAATAAAATATATTTTTTGTCAAGAATTTCAATAATAAAGAGAAAATTTGAGGATTTTTGACACAGCTAAATTTGAGAAAAAAAACAAGAAATAATCAAGATATACATACTCGATTGTAAAGTTATTTTTTTCACCTATATATTACCAAGCTGAAATAATCTCCAACTTATATCAAAAAATGCAAAAATTCATGGCCACCCCTTCAAGGGGTGGTTTGCTCGCCCCTATAAGGGGCTGTTACCGACTGCGCCTCAAGACGCTCTTTCGCAAGCTCAAGTCCTATGTCGTTGCCACTTTTGCTACCCATCAATGGGTATTTTTAATACCTGCTAACCCGTAAACGGGTCTTGATATTCTTTGACACTCAATTTATCCATTGCTATATCGTGCTTTTCTTGTTCACGGATATATTTTTGAACTGGCTAAACCCGTAATAAAAAAACACTCTCTAGCTGATAAACCTAGCGAGTGTTCACATTTTAAATATAAAACAATACCCCTGCAAAGTTTATTTTACAAGGGATTTTGGAGCGTTTGAAATGCAAATGTGAGCAAATCCGACACAAGTAAACGCACTATAAAAGGGATCCTGATTTGTCACGTGCTTTTTCGCGTACAGCCATAACGCTAAGCCCGGCCAGTAAGGCTGTATATTTATCATCTCGCACGTGTATTGCAAAATTATCAAAAACAACATTACGCGCTGTAAGCTCAAAACGGTCTGCAATAGAGCCTATAGCCACACCATCCACTTTTACAATGTAATTTGTACCAAGCTTATCACTGAGATTATACATAATCAACTTGCCATCTTTTGTATCCATTTCAAAGGTATCACGTATAAGATTAAATCTTTGTTTAAAAACTCCATATTCTTCGCCATCAAGCATAAATGTATAGGTAGACATAAACGCAAAAACTTTTTTCTGCATGGAGAGAACTTCTTTTTTTGTACTATACTCTTGCACAGAAAAATTTATAAGAGGAAAAGAACTTTCTATGACATACAAAGGTTTCTTTTTCATATCAAGAAGAAAGAATTTTTGTCCGGTAAGCTTGAATGCTTCATCAAATTGATACAGCCTTCCGATATTCTTCTTACTGGGGAAAGGAATAATTTCATTTTTTTGCAGATATACCTTAAAAACATCGGCTAAATTTTCGAGGAAGGTTTGATTTAACAATGAATAACAAATCATACCTTCTTTGCTATCTAAATTCTTTAGCGTGTGCTTTTCTCTGCTTTTTGTTTTGTTCCGTTCTTTATTTATTATTTTGAGCTGTTCTCTATTTTCAGGAGTGTCAACGAAGTAGGTAAGTAGCCCCGTGTGAATAAAAAAATAACCAAAAACTTTCCTTATGTAAAGAATATTACCGTTTATATTTGATCCAAACATCAAACACTTACCCGGAATAGCTTTAATCTTTCCAAGCCATGGTTTACCCATGCTGGAGTCCATATCTTTAAAAACTTCATAAAGTTCTTCAATACTCACCCTATTGGGGTTTGCGACCAGTTTTGCGGAGGAGCATATTTTATTATAGGTACTTGCGGAGGAAAATGCATATATAACACATCCTATCCCATACATAATTGTCGCCAGTATCATTGTACTGGCAGGTCCATAATTATGCCATACGAAATAGCCGGCATATGCACAAATTGTTACTCCCAATATTTTCATTCCAAGAGATTTTAGAAAAGTCATAGAGTTTATCTTTATTCCTTCGTTAGGGTGTGTTTCTAAATTAGGAGATTTTGCATTTTTGTTAGAGCAAATGACGTAGCACATCCTTATCATTTATGTGTATTCGGCTTATGCCAACTCACTTAAAATACGAATTAAATAATTTTTCCAAGATTTCAAGTTTGCCTCATTCCATTGGGCTGAAACCCAATAGCCCGCAATTTGCTGACTATATGCTCGAAATCTACCTGTTCTATCTGTCATTTCTTTTTCTTCTTTTGATAATACAGGGTATCGGAGTATTCCAGTTTGTAATTTATCATGGCAGTAAGTTGCGCTCTGCAAATTTTCTATTTCTGATTCAGGAAGAATTTGTAACAGCTTAGGGATAGTATCTTCAAAATAAGCTTTAGAAGCATTCCCTATTCTTTCGGTATAAATCGATATACCTTTGACTATTACAGGGCTTCTTCCTGACAAAACATGCTCAGAGATATTACCATGAAAACTTGATGTAGACATGCTGCCCCCTACAAAGAAGATATTTGACACATTTTACATTTTTAATTTCCTTTGTCAATTTCTACAAGCAAGCAGTGTTTCAATACTGTTAGGGTATGTTTCTAAATTCAAAAATTTTGTGGGATTTTCAATGAAAAGTGATTTTTTATGAAGTGCAGTGCATAAAAACATACATAAACTAAATAAGTAATCCGTTAGGGGGATTCCCCTAACGGATTTATTCTCGTATATTTTCCTTTATTAAAATGTAAAAATCCACTCACCTAAATCTGTTGAAATTGCAATTTCTAATGGGTCACCACTCGGTATGATTTCTATATTTTCACCAAACTTTAATTCCTTAGGGACTGTAACAACATCAAATAATCCCGATGATCCAACAGTAGAACCAAGCGTGCGCATTCTCCATTTTGCATTTCCTCTATTTATAGTAATCTCTCTCACCGTTACATAGTCTGTAACAGCTACAATTTTAAGAGCTCTGCATAATTATTTTCGAGAGAGGGAAACCACGTTTTTGAGTCAAAAACGGTGTTTCCCCCTCTCGAGTTCTCCCCCTTCCTTAAAAACCATTTAGTGGAATATCAATAAGTTAGAAACATACCCTAAAGTAAAAAGAAAATTATTAGCTTTTCTCAATAAGGTGTTCAGTAATTATGCAGAGGTCTTATTTTAAGTATTAGGGTTTCAGTTGTTCCTCCCAAATAATTCTGACCATATTTATATAAGACTCCAACTTTAAAGGAGAAGTTGATGGTATTTCTCTTTGTGGAGGAGGAGAATTTGATGATGACGATTTATCAAGAAACTCACAAGCCAAACGTATAGAAACGTGCTTTTCGTTTACGATATATTTTGCCATCTTTACTCTTGAAGACGGCTTTACCACTTTTTTTCAAGTGCTTCCTGAATGATTTCACACTTTAGCGGAGTTTCTGCATACATTTTTTTAAGGCGAGCATTTTCTTTCTCAAGCTCTTTCATGCGGTTCATAAGGGAAATGTCCATTCCTCCATATTTTGAACGCCACTTATAGAGAGTAGCCTTGCTCATGCCGTGCTCTCTACATAATTCAGTTACTGGGATACCGCTATCTGCCTGTTTCAAAATTGATAAAATCTGACTGTGGGAGCATTACCCTCGCATTCGTCTTGAGTGGCGGGGTGCTGATTGCTCCATGCTGTCATTAATTGCCTTTGTTGTTTGTTGCAGGATCACTTTTCCTTGTCAAAAATACAAAATCACTTAATTTAGAAACACACCTAGTAGTCTTATTATAATGTTGACAATCCAGTAAAATGACACTTGTATCGGCACTCTCTAAAGATATTTTCATTTAATTCTCCATTTCAACCTTGACAAATTAATAATGAGCAAGCATCATATCCCCATGAAAAATTTGCAAAAGTATAAACTTGAACTGAACATACACGGCAAAAAAGAGAGAAGAAATTATGAAAGTAGAAAGAAAAACTCCTTCATTTATGCTAAGAATAATTATCCTACTTATTCTTTTTGGCACTGCTTTTGCCATCTATAAGTTTTATACGAATAAAATAACTCCCGAAAAGCTATTATACGGCAATGTGGACTATAATGAAATTGAACTTGCTTTTCTGGATTCTGAACGTGTGAGCGAAATCTACGTGCAAGAGGGTGATAAGGTCAGTAAGGGGCAAATTCTTGCAAAATTGCATACAAATAGACTTGAAAATAATATAGATATTGCAAAAGCAAAGCTTGAAGCCGCAAAAGCAAATTATGAAAAGCTTAAAAATGGCACTCGCCCCGAAGAAATAACTCAAGCAAAGGCCGCTGTAGAAGCTACTAAAGCTCAAGCAGATTTCGCAAATAGTCAGTATAAGCGCGCAAAAGAATTGTATGAAAGAAATGCCGTAAGTAAGGCTGATTATGAACAGGCTCTGCAGCAAGTATATGTTACAAATGCGAATCTTGAATTAGAGGAAAAGAATCTTGAACTTGCAAAAATAGGCCCAAGAAAAGAAGATATAGCACAAGTCTACGCCCTAATGAAAGAGGCAGAAAGTTTTCTCAACTCACTCTATACTCAATTAGATGAGGCAAGCCTAAAGTCGCCTGTAGATTCCGTTGTCAATAGGCGATTACTGGAAGTTGGCGACATTGCCACTCCGCAAAAAGCAATTTTTTCATTGGCTGTTTTATCGCCAAAGTGGGTGCGTGCTTATATTTCGGAACCACAGCTTGGGCGTTTAAATATCGGAATGAAAGCAGATATTTATACAGATTCTTTCCCTAATAATCCACTGCAAGCTACATTAGGTTTTATTTCTTCCGTGGCTGAGTTTACTCCAAAACAAGTGGAAACCGCTGAACTTCGTACAGCTTTAGTCTATGAGGTTCGATTTTATCTTGAAGACAAAGAGAATATTCTTCGCCTCGGAATGCCTGTAACTGTTGAGCTTTACAAGTAAAATACTAATAAATTAAGAGTCTTGTATGGATATTTCTTCACAAGAAAACAGAATAAACAAATCAAGTTCGGAAAAAAACGATTTTCTGTTCTCTGCTTATGAAGTATCAAAAATATTCACATCAACTCTAAAGGGCGAAGATGATGTATTGGCACTTGATAAGCTCTCACTGCAAGTAAAAAAAGGAGAAATTACCGCACTGGTTGGACCTGACGGAGCAGGAAAAACGACTTTTTTGCGTATTGTTGCTCGTCTGCTAAATGTAAATGAAGGAAGACTTGTGTTCGATGGGCTTTCGTATGATGATAAAAATCTCGATTTAAATTCTCACATCGCCTATATGCCACAAAAATTTGGACTTTATGAAGATTTAACCGTTCAAGAAAATCTTGATTTGTACGCAGATTTAAAATCAATTCCCTACAATAAGCGAAAAGAAAAATATAATGAACTTTTAGAAATGTGTGCTATGTCGCCATTTACAAACAGACTTGCGGGAAAATTATCGGGCGGTATGAAGCAAAAATTAGGTCTTATCTGCACACTTCTTTCATCGCCAAAACTTCTTTTGCTTGACGAACCTACTGTTGGGGTTGACCCTCTTTCACGTCGTGAACTTTGGGAAATCGTCGAAAAACAGAATAAAAAATCAGAGATGTCGCTCATTGTCAGCACTTCTTATCTTGATGAGGCGGAAAAGTGCGATTCTGTTCTCCTACTCTTTGAGGGCAAAACTTTAGCCTACGCAAAGCCAAAAGATATTATAGAAAAATCTAAAAAAATGAACTATTTAGCCAAACTCCCCCCCTCTGTTTCTGCACGAAAAGTTCAATCTCACCTCTTAGATATGGAAGGCATGATAGACGCTCTTCCTCAAGGTGATTATGTGCGTTTTGTTCATAGAAATTTGGATAATCAAGCAAGAAATAAGCTTGTATCTCTTATCAAAGATATTGAAATTATTGAAACTAAAGAAAATTTAGAAGATAGCTTTATGTTGTTGTTAAAAGAATACAAAAAGTCAAAACAAATTGAAGAAAAGAAACTAACAATCCAAGATGAGCCTTTTGAAGAAACAAAAAAAAGTGTAGATTTTCAACAGAATTATAAAGAAGCAGATATCCACAATAGCGATAAATACATTATAAAAGCTGAAAATGTCTCTCGTTTTTTTGGCGATTTCATAGCTGTTGACAATGTAAGTTTCAGTGTGAAAAGAGGCGAAGTTTTCGGTTTGCTCGGGCCGAACGGAGCAGGAAAAACCACTACATTTCGTATGCTTTGCGGACTATTACCCTCAAGCAAGGGTGAACTTTTTGTAGATGGGATTAACGTCAATAAAGTCGCTACAGAGGCAAGAAAGCATATAGGCTATGTAGCGCAAAAATTTTCACTTTATGGAACTTTATCGACAATGGAAAACCTTGAATTTTTCGCAGGAATTTATGGATTATCAAGAAGTTACAAGAAAAAAAGAATAAAAGAAGTTATAGAAGAATTCCGCCTTGAAAAATACCTCAAAACAAAAACGGAAAACCTCCCAGGAGGTTATAAGCAAAGGCTTGCCATGGCTGTAGGACTTCTGCACGAACCCTCAATCCTCTTTTTAGACGAGGCAACAAGTGGTGCTGACCCCATAGCAAGACGTGAATTTTGGCAAAGAATATCAAAGCTTTCTGAAAAAAATGTTACTATCATCGTTACCACTCACTTTATGGAGGAAGCCGAATACTGCGATCGTGTACTTATTCAAGATAAAGGGCGTATGCTTGCCATTGGAAAACCGCAAGAAATTAGAATGCAAGTATCTAAAAATTCAAATAAATTATCTTCGCAAACTACGCCTATCACTATGGAAACAGCCTTTATTAAAATCGTAGAAAATGCACGTGATAGCGCAAAAATCAAAGAAAAAGAGGTGTAGAATGTCAAATCGTAACAGCTCTTTTTCAAAAGCACGCGCAAAAGCTTTGATAAAAAAAGAAGCAAAGCAAATGTTTAGAGATAAAAGCACACTCACACTCGGAATAATACTCCCTATGATTCTTCTTTTACTTTTTGGCTATGGCTTATCGCTCGATGTTAAGCTTGTGCCTATGGTCATTGTAAATGACAATTCCTCTTCTCTCACACGAGATTTATATAATCATCTTTCTTTCTCGCCATATTTTGAACCTAGGCTTGTTTATTCTTATCAAGAAGCTGAAATTCTTATGAAAAATGCTGAAACAAAGGCAATAGTACGAAGAAGTACCAAGGAATCAGCCGAAGGTTTGGAAAACATTCAAATTATTGTGAATGGGCGAGATTCCAACACCGCAAAAATAACGCAGATTTATCTTGAAAATGCCATCACACAATGGGCATATAAAAGATTGGGGACAACAAGTTTTATACCAAGTTTCCAAGATATCGATGTAGGGCAAGCAAGTGTTGTTGGACGAATTTGGTATAATAGCGAGCAAGAGAGCAAGTTTTTTCTTATTCCGGGTGTTACTGTGCTTATTATGACCCTGATTGGAAGCATGCTTACATCTCTTGTTATTGCGCGGGAGTGGGAGCGTGGCACGTATGAGGCTCTTATCGCAACTCCTATAACAAAGGAAGAATTTATCCTTGGAAAGACAATACCTTATTTTCTTCTTGGGCTTTGCGGTCTTGCGCTTTGCCTTCTTGCGGCAGCATTTATTTTTCAAGTGCCCATGCGTGGTTCAATCTTTCTTATCATTCTTAGCTCCTCAATTTATTTGGTTATTTCGCTTGGAATAGGTCTTCTTATTTCTGCAATTGTAAAAAGTCAATTTTTAGCAAGTCAAATTGTGCTTATTGTTAGTTTTTTGCCGGTAGTTATGCTTTCTGGATTTATCTTTGATTTAAACAGCGCCCCGACAATTGCCTATTATATCGCACACATATTTCCTTCAACTTGGTTTGTCAGTATCTTACAAACTCTTTTCCTTGTTGGCGATGTACCAAAGCTTCTTATTAAAGACCTTGGAATTATGATTATATATATTAGCTTTCTTTTCAATATATTACGTATAAAAGTAAAAAAATCTTTGGAATAGGTGACTGCATGGAAAAGCTCTCTACACTCTTAGTGCTTATAAAAAAAGAATTGCTTATCATGCTGAAAAATAAAAAGAATCGAATAGTTCTTATTATGCCTATTCTTATGCAAACTCTAATTTTCGGCTATGTTGCAACCTTTGATTTAAATAATATAGATTACTACATCTTAGATAATGATAATTCAAATGCTTCACGTGATTTAATCTCACGCTTTGAGGGCTCTTCAGTTTTTGTAAAGCGAGGTTTTCTTGAAAGTCCGCTACAGTTTGCAGAAACTTTAGATAATAAGGAAGCTCTTCTTATTCTAAATATCAAAGAAGATTTCCAAAAGAAAATAAATATGCAACAAACAGCCGAAGTACAAGTTATTGTAGATGGCAGAAACAGCAATGTTTCAGGCACTGCAATGGCTTATGCAACAAGGATGATTGAAGAATTCAACAAAGATATTTTAGAAAAAAACGGCATAAATTTTCAACCGATTACTCTTTCATCACGGGCATGGTTTAACCCAAATCTTGAAACTCGTTGGAATGTTTTAGCAGGAATGATTGCTTTATTAGCGGTATTGCAAATCATTATTTTATCTAGCCACAGCCTAGCAATTGAGAAAGAACAAGGCACTTTCGATCAACTTCTTGTAAGCCCCCTCTCACCTATTACCATTCTTATAGGCAAGGCAATTCCGCCAATGTGCGTGGGAATTGTGCAGTCAACCATTGTTTTGTGTGTGGCTAAATTTTGGTTCAGTATTCCTTTTGCGGGTTCATACTTTCTTTTATATCTGAGTTTATTTTTTCTGAACTTTGCGGTTATCGGGCTTGGGCTTTGTATTTCAGTTTTTTCTGCAAATATGCAACAAGCTTTACTTTATTCCTTTACATGTATAATGCCTATGATTCTACTTTCAGGACTTTTTACTCCCATAAGTTCAATGCCCCAAATATTACAAGCTCTTACGCTTGTAAATCCTATCAGGTACGGTGTTGAGCTTACGCAGAGAATTTTTCTTGAGGGTTCAGGTTTTCTTGAAGTTCAGCATTTACTGCTACCGCTTTTTCTCATTGGAATTATTGGTATTTTAGCATCTACAATACTGTTTAGGAAAACACTTAACTAGAAGAGATTTAAAAGCATACCTTAGATAAAATTCTCACAACCTTCTGTATTGCACTTCTATCAATGCCTGAATAATTAATAATTAATTCTGCTCTACTCTTTTCACATTTTGCATTATCATTAGGTAATGCTCCCAGAAAAAAGTTGTGCATTTCAGTAGAAAATTTGATATAGATTTATCAGAAGATTTTCGATGAAAAATGCTAAATTTACAGACAGTCAGATTTTATCAATTTTAAAACAGGCAGATAGCGGCATCCCAGTAACTGAATTATGTAGAGAACATGGCATGAGTAAGGCTACTTTCTATAAATGGCGTTCAAAATACGGAGGAATGGATATTTCTCTTGTCAACCGCATGAAAGAGCTTGAGAAGGAAAATGCTCGCCTCAAAAAAATGTATGCAGAAACTCAGCTAAAGTATGAAATCATTCAGGAAGCACTTGCAAAAAAGTGGTAAAGCCGTCTTCAAGAGTAAAGATGGCAAAACATACCGTAAGCGAAAAGCAGGTTTCGATAC
>CAYJOR010000081.1:0-9822 GCA_964371865.1 uncultured Desulfovibrionaceae bacterium | reverse complement strand
GTTGAATAAGTTCACCGCCATTCTCAGGAATGCAGAGCGGCGAGCCATCAAGAATCGTGTTCAGCCCTGCAAGCGTTGCGGGAGAGCACAAGTCAAGTTCATTAAATTGAAAAAGTCCACCTACCCGCATAGCTTTGGTAAGTGGACCATCTTCAAACTTCATGTTTCCGTCCTTGACTGTGAGATGACCGATGAGGTCTGATATCTCCAGTCGCTCATGCCCTGTAATCTCAAAGACTGGAAAATTCAACCTTGCAGCTAACTGCCTAACAAGACTACTTTTTCCACAACCTGTAGGGCCGTATAAATATAAAGGCTCTGCTTTTTCCATCAAAAACCACACGACAACATCTCGACTGGTATCGTGAAATTGATAGTTGCTGTCTATCGTTGGTGTAAACTCTGATTTCTCAGCAAATCCCCAAACTTGTGTACCACTTGATTTTCCACTGAAAACCATACCTGCATCAAATTGTTTTCTTGTAAATTGTGTATTCATATGTAATCCTTATTTATTTTCTTTTGTTTCTATGTATGGGCATGTAAAATCGAATGAAACGCCTTGAGTTGAGCAAGCCGAGAAAGGATTATCGTAATAGTCACCTTCTTCAACTATATCAGCTACTTCTTCACCAACTCGGACTAATCTATATTCTAAATCAGTTTCATCTGCATTATCAATAGTCTCAAGGAATTTCTCAATAAAGCCTACGCATGGAAAGGAGCTGTACCACCTGACCACGGACTTGAAGCTCATGACTCTTTTGTGCTTGAGATGGTAACTTCTCGTTTGATTTCAGCTCTAAAATTCTGATAATATTTTCACCCACAAGAACAAAATCTAAATGTATTTTTAGTGGGATATTATTAGGTACTTGCACTTCAATTTCTAACTGTGGAATAAGATGAAATCCGTTTGCGTACAGAGCATTTGAGATTCATTCCTCTAACCAATGCCCCCGTTGTAGAGTGAGTTGTTTCTTGAGGATTTCTTCATAATTTTGAAGAGTTACAGTCCTTGAGTTGAGTGGGTTACGTTTCCGCAAGACTGCCAATCTTGTACACTCCGACATCAAAGCAATATCGGACATTCCAATATATTGACTTCGATCTCCAAGCTGTGAGATTGTTTGGCTTTCTGAGTACGATTGTAACCCGTGAGCGATGAGGCTCAAGAGCTTTTTATCTTGGTTCATTTGATTTCCTTTTGTTTAATTTACCTCTTGACTATGTACAAAATTGTACGTACAATATTTATATGAAATACGAATGGGACGAAAACAAGAACAAAATTAATTATGTAAAGCACAAAATCAGTTTTGAACTTGCTAAATTGGCTTTTGACGACCCTCTTCATCGCACCCAATTTGATAGAGTTGCGGACAATGAAGAGCGTTGGCATACTTTGGGAATGATACAAAATCAGCTGTTAGCCTTAGTTGTGCACACCTACAGAACAGTTGACGATGAAGAAGTTATTCGGATTATATCAGCTAGAAAAGCAACAAAGCATGAAAGGAGACTTTATGAACAATTCCAATAATATTGATATAAAAATACCTTCTATTGAAGAGCAGCTAAAATCTTTAGATGCGCTTTCAGAAAGTGAAATTGACCTTTCAGATATTCCTGAAATTGAGTTCACAAACTCTGAAAGAGGTAGATTCTATCGTCCAATAAAACAACCTGTCACATTGCGTTTAGATGCAGATATTGTTGCTTGGTTTAAACACAATAATAAACAATATCAGACAGCTATTAACAAAGCTTTACGCGAATACATTTCAACTCAAGCTTAGGCATATTTCCACCATACCTTCTTGTTTGGGTTCCACTTAAAGCCTGACTTTATAAGTTCATCTTTATACGGAATTGTGTTACCTGTCGCCGTGATGACTTCTCGCCGATTTCCTTTCTCGCCTTGACCGTCAAAACTATCGTAGACCACACCACTTAGTATTGGAATTTGTAGCTGACAATCAGAATTTGCGCCATTTTTGCCATCTTCATAGAAGCCATTTTGAGCCTTTAGATTTTTGTTTTCGATGTTTGAGTCGGAATGACCGCTTTTTCGATTAGAGGTAGCTTTCTGTTGAGATTGAGAGTTTTTGCTGTTTCTGCCATTTTGAGCACCCTGATTTTGTTGATAGTTACCCGACATACCGTCAGTATCTTCCTCCGTGACAATTCCTAACATCGCTGATAGCGCGTATCTTCGAGCATAACTCATAGCTGACCCCATAGATTGAGGATCTGCCTTTGAAAGTGGTATGACCGTCAACGATGACTGCCACTGCCCTGATTCTGCATGTGTCAACTTTGTAACCAGCCCTAATGAATACGCTTGTGGGGTATTCTCTAGAGGGGTGCTTTCAGCTGGAACTGGATACTGGCACAGCCAAATTCCGTTTGAGAGCAATGGTTCACGGCACACATCCATCACGCTGTTCAGACTTGCATATCTATTTTTTACGAAAGGATTTACTGAGTCCTTCGCTGCAGGTTGAAGTCCTTTTTGTACATTGAGCAAAGCCTTAGCCAATTTTGTAATATCGTGCGATTGATATTCTTGCATATCTATCTCCTAATTTATTGGTTTAAAACAAAAAGCCCCCAGTGTAGCCTTTTGAGCTACACTGAGGGGTTTAGTGTGTGAAACAATAGGGGAATTATTTCAATGAAGTAATATATATTTGAAAAATGATGGAAGACAAAACCTAAGCTAATTATCAATTCAGTATGCACTGAAGGGTTCAGATTTCATATTTTATTTTTCAGTAGTCAGCTTATTATGCAAATTTTTAACAAGTTCTGCAAAATTTCGTAAGTCTAGCTCCGGTGTATTTTTGATTATAAGAGTATCTTCTTCAGTTTCGATTATAACAGCCTCAACAGGGTCACTATAACTTAATCTTTTCTTATAGTTCGCTGATGCTATTTCTTTATAATTAACTTCTAAAGATTTCTTGAACTTTTCCTTATAGAAGAAGGATTTATCTGTAAATAAAAACCCAGAATCTGCTAAGCCGAGAAAAGATTTATCTACAATGCAGTAAACTTTATTACTGGCAAATTGCTTGCAATCCATAGTTTTCATCAAGTGTGATAGCTTTTTAGCTGGAATATTTGGAGTTAAGTAAGAATTTTTCAAGAAAACTTTACTATAGAAATTTGTTATTACCTCTAAAATAGAATCTTTTTTCTCTTCTACTTTTGGTTTTTCTTCTTTTTCAGTTTCCTGTTTTGTCTGAGTATTTTTCTCAACTTGTTCAACAATTTTCTTTTGTGTTTCTTCTTTTACCTTTTGTGAAGTTTGATTTTTTGTATACTTATCTACAGATACATCATCAAGTGAAAATGAAATTGTTTTATGTTGATTTTCTCCTGATTTTTCATCTTTATTTTCTTTGTTATCCACTTTATTGTCTAGTGGTTTAGCGGAAGACTTTGGCGCAAATGCATCTAATAATCTTGACATTTTTTTTAAAATTTTCTTGAAAGATGTAACTCCAAAAAATTCTTTACTTTCATATTCATTACTTTCTTTTACTTCAACTTTGCCATTTAGTTTTCTTCTTGTTGTTGAAATTATGGAATTATTGCTTCGCTCACGCCCTTTCTTAAGTTTCTTTATCATACGTGGATGCGGAATTTCACTTTTTGTAGGAGTTCTGCCTTTTTCTTCAAAAAACTTAAAAATCTCTACTATATGCTGATTTTTTTCATCTATTGCATATTGAAGAGCTGTTTTTCCTTCTATATCATATAATTCTGTTTGTGCGCCATGACTTAACAAGTATTTTACTGCTGAAGCATTCCCCGCGAGAACTGCATACATAAGTGGACTTTGTTTTTTTCGATCAACTTGATTTATCTGTGCTCCATAATTTAAAAGCATTTGAATTCCATCAAGATTTCCATTTTCTGCTGCAAACATTAAAGCTGTTGCTCCACTCTGATTAATAACGTTTGGATCAGCTGCTGCCTCAAGTAATAATTCCATAACAGAAAGTTCTGCTTTTATAGAGGCACGCATAAGTGCTGTGCCGATAGTATCGTCAATAAGGTCAACATCAGCCCCTTTTTCAATCAGTAATGACATTGCTCTTAAATGCTGACGGCGTGCTGCATAGATTAATGGAGTTCTGAAATTTTTATCTCGTAAATCTACTCCGATACCATCATCAATGAGAATTTTCATTGTTTCGATATCATTACTCAAAGCTGCGTAATGTAAAGGACTTACATACTTATTTGTGGTTTTTTCTTTCTTTGGAGAACGCTCAAGAAGTATTCTTGTTGCCTCTGATTCACCTTTTAGTGAGGCATACATCAAAGCAGTTGCATTTCTTTTATCAGTAGCTTCAACATTTGCACCTGCATCAAGAAGTAATAGAAGTGATTCTGTAGAACGTTGAACAGCTGCGCACATAAGAGGAGTTCTACCATTTTTATCACTTGCTTCTATATTTGCGCCCTTAGAAAGTAATAGATTTACAGTATCGTGATGAGAATAAGCGGCTGCGCAATAAAGAGGCGTTGCACCTAAATAGTCTTTTGCTTCTATATTCGCGCCTTTTTCAAGAAGGAGTTTTACAGCTTCTGTTTTTCCTCGAGTAGCACACTGAATAAGTGCCGTAGAGCCTTGCGGGCTTTTTACTTCGATATCCGCCCCAGCATCAAGCAAAACCTTTGCAACATCAAGTGTTTTACATTCAAATGCAAGCATAAGTGGAGTTTTTCCATGTGAATCTTTTGTTTGAAAGTCTACTCCACTCTCGACAAGTGCCTTAACTGCTTCTGCGTTACATTCGGCTATTGCAGAAATTAAAGAATTACCGCCTTTATAAGAAGCATTTACATCTGCTCCATAACTTGTAAGAACTGCAACCATATTATAGTGTTTTTCACGAGTTGCAAGTGTAAGTGCGGTATTATGATTTTTATCTTTTGCCTCTATGTTTGCTCCTGCGCTTAAAAGAGCTTTTGCAATATCGGCATGTCCTTTTGAAGATGCTACCATAAGTGCTGTTCTTCCGCTATTATCAACTTCCTCAAGCTTTACATTTTCACGAAGAAGTGTATTGACAATAGCCCCGTCACCCCTAGCACACGCGCATAAAAGAGGATTTGCATTATTATAATCTTTAAATTCTGGATTGGATCCTTTTGAAATAAGATATTTTACTGATTCAACATGACTTTGTTCACACGCCTTGAAAAGTGCTGTTTGCCCTTTTTCATCAATATCAGTTTGTTGTGCACCTTTTGAAAGAAGATATTCAATAACTTCTGTTTGTCCTTTTGCTGCTGCGTGCATAAGCGGAGTTCTTTGCTGTTCATCTCTAGCGTTGATATTATCACCCAAAGAAAGTAGAAGTTTTACAGCCTCTAGCTGACCACTTGCTGCGGCGTGCATTAGAGCCGTTCTTTTTTGACCGTCTCTTGCTGCTATATCAGCCCCATTTTTCAAAAGAAACTCAACTACTTTTGTTTGACCTTTTGCAGAAGCCTGCATATTTGTGGTCATATCTTTATTATCTTTTGCTTCTATATCCGCGCCTGCTTTAATCAAAAGTTCAATACTTTCAAGATGTTCGCCTGCGCATGCTTGCATAAGAGGGGTTCTGTTTGAAACGTCTTTAGTTTCAAGACTTGCGCCTTTAGCTATAAGAAGCATTATTGATTCTTTATCGCCTTGTTTTGCCGCTATACTGAGTGCTGTTCTATGATCTGCATCTTTTGTTTCAATTTCTACCCCTGCACTGAGCAAAAATTCAACAACATCTTTTGCACTATTTTCAGCGGCAAGCATAAGTGCGCTTTTATTATCGTTCCCTTTTAGTTCAATATTTGCTTTTTTTGAAGAAAGAAACTTTACAACCTCTACATGACCATTTTTAGCAGCATGCAAAAAAGCTGATCTACCATCAACATCAACTAAATCGAGGGTAGCTTGAAGAGAAGTTAAGAGTTTAACAACTTCAAGTTTATTATTACTCGCTGAAAGCATAAGCGCAGTCATACCATCATTAAAAGCGTGATTTACATCGGCACCTTCAAGGATTGCCTTTCTGATTCCATTTAAATCATAGTTTAACAGCGCATTAATAAATTTATTTTCGAGCAAACTCATACTATTCCCTCCCCTAATAAACCAGTGCTAAATTTTCAAAACATTTTTAATATATTCTTTTTCTCTAAGACATTAAAAGTGTTCTATCATTATAGGTTGCAAAACACTTTAAATCATTAGTTCATCTTAGTTATAAAGTGTATTGTTTATTTTCTAAAAGTAGACCAATAAAGTCATCTTCTTTAAGAACTTTTGCAAAATAGAAACCTTGTGCTATATCACATTTAATTTCCTGCAGCCATATTGCTTGGTTTTTTTGTTCAATTCCTTCAGCAACAATCTTCATACCAAGCTGTTTGCCAAGCATAATAATCTGCTGAACAACAAGTGAACCGCGTGGAGCATCTTCATGGAAATCCAAGAAAACTTTATCAAGTTTCAGCACATCAACTTCAATCACACTTAATCTGTTGAGTGAAGAGTTACCTGCACCGAAGTCATCCATCGCTACGCTGAAACCAATCTTGTGCAATATTTTAATAATTACAGGTAAAGTTTCTTCAAAGTCACCTATAGCTGATTCAGTAATTTCTATTTCAATCTGGCTTGGGTTAATTTTGTATTTTTTCAAAAATTCAACCAATTTTTTCAGCATTGCTGTGTTTGAAAGTGTTATAGGTGAAATATTAACCGCAACTTTCGGAATTTCTACTATCTCTTTATTTTTATTTAGAAATATGCATACCTCTTCAAAAACATAAAGCTCTAGTTGAGTAATAAAACCATTTTTTTCCATAATTGGAATAAATTCATTAGGATAAATTGGTTTACCTATAGGTGGAATCCATCTTATAAGAGCCTCTGCTCCTATAATTTTAAGGCTATTCAAATCTATTTTAGGTTGATAGTGAACCTTAAACTCTTTGTTGCCTATTGCATGCTCCATACGATAGATAACATCAAGCATTGTGCTTGCATCTTTGCGCATTTCATCAGTAAATTCAACATATGAAATTTTATGTTGTTTTTTAGCTTGTTGATGCGCTATGTTTACGTTATCGAGTAAATCTGTCATCGTATCATTTTTCTCAGCATTTTTACAATATGCCATAGACATTTTTAAAGAGTAATTTTCACCAACAATAACCTTAACTCTTGGAATAACATAAGAATTTATAACTTCGGAAAGAGCAGGACCATCATCAATTTTTTTGAAAACCAAGAATTGTTCCGCTATTCTTCGTGCCATAAGCACTTCTATACCGCTATAGGCATCAAGCAAGGCTTTTGCCATATTTTGAATAACTTCCGTACCTTTATCAGTACCATAATAGTTATTAACCATTCTAAAATAATCTATATCAAGTATGATCATTTCGTATTGATTAAGTTCTGCACTTTCTAGTATTTTATCAACATCTGCTGTAAATTGCGTCATTGAACTAAGTGGAGTTATGTCATCTTTTGCAAGAATGCTAATTGTTGAACGTTGACGAATCAATACAATAAGAGCAATAACCATGAATGTTAGAAGTATTGCTCCAGCTAAAATAAAATAAAAGTTATTTTTTAGAAATTGCTCTGTCCCGAAAGTCGGCATATACTTTGCGACTTCTCTTGCTGTAATTTCAGCGATAACTTCTTTTGGTTCTTTATTTATAATAATATTAAATAGTTCTAGGTAAGTATCGCTTATTCTTCTTGAAATTTGAAAATTCATATTAAGCGGAAGGTTTGTAGAACTTTGAGCCTTTCCTACCGTTATTGATGAAGCTATTGAATTTGTACCTAAATCTGTTGCTATTACGGCATCAATTTCACCTTCAAGAAAAGCTTCCATAAGGTGATCACTATTTGTAAAATGAACTATTTTAGAGTGTTTAAAGTCTTGAAAAAATTCGGAATAGCGAAAATTGATATAGTTAATCACACCTACTTTTGCACCTTTAGGAAGACCAAGTTCAAGCTCTTCAGGTTTATACTTTTGAGCAAAATTTTCTTGAAAAACTACGTTCATATTTACAGAAGAATAAGGATCAGTCCCCTTATAGAACCTAGTTATATGATTTCTTTCACCAACAAGACCAAGTAATATATCTAAATCTTCAAAACTAGTCCAAGTATTTTCTAGATTATATGGAATATATTCAATTTCAAATCCATACTTTTCAGCGAGCTTATTCATAAACTCGACTGAAATCCCTTTTGGATTTCCTGTTAAATCAGAAGATTGGTAAGGGGCATGATTATCAACATAGCCAACACGGAATGTTTTTCCTTTAAAAAGGTTTGCTTCTTTTCTTGTGAGGGCTCTATTTTGAAACTCGTTTCCAACAGCCTTATACTTATCCAACAAAGCTGAATATGCAGCATAGTTAGATAAAATAAAATCGTAAAGAATTGTATCTATATACTCAATAAGGGCTTTATTCTTATCACTTGCAAAAAAATAGAGATTATCAAGCGCAAGATTAAGAACAGTATAAAATTCTTCGCTAGTCTTTTTATCAGAAACCATTAAATATAAATCAGCATCTAACTGATCATAATTTCTTACATCGTCATGAATTAAGTTGACAGAAATATTATGTTTTTTTAAATATGCTTCTAAAATCTTTTCACCGGGATTATCATAATATGAAGCAACCGTCTTCCCGTTAATTGACTGAGGGTCATCATAATAGAAGCCTTTATCGCCTTTAGTTGTAAGAGAATGTTGAAGTAAATCAACAGAAATATTACTAAATGCAACTCCATCAGCACGACCGGGTGTTTTCGAATAAAATCCGGCTATATCAACAGTGCCGTCTTTTACAGCATCAAAAAGCGAACCTTCAATTTCAACAAATTCAAACTCAACATCGGCAAAATAGCCAAGTTTTGTAAGAAGTTCATACCCCAAACCTTTAGAGCTATATGAAGTAGGATTTGAAATAACCCCAAACCCTTTTTCATATCCAACAGTTATTACAGGCTTTTGCTTTGCTGCAACAAGTGGAATACCATCAAGAGGATTTGCTTTTGAAATAAAAAATGAATCAGTTTCATTCGAGTGAGAACTTATCTGATTATGATTTGAAAAAGTTTCCTCTTGAGCTATCTGGCTTAAGGCATAACTCCCATCATCAGTAGCAAATGACAAAAAAGGAAAAAACAAAAAAAATAGGTAAAACAAAATATAACGTGTAAAGCAGTGTAACATGTAAACCTCTGAAATCATAAAGGCTATAAAGCTTTTAGCTATTAAAAAGTATTAATGTTTAACAAGAATTGTTATCAAATTCTAATCCAATGTGAAATATTTGTCAATGCCAAATTTCAGTTTTTATGCTCAATCTAAAAAATAATCATTAAATAGACATAACTATTTTTCAATAACTAAACTAGTGCTTATTTTTATTAAATAAATTACTACAACTCTTTGCTTAGCAATACAGATATGCAAAAATTTTAGTTTCTTTTTTATAATTTTTTTTATAAGCAACCTTACAGAGGACTATTTGTTTTTTACACAACATGATCCTGCAACAAAAAACAGTATACTAGTTTAAGCAGCATATTGGTAATAGTTTTTATTTTCGTAGTTTTGGGGATTACGTTTCACAATTGCTCTGGAGCACGCCCTAAGTTTTGAAAATCTTTAGTGTAACTCCGCACAAATAGATGGATTTCCAACTCTACCTTTATACTATTGAAATAATTTTATAATTTCTTTTCTGAGAATAGAATTTTCATACTCTCTTTTT
>CAYJOR010000080.1:0-9852 GCA_964371865.1 uncultured Desulfovibrionaceae bacterium | reverse complement strand
CTCTGCTTAAAAGGCAGGTACTCTACCGACTGAGTTAACGTCCCAACGTTTGAGAGTTGTATATTGACTCTATGAAATTGTCAAGCACTTTTTTCAAAAAAAAATTATTTTTTATAACTATCTATAATCACACGTTTTTTTAGTGCGCTTTTTTCCTGCTTTTTTCTTGAATTTTCATTCTTTATCGAAAAAATATCAAAATTTCCGTTTTTCCTGAAAGAAGAAAGACAAAAATAACAGAAAAAAACAGAAAAAAAGTTTAAAAAAGGTCAATTATTTAAAAAATGGATCTGCGTTAAAACCTAAGTCTTCGGCAAGCTCTTTTGCTTTTTCTACACTAAGGTCACCTTCCCAAGTAACTATACCTGAATTAAGATCCACTTTTACATTAGTAGCTCCGTTTTCTTCAAATTCTTTAGTTACACTTGAAGAACAATGTCCGCAGGACATTCCATTAATTTTTGCTTGTAACATTTCATCCTCCGTTATATGATGAACATATAAAATAAATTTGCAAATAATTGCTGTATTTTTGACTATAGGAGTTTATTAAATTCATGTCAATTGCTTTAGAGTGTAAAAATATTACAAAATATTATATTCGTAAAACCGGCGTACTTAGAAGTAAAGAAGAAAAAATCTATGTACTAGACGATATCTCCTTCAAAATTAATAATGGTGAAACTCTAGGACTTGTTGGTCCTTCAGGGTGTGGAAAGTCTACGCTTGCTCGAATTATTACCGGTCTTATCCCTGCAACTTCCGGCGAGGTCTTTATTGACGGAAAAAAAATGGCAACTGAAAAAGATTTTGTAGGAAATGTACAGATCGTCTTTCAAAATCCTTTTTCATCGCTCAATCCAAAACTCAAGATTGGTTACAGCATTCAAGAACCTTTACTTCTTAAGTATAAACGTGAGAATATTTCTTACGACTCAAACACTCTAAAACAAGAAGTTGAAAACACCCTTATAAAGGTTGGTATTGAAGCAAAATCCGCAGGAAAATTCCCTCATGAATTTTCAGGTGGTCAACGCCAGCGTATCGCCATTGCAAGAGCTCTAATCGCGCGCCCTACTCTACTCGTATGTGATGAAGCTGTATCAGCTCTAGACGTTTCTATTCAGGCTCAGATACTCAATCTATTAAAAGACCTAAGAGAGACTGAAAACCTTTCTATGCTCTTTATTTCGCACGATATGGACGTTATTAATACTATGAGCGATAATATTCTACATTTGAATGCTAATTGATTCTTTTTTATTCTCTCTTACCTTATCTTTTCTATGGTATATTTCTTAATTTAGAAACACACCCCAAAAAAATTTTAACAAAAAAAGGGAAATCTCACTTTATACAAATGTGATTTCCCTTTTGATTTAATTATTATAAAACTAATTTTTAGAACATACCCGGTAAGTGAATGCCGCCTGAAATTGATGACATTTCACGCTCTGTGATTTCTTTACCAATACGTGCTGCTTCGTTTACAGCTGTAAGGATAAGGTCTTCAAGCATTTCAACGTCTTGAGCTTCCATAACTTTAGGGTCAATAGAGATTGATTTTAGCTCTTGTTTGCAAGTCATTACAACTTTAACCATACCACCACCAGCTGATGATTCAACAGTTTTAGTTGCAAGTTCGTTTTGAGCTTTCGCCATTTTATTTTGCATAAGTTGTGCTTGGCGTAGAACGTCGTTCATGTTTTTCATTGAGTAATGCTCCTTATATTAATCGACTTTTTTATTTTCGCAGTGAGTTATATGCGCGTTAAAAGTCTTTTTTATTTCTTGTACGAGGTCGTTATTTTCAAGTTCTTCTTTTAGCTCAATACGAGCCTTAGGAGTTTGAACTGTATGTACCTCAACTTTTGCCTTACAATCTGCCCATTTTTCAAGGGTCGACTGCAAAGATTGATGAAATGCCGGAGTATTCAATTCTCGTGAATTTATTGAAGATGGAGAATTGAGTGTGAGAATAAGCACTCCATTATCATCCCAAAAAGTCCCTTTACAGAGCCTTATGGCTTGAGTTAGTGGAGTATGCTTACTTGTAGCTAAAAAGTCAAGAAAAGCTTCATAAGTTACTTCAACTTTTTTTTTATCGTCAGCTACAGAAATATCATGAGAAACTTCTTCTCTCGGTTCTTCATTTTTAGAATCTGCAACTTTTTCTACTATTGAACTATCTGCAATAATATGATTTTTTTCTATTTTATTAGAAGATTCTTGGATGGATATATTTTCTTGAATAGATGCACTTTCTTGTGTTTCTACATTTTTTTGAATTGCAATATCTTTTTCAGTCGGAATACTTTCTTGGACTTTAGGAGCTACTATATCATTTTTTTTTTCAACAGGCTGTTGCGTTTGCACAGTCTGCGAATTTATTTCGTCTGATTGAAGTTCCCTTATAGGTAGCAACTGAGGAAGCAGCGCGAGATTTATAAGGAAGAGTTCAAGAGCGACTGCCGGTTCTAAGCTTGTTGCAATTCGTCTTTGTGAATCTAGCGTCATCTGCCAAGCGCTATGAATAAAACTTGGGGAGAATTTAGAACTAAACTGTTTATATCTTTCTGCTTCATCCTCTGTAAGTGAAAGAAGTGAGAGCGCGTTATTTTGATATTGCTTAAGTAGGAAAAATGTTCTCCACAATTGTGCAAGTTCACGGATGAAATATACTATATCAATACCTTGACTCATCATATCTTGCACGGTTTGCGCTACGAGAAGAGTATTATTTTCAGCTATAGCAGTGAGAAGATTTTCTAAAATCTCTTTTCCTGCAAGTCCTAGAATATTTCTTGTGAGTTCTGCTGTTAGTGGATTTTGTGATAAAGCAAGAGCTTGACCAAGAAGTGACATAGAATCACGCACACTTCCTGCCGCACGCTTTACTAGTAATTGCACAGCTTCTTCTTCGTACTGCCAATTTTCGCTTTCAAGTACAAATTTAAGATGGCTTTGCAGTGTTTTTTCAGGCACTTGCTTAAATACGAAATGTTGGCAACGGCTAACAATCGTAATTGGAAACTTATGTGCTTCTGTAGTTGCAAGAATAAAGCTTGTATATGATGGTGGTTCTTCCAATGTTTTTAGAAGTGCATTGAAAGCCTCTTTTGTGAGCATATGTGCTTCATCTATAATGATGATTTTATACTTTCCTTCAAGGGGTGCATATTGAACAGCTTCACGTATTCTCTTAGCATCGTCGATACCTCTATTAGATGCACCGTCGATTTCCATAACATCAACGTATGCGTTCTGCGTAATTCTTTGGCAAGCGGAACAAAGGTTACAAGGTTCACCGTTTGTTCTGGTTGCAGCATTTTCGCAGTTGAGGGCTTTTGCAAATATACGGGCTATGGTTGTTTTACCAACACCACGAGTTCCGCTTAAAAGATAAGCAGGAGCAACTTTCCCCTCGAACGCTGCCTTCGAGAGAATTGCTTTAATCGTTTCCTGCCCTACCACACTTTCAAATGTTTGAGGCCTATATTTTGCTGCCAATGAGATATTTTTCATGCCTAGGAGTATAAAGATTTTTTCAAAAATTGCAAGGTTTGATTAATCAACTGTAAATCCAAATAAAAAAGGTGAAACTCAACAAGTAAAGTTGAATTTCACCTTTAATAAATTTAAAATAAATTAAATTTACGCGTGACAACCAGATTTTTTACAGCCTCTAAGTGCATTTGCTTCTGCGCCTTTGAGTTTGTTTTCTTTGATGTAGTCAACGTGGCAAGACATACATGTATCGTACTTAGTACCTTTCATTTTATGCATTGCTTGGTAATAGCTGTTCACACCTTTTTCTTTGTTACCCATCGCATCATGGCAACCAGCAGTAGCACATGGTTCATAAGTTGCAACACCTTCTACAGGGTGGTGGCAAGATTCACATGGGTATGCTGTGTGAGTTGAGTGGTTAAAAGTAACCGGCATTTTTGTTTCATCCATTAAGATTGGGCCTTCTGGAGTAGCTGGTTGATTAGCAAATGCTGGAAGAGCAAATGCGAATACTACTAAAGCGGCTAATAAAAGCAATTTTTTCATAAGTACACCTCCGAATATGAAATAATGCAGTTTGAGAGAGTGTAGCTAACATCATTTTTTTTGTCAAATGATAAATAAGAAAATTGAAAAGATATTTTAAGCTTTATTTTGCATATAAAGTAACTTAGCATACTTCTAGCACTGATTTTTATTTCTTAGCCTTAACATTTTCTTGAAAATTGATTAAAAAAAAGCTAGGGTGTCTTTCTAAACTAATAGAGGTTAATAACTTGAGCATTAATCAAGAAATTAAAGTTGTTGTAAGATTTTCACATATAGGCGATATCATTCTACTAAGCGGAGTCTTAGCTTGGAGACATTACGCATATAATGAAAAATTTATTATTATCACTCAAAAAAATATGGCAGAAATTTTCAAAAATAATCCTGCAGTATTAGAAGTTGTAGAGATTGAAAAAGCCAATTTAAAAGGGAAAAATCTTCGCGATAAAGCAAAAGAATGTGCAGAAAAATATCCTTATCCCTTATACGATTTACACGCAACTTTACGTTCTAAAATATTCAAGTATTACTGGAAAGAGAAAACATTCACCTACCCTAAAGATGCTCTCGCACGTAGGATTTATCTCTATTCAAAAAAGAAAATTCGTTCAGAGCGATTAAATCTACACGTCGTTGAACGTTATGCTCTTGCTTTTTCAAATGATATTCCCCTAAAAACTGAACTTATGCCAAATCTTTTTCTTGATGAAAATGAAATTAATTTTGCTCAAAAATTTCTATCTGAAAAAAATTCAAAAAATAAAAAAATCATAGCTATTCACCCTTTTGCAACTCATAAAGGCAAAGTATGGAGTGAAGATAATTGGAAAAATCTTTATCAGGAACTTTCAAAAGAATATTTTCCCCTCGTTATAGGAGTTGGTCAAGAATACGATTGGATAGCTTCAGAACATAATGCTCTTAATAAATTTTCAATAAGGCAAAGTGCCGCTCTTCTCCACCACGCGCACACCCTAATTACTGGAGATTCAGCACCTTTACATCTTGCAATGTCGGTTCAAACTCGTGTTATAGCTCTTTTTGGGGCAACTGCAAAAGAATGGGGATTTTATCCTCTTGGTACAAACGATGTATTTTTGCAGGGTACTATTCCCTGTTCCCCTTGTTCCTTGCATGGAAAAGTTGATAATTGTCCACACGCTTACGCTTGTATTAATGAGATTAAGACTAATGATATTTTAAAAAATCTTTAATAGTAATCCTACGTATAAAAAAGGAAGAAAGTCAGCCTAATAGAAAAGCTGTTCTTTCTTCCTTTATTATTTGTTTCAACTCTAGTGTGTGTTCCTAAAGAACTAATCTTAGATACATATCCTAGTTATTGAATTTAGATCTAGTGTTATTAGCAACCTTTACAAGGTAAAGCATTACAGGTACTTCTACAAGCACACCAACAATTGTTGCAAGAGCAACAGGACTATCTGAACCAAATACAGCAATAGCAACTGCAACTGCAAGTTCAAAGAAGTTTGACGCACCAATCATACCGGCTGGAGCTGCAATATTATGAGGCAATTTCAAGGCTTTAGAAGCATAGTATGCAAGATAGAAAATTAAGAATGTTTGAATGATAAGTGGAATAGCAATCAAAACAATGTGAAGTGGATTATCAAGAATTACTTGACCTTGGAAAGAGAATATAAGTACTAATGTAAGAAGTAGACCCATAATTGTGATATTGCCAAATTTTGCTAAAAATACATTTTCAAAATATTCAATACCATGTTTTTTCACAACATTTTGTCGTGTTATAATACCTGCTGCTAATGGAATAACAACAAAAAGTACTACTGATAAAATCAAGGTGTCCCAAGGAACTTCAATTCCTGTAACTCCAAGTAAAAATGCAACGATTGGTGTAAATGCAATAAGAATAATTAAGTCGTTAGTTGCAACTTGAACAACGGTATATGCTGGATTTCCTTTGGTTAAGTGACTCCATACAAAAACCATCGCTGTACAAGGAGCTGCACCAAGTAGAACCGCGCCTGCTAAATAATCTTTAGCAAGTTCAGGTGATATAAAGCTTTTAAAAATTACATAGAAGAATAACCATGCAATACCAAACATTGTAAACGGTTTGATAAGCCAGTTAACAATCCAAGTTACAAGCAAACCTTTGGGATTTTTACCCACATTTTTAATACTTTGGAAATCAACCTTCAGCATCATAGGGTAAATCATAAGCCAAATCAAAACTGCAATTGGAATTGATACGTTAGCATATTCAAATTTATTAATAAATGCCGGCACGCCAGGTAAAAATTTACCAATTGCAATACCAATAACCATACATAATGCTACCCAAACTGTTAAGTATCTTTCAAAAAATCCAATACTACCTTTTTCTTGTTTCATTGTTTTCTCCTTAAATTGCATATATCGACAATTATCAATATATAAAATAAAATTTTTATTCGGCATGAATTGACGGTTTAGAGTCATATATAGCCGTAATCGACGTAAAATGTTCTTGTGCAGATTTTATACCTTCAGCAGATAAACTGTAGAGCGTTTTTTTTCCATTTTTTCTGGAACTTACAATCTTTGCATCACAAAGTATTTTCATATGGTGCGAGAGTGTAGACTGCTCAATTGGCATCTCATTCACTAATTCGCAAGCGCATTTTTCACCATTCTGCAATAATGCAAGAATGTTAAGCCTGTTTACATCGCAAAAGGCTTTAAAAATCTTCGCTCTTTCTTCATAAATTTTCTTAGTCAACATATGCTTACTTATATAGACATATCTAAATTTGTCAATATGTTTTTTTTATGCAAATCTGATAAATTATTTTAGCAAGTTTTGAATAAGTTTTCTTATATTTAAGATGTGCTTCTAAATTCAAAAATTTTGTGGAATTTCCAATTAAAAGTAATTGTTATAAGGTACAATGTATCAAAAACTCACATAAACGGAATAAAAAATAATCTTTATAAGCAGAAAGAACGCAAAAGAATGAGTTTTGAAGAATACACTATTTGCTTTAAATAAAATTAGAGAGGAATTGCTACTCCTCTCTAATTAGTTAACTCTTTTCTGGTTCTTATTATGTATGGGAAACTTGTGAAAGATACTCAATCTCACCGCTTGATAGGAGAGACTCTAAATCTAAAAGAATGAGGAGTTTATCATTGAGTTTACCTACTCCGCGTACATAATCAGAATCAACACCTGTAACTACCGCAGGTGCATCTTCCACCATATCTGTTGGGATACGCAAAACTTCGGATACAGAATCAACAATAAATCCAACAAGTAATTCTTTAATTTCTATAACAATAATACGTGTATGACTTGTAAGCGTAGGTTCTACAAGAGCAAAGCGCTTGCGCAAATCAATGATTGGAATAACAACATTACGTAAATTGATTACACCTTCCACAAAGTCTGGAGAACGTGGAATTTTAGCCGTATCCATCATACGAATTATTTCTTTTACGTCAAGAATATCTACTCCAAACTCTTCTGTACCTAAGCTAAAAGTCACTAATTGAAAGAGTTCATCATCTATTTTATGATCTAATTCCATACGTATATCCTTCTTTGAGTATTTAAAAGATACTTTATCTTATCTTAATTATACGGCAAAAAAATTTAAAAGTATAGGGCTATTGCATATGTTTTTCTTTACTTTCAAATTCTTGTAGACGAGGGAGATATTGTTTATGTTTTTCTGAACCAAGTTTTGCATTTGCTAAAACTTTACCCTGCTCTACTGCTGGTTGATCAATTGGATTTATATCTAAGAGCCAACCGGTAAGCACTGTTGCAAGTTCAAGTGTCATCATAAATTGACCGGCTTCATAGCAATCCGCTTTAGGATAATGCGCATGAATAAGCGGTACATTATTTTCTACTAAAGCCATACGAGTCGCCAAAGTTTCAGCCTCAAGAATATCACCAAGAGGTTTAGATTCGATAAATGACCACGTATCATTTAAAGTTTCAGGCAAGAAAATCTTTTCTTTATCAGCCTGACTACTTAAGAAAATACAACCTTTATCTTTAGGTCCATCAAGAAACATTTGTAATGCTGAGTGTTGATCAGTTACACCAACAGCCGCAATTGGCATTGAACCTTTACCACCTTTACCGAGGCTTTCCGCCCAAAGCTGTACAAACCATGCACCAAATGTTGCCCATGCTGGATGATAAATGAAAAGCAATAGCTGTGAATAGTCATTATCAAGTAATTCTTTAGCCCAGCTTGCAATTTTCCAAGCATCACTACTTTCTAATTGACTATAATCATTAGCTATAGTTCTACCAATATCAATAGCACCTTGCATAAGAGCTTTGTAATCTACCCCTAAAAATGCCATAGGAAGCATTCCCACTGCTGACATTACGGAATATCTACCGCCTAAATTATCAGGCACTTCTAAAGTACGGATATTATAGGTATTTGCTTCTTCACGAAGAAAGCCTTTATTTTTATCGGTCACATGAATGAAATATTCTTGCCATGTGCTAGGATATAATTTTTGGTAAATTTCTTTTACAATAAAATATTGAGAGATTGTTTCAATTGTGCCGCCGGACTTTGAAATAGTCACAACAAGAGTATCTTCTTTAGGAAGACGATTAAGTGTGTCAGCAAAGCTTTCAGGATCAACATTATCCATAATCCATAAAGATTTACCGTTATGCATTGGTCTATCCTGCCCCGGTGCAAATGCTCTTTGCAAAGCTCTTGGACCAAGTGCTGAGCCACCAATCCCTAAAAGGAGTAAATGCTTATATTTAGAGAAAAAAGGACGCAGAATTTCTATTTCCTCACATAATTCTTCAAAAAAAGGCAACTTAAGAAATGGCAATAAATTAGCTTCCACTTCTTTTTTAAGGCGATCTGCATAAGGCTTGTAATCTACAACTTCTTTAAATACCGAATGATTAAAACTGTAATTAGACACCATAAAACTTCCTTCAGAGATATATTTCCAATTAAAAAATTGCTTTCTGATAAAAAAGACATCTGTGTAATTATCTTCGATAGGGGGAAACCACGTTTTTGTGTCAAAAACGAGTTTTCCCCCTATCGAGCGTAGAACGAGTTCTCTCCCCTTTCCTTAAAAACCATTTATTGTAATATCAACAACTTAGATTTTATCACTAAGGTAAAAAGAAAGTTATAATTTTTTCCAATAAAACATCAGTAACTGTGCATAGGTCTTAAAAAAATAAATTCTAATTTATCAAAAAGCAAAAGTATTAATTAATTGATTGACTGTTTTATTTAGAGATAATTTCTTTCACCGCTGCCAATGCCTTGATTAAGTCTTCATCAGCAAGCGCGTATGAAAAACGTAAACAAGTAGGATTTCCAAATGCTGAACCAGGAACTAGTGCAACATTTGCTTTTTCTAAAATTTCATTACAAAGTTCATCACCTGAAATACCTTTTCTTTCTAACACACCTGAAAAATCAGGAAAAAGATAGAAAGCGCCTTCAGGTTTAGGGCATACCACACCTTCCCAAGAAGATATTTCCTTGTATGCAAGCTCTAAACGACGCTGAAAAGCTTCACGCATTTCATTAATACAGTCGTAGCTTGAAGTAAGCGCTTCAACAAGACCATACTGCGCAATACTACATACATTAGAAGTTGCTTGACCTTGAACTGTTACACAATGCTTGATAACTTCCGGATGAGCGACAATATATCCTAATCTCCAACCTGTCATAGCAAAGGCTTTAGCCACACCGTTACAGATTGCAATTTTATCAGGATATTTTTTGAACATATTAATTAATGATGCTTTTTTAT
>CAYJOR010000079.1:0-9968 GCA_964371865.1 uncultured Desulfovibrionaceae bacterium | reverse complement strand
TAACAATGGCAGAAGTCAGCACTAGCATTCTTTAGAGCGCGGACAAGTAACATGCACTTATAGGGCTGAACAAACTGCCCCTTGAAGGGGTGGTCATGATTTGTGCCTAAAATACAATTAGAATATTTAGTTAAGAATTTGTTTACTCTTTGAATAAGAGCCAAAGACTGGGGTAGCCGTTTTTACAGAAGAAACGAAGTTCACTTCTTATTCTTGCGCTTATTTTTAACGAAAAGTATCATTCACTCTACTTTAGCGATAGTAAAATTTCTATTCAGCTTTTAGCTTGAAAATAAAAAAAATTATCCTGTTATTATATCTACCTGGATAAGTTTTCTTTTATTGTAGTATTTAATATTTTTACTTATATCTTATAATAAGATTACTTTGTGATTACGTTAGTTAAGAATAAAATTCTTTACAAGCATATTTGTCCCAACTAAAATAAGGAATACTGCAAAAAACTTTTTTAATGTTTTTATAGGAAGATTATTAGAAAGTTTTGCTCCAAATGGTGCTGTTATATAACAAGTAATTGAAATACAAATAAATGCTGGAAGATTAACATAACCTATTGTAGCAAAAGGCAAATCTTGAATGTTCCAGCCACCTGCTATATAACCAAATGTTCCTGCTACTGCAATTGGGAAACCTATTGCAGCTGAAGTTCCTACCGCTGTGTGCATCGGAATATTACAATAAGTCATGAAAGGAACAGATAAGCTACCTCCCCCTATCCCAACTAGGCTTGATACAGAACCAATAATACCTCCAACAAAAGTTGTCATAATAGAATTTGGTAACTCTCTTGATTGTTTTGGTTTAATGTTGAGTAACATTTGAACTGCTACAAGATAAAGAAATATTATAAAGAAAATTGTCAAAAACTCATTAGATAGGTATGAGGCAACTAAACCTCCTAAAAATGTTCCAACTAAAATTCCTATTGAAATTTTTTTTACAATATCCCATCTCACAGCTTTATGTGCATGATGTGCCCTAGAACTTGATATTGATGTAACTATTATAGTCGCTAAGGAAGTTCCTAATGCCATGTGTTGAATATAGTCTGGATTAATATTTGACATTCCAAAAATCATTACTAGAAAAGGAACTATTATTGTGCCCCCTCCAACTCCTAAAAGTCCGGCAAGAATACCACTGACTGCACCAACAAATAAATAAGAAATATAAATTAACATCATGACCTCAAATAGTTTCATAAACTAGAGTGTGTTTCTAGGGTGTGTTTCTAAGTTAAGAGATTTTATGGAATTTTCAACAAAAAGTGATTTTTTATGAAGTGCAGTGTATCAAAACATACATAAACTGAATAAAAAATCATCTTTTGAGCAGAAAAAACGCAAAAGAATTAATTTAGAAACATACCCTAAGCAGATTTGAAATTAATCTAACTCTATTTCATTAAAAAATAAAGTCCTATCTTAGCGTTATTTAGATAGGACTTTATTAATTTTAGTTCAACAAAATACTTTCAACCTTCGGTTTACTAATTTACTTTATGTGTGCCTTCCCAGTATAAATTTTCCACAGGAAGAGGCTTTAGAAGATCTAGCCAAATGTGTGATTGTAGGAATTCTGGATCTTGTTGCAGTTTACGTGACATCTCTAAAATTGGTGGTACTAGAGTATTTATATCTTCTGATAGTGTAGCTGCCGTTGTAAAATTAGCCGCTTGAGTTGCTAAATCTATAGCTTTTTGACTTGAAGTTATAGAAATTGTTAATGTTTCAAGCGCTTTGGCAGGGTTATGGAAACCAACACTATTTTCTGCTGATACATAATCCCAGAATAGTTGACCTTTACGTACATTATCACGTGCTTCTATAATCAGTTCTTTATAATTTTCTGCTTTTGAAAGTGATAACTCTGCTAAACGTACTGCTTCATGAGCTTTTACTGAATACTCTTGAGCAACTAATAATTGTTCATAAGTTCTTGATTGTGTATACTCTACACGATCACGTAAGTAATCTGCACTTTTATCTGAGTGGCATTGGCGGCATGCACGCATTTCAGGATCTTTTAAAGGACTTGTCCACCAATGTGAGGACATTTTTTGTTTGTCTTCTGCTAATACGTAAGGCATATGACAATCAGCACATGATACGCCAGCTGCTCCATGTGTACCGTCAATCCATGTTTCATATTCAGGATGTTGTACTTTAATCATAGGAGTTTTTGATGCCGGGTGTACCCAATCTGTGAATTGTCCTTCAAACCCTTCAATTTTTCCATCGCCATGAGATTTATAGTATTGATAGATTTCTTCAGGGTTAAATCCATTATCCCAAGGGAATACAGGTTTTTTAGAAGCGCCTTGTCCTGGATCGGTGAAATAGTATTCAACATGGCATTGAGCGCATACTAAACTACGCATATCATTACGTGAAATATTATCTAAATCTTGCCCGCTACGAACTAACCAGTCTTTGAGTGGGACACTATAAAGTTGAAGTTCCATCGTTTCTGAATTATGGCAGTTTGCACAACCGATTGTGTCTTCATCAGGATCTATTTTTGTACGGAAATCATTTATATCCATAGCCCAAAAATCATCACCGTATTCTTCAACAAGCGGAACCATTTGAGGTGTTTTACAGTTCCAGCAAGTTGCAGGTAAGCCACCTTTTTCGGCATATCTATTGATACGGTCAATTTCTAAAAAGTCATGAATTGCGTAAGTATGTCCACGTGCTTCATTGTACTCATACATGAAAGGGTAGCCAAGCCATAAATTCTTGATGTATGGTTGTGCATTTTTAAATCCTTTACGTAGAGGATTTACATTGTCATTTTTTCTGTAGTTGATTGAACCTTTGTACTCAGTCATGATTTCAGTTTCATTATTACGTTCGTAAGAAACTGCATGTTGTGGAAATTCTTTCATAAATGGTGCGAGCTTATATTCTTTTTCTCCAAAACCTGTTTGATATACAGGAGTTTTTAGTTCAGTAAGAACTTTTGAATCATCGCAACCAACTAAGAATAAGGGCATGAAAACAAAGCTACATGCGAGAAGATAAGGAATTTTATTCATAGCTTACAATCCTTGTGTCTATAGGTTTCATTCTTTGATGCGTAACATTGCGATGGCATGAAACGCACGAGCCCTTAGCCTCCATAACCGCCACATTCATGTTTGTCATTCTATGGCAACGCTGACAGTTATCATTTACGATAACCTTCATACTTTCTGTTGCCATAACCGGAACATCGTAATTCCCCACTGTGTTTAGATAGATGTCCGTAGCCCCCAATTTTGCCTTTGTAAACAGATAGTTTACGACATTGTCATGCGGAAGATGACAGTCATTACATGCTAAATCAGCATGCGTAGACACCTTGTTCGATACAGATGCAGGAAGCATAATATGGCACGAAGCACAAAAAGCCCGCTCATTTGTACGTTCAACTACGTACATAGAACCGGCAAAAGCTGTGACTCCACATATTATACCCACAAGCAAAATGATAAACGACGAGGTTTTGAAATACTTCATGATGCCTCCTTATATATAAAGAAATCAAAAGATTTCTTATTTGTGAAATAATTCAAATGCGTTAGAATTCGTTTATTCCTAAAATCAGTGAGGCTCTATACACGAGTAAAACTAATAGATAATTTTCAGTATAATTAAAAATTTCTACACCTATGTGATTGAGGTCACATTAAATGATTAAAAATTGAAAGTTGTGATTATTGTCACGGACTCAAAAAATAAAATTTTATATTTTTACACAGATACTGAAAGTAGAAGATAGATGGAGCTTTGTATGAATTCTTTAGTAAAAGAGATGCAAGATCTTGCATTATTTAATAATATAGATGAAAGCGATTTGGAAATTATCGCCAGTAATATACAAAAACTATATTTCAGTGAAGGTTCAGTAATTTTCAGTGAAGGTGAAGAAGCAAAAGGAATGTATATTATTATAAAAGGTGATGTAAAAGCTCGTCGAATAACATCAGATGGAAGAGAAATTGTTCTTTTTATTTCAAGAGCAGGCTATCTAATCGGAGAAGGAGCAGTTTTTCAGGATAATACCTACCCAAGCACCGCTGTTGCAACGACTAATGTAAGCTTACTTTTTCTTTCAAAAAAACTCTGTAACGAACTTGCTAGTAAATATCCTTCATTTTCTACGCGATTGCTTAAACTTTTTGCACTAAGGCAAAGAATGCTTATTCATAAACTTGCCGCACAGGGAGAAAGAAACGCACTTACTCGAATTTCAGCCTATATACTTCATAGATACTTTTTAGAAGGTGCAACTAAAGTGTTTACTCTTCATCTTTCACGTGAAGATTTAGCAAACCTTCTTGGTTTTGCACGTGAAACAGTGTCGCGCCAACTATCATTACTTGTAGAATATAATGCAATTCAATTAGAAGGGCGCACAATACATATTATTGACGAAGAATTATTAAAATCTATTGCTGAAGGTAACTAGAAACAAAATATTCTAGCATTATACTTGCTCAATAACAGGAGTAATAGAACCTATTGAATGAATAGGCTTTTCATCCTGATATGTAACAATAAATTTAATCTTATAGTAGCTTGATTCTCGTCCTTTGAATTTAAATCTAAAGATAAGTTCTTGTTCAAATCCTTCTTCAAGAGCTTCTACAAAAAGCATAAAAGTATCGATATCTTTTTGTTCAACAAGACTTAATATTTCATCATTTGGGAAAAGACTTTTTTGATTTGATAAGCCAAGCTCTTCAATATTTTTTCCATAGAACTTAATTTGTGAAGTTTTATTTGTATATGCCCAGAAAATAGCATCAGATAGTTCAGCTGTTGTATTGCATATTGCAAGATGTGAAGCATCTCCAAAGAAGAAAGTTTCAGGATTGGTTCCATTTTCATAGACTGCAAACTGCGGACGTAAATCGCGAGTGTAACCTGTAACATATGCTTCACCAACATCACTTAATAATGAAATTTTACGTAATGTAATTTCAGTTGGTATTTCTTCACCGTTAAGTTTGCAGTGCATCCAATTAAATTGAACATATTTATTGTAACGAGTTTCATTTAAGTACATAAAAGCAGCTTCTGCGGTTGTTTGCCCGTCAGGTTGAAACTCAGGTGATAATTTAAAAAATTTAGTCAGATATTCTTCTTGATTTGCTACATTAAACAGTTCAACAGCTGTTGTATTGCACATAATATTTTCTGTTTTATGATTCCATAAATTCATACAAAGTGGCATGGCATCAAGCGCAGCAGCGGATATTTCAGGAGGAAGTGTGCTAGTATAGCTTTCTAAATCTTCTAGTGAAGTTGTATCCATGTCGTACTTAGCTTTAAGAATATCTTTTTTATAAGCTTTGAGAAAATCTGCTACAGGTAGCGGCCTATAGAATAAATACCCTTGACCTACTTCACAGCCTTGCTCAAGAAGAATTTTTCTTTGTTCTTGAGTTTCAATGCCTTCACAAACGCATTCAGAAGTTCCAAGTTCATTAATAATTTTAATGATATTTCTAATGATTGTTCTATTTTGTGTACTTGTTGTTATATTATCGATAAGGCCTTTATCAATTTTTACTTCTTTAAATTCGCTTCGGGCAAGCATCATAAGGTTCGAGTGCATTGCGCCAAAGTCATCAAGTGAAACATCAAAGCCCGCATTGCTGATTGCGGTAATTTTTTGTGTATAGAAATCGAGATCCATCTTATCTATACTTTCAGTGATTTCTATTTTTATGTATTGGTGAGGAACATTATGGTTAGCGCAGATTTTAATAATTTCATCTACAATATCATAACCCATGAAAGTTACGCGTGAAAAGTTTACAGCAATTTTTAGTGGTCTTCCCTCATCAATAAGTTGACGCATGAGTATACAAACTTGTTCGAGAGCGAAAAAGTCGATATATCGAATAGTTCCGTCATTTTCGTAGATGGAGATAAACTTTGCAGGAGAAACAGGTTTACCCTCGTCATCAAACTTTCTGATAAGAGCTTCAGCACCGCAAATTTCACTTGTAAGCAGTTTTACTTTAGGCTGCAAGTAAACAGAATATAATCCTTTTTTTATTTCATTTAAAACAACTTCATCACTGTGTGAATTAAATAGTAGGGTATCAGGAGAAATATTTTTATAATAATTTTTCTTTTCAGCAAGCATTATTTCACCGGATTGCTTTACAGCAAGAGGTAAATCAATTTTTTTATCTTGCCAAATACTACCGATAGCGAAAGGATGATTAGGATTTATTGAATACTCTTTACGGATTTTATTAACTAATTCTTCAAAGTCTTCTTGTGAGATATCTAAACAAAAACCAACGAATTCATCACCGGCAATGCGAAATAAATCTTCTTTGATAAACTTAGAAAGAACAGCGGCAATTTCTTTAAGCATAGTATCGCCGTATTCGTCACCATAAACTTCATTTATCCCTTTAAGTGAGTTTGCATCAACATGAATAACACCTAATGATTTAAGAGCTCTTGTATCAATATTTTCTAATCTTTCAATGTACTTGTTTCTGTTGTAGATTCCTGTTAGAGAATCGGTGTAAGAAAGAGTTTTTAATTGCTCGATTAGGTTGCGTTTTTTAAATTCGTCATTAATAAAGAGCGCGACTGAGTGCATAATAGAAAAGTTTGCAGTTTCTTTTTTTCTATTATCAATTGCAATAAAAAATTTTAATTCACCATCTTCATAAAGAGGAACAAAAATACCTGATTTTACACGTGCTTCCCTTAGAACTTTGTAGGTTTTTGAATCAGAAGGAAATTCTTTTTCAGCGTCTGTAATTATAGCTTCACCTTTTTCTTTAAACATATCAAAGAGGTGAGCTAATTCAGCGTTTGGAAAGGCTGGTTTTAGATTTGAAATATTATACGTAGGGTTTATACACCATTCAGAATTATGTGTCGTGAAGCCGGTAAGTTCACTTACTTCAAAAAGGGAAGCTCTTTCTGCTTGATAAAAATTTCCAAGTATAGATAAAAGTTCGTAAATAGCAGTATCAGTATTATTATTATGCAAAAGGGTTTGAATACATTTCTGTAATGTTTTTTCTGCATAAAGTTCTTCTTCAAGATTTGCTACTTCAATATGAACTTGTGAGGCATCAAAAGCTATACACATTCTTAGTTTTCTGTCATTTTGAATAATGATAGTGCTTTGGATTCGGTAAAGTTTTGAATCGATTGGGAGTCTCGTTTTAATTGTAGAGAATCCACCAATATCCAGCGAGTCAGAGTCGCAAAAAGAACATGACGCATCAGAAAAGTGTAGAAAATTATAACATTTCTTACCTATATATGATTCATCATCTTTAATGTTATAGACCTGCCTTGCCTTTGTATTAAGGTAAACAAGTTCATACGTTTCTACATCTATAACATAACAGATAAAATCAGAGCTATCCATAATAAGTTTGAATAGGCTGTCTGTCTGCATAAAAACTCCATCTAAACTTAGAGTAGGAAAAAATCGATCAAACAAAATAAAAACTTTCTTTATACGTAAAGGTATATCAGTTCTAACTTAAATGCAAGTCTAATTATCTTTATAATTTCTTTTACATAGCTTATTTATACCGAAGTATTTTGATTATATTATGATTTCTAAAACATTTTTTTATTTAGTCTTTAAATAAAAAAAGGCTGATTTTTGAATAAACAAAAATCAGCCTAGAAAGTTATTGAATAATAACTAAAAAATTATTTCATGTTAGCTTCGCCAAGGAATAGGAAATCTTGAGCGTTAACAACTTCTTCAGGGTTTAGGAAGTTAGGTCCTGCTGCCCATGAAAGTGGTTCTAAGTGAAGAGGAATGAAAGCAGCGTCATCATAAGCGATTTTTTCAGCTTTTTTGAGCATTGCTTCACGTTTTACTTGGTCAGTTTCTTGGTTAGCAGCGTTCATGATAGCATCATACTCTTCATTACACCATCTACCTGAGTTGTATTGACCTTTACCTGTATCAGCATTAGGGCACATAAGAAGGTATTCACCAAAGTTCACGCTATCTTCAGTATCAGGGTGCCAACCAATCATTTGGATATCAGATTTGTAGAGGTCAAATTCATTCCAGTATTGTGATTTAGGCATTGTACGAAGGTTTACTTTGATGCCAATTCTAGCCATCATAGGAACGAAAGCTTGAGCGATTTTTTCATCGTTGATATAACGATCGTTAGGGGCAATCATAGTAAGTTCAAGACCTTCAGCGTATCCAGCTTCAGCAAGAAGAGCTTTAGCTTTTTCTACGTTGTAACGGCTAACGAGAGTTTCATCATAACCTTGCATGCCTTTAGGAGCATTTTGATGAACAGCAATTGTTGCGCCACGCATAACTTTTTTAGCTATACCAGCGTTATCTGTACCTCTGATAATAGCTTCGCGAACGCGTTTATCAGCAAGAGCAGGGTTGATTGTACCGTTCATTTGGAAAACTATAGTACGTGTTGAAGGCATAGTGATAAGTTTGATATCAGGATTTTTTTCGATTTGAGTATAATCTTGAACAGGAACTGGGCTCATAAAGTCAACGTTATTAGCTAAGATACCAGCAACACGGGTTGTACCTTCGCCGATAACTTCAACTCTAACTTGGTCAACGTTACCTTTTTCAGTCCAGTAGTTTTCGTTTTCGTCAAGAAGAACAAGAACGCCGGCTTCACGTTTGATAGCTTTGAATGGACCTGTACCTGATGCGTTTTCGTTAGCAAAGCTGTAGTCAGTTTTAGAAATAGCATCTTTTGGTTTACCTTGATCGTCATTACCTGAATAGAATACGCTATCCATTGGGAAAATATATGTAGCAAGGTTCATAACAAGGCTGTAAGGTTTTTCAGTTACGATATCAACAGTGTAATCGTCAACAGCTGTTGCGCTGAAAATTTCAAAAAGACCACGGAAGTCGATAGATTTTTTCAATCTTTCAATAGTCCAAACAACGTCTTTCGCTGTGAAAGGGTTGCCTGAGTGGAACTTTACACCTTCACGAAGATGGAAGCGCATGGTGGTAGGGTTGATTTGTTCCCAGCTTTTAGCAAGACGTGGTTCAAGTTCCATATCTTTAGTCCAGCGGACGAGTGGATCGAAAACCCAGTGTGAGTAAGAAAGCATGTTACCGGAAAGTTGCATCATTGGATCGAGTGATTCAGGATCACTAGCAAGTCCAACTCTAAGCACTCTTTCTGGCTCAGCAGCATGTGCAGACATTGGCATTACACTAAGTAAAGCCGCAAGCATCGCAGGAATAATAGCTAAACGTTTCATATATTCTCCTTAGAAAATTTTACTCTTATCGCATCTATATATAGATAAAGATAAGAATATAAAAGCTCTATACCTCTAAGAGCTGTTCTATAATGCACTGTTAGATGCTATTTCGTCAAGTGAAAATTTGATTTTCGCTAAAAAAGCTCATGGATAGGGGATTTAAAGAAAAAAATAAAAAAAAATTAAAAAAATGAAAAAAAACGCTTGACATTTACCTCGGTTTTGAGTATTTCTTTTGAACACGAAAGACGTCCCCATCGTCTAGTGGCCTAGGACATCGCCCTTTCACGGCGGTAACGGGGGTTCAAACCCCCCTGGGGACGCCAACTAATTTATTAGTCTTTTCGTGCTAACATATAAGAAAGAAATTTCTTTACGTCCCCATCGTCTAGTGGCCTAGGACATCGCCCTTTCACGGCGGTAACGGGGGTTCAAACCCCCCTGGGGACGCCATTAGTCCTTACAAAAGAGTATCAATTATCTTGATGCTCTTTTTTTATTTAATTGATTCTTTACTTTCCCTCTCAGGAAATCATATAAAAAACTTCCTCTAAACTTTGAGTCTAGAGGAAGTTTTTTATATTTTGTTGTATTATTTATGGTTTAGAAGTACAAGCTAGTCATTAAAATGTTGTTTTGATTCATCTTTATAAAGCTTGTAGGTTATTGCATCTGTAAGAGCTTGCC
>CAYJOR010000078.1:0-9995 GCA_964371865.1 uncultured Desulfovibrionaceae bacterium | reverse complement strand
AATTTTAAAAAAAGTGATAGGTTATGACTCCATATCTTAAAGAACTAGAAGCAGAAAGTATCTATATTTTCCGCGAAGCATACGCAAGTTTTAAAAACTTAGGTATGTTATATTCTATAGGTAAAGATTCCTCTGTGCTTTTGCATTTAGCAAGAAAAGCATTTTATCCAAATACAGTTCCTTTTCCGTTGCTTCACGTGGACACTACATGGAAGTTCAAAGAAATGATTGATTTTCGTGATAAAATTGCGAAAAAATATAATTTGAATCTACATGTTTATTCAAATCCTAAAGGCAAAGAAAATAATATAACTCCTTTTAGTGTTGGTTCTTCTCGTTATACAGATATTATGAAAACTCAAGCTCTTAGAGAAGCTCTTGATTTGTATAATTTTGATGCAACTATTGGTGGTGCAAGACGAGATGAAGAAAAATCTCGTGCTAAAGAGAGAATTTTCTCTGTGCGTACAAACCATCGTTGGGATCCTCGCGCTCAAAGACAAGAACTTTGGAATAACTATAACACGAGGCTTGCTCATAACGAAAGTATGCGTGTTTTCCCACTTTCAAACTGGACTGAGCTAGATATTTGGGAATATATCCATGCTGAAAATATTGAACTTGTTCCGCTTTATTACGCTAAAAAAAGACCGGTAGTCTTCCATGCAAATACATGGCTCATGATTGATGATGAGGAAAAACTCCCCGCGGACTTTTTAGATAAAAATTCTAAAGTAGAAGAAAGAATGGTGCGTTTTAGAACTCTTGGTTGTTGGCCTCTTTCCGGCTGTTTTGAATCAACCGCTTCTAATCTTGATGAAATTATTGACGAACTAAAAGCAACAAGATTTTCAGAACGTCAAGGGCGACTTATTGACTCCGATCAAGTCGGTTCTATGGAAAAGAAAAAACAAGAGGGATACTTCTAATGAGTGTACAAATAAGTAAAGAAAAAGACATAGTTCGCCTTATCACATGCGGAAGTGTGGACGATGGAAAAAGTACCCTTATAGGACGTATGCTCTATGATAGCGGAGTGCTTTACGAAGATCAGTTGAGAAAACTTGAAGAGTCAAAGCTCACCGGTGGTCATCTCGACTATTCAACTCTCTTGGACGGACTTTTGTCAGAGCAAGAGCAGTCTATTACTATCGACTTGGCATATCGTTCTTTTTCTACCGATAAAAGACGTTTCCTTATCGCTGATGCTCCTGGGCATGAAGCATATACAAGAAATATGATTACAGGTGCAAGCCAAGCTGACCTAGCAATATTATTGGTAGATGTCACAAAAGCTCGTAATAACATAGAAAACAATGAAACTTTGTTAGTGCAAACAAGACGACATCTTTCAATTGTTTCACTTATGGGAATTAGTCATGTAGTAGTAGCTATCAATAAAATTGATGCCTTAGACTATTCATTCGATTACTACACAAAAGTAAAAGAATTTTGTGCAAACTATGCAGCAAATTTAAATATAAAACATATTGATTGTGTGCCTGTGTCAGCTCTTTGCGGCGATAATATTTGCCATAAAAGCGAAAATACTCCATGGTATGACGGTAAACCATTACTCTCACTCCTTGAAGATTTTGAAAAACCAAAACTTTCTACTGACTTTATTTTCCCTGTTCAACAAGTAATTCCATTTTATGAAAGTGACGATAAAAGTGATTTGAAAAGAGCACTAGGTGGAACAGTTTTCTCCGGAAAAATTGAGAAAGGTCAAGAAGTAACGATTTTTCCATCAAAAGAAAAAACAACTCTTCAATCAATTTTCACCTTTGATGATAAGCTAGATAAAGCAGAACAAGGCGAAGCAGTAAATCTTGTAATTAGTGACTCTATTGATATCTCAAGAGGTTACGTGATTGCTGATAGTCCTGAAGCTGTTGGAGTTGCAGATATGTTTGCAGCTCATATTATCTCAATGGATAAAAATGAACTGATAGCAGGCAGAACTTATCTGTGTAAAATAGGTTTTTACGAGGCAACAGCTACTATACTTGAAGTTTCTTCTAAGCTAAACTTAGAAAATCAAATAGAAGAAAAAGCTAACTATTTGAAAAATAATGAAATAGGAAGTATTAAGTTTTCATTGTCTCGCCCATTACCTTTTGTTCCTTATAAAAAGAATAAGCAGTTAGGATCATTCCTCTTTATTGATCCTATTTCAGCTCAAACTATTGCGTGTGGTATGATTAAGCATGATCTTCATAGAAGTCACTCAATTGTATGGCATGAGTTTGATCTTACTCCAAAAATGCTTGCAGAACAAAAGAATCAAAAACCATTTGTTCTTTGGTTTACAGGTTTATCAGGCTCTGGTAAATCTACTGTTGCTAATGCGCTTGGAAAAATGTTGTACGCAAAGGGACACCATATATATCAATTAGATGGCGACAACCTTAGACACGGTCTCAATAAAGATTTAGGCTTTACAGAAAGCGATAGAGTAGAAAATATACGTAGAGCTTCAAATGTGTCAAAGCTTATGCTAGATGCCGGTCTTATTGTTCTTGCAACATTCATTTCGCCTTTTGAAAAAGATAGAGAAAATATACGTACAATTTTTGAAGAAAATGAATTCTTTGAAATCTTTGTAGATACACCTCTAGAAGTTTGTGAAACTCGCGACCCTAAAGGACTTTATAAAAAAGCTCGTGCAGGAGAAATTCCTAACTTTACAGGTATTTCATCACCATTCGAGAGACCATCCAAACCTGATTTATGCTTAGATGGTACAAAAGCAGTTGAAGAACTTTGTAAAGAAATCTTGACATTTATCGAAAACATAAAAAGATAAATTCAATTAAGATTTGAATACTGATGAAATCTCAACTAAAAACAAGTAACAACGCTTTCCCTTTTATAGAAACTCTGCAAGGGTATGATTCTGTAAAAGGGAAGGCTGATTTTTTTGCAGGGCTTACAGTTGCAATTGTAGCTGCTCCTCAAGCCATGGCATACGCATTAATAGCAGGTTTTTCACCTGTTTATGGTCTTTATACTTCTATTTTTCCTGTGATAATAACAGCACTGTGGGGATCTTCTAGATATATTGTTGCAGGCCCTACAAATGCACTCTGTATGCTTGTGTATTCTGCGATGGCGCAAATATATATAGGAAGTAATTTTCTTCAAAATGTTCCGGAATCTGAAAGAATTCAATATCTTCTCATAATGACGATTGTGAGCGGGATTTTTCAAATGCTCATAGGATTTTTACGCTTAGGTAAATTTACAAGAATAATCTCTCATTCGGTAATTTTGGGTTTTGCAAGTGGAGCTTATATTCTTATAGGTTTAGGGCAGTTGAAGACATTTTTAGGAGTCGATTTTGTTTCTCCGCATAGCTCTTTTGAGTTGATGACTCTTTTATTTCATAATATCAAGAATGTAAATTTCTATACTTTATCTACTGGTATTTTGACTCTTGTTTCTTTAGTTTCTATAAGAAAAAAATTTCCTAAAGCGCCTTATGCTCTTTTAGCTTTAACTCTTGTAAGCGCAATTCATTCAATTTTTGCTTTTAGCTCATATGGAGTTGAGACTTGTCCTGTAATCCCTAAAGGTTTACCATCATTTTTTATACCGAGCAGCGGTCTTTTATCTGAGATGTACCTTCATAGAATATCATTTGTAATGCCAATCCTTACTTTTGCGCTTATAGCGTCAATTGAAACTATAACTATTGGCAAAGCAATGGCAAAAGAAAGAAAAGATGAATTTTCTCCCGATAAAGAACTTATCGCCGGTGGACTTGGAAATATTGTATCAGGTTTTAGTTTTGGTTTACCGAGTTGTGGTTCATTTTCTCGCTCAGCAGTAAATTTTGCGAATAATGCGCAAACACGCTTTGCTGCGGTTTTTTCAGCTATTTTTATACTTGGATTTTTGTTGCTTTTTGGTGGCATTGTTAGTTATATACCACTTGCTTCATTATCAGCTTTACTCATATATATATCATATAATATGCTGAAAGTGGATGAAATTAAATATATTTTTAAATCATCAAAAACCGAAACAATAATCTTTATTAGTACTTTTTTATCAATTTTTGTTTTAGGTTTGGCGGAATCAATTTTTATAGGAATTTTTGTTTCACTTATTTTATCGAAAGGCTTAGCCAAAAAGAAAAAATAAAATATAGTTTGCTGATTTATTATATAAGGAAAAATTATGAATAATTTTATAGATTTACATACTCATTCAACCTCTTCTGATGGCACTGACACTCCAAAGATTTTAATCGAAAAAGCTAAAGATCTGAATCTAAAAGCAATAGCATTGACTGATCATGATAACTTTAATGGTTTAGTCGAAGCAAGAAATAGAGCAGATGAGCTCGGAATTGAATTCATAAATGGAATAGAATTAAGTGCAGACTACATAAAAGGTGAAGTGCATATACTTGGATATTTTTTCGACAAAAATCCACTTGAAGATAAAGAACTTATGAAAAATGTAGAAATGCTTCAAGAAATTCGAGTTCAACGTAACGTGAAACTTTTCAATGCCTTACATAATGTTGGTGTAAATATCACAGAAGAAGATGTTATTGAAGAGATGAAAGGTGAAAGGCTGATGTGTAGACCGCATTTTGCTAAAGCTATGATGAGAAAAGGCTACGTACCGGACGTTCAAACTGCCTTTGATAAATACTTAGCTGAAGAAGGTTCTGCTTATGTTCCTAAAGAAACTATAGCGCCTGAAACAGCAATAGAAATACTTTTAAAGGCAAATGCTTTTGTATGTCTCGCACATCCATTTTTGATTCGCTGTAAAACAGAAGAAGAGCGCAAAAATCTTATCAAAAAGTTAAAAGATTACGGACTGCATGGGATAGAGGCATATTATAGTACAAACTCTGAAGAGGAAACAGCTCTGTCACTCGAGTATGCAAGAGAGTTTAATCTAATAACTACAGGCGGTTCGGATTATCATGGAACTGTTAAACCTCATATTTCTCTTGGTATAGGTATGGGTAAGCTCGAAATTCCGTATAGTGTGCTTGAGGAAATGAAAAAGTATAATATTTAGAATAGTTTTATACAATTCCAGCCTGTTTGAGCCATTCAAGTGAGAGGTCAGCTGAAAGGAGATTTGCAGAATTAGTCTTTGCTTCTTCTTCTTTTCGATTTTCTTGTTGAGATTGAAGAGCTTTATTATTTAATATAAAGTAATTTGAATCTCTTACAGGTTTTGTGAGCGCATCGTAAACCTTTGGCATAATTGGAACATGATCACCATAGAAGCAGAAACTTGTTGGAATTTCAGACTTTTGAATGGTTTTATCTAAAATAGAAATCATAGTATTTGCATGCTTTAAGTGTCTAAGATATATTGTTAAATCATCGAATAATTTAGGCATGGTTTCTGTATAGAGTGCACTATCTTTTTCTCTTGTCTTTTCAAGATGAAGAGGACCATGATTTTCCATAGTTACGGTGAAGATAAATACAGGTTGATTCTCTTTTTCTGCTTGTTTTAATTCACTTTTTATAATTTTAGTGAGCTCAATATCACAAAGATAAGGACCGTATTTTCGTTTACCCTTAAAGCCTTCAATAGATATATATTTATCTGCTTGCCAATGAGAATAAACCTTATCTCTTTTATAAAATTCTCTAACAAAAGGATGAATAAAAACAGTCTTATAACCTAGTTTTTTTAGAAAAACAGGAAGAGATGGAATAGGATATCCGCTCGCAGCTAGTACGTAAGGATTGAATCTGTGCATTTCTAAATCTTTTTGCTTTAATCCTGTCAAAAAAGAAAATTCAGTGCGAACAGTATTTCCACCCCAAGCAGGAACTTCTAGAAATCCTTGCAATTGCGCTTTACTACAGACAGAATCAAAATGAGATAATATTTCAGGTCGAATACTCGGGAAAAATGGGCGTGGGTCAAAGAATGATTCGCTTTGAACTGCTATAAGATTTGGAAGAGGTGCAGAGTCTTTCTTTTCTAAAGTATGATAGATAGATACACTTGTATCTGGTTTTTCTTTTAGCGCAAATGCTTGAGAATATAATGATGGTAAAAGTCCAAAGTTATACGTATCTTCAAAAGGAACAAAGCTCATTTTCAATGGATTTTTTTTATTATAGTGAAATCCATAGCAAGAAAAAATAAAAAAAATAGTGATAACAGTGTTATAACTGAAAATTCCCCAGTTTTTACTTGAAGTGAAAATTTGAAGAGCACCACTTGGAGTCGGTTCTAAATAGACAGCAACAAGAGCTATAAGAAAAATTATCGTAGAAAAAACAAACTTTACTATACCAAAATACGGTAAAAAAAGGCGAGGGTGACATATGATATCTGTAATAAATTCATAATCTTGAGCTGTAAGGCTTTCATTGAGATTCCTTACCTTTGTATTATTTATCAAAACAAGAGTCGTGAATAAGGCTAAGGTGGCAACAAAAGATGAAATAATTCTGCCAGAAAGCATATTTAATACAGAAAAGCAAAGAAAATAAAGTCCTAAATGAATAGCCCACGCAGATGACAAACGTTTAAAAGACGGTTGAGGAATAAGGATTCTTTCTATCAGAATAGTAAGTAAAAATCCAATAATTCCAAGTAATAGTGCAATGCTCCCGTAAGCATTAGCGTACATATAAGAACCTCACGATAGGAGTTGTAAACCAAGCCGGTAAGAAAGATAAGAACCACATACCGACAAAAAGAGGGAAAGGAAATGCAATTCTTGCTTTGTTTTTATCAAGACCTTTTTTGATGATTTGAGCTGCTTTTTCTGGTGTAATTTCAAATGGATGAGGCCCGGGAAGGTCGTCCAACATAGGAGAGGTGATACAGCCCGGCATAATTGAATTTATTTTAACTCCCTCATTTTTTAAAAGCACGCGCAATCCATCAGCATAGACACGAACAAAAGCCTTGCTTGCACTATAACTTGGGAGAGTTGGCAATCCATAATATCCAGCAACAGAGCTAACTAAGGCTATCTGTCCGCTTTTTCTTTCAATCATTGTAGGTAAAAATTTATCAACAAGATAAGTTGTCGCTAGTATGTTAATTTTCAGAAGTTTTTCTGCATCTTCGTAATTTTCTTTTTTCTTTTCTCGATCGACTGCTGTGAAAATACCGGCATTTGCAATAACTAAGTCAGGAAAATTCATTGAAATTCCGCTAGTTATAAGAGAATCAAACCAAGCGTCTACGGCATTTTTATCTTGAACGTCAAAAGTAACTATATCAACTTCAGCACCTTTGCTTTTGCATTTTTGAGCAAGCTCTTCAAGCGCTTCTTTCTTTCTTCCGTGCAAGGTCAATTTGATGTTACTAGCGGCATATTCAAGAGCTAGTGCCATTCCAATGTATCCGGAAGCGCCTGTAATAAATATATGTTTCATACAGTTTATATCCTTATTTGAACTTTTTGTTGTCGCAGTAAGATAAGTATAGCCCTAAAGCAAAGCCGGAGCAAGCAATAAAAGAGTAGAGGCTTATCCAATAATTCTCTAATAACATACTAAAATAAATAGTTATTAATGAGTAAATAAACGAGAAAATTTCCAGAAAAAGCAGTCTATCATTGAGCTTATGCTTATTGATTTTTACTTCACCTTTTGGAGTTGGATTAAATTGCCCGTTTCTTTTTAGGGAAACGTGTAGTAATGCGTGAAAATAATAGAGTGAGTGAGGAAAGAATATAACGATATAAGCATAAATATTTTTAAATTTTATCCAAATATTTTTTATAGATATAGTCTTTTTTTGAAGGATTTGATTTTTTTTCTTATCTGTCCTGACAGTTTTTTCTCCATTACCAAGCAGGCATGAAAAAGCCCAAAGAATAGCTGAGAATAAAAAGAGAGAACAAAAGAAATCATAAAAATGAGAAAAGTGTGGAGTAAGAAAAGTCAGTGGTAGGCACAGTAAAGCCATTATGTAGAATGAAACCAGCAAAAGAGGAGCAAGCATTAAAGCCAAAGCATTCGTTTTAGCGGAGAAAGTTTTAGCTGTAGAAAGCATATTTTTACAGTGCTTAAAAGAATTTTGAAAGTGACCTCTTCCCCAACGTTCTCGTTGAACTCTAAAAACAGCCATTACTTCAGGTAGTTCTGCAAAAGAAACAACGTTATCGACAAAGCAATATTTCCATTTATTTTGTTGAGCTCTTAATCCCATATCCATATCTTCTGAGATAGTAGAGTCAGCAATTCCACCTATTTGCTCAATACATTCACGCCGCCAAACACAAGAACTTCCTGTTAGCGATGCTATGAAATCGTTCTTCGATTGCCCTAAAGTTACATCTTCTTTATGATGTGCCATCATTGCTTGAAATTTTGTAAGAATTGAATGATTTTTATTTGTATAATCAACACTTGTTTGTAGATATCCAACTTCTTTATTCTCGAAAATAGGTATAGTTTTCAATAAAAATTCTTTTTCGGGAATGAAATCAGCATCAAAGATAGCAACAAAATCACCCTTGGAGATGCTTAGACCATAATTAAGATTACCGGCTTTAAATCCTTTATTATTGCCTCTATGCGCATAATGGATAGGAACGCCGGCTTCGTATTTTTTTTCAACAAGATCTTTAGCAAGTGGCATAGTGTTTACTGAATCATCTAAAAGCCAAATCTCAAGCTTATCTTTTGGATATTCTAATTGAGATACTGCGTCTATAAGTCTTTCAACTACATTCACTTCATTGTAGACCGGCAAGAGCACGCATGCAGTAGGTAAATTTTCTCTATGTAACTGCTTATTATTTATGCTTTTGTTGGTGAAATTTTCAGTATTTGGCTTTTTATCTTTGTTTACGCCTTTTTTCGTATTTTTCCACTCGAAAATTGCATATATAAAAAAAGAGCACGAGACAAAAGCGAGGATTAATTCAGTGAGTAAAGCAAAAAACATTCTTATTCCGCCTAAATTGAAAGAATATCTACAAGTTGTTGTAAACGGCATTCCCAAGTGTGATTTTCTTTGACATAGAGTGCACCGGCTTCGGCTCTTTCCTTATCTTCCGATGAAGGACCACTTGCCAAGCGTTGAAGCTGAGCAAGCATTTCTTCTTTTTCTGATAAAGCATAACAGTAGGAAGAAAACAGTTTGTCAACGACAGGACTTTGATTTGTAATTAAAATGCCTCCACAAGCCAATATTTCAAGAAAACGACGAGAAAGCATAGTGTCAGAATCATCTACAGAATTTATATTGAAAGAAACTAAATGTTTTTTATATAAATCAGCTGTTTGAGCATATGGAACAGGGTCAAAAATTGTAACATTTTCTTTCTCGGGAAACTGGAAATGAGTTGAATGAAAAAGCTCTTTTTTATGTCTGTCATATATATTTAGAGGCATGTCGCTTTCCTGACATGCTTCAAAGATATTTTCCATAAAACTCTTACGTTTACTGAGAATACGCTTATAATAAGAACCTACAAAGCACGCATCATTTTTTTCAAAATTAAAGCCTGTAAAGTTATGAAATTTATCTTGATAAGCCATTGCAAGTACATCTAAATGACAAGAGGTAGGAAGTTCTTTTTTATAAAGAGGCAAAAAATTACTATCTGCTGTGAAAACGTAGTCGCACTGTTTGGCGACATCAATAAAAGATGAAAAGAAAGGTTTATCGTCTTTGTTCCAAAAAACAGTGGGTATTGAAAAATCTTTTGCTACTTTCAGAAGGTTGTAAATTATTTTTGATGGTATTTGTCTGATATATTTAGGTTGTTTGGCTACCTCATAATGCCATTCCCCTGTTACACCACGAAAAACGGACTCGACAAATACTAAGTCCGGCTTCCAGTTTTTTAGTACATCGTGGTAGTTTGAAGGAGTGAGGATTCTTATTCTACAATCAACGCTAAAAGAAAGAGTTGTAAGGTAATCTGCAACTAATGCAATTTTTAGATTTGAAAATGCACCTTTAACAGAGTTATCAGAATTATCTTCAATGATATGAGGTTGTTTATAATTAGAAAGTTCAAGAGCTTT
>CAYJOR010000077.1:0-10662 GCA_964371865.1 uncultured Desulfovibrionaceae bacterium | reverse complement strand
CTGATTTAATCTACAGAACACAAAAAGAGAAATACACAGCTATTCTTAATTCTGTGCGTGAACTTCATGAAAAGGGTCAACCTGTTTTAGTTGGTACAATTTCAATTGAATCTTCTGAACTTTTATCAAAACTTCTTACACAAGCTAAAGTTCCTCATAATGTTCTTAACGCAAAATTTCAAGCTCAAGAAGCTCAAATTATTGCACAAGCAGGACAAATAGGAAAAGTTACAATTGCTACAAACATGGCTGGTCGTGGTACTGATATTGTTCTCGGTGAAGGCGTGCTTGAACTTGGTGGACTTCATATTCTAGGAACTGAACGTCACGAATCTCGTCGTATTGATAACCAGTTGCGTGGTCGTTCCGGTCGTCAAGGTGATCCGGGTTCATCACGATTCTATCTTTCACTTGAAGATAACTTAATGCGCATCTTCGGTTCAGACAGGCTTTCAAATCTTATGCAAAAATTAGGTATGGAAGAGGGCGAACCAATCGAAAACTCAATGGTAACAAAGGCTATTGAAAATGCACAAAAACGTGTAGAAGGTCACTTCTTTGAAGTTCGTAAAACTCTTCTTGAATACGATAACGTAATGAATCAACAGCGTGAAGTTATTTATGATTTACGTCGCGATTTTATGCAAAGCGAAACTTTAGAACCTGTTCTTGATGAATATATTGAAGAGTTCTTAGAAGATTTATATCCGGCTGAAAATGAAAAACTTTCACCGGAAGATGAACAAGCTCTTATGTCAAGATTAATAGATGTTTGTAATGTGAATAGAGGTAGCGATACTGAAGAGCAAACCTTACTATCTATTGAAGAAGCAAAAGAAAAAACTTATCAAGCTCTTGAAGTTCTTCGTGAAGATGCAGGCGAAATGTATAAAGATATCGTTCGTTACTTCCTCTTAGAAGAATTAGATAAGGCATGGAAAGAACATCTTCGTAATATGGATCATCTTCGTGAAGGTATTGGACTTCGTGGTTATGGTCAACGCGACCCTAAACTTGAATACAAGCGTGAAGGTTTTGAACTCTTCCAAACCATGCTCTTCACTATTAAAGAGAATGCACTCCGTTCACTTACTCATGTTCGAGTAAGAAAGCATAACCCGGAAGATGCTCCAACTCCATTCCCAAACGAAACCCCTGAACCTGCTGATACAGTGAATGCTGAACAAACTCCAATACTAGAGCATAAAGCAGAATCAATTCAAACTCATGAGCAGTCTGAAATCAAGCAAGAATCTATAGCTAAAAATGCAAGTGTAGGTCGCAACGATCCTTGTCCATGTGGTTCAGGTCAGAAATACAAAAAATGTTGCGGTAAAGATTAGTTTAAATAAGAGGGTGCCTTTGGCGACCAAGAGAACTTTTCCCACGGGAATAATCCCCTTTGGAAACCCTATTTCTTTCTCGACTCGTTCCTCGTCGAAAAAGGAATATGTTCTCCAAAAAGAAATTTTCCTTTACTCTCAAAGTATAGAAATCTCATTTAGTTCTAAGAATTAATTAGTAAATTAATAATAAAAAATCTTCCTTTAAATTTGTAAGTACAAGTTTAAAGGAAGATTTATTTTTAAGCGATTTTTAATAATTTATGCTAAAATAGATTTATTACTTTGTTACCAGTAGTAAAACTTTTTTTGTGAATATTATTCCTTTTGATGAGCTTGCGAATCAAAAGAAATAAGGTTTCCAAAGGAAGTTATTTCCTTTGGTCGCCGAAGGCATTTCTTATAAACTACTTTTCTAACCAGTCGGCGAGTTTTGCGTCGTAGTCAGCTTTTGGCATACGACTTTCGTTGTAGTAACCTAGAGCTTGCCTTTGTCTGCTTGCTTCACCGAGTAGGAGAGCTGCTGCAACTGAAACGTTAAAACTTTGAATCATACCGAACATAGGGATATAGATTTCTCCGTCTACGTGATCGAGAAGTTCTTGAGGAACGCCTGAGTGTTCGTTGCCCATGATGATAGCTGTTGGTTTTGCAAGGTCGTACTCGTACATTGTTTTTGAAATTGGAGTACAGGCGGTTGCAAGAAGAGCATGATCTTTTAGGGCTTCAAGAAGACTTTCTTTTGTGTTGTGACGAACTGTCTCAACCCACTTACGGGCAGAGGCAGAGGTTTTTTTTGCTAGGGTAGGGAAAGCAGTATCTGTGTAGTATAAATGAACTTTATTCACACCAAAAGCATCAGCAGAACGATAGATAGCTGACACGTTGTGTGGGTCGTGGATATTTGCAAGAACGAGGGTAAGGTCGTGCTGACGATGGCTTAGAACTCGTTCAATTTTTTCACGTCTTTCGTCGGTCATTTTTATCTCTTATATAACTTTGTTGAGGGAAAATTCTAGGATACCTTCAGCACCGGCAGCTTTAAGCTCTGGAATAAGGTCACGTACAGTGTTGGTATCAACCACGGTTTCAACTGATGTCCAAGCATTATCTTGAAGAGGAGAAACAGTAGGAGAATTTAGAGCTGGAAGAAGGGCAAGAATTGCATCAAGATTACTTGTTGGAGCATTCATTTTTATGCAAACATAAGAATTTGCACGTAAAGCACCAAGAAGAAGCATTTGAAGCTGATCGATTTTTTTTCTACGAATAGGGTCACGATAGGCTTCTTTATTTGCTATAAGAACGGTGTTACTGCTTAATACTTCGTCGATTACGCGTAAACCATGCGCACGAATTGTGGTTTCTGTTTCGGTAACTTCTACGATGGCATCTGCTAAGCCTTCAACAACTTTAGCTTCTGTTGCGCCGTAAGAGTGGAAAGTTTTAACATTGATACCACGATCAGCGAAATATTTTTCAGTCATACCTTTAAGTTCAGTAGCTATTACTTTACCTTCAAGGTCTTCTGGTTTGTAGTAAGGTGAATCGCCGGCAACAGCAAGCACCCAACGAGCAGGTTTTTTAGATACTTTTGAGTAAATTAAATCGCAGATAATTTCAACATCAGCATCTTTTTCTAAAAGCCAGTCTTTACCTGTTAGACCAACGTCAAGAATACCATCTTGAATGTAAAGAGGAATTTCTTGAACTTTACATAGTTTAGCTGAAATTTCTTTATCATCAATAGAAGGAAAATAATTGCGAGTATAGCGTCTGATTTTCCAACCAGCGCGAGCAAATAAGTCTACAGTAGCATCTTCTAAAGAACCTTTTGGAATACCGAGTTTGATAATAGGATTTGACATATTTATTCCTCTATTAATGGACTACACTCTATGAGAGTATTGTTAGATAACTCTTGATAAAAGCATGATATATGATTTGTATGACAAGCCGCACCAATTTGTTTTATAAGTAGGAGCACGCAGTCACTATCGCAATCAATTCTAATGGATACAACTTCCTGTACATGACCAGAAGTTCCACCTTTTTTCCAAAGACAGTCACGTGAGCGACTGTAATAATGGACATAACCTGTTTCAAGAGTTTTTTCCCATGCTTCTTTATTCATAAAGGCAGACATAAGAACTTCTTTTGTTTCGGCATCTTGCGCGATGGCGCTGATAAGTCCGTTATTTTTTGAAAAATCCGGTAAATCTTTGAAGTTAGACATGAAGTATTTTCCCTGTTAGATTTATTAGAATACTATACTAAGTGATAATTGTTACAATAATAAGGCAAAAAGCTAACTCTGAAGGAGGAAAAGCATAACTTTTGAAAAAAGTTGAATAAACTTTCTCAGTTTGACACTAAAGGAAATAATTTTTTTGAAAACTCGCTTTTCTTTTTTCCGACGTAAGAGGAAAAAAGAAAAGGGGTTTCCAAAGGGAATCATTCCCTTTGGTCGCCGAAGGCAAATCAGATTCTACTCTTATTCGCTTTGACCTTTTAAAGCTTCTGCTTGTGCATGGGTTACAAGAGAATCAATAATCGCAGTAATATCACCTTCCATAACTTTTTCAAGGGAATAGAGTGTAAGGTTAATTCTATGATCTGTCAAACGTCCTTGTGGGAAGTTGTAAGTTCTGATTCGTTCAGAACGGTCACCCGAACCTACTTGAGATTTTCTTTCAGCAGCTTGTTCGTTGTGAACTTTATCTTGCTCAACTTGAAGGATACGTGAAGCAAGAACTTTCATCGCTCTAGCTTTGTTTTTATGCTGAGATTTTTCATCTTGGCAAGTAACAACGATACCTGTTGGAATGTGAGTCAAACGAACAGCAGATTCAGTTTTGTTAACGTGCTGACCACCGGCACCTGATGCACGGTAAACGTCTACACGAATATCTTCTGTTTTAAGGTCAAGTTCAACTTCATTAGCTTCTGCCATAACAGCAACTGTTGCAGCTGATGTATGTATTCTGCCTTGTGATTCTGTTTCCGGAACACGTTGAACACGGTGAGTACCTGATTCATATTTTAATCTTGAATAAACTCTGTCACCTGAGATGATGGCGATAACCTCTTTGTAACCACCTGTTTCAGACGGACTTTCTGAAAGAACTTCAACTTTCCATTTCATGGTTTCAGCGTATCTGCAATACATACGGAATAAGTCACCGGCGAAGATAGATGCTTCGTCACCGCCTGTTCCGGCACGTACTTCAAGGATAATGTTTTTCTCATCGAGTGGATCGGTTGGTAGAAGAAGAATTTTAATTCTTTGTTCGATTTCGGGAAGTTTTTCTTCAATCGCTTTAATTTCTTCTTGAGCCATTTCACGGATATCTGCATCGCTGTCTTCAAGAAGTTCTTTATTTTCAGCATATTGTTCATTTAAAGAAGTGTATTCATCATACATTGCAACAATGTCACGCAAGTCAGCATGAGCTTTTGTTGTTTTTTTATAGAGGTCTTGATCTTGGAAAATAGCAGGATCAGAGAGCTGCTGCTCAAGTTCAAGATATTTTTCTTTATAATTTTGTAGTTTAGCGAACATTTTTACTCCAAATTTGTATCATCTGAGGTTATAATCGTATGCTTGGTATTTTCACCCAAAGCTGCTTTTAGAGCGACTAAAGCAACTTCTAGATGTTCATCTTCTGGCTCACGAGTAGTGAGTAATTGCAATAATAATCCCGGGGCTTTAAGTATAAATCCAAAAAAACCGTCAGATTTAGATGAAAGGCGTATAAGCTCATAAGCTAGAGCAGAAATAGGAATCATCAAAGCAATTTTGATAACCAACACAACAGCATGTTTTAAAATTTCTGAATGTGGCTCCCATAGCCAAAGCAGGGGAGGAAGAAATATAGTATGTATAAGAATTGCTATAGAAAGAACGAATAAAAGAAATGTTGTTCCACATCTTGGGTGTAGGCGAGATTGCTTACGAACGAGGTTGATATCAACCACTTGCCCTTCTTTACATTTTTCATACGCGGCAATAGATTTATGCTCTGCGCCATGAAACTGAAAAACTCTTCTTACATCGGGGATAAGAGAAATTCCGGCAAGATAAAGGAAGAATACTATAAACTTGAATAGTCCATCCCAAATTTGAAAGGAAAAGGTCTGCACATCTCCTGCTAATTCAAAGTACTGCATGCCAAAAGAAAGAGCGTGGGGAAGAACCACAAATAGCCCAATCGCCATGAGAATTGAAAAAAACAAAGTAAGAAGTAATTGTTTTTGTGTTAAAGGCTCTTCATCGTGAATGCTTGAAAGTTCAGCGGAGCGATTAAGAGTTTTTATGCCATTTATTAGAGTTTCAACAAGTAGGGGAAATCCTCTAAAAAATGGCTTTTGGTAGAGTGGTTTTGTAGAAAATCTATACCAAGGTTTAGATTCTACATGAATTTTCCCATTTGATAAACGCACAGCTAAGGCATATCTATTTTGTGAGCGCATCATAATGCCCTCAATAATAGCTTGCCCGCCGACTCCTGCCTCAGGGGTAGCGCTGCACTGTTTTGAAGATGTAGATGTAGATTGCTCTTGTGAGTTTAAGCTGCCACCGAGAGTCTGCAAAGAAAATTCAGAACTATTCTTAGATATAGATTTGCAACCAGCTTGACTGATTGACGTATTCACTACTTGATACATAGCAATCTTCATGAAACATCAAGACCTCCCCAAACAAGGGTTCAGGGAGGTTCGTGATTTCATACTGTGAAAAGATTTATTTTTTAAATTTGTCGTATTTTTTACGGAAGCGGTCGATACGTCCAGCAGTATCGATAAGACGTTGCTTACCAGTAAAGAATGGGTGGCAATTTGAACAAATCTCCACGCTAACGGTTTCACCTTTGGTGGAGTTAGCTTCGATTTCAAAGCCGCATGCACAAACGATTTTCGCTTGGTATGTTTTTGGATGGATGCCTTCTTTCATGTTTTGCTCCTAAGTTCTCATTGTCCTTTCGTCTATAAAAAGGAATCTTGTCTCCAAGACAAGGCAAAATCTATACATCAATTTTGAAACCTTGTCAAATATTTTAATGTCAAAAATATTATTTTGAAGAGGATAAATTTATAATTTGTTATTTATTTATTGATTTATCAGTTGTTTTTAATAAAAAAACAATTTTAACGGATATAATCATTATAGAATATAATTTCTGTTTTCCTCAAAAAAGGGAAAGCAAGGCTCTTTTATAAGCTCTTGTTTCCCCTCTTTTGATAAAAGGATGTGCATGAAACTACACTATTGTTGAAAGTCCCATTCCAAAGAATGAGCCATTAGAACCACTGCTCATAATACTAGATGATGGATTAGTATTGAATAAACTTGACATTGCTTGTAATTGTACTTTTGACATTTGAACATTTGCTGAAATCTCTTCTTGAGTACATGTCTTACTTAGATTGTCAAGATATTGAATTTCTTTAAATTGATCAACTAATTCAGGGTAGTCGTTGAAAAATTGGATGATTTTTGCTTTGTCCTCAGAGTCAGTTATAATATCGATACCTTCGCCGTTATAACTTGTTACTACTTGAAACTCTACATCTTTATCAACGCCAGCTTCAGTAAGCCCCGCTTTCACTATTTCGGAAAATTGTTCCTGTAGTTTATCTTTATATTCTCCGATACGGGAAAAAGTAACCCTATCATTTGCTCCTAAACCTAAGCCTTCAAAAGCTGCATTTGCAGCTCCTGCAAGTTGATTAATTCTATTTAGTCCATAGGATTGATTTGCTCTACTCATATTACTTGTAGAGCTTGAAACAGGAGATACTGAAGAACTTGATCTCTCACTTGCATCTTTACTTGTTTCAGATGTTGTTGTCCACAATGAGTTTAACCCACTAGATACTAAAGTTTCGCTTACTTGAGACATATTTTTTCTCCTTTCCATCGAGGATATCTTTCTAAATTAATTCTTTTGCGTTTTTTTGTCTTAAAGATAATTTTATCATCTAGTTTATGTATGTTTTTATACACTGCACTTTATAAAAATCCCTTTTTGTTGAAAAATCCACAAAATTTCATAATTTAAAAAACACCTAAGATAGGAAATTTTGACACTTTTAAATTATATTGAATATATTAAGCAAATTTTATGCCAAAAATCTTCTTCTTCTCAATAAAAAATAAGCAATCCTCAAAAAAATAAGAATTGCATACAAATTGAAAAAGATATATGCTGTCCCGATTGAAATTACATTGGAGTTCATTTTATGAAAAAATTATTAAATCTCTCATTATTGTTCGCGGTTGCGCTTTTTTCACCTTTCTCAGCAAATGCTGAAAAATCTCTTTCTTACGGTATTCTTGATACTGAAAAAGTTTTTATTGAAAGTGAAATCGGTAAAAAAGGTTTTGAGAGTATTCAGAAATTACAACAGAAAGCAGAAGCAGAACTTGCTCTGCTTGAAACTCGTATAAATGCTCTTGATATAAGTCAAGAAGATAAAGATATGTATCTTCAACTAGAATTACAAGGGGCTGTATATACACTGCAAGGCGCAATTGATGCTAATCAAGGAGCTGTTGTAGGTACAATTGAAAAAACCCTTGAAGATGCAATGAATCAAGTGCGTAAAGATAAAAATATTCCGATTATCTTCGCAGCTGAAACTGTTCTCTCTTACGATAAAGAGGCTGACGTAACAACTGATGTTATAAACGCAATGAATGCAATTGATATAGCTCTTCCACCAGCACCTGAAATTTCTTTGCCAGCTCCGAAACCAATTGAAAAGAAAGAAGTTCCTGCTGAAGCAGAAAAGAAATAACTAAAACCATAAAATCTGGTTTTTTGAGGGGGAAGCATGTATTTACTATACAAGTTTTCCCCTTAGTTTTTTTGTTTACTTTTGGAGCATTTTTTTATAGTGTGTCTATAATGAAAATTAAAGGTAATGTCATGTCAAAATTTGCACGAGTAGAACTCTTGGCGCATACGCCCGAGCCACTATCTGTTATATATACAGCATTTAGGCAATGCTATCACTCCGGTTTTGCCGGCGATATGTGGGAAGATACTCAATCAGAAAAAATTTCAAGAGAAAAACAAGGCGACTTTATACGTAATGTTATGTCGTCCGGTCATGAAAGCCCTATAGAGCATGTAAACTTCACTTTTGCTCTTGAAAATGTATCACGAGCTTTAACTCATCAGCTAGTACGTCATCGTATAGCTTCATTTTCTCAACAAAGTCAGAGATATGTAGACGCTAAAGATTTTAAATATATCACACCTCCTAAAATCGAAAAAAATCCAAAAGCTCTTCAACGCTATACTGAATGTATGGAGCATATCGCTCAAGCTTATGCAGAGTTGCAAGAAATTCTTTTAGAAGGCAGTAAAGACAAGCAGTCCTCAAACGAAGATGCAAGATTTGTTCTCCCGCAAGGTGCAGCAAGTAATATAGTTGTTACTATGAACGCTCGTTCTTTAGTGAATTTCTTTAATCATAGATGTTGTGTGCGTGCGCAGTGGGAAATTAGGCACGTAGCTAATCAAATGTTAGCGCATTGTCGTTCAGTTATCCCAGAAGTATTTGAAAATGAAGGCGCAAAGTGCGAAAGAACAAAACTTTGTCCTGAAGGAAAGTTCGCCTGCGGTAGGTATCCTGTTAAGTAGTTTCCCCCTCTCAAACTCTCCCCCTTCCTTCAAAAAAACTTTTTAATTTCATCGCACGATATTCATCTAAAATACTCCTATTATGAGTGGTGATGAGTTATCTAAGTTCGCAAGCAAAGCAAATTTAAAAATGAAAATACTATCACCTTGTAAGATAAATTTATTCCTCCATATAGTTGGCAGACGAGAAAATGGCTATCATGAACTTGAGAGTTTATTCTATCCTATTGCAAACCCTTATGACGTTTTAACAATTCATGAAGTAGGGAGAGACGGCTTTAGTTTGAAGTGCGATACTCTTGGAATTGATTTAAAGGATAATACGCTTACAAAAGCTTATCATCTATTTAAAGAGAGAACGGGATTTTCTTTTGGACTAGATGTTGAACTTATTAAGGGTGTACCTCATGGAGCTGGGCTTGGCGGAGGTTCTGCAGATGCAGCTACCATCATTAAATATATGTATGCAAAGTGGCGAGGGGTAGAGTACAGTGATTTTATTTCGATTACCCACGATGATTTTCCTTTTTTAAATGAAATTGCTACAAAAGTTGGAGCAGATGTTCCATTTTTTTTGAAAAATACTCCTGCTTATGTTGAAGGAATAGGGGAAAAATTATCAGAAATTGATGTGACTTTTTTAAAAGGATACTCGATTTTGCTAATTTCTCCAAAAATCAAGGTAGATACAATAAGCGTTTTTAAGAAATTTAGACAAGAAAATCAAATAATTGAAAAAAAAGTTGAAAAAAGTGCATTAAAGATGTTGACAAGCATTTCAAATCGAGCTATAAGACCTCACGACGCGACGATAAATGCTCTTTTCAGAAATGATCTTGAACAATGTGTCTTCTCTTCTTTTCCTGCATTGGGGAAATACAAAGAAAAGCTATTAGCGTTTGAGGCAGAAATTGCACTTATGAGTGGAAGCGGATCGTCTTTATTTGGATTGTTCTCGAAAAGAGAGCAGGCGGAAAATGCGAAAGTGTTTTTTGAGAACGATAAAGTTGTGAATGTGTTTCCGGTCGTTGAGTTATAGTGTTGGGGTGTCGCCAAGTCGGTAAGGCAACTGGTTTTGGTCCAGTCATCCGTGGGTTCGAGTCCTTCCGCCCCAGCCATCATAAAAATTACGCCCGTCTACAAACGGGCTTTTTTTTCATCTATTATACGATTTGAAGGCAAAATTATGTACGGTGATTTGAAAATTCTTACAGGCACAGCTAACACAGATTTAGCAAATAATGTCTGTCGTCATTTAGGCACACAGCTTGTACCAACTCTTTGTGAACAGTTCAGCGACGGAGAAATCCGCATTGAAATAGGCGCCAGTGTTCGCGGGCAAGATGTTTTCGTTATTCAACCTACATGCGCACCTGCTAACTTTAATCTTATGCAGTTATGCCTTATGCTTGACGCTCTAAAAAGAGCAAGTGCAAGTCGTGTAACAGCTGTAATTCCATATTTCGGTTATGCTCGCCAAGATCGTAAAGTAAGCCCACGCGCACCAATATCAGCTAAAATGGTAGCAGACTTTATTAGTCATGCAGGTGCTCAACGTGTTGTTACTGTAGATTTACATGCTGGGCAAATTCAAGGTTTCTTCAACTGTCCTGTTGATAACCTTTTTGCAACTCAAGTTCTTATGGATAGCCTAAAAGACCTTAATC
>CAYJOR010000076.1:0-10676 GCA_964371865.1 uncultured Desulfovibrionaceae bacterium | reverse complement strand
AAGAAATGGGGATTCTCAAGGGAATCATTCCCTTGAGCCGTCGGAGACAAAAAAATAAAAATCTAGAAAAAAAGTTCTTGCTTTTTTTTTGTGGATAAGGTAAAAAGGATAAGTTTTACGCTATTAGATTTTAAATAAGAAAAGAGGGGTTAAAATGCCTAAACGCGTTGACCTAAAAAAGATTATGGTAATTGGCTCCGGTCCTATTGTTATAGGGCAGGCATGTGAGTTTGACTATTCAGGAACACAAGGTATTAAGGCCTTGCGTGAAGAGGGTTATGAAGTAGTATTGGTAAATTCCAATCCAGCTACAATTATGACAGATCCTCAGTTAGCTGACAGAACCTATATTGAACCTATTGAGCCGGAAACAGTAGCAGCGATTCTTCGTAAAGAACGCCCATGTGCACTTTTGCCGACTCTTGGTGGTCAAACCGGACTTAATACGGCTTTGGCACTTGCAAAGAGCGGTGTTTTAGAAGAATTAGGTGTTGAGCTTATCGGTGCGAATGCAGATGTTATTGAGAAAGCAGAATCTCGCGAATTGTTTAGACAAGCAATGGACAACATTGGACTAAAAGTTCCAACATCTTATATTGCTCGTACAATGGACGATGTTCGTGATATCATTAAAACATCAAGTTTTCCTCTTATTGTTCGCCCTGCGTTCACACTAGGTGGCGCTGGTGGTGGTATTGCGTATAACCAAGAAGACTTGGAATCAATCGTTGCTGACGGTCTTGCTGCTTCTATGACAAACGAAGTTCTTATCGAGCAATCAGTGCTTGGTTGGAAAGAATATGAAATGGAAGTAATGCGCGATAAAAATGATAACTGCGTTATCGTTTGTTCTATCGAAAATATCGACGCAATGGGTGTGCACACAGGTGACTCAGTTACTGTTGCTCCTGCTCAAACTCTTACTGACCGTGAATATCAAGCAATGCGTGATGCTTCACTTGCGATTATGCGTGAAATCGGTGTTGAAACTGGCGGATCTAACGTTCAGTTCGGTATCAACCCTAAAAACGGTGAAATGATTATTATTGAGATGAACCCACGTGTATCGCGTTCATCTGCGCTTGCATCTAAAGCAACCGGTTTCCCAATCGCTAAAATTGCAGCAAAACTTGCAATCGGTTACACTCTTGATGAAATTCGTAACGATATTACTCGTGAAACTGCGGCTTCATTTGAACCTGCGATTGACTACTGCGTAGTAAAAATTCCTCGTTTTACATTTGAAAAATTCCCTGGTGCGGCAGATGAGCTTACAACCGCTATGAAAAGTGTTGGCGAAGCTATGAGTATTGGTCGTACCTTTAAAGAAGCTTTACAAAAAGGTTTACGCTCGCTTGAAATCGGAGCTTTTGGCTTCGGTAACGATTTTAGAGCTAAATTGCCTGAAAAAGAAGATATTATTCCATTATTGAAAAAACCTTTCTCACGTCGTTTATTTGCAGTTCGTCAAGCTCTCTTGCTTGATATGAGCATTGAAGAAATTTACGAACATTCAGCAATTGATCCTTGGTTCTTGCGCCAAATGCGTGAACTTATTGATGCTGAACACGAAATTCGTGATTTCGCCCTTGCAAATAGTATGACAGTAGACAATCCGGAAATGGTTGAAACTCTTAGAAAAGCTAAAACTCTTGGCTTCTCAGACAGACAACTTGCCGATATGTGGAAACGCCCTGAACAAGATATCCGTGAACTCCGTAAAACAGCTGAAATCATGCCGTCTTATTACTTAGTAGATACTTGTGCTGCGGAATTTGAAGCATATACTCCTTACTACTACTCAACTTATGAAAGTTCACCAGTTGAAAAGTATGTACCGGATGACACAAAGAAAGTTATCATCTTAGGTGGTGGACCTAACAGAATTGGTCAAGGTATTGAATTTGATTACTGTTGCTGTCACGCATCATTTGCATTGCAAGATATGGGCGTAACTTCAATAATGGTTAACTCAAACCCTGAAACCGTTTCTACTGACTACGATACTTCTGATAAACTATACTTTGAACCTCTTACATTTGAAGATGTTATGCACATCATTGAACGTGAACAACCACACGGTGTAATCGTTCAGTTTGGTGGACAAACTCCATTAAATCTTGCAGTGCCACTTCAAAGAGCAGGCGTTCCAATTTTAGGAACAAGCCCAGATGCTATTGATAGAGCTGAAGATAGAGAAAGATTCCAAGCCCTTCTCCATAAATTAGACTTGAAACAACCTGAAAATGGAACAGCTCTTTCTTTTGAAGAAGCTCGTGATGCAGCAAAAGAAATTCAATATCCAGTAGTTGTTCGTCCATCTTACGTTCTTGGTGGTAGAGCAATGCAAGTTGTTTATGATGACGAAGAATTAGAAGAGTATTTCCGCACACATGTAGGAAAATCTAAACTCGAACACCCAATCTTAATTGATAAATTCTTACAAAACGCTATTGAAGTTGACGTTGATGCCCTCTCTGACGGTGTTGATGTTTATGTAGCTGGAGTTATGGAACATATTGAAGAAGCTGGTATTCACTCAGGCGACTCAGCTTGCGTAATTCCTCCTTATACTCTTCCACAATCTACAGTTGACACTATTACAGAACAAACAATCGCACTTGCTAAAGAATTACGTGTAGTTGGATTGATGAATATTCAATTCGCTGTAAAAGATGATGTAGTTTACATTTTAGAAGTAAATCCACGTGCATCACGTACAGCACCATTCGTGTCAAAAGCAACAGCAGTTCCACTTCCACGCCTTGCAACGCAAGTAATGCTCGGTAAGACATTGAAAGAATTAGATCCTTGGGGTATGAAAAGAAGCGGATATGTTTCTGTAAAAGAATCAGTATTCCCATTCAAGAAATTCCCTGGTGTAGATATTATTCTTGGACCTGAAATGCGCTCAACCGGTGAAGTAATGGGTATTGCTCCAACATTTGAAGAAGCATTTATGAAAGGGCAGATTGCAGGTGGTCAAAGATTGCCAAAATCTGGTAAAGTATTTATTTCTGTAAATGATAGCGATAAAAACGAACTTCCAGAACTTGCACGTATCCTTAAAAAATCTGGTTTTGAGATTGTAGCAACTTCAGGTTCAGCTAAGTTCTTGCAATCACATGGAATTGAAGCAGAAAGCGTACTTAAAGTGTACGAAGGTAGACCAAACATCGTTGATATGATTAAAAACGGTGAGATTGCATTAGTTATCAACACAGCTTTTGGAAAGAAAACTGTAAACGATTCTAAATCAATACGTCAATCTACACTTCACTATGGCGTACCTTATACAACAACAATGTCCGGCGCAAAAGCAATTGCTCGTGCAATTGCAGCGAAAGAAAACTTAGAAATTCGCGTAAAGTCTATACAAGAATACTATGGCGCATAATTCGCTATAATAGTTTGAAATATTAGAATATACCCCTTGCTACGGTGAGGGGTATGAGAGGAAAATATATGAAAGCGTATCTCGTGCTTGAAGATGGTTTTTACTTAGAAGGTAAATCTTTTACCGGTGAGTTTGAATCAGGCGGAGAAGTTATCTTTAATACCGGTATGACAGGATATCAAGAAATACTTACAGATCCAAGTTATACAGGTCAAATGGTTTGTATGACATATCCACTTATCGGTAACTACGGTATTAACGGTGAAGATATGGAATCAGGAAGAATCCACGCAGCAGCACTTATTGTTAAAGAATGTTGTAAAGAGCCATCAAACTGGCGTAGTGTAGAAACTCTTCCGGAATTTTTAATGCGTCACAACGTTCCCGGTATTGAAGGAATTGATACTCGTGCTCTAACAGTGCACCTACGTACAACTGGTGCTCTTCGCGGAATTTTATCAACAAAAACAGATAATATTGAAGAATTAGTAGCAAAAGCAAAAGCACTTCCATCAATGGAAGGACAAAATCTTGTGCCTAGAGTTGCACCAAGCTCCCCTTATATTTGGGATGGTAAAGCACCTAATCAAGTAGCATTAAATGATGATGGTTCCTTTACTTGGGGTAGTAAAAATGAACCTAAAGTTGTTGTTTATGACTTTGGTATCAAATGGAATATCCTCCGCTTATTACAAGGGCAAGGCCTTGATTTATTAGTAGTTCCACCTTCATTCACAGCAGACGAAGTGAAAAAGAGCGGAGCAGAAGCTATATTCTTATCAAATGGCCCTGGTGACCCAGCAACTTTGAAAGATGAAATTGAAACAATTAAAGCATTAGCAGAAGATTATCCAATCGCTGGTATTTGTTTAGGACATCAATTACTTGGTCATGCTCTTGGTGGTACAACTGAAAAATTAAAGTTCGGTCACCACGGCTGTAACCATCCTGTGAAAGATCTACAAACAGGGCATATTGAAGTTTCATCACAAAACCACGGATTTATCGTTATCAATGATAATGTTGAAACAACTCATATAAACCTAAACGATAATACAATCGAAGGTTTTAAACACAAAACTAAACCTATTATCGCAGTACAGCATCACCCAGAAGCTGCTCCTGGGCCTACAGATTCAAGATCATTCTTTGTGCAGTTCAGAGAATTACTCAAAGCAAATCTTGGCAAGTAGTTATCAGTAGATAATATAGATTTTTTTCGAGAGGGGGAAACCATACTTTTTGTGAACAAAAAGCTAAGGTTTCCCCCTCTCTAGCGTAGAACGAGTTCTCTCCCCCTTCCTTTAAAAAAAACTTTTTAATTCTCATCGCGTATAATTAAGTAGGTAGTAAAGAAATTTTAGTGGCGATGAGGTGAGATTTTTTCAGCATACAATTTTAAATTAAATAATATTATATAATTACAAGATTAATGTATTACGAGATATATTAAAATATACTTTTTATACTACTATTATACTACCTTTTCCTATGAGAAATAATTATTTAAAATGAGATAAAATGAGAATTACTCTATAGTGCATCCTTTTCTAAAACTTTTATCCTGACATTGACGACTTACCAAATAAAATCTGCCCTGACATTATTTACTTTTACCACCTTATTGCAGTGTTATTCTTGTAATTTCTGAATCTACAAACAATCTAAAAGGAATGCCACCCCAAAGCCCTGTCCCATTTGAAACATATAGTTGCATATCATTAACATTATAGTGTCCCGACACATAGCCATCATTTTCTTTAGCCATAAGTGATTGAAGGAAGAATGCTTGACCTCCGTGAGTATGCCCTGAAAGTTGTAACTCATAGTCAAAGCTGGCATTATGTCTTGCTGCTTTAGGTTGGTGAGAAAGAAGAATTTTTATAGAATCTTCAGGAACATTTTTAAGTGCCACTTCATTATTTACTTCCATTCCTAGAGGTTGCATACCACGAGCAGGGTCGCCTATACCAATAATAGAGATATTTGAGCCTGCTATATTATGCGTTACGTTCTCATTTATAAGTAGGTCTAAACCCATACCTTCAAAATATTCTTTCCATTCAAGTGGTCTTTCGTAGTATTCGTGGTTTCCATAGCTGTAGTAAACACCATATTTTGCCTTTAAATCTTTTAGAGGTTGAACTTCATCAGCTACTTCTGAGACATAATTATCTACCATATCACCTGTAACAACAATAACATCTGCCCCTATTGCGTTTGTTTTAGCCACAACTTTTTCTAGCCAAACATGATCAAAAGCTGAACCAATGTGCAAGTCTGTAAGTTGCACAATTTCAAAGCCCTTTAAGTTTTCAGGAAGATTTGGAATAGTGATTGTTATATCTTTTATATTAGGAACTTTTATAGCTGAATATACTCCATGACCACTAATACTTATAACACAGATAAGTGCGCATAAAGTTGTAAAATTAGAAGATAATACAGATGCGATAGAAAGTTTTTTATTTAATAATTTTGACAGCACATAACAAAGAAAAATTAAAATATCTCGTAAAATTAGGACTAAAGTAAAAAATACAAAACTTAGAAAAATAAAGGTTACTATTCGAGTTTCAACTAATGAAATTTCTATTCCATAACGTGAAAGTTCGCGTGCAATAGTAAATGAATTTGAAAAAGCAAATACCCCAACAAAAGAAAAAAGTTTTGATGAAGTTGAAATATTTAAGGAATATATACTTCTTACAAAAATATAAATTGCAGAGAACATACTTAAAATAAGTATCATTGTAGTGAGTTTTCCCATAACATAACCTTTATTTTGTATAAATTTTTTTGTGAAAATTTCCCTATTAACCTTATTATTGAGTTTTACCTAGTTTGAAAAATAAGCGTATATTCTTTGCAAAAGCCATGAATATACGCTTATATAGAGGAGGTGTATAAGGATTAAATGAGGGATATTTTATATGAAGCGCACATTACAACTTATTGTATAATTTCTAGCTTTTTTACGTCAAATTTAATGTCTTTACCAAAATCTTTATCGACTTTTCCAATAAGTCTTAACTTTGTGCTTTCGTTGACTGAGATTTCCCTAAACTCTTTAGTATCAATATCAGCAATAATTTCTCCTGTTTCGTCTTGAAAGGTATATTTTTTGTTACTGACTTGATTAATAAGTTTACCTTCCAAAATCATTTTTGTATCATCAGCAGAAGATAGCGCTGTTTGTGCTGTACCTGTTTGAAAGTCAGCTGAACGAGGTCCTTCATAAGCAGCAAAGGCTGTACCCGTTGTGAGTGTAAATAAAGTGATAAGTGATAATAATTTCATGATGTTTTCCTTTTTTTGTTAGATTGTTATTTTACTATGAGTTATATATTATTAAATGTTATTTTGACTATAAACAAATGGGCTATTGTAGTTTTGAATGCAGTGAATTATCGAGAACTTCAAGATAGTCAACATCGAAATCAACAGCAGCAAAGTCTTTATCAACTTCACCTGAAATTCTTACAAAAGTGTGTTCATCAACATAAATTTCTAAGAAATCTTCTTTGTCAATTTCTACTACCAATGACCCACTATTGTCTTGAAAAAAATATTTGTTTTTACCGATATGTTTGAGAATATAGCCCTCAAGAGCCATTTGTGTATTATCGTTTGCTTTTAAAGCGCTCTTTACATCTGATTTGACAAAATCGCTTGAAGTAGGTCCTTTATAGGCAGCAAAAGCATCTGAAGTTGTTATCAAGTCAAATAGTGTTCCGCTAAAAGTACAGAAGGATACAAGCATCATGCAATTTAGTGCTGTTCTTATAGTTTTCATATTGATTTTCCTTGTTTTAAGTTTGATGAATTAGGGTATGTTTCTAAATTCACCCTAGTAATAAGAATAATTTATCACTTGAGCAGGTGGCAAATTTAGAAATACTGTTTCTTTACGTTTAACTCTAAAACCCTTTTCTTCTAAAAATGATTTTGCTTTGAAAGAATAAGTGTACTGAATAAATAGTGAATTCTTCAATAATTTTGTGATAACTGTAATAATTGATTCGCTTACATTTAATGGTAGTGATAAAAATGGTAGTGAAGAAACTATTACTGCAATATCTGCATTTTGTGGAATATATTTTTCCATATTTGCGGCATCATCTTGAATAATCTGCAAAGTAGGAAATTTTGCTTTAAGAATACTTGCCATTTCAGATGAATTTTCAAAAACAAGCAATCTACTTTGGGGAACTCCTTTTGATAAAATTTCCTTTGTTACAGAGCCAGTACCAGCACCGAGCTCAATAATATATACTTGCTTTTCATTTTGTGTGTTTCCTTGAACCTGTTGATGTATTTTTGCAATTACATCTTCTGGAATTTGCCTTGCTAGTTTTTTTGAAAGAAAAGAACTACTAGGAAAAAGCATACCAATTGATTTGGGATTAGTTTTGATACTTTTCACAAAAGTAGAAAAAGTTTTTATGTATGTAGAATAATGATTTTTTGAAGAGTTTTTAAACATATCATGCTTCCTTCTCAATTTTTATTTAGTCTAACAAAGCAAATAAAAGTTCTCTTTAGTTTTTTTAGAAAAGTTTCAAAAAACATTTGGAAGAAAAATGAAAGAAATATTTGATGTATAAACACCATCACTCGACCTTTAATTTCTTTTGTTTTCTTACGCTTGCTTAATAGTGCCGTGTTTTGATGGTAGTAAGAATATTAAAGACTTTGGATTCTCAATAAAGGCTTTGGTAAAAATCAATAACACTTTTATATTATTAAGATTACAAGTTTGAGCTAATTCGTTGAACATCATTTTTCTCCTTCTCAATTTTTATCTAGACTAGCAAAGCAAATAAAAATTCCCTTTAGTTTTTATAGAAAAGTTTCAGAAGAGTTTTGAAAGACTTCTGAAAGATTTTCTTTTACTACTACATTATCTTCAAATTCATTCTTTTTTTATGGCGAATTCTTTTAAAAGGAGCTTCAAGTTTTTGCCTATAAGGTCGTATAAGTTCTTTATATTTCAAATATGCAACATATAAATTATAGCAAACTGTATTCCTTGAAATAAAACAGCGAAGTCTATTTTCTTTTGTTGTATTTTTCTTATATATAGATGTCTCTTGTAAAGCTAATAACTCTTCTTTAAAAGCAGTTGTTTGTTTAGCAAAGTGCCACCAATATATATAGTAAGAAACATGAAAAAATTGAGCTTCGTAATTGAAAAATTTAAAACCTGTACTGAGCCAAGGCTTTTTTCTTGCGACATAGTGAATAATTTTAATTTCTTTTGTTTCACAAATATGTTCAATCCACGTATCGCTGTCATAGGCTGTATTTTCTTTATCATTTTTATTAAGCATAAATTCATAACAAGGATTATTCCATGAACAAGAAAGTGGTATAAACTCATCAATACAGTAGTTAAGAGCATCTTGATCGGGGTTTGAAACAAGATATTGCTTTAAAAAAGCAATACTCCTTACCTTTACATCTAAGCTATTCCATTTTTTGAAATTTATAAGCATAACACCAGAGTTAAAGTAGTTTCTCTTATGTATATATGTTTTTCCATCGTAGATAGAAGCAAACTTTTTTTCTTCTTCAGATTCAAGCAAAGCAGCAACAGCTTTATCTTTCATATCTAATGAAAAAAGTTCACGAATGTCACAGTTTACAATAATGTCACCATCAAGATAAAGAACTTTTTCAATAGAATGCTCTAAAACTTCAGAAATTTTTAGGCGAAGGTAAGGAATATAACTTTTTCTCCATGTAGGAAGCCCATGAAATTCTTCAGTCGAGAGTGTATGATATTTAATTTTTACAGGGAAAATTTCATTCAAATCTTTTTCAAGTTGTTCAAGTTTACTCAAGGTAAGAGCTTCAAGTTTATCGGTAAGGATATGAAAAATATATTCTTCTTTTTCTGGGATTTCAGTGTAATATCTGTATCCATCACCATGAATTTCTTGGTTAATTTGCCCATAGTCAGCAATATTTTTTGATTTATCTGTTTTTTTTACTATACTTGTAATGGTAACAGCAATAAATTTAATATAATTTTCATCACCGGCAAAAACTATGTTGTAAGTGTTTTTCATCTTTATCTTCCTTTATTTGATCTTAGTTAGACTCTAACAAGGCAAATAAAAAATCCCTTTAGCTTTTATAGAAAAGTTCTAAAAGGATTTTTAAAGAAAAATAAAAGAATTTTAAATTTCTTGAAATTTCTATATTTTGATTTGTGCTTTTACAAGACCTTCCATATAGTGCAAACTGAATTCAGCATTGATTTTCTTACAAAGCTCTGAAACTATAGATAAACCTAGCCCTGACGAACCCTCCTTTCTGTTTTCATCTGCAGTATAAAGTCTTTTGGTAAGAAGCCCTATTTTATTTGAGAGATTATCATTTGTATAGTTACTCACTTCCACAATAATTTTTCCATTTTCTATATAAGAAGTAAGTGCTATTTCTTTATCCGTCACACCATATTTAATTGCATTATCCAAAAGATTATCAATAATCCTATGAAAAATTTCTATATCTAAAGAAGCATACACATCTTTAATATTTGATTGAAACTCGATGTGTTGTGGCTTTAATTCAACGATTTGCATAAGCAGAACGTTCACATCAACATCTTGCTTATTTATTTGCATATCATTACTGAGAATTTTACTGTAAAGGAATAAATCTGAAATCAATTTTTTAAGACGAAGACTACTTTTTTCGCCCCCTTCAAGATAGGAGATTATTTTATTAACAGAGTCTTGTCTAAAATTCTGTTTAACGTATTGCCCTGTCAATTCTTTTTTTGCTAAATCTAAATAGCCAATAACAGAAGTAAGAGGGGTGCGTAAATCGTGCGACATATTTGTAATTAGCATTCTTTGATATTGTTCGTCAGCCTTTTCTTTGAGAGTTTTTTGATGTAACTCTTCTTTTATTTCATTTACACTTTTTGCCAAGCGCGCAAGCTCATTTTTTCCAATGACTGGAATTTTATATGACTTGTTCTCATTGTTCTCGTCACGCTCATCAAGTGAAAGTTTTTTCACTCCACTTTCAATAACTTTAATATAGGAAACAAGTTTAGCAATTATTCTAATAGAAAGCACAAAGAAAAGAATAAGTGAAATAATTCCTGCAATTATATGATGTGTTTCAGAGGCAAATTCAGCTTCTTCTGATTCAAAAACAATAACGCCGTCAGTATCTGCATAGGTGATGGAGAAAATATAGTTTCTGTTTTTATAATAATTATATTTTGAAAGTTCATCATCATCTGTTTTATAAAATTCAA
>CAYJOR010000075.1:0-10710 GCA_964371865.1 uncultured Desulfovibrionaceae bacterium | reverse complement strand
TAAGTACAGTGATGTATTCAGCTGACCAATACTAATAGCCCGTGAGCCTTATTTACAACAATTACTTTCAATCTACCCTATCAATTATATATTTTGAGCTCTAGCTCATCCATGTTTCCTTGGCATCCATAGAGAAGAGGGTACACCTGATCCCATCCCGAACTCAGAAGTTAAGCTCTTCCTCGCCCATGATACTGCAGACTTTTCTGTGGGAAAGTAGGTCGATGCCAAGGTTTACTTTTATAAAAAGCGTTATAAGATCAAACTTATAACGCTTTTTTTATGTCTAACGAAAACTCCCCGCTATGCGGGGAGTTCTAAAAAGGCGGAGCCTATCGTTCTTAAAATTTAAGGTCTCCTTTGATATATGTAGAGAGCTGACTTCTACAAATAATTTAATCAAAGGAGACCTGACATGTCAGACTCAAGTTTAGAACACACCCGTTGGAATTGCAAGTATCACGTAGTATTTTCGGCTCTTAACCAAAGACAGGGGCAATTCTATTTTATATGGACAGATGAAATTCATTTTTGTTGATTTTTTAAAGTAATTTATTTCAGGTAAAAAGGTTAATTTTCTGGGAATCTGCCAATTTAGAAATTATGTACAGAGAATACGTACTCTCAATCTGTAGTTTTCAGACTTTCTAAAGCCGTATGCTCGTCGTTAGATAAGTTTCATTTTCCTATGAAAACCTCTTGATTTTCTTTTTTATAGAATCTATACATACGAGCCACTTTTTAAGAATCAGATAAAATATAAAAAATTACTCGTCGATTTTATAATAATAAACTTACAGTACAGTATCATTAAATGATTTGTTATACTTTTTTATAATTTTTTTTGAGGAAGTAGAAAAAGTTACTACCTTATAATATGTGTATTTAGTTTTAGAATGCGCAATCATGCAAAAAAAAGACCCATACGGGTCTTATTTATTATTTAGATTGTGAGCCTTTGAACTCGATTGAGATTACTTCGTAAGTGACTCTACCTTTTGGCACATCAACGCTAACTTCGTCTCCTTCCTCTTTACCAAGTAGTGCTTGACCTACCGGAGATGAAATCGAAATTGAACCGTTTGAATAATCTGCTTCGTCAGGACCAAGTAAAGTAAAGAATTTTTGATCGCCTGTATCAACATCTTCAACTTGTACTGTTGCTCCGAAAATAATTCTGTCGCTTGTTAGCGTATCAAGGTCAACTTTTGTAAACTGTGGAAGGCGTGACTCAATATAAGTAATACGCGCTTCAAGCATTCCTTGTTTTTCTCTAGCAGCATCATAGCCGGCATTTTCTTTTAAATCACCTTCTTCACGAGCTTCTTTAATTGCTTGAATAACTTGAGGTCTTTCTTGCTTGAGTCGTTCTAACTCTTTTTCTAATTTCTTATATCCTTGAATTGAAATTGGAATTGACATAACATCTCCCGAAGTAAAGTGATAAAATCAAAAAAAGACGCTCCGTATATGTTCGGAGCAGTCTCAGTTTGTATAAACAATAATATAAGCTTTCTTTATATAAAAGTCAAGTTGGGAATACAGCTAAAATATACTAATAATACAGTTAGATATCAGATTAATCATAAAATAAGTTTATGCTAAAATTTTGTATTTATTCTTTTTTAAAGCATCAAGCAGTGTATCGCGTGATTCTGCTAGTGTAGATTTTAGAGTTGCACCTGAAGCGTTCTTGTGACCGCCTCCTCCAAATATGGAACATAAGTATTGTACGTCATCATTCCCTTGTGAGCGTAATGATAATTTTGACTCAAAAACAGATTTCTCTCTAATTACACATGCAAGTCTTACTGATTTCAATTTTCTTAAATGTTCAACAAATCCCTCTAACTCATCTTTACTGCATGAGAACTCTTCAAGAATTGATTTTGATACCAGAGAGTATGCAATTGAAAGTTCTGTGTCTACTACAAAAGTAGACATTAGATATGACCAGAGTCTCATTTTTTCAACTGTCCACTGATTACTCAAAGCAGAGTTTATAATACTCGGGTCAAGTCCATTTTGCACGATTTTGCCAGCTGTTATAAGAATTCTTGAATTTGTATTTCCATATGAAAATGAACCAGTATCTGTTACAAATGTTGTGTATAGGCATGTTGCTAATTCATTTTTTAGTTCTATTCCAAGCTCAAGAGCAAGGTAAGCAATTGCATTACCTGTTGCTGCCATTGTTGGGTCAACCCAGTTTGCAAGGGTTGCAAAATTTGGATTGTCTAAATGATGATCAATTGAAATACTAGGTGCTTTTCTTAGAACTTTATCAGCGTGTAAACCTAATCTATTTCTATCACCACAATCTAGAATAATAATAAGTTCAGGCTTTAGAGATAGATTGTCTAAGTCATTTTCTAAAGCTTTAGGAGACGGTAAAAAATTCAAAAAATCCGGTACTTCAGATTCATTATAGATTGCATAATTTTTGCCTAGTTCTTGGCATATATAGCCGAGTGCAAAAGTAGAGCCTAAAGCATCGCCATCCGGTGAGGCGTGAGCACATATAAGTATGTTATCTTTACTTTTGAGTATCTCTACGCACTTTTCAAATGATGCGCGTGATTCTTCTGACAAATCATCTATAAGTAAATTTTTGATATCCATTTTTACCTCAAAGTAACTTTTCAGACTATGTTAAAGTTGAAATTAAAACAATAATAGTTTTTAACATACGTAGATTTTGAAGTCAACGAATTATAAAATTTAAAAGAGATGAATTTATAGATAGATAAAAAAAATCTCTAAAGAAAAAAATCTATAGAGAGAAAATTGGCGGAAGCGTATAGGAGTCGAACCTACCATAGAGCTCTTAACCCTACCATCGGTTTTGAAGACCGAGTGCCACACCGGTGACAAAACGCCTCCGCATAAGAAAAATGTATTGTATTTTTGCTACTTTGTCAAATAATATTTATTTAGTGTCTATTTCCATGAATTTTTTTATACTCTAGTAAAGCGAATTTTCAAATAAAAAAAGAAGTGCCTTTTTTTAGACACTTCCTTTATAATAGACCTAAATTAAAAGAAATTTATTCAGAATAATTTGCTGGTGTATTAGGATCAGTCTGAGTTGTATCGAGTGGGTAAAGTGTAAGAATAGTTTTTCTTTCACCAAGACCAAGAGCTCCAGGATATGTTACAACACATGAAATTAAGTCTCTTACACCATCACTATTTGGATCTGCAACAGTAAAGTCAGCTACAGTTCCTCTGATACGTTTTGTTTTCCAAAGTAAGCCTAAACCTACGCCGTCCCAAATAAGAGAGCTAATCTCACCTTGTGGATAGTTACGGAAGTTTTTGAAGATTGATGCAGCTGTTGAAACTGGTTTGTTCACAAGTAATTCAGATTTGCCATTTGAATCTAAATCCATGCTTAACATACGCATTGGGATATAGTGGAAAAGTATATGGCTGTCTAAATCAGATTTAAGTTCACCATCTACAGTTGAAATATAAGCATTACCGCCTGAGTAGATTTCGTCAGTTTCATAAAGGCGTGAACCGGTAGATGAAAATACAACTAATTTTTCAGATTTTGTAAGAGTTATAACTTTATAACCAGCTGATTCGCTTGCATCTGGAAGGTATGCAAAATTGAAAACATTTGCAGAAGATGGTAAATTTGGAAGAGTAGGGCCTTTTGCAGTTTCTTCACCGTTGAGGTAAAGTTCAAAAATAGGTCCACGATAGATTTTTTTCTTATCGTAATTCTGCGCAATAAGCATAGCTCTATTTGTGCCTGGAATTACTGTCGTATTAAGGTAATATGGAATACGTGAAATAATAGGTTCTAAACCTTGTGAGGTGTATTCTAAAATAATACCAAGTGGTTTATTTTCAACATCACTGAAAGTTGAGAGTGCTACTAATGTTTTACCGCTTTGTTGGAAAGTACGTACTGCTAGAGTTCTTGAACTTGATGGTAATTCATATTCAGCAAGTTTCTTCATAGCTCCGCCGTTCCAAGTGTATAGATAAATCATACGTCCATCTTCGGCAAAAATAACGTCTACTTCACCATCACCTGTAATATCACCAACGTCCATGCTTACTGCAGCGAAAGGAAGTGTTTGACTTCTTAATCTATTTTCACCTTCTTGACCTTGGTAACGGAAAGAAGGGTTGAGGTAAATTGAATTATTACCAGTTTCATTTACAACAAAATCACCGGAAAGTGGAACGCCTGAATCGCTATTCACAGAATAATTTGTTGAAAGAGGGCGCTTGAATACTTGTGTACTAAATTCGTCAGCTAAACCTTGCAATTCATTAATAAGGTTGTCAATACTGGCGGTTTTTGAATTTTGCCATTGTTGACCTGATTCACTAAGTGCGGTAACGTCTATACTTGCTTGATTTCCGAGAACTGTAACATTACCGGTGAAGATATAGTCAGCTTTGACGCTTTTTAGTATTTTTTCTGCATCGTTACGATTTGCCGGTGGTTTGGAGTTTGTAAGACTATCTTGTTTTGTTGAGGTTTCGTAATTACCGCTCCAAAAAAGTCTTGAGGCCAACATACTAGGGATTGCTTGTTGTAAGTAGTTGTATTCACTGTTTCCATTTATTTTAAATGGTGCAACTACGTAATCTTTGGTAGCTGCTAAAGCTTGCGTTGTGAAGATAAACGCGCTACATAAACAAAAGCACAGCAATGCAAAAGCTTTTTTCATACTTATTTTATTCCTTTCAAATAATGTAAAATTAAGTCAAGAAACTGCCTTTTGACAGAAGTGCATACCATAACAGGAAAACAAGGAAAACACAAATGAATTTTAAGCGCTCTTTTAGAATTGTAAATAATAAAAATAATCAACAAGTTCAACAGATTGAAGATATTCTCTCAGCAGAGGGATACTTTTTTGAAAATGATGATTTTTTTCCGCTTTCAAGAAGATGTACTAAAGAACCTAAGGCCTTAGGTTCATCTCTTGCACATTACTTTGGACTTATTTATATTCAAGATAGAGCCTCAATGTTGCCTCCAGTAGCACTTAACCCACTGGAAGATTCTATAATTTTAGATGTTTGTGCAAGTCCTGGTAGTAAGACAAGTATGCTTTCTACAATGCTTTCTGAAAAAGGTATGGTAATAGGAAATGAACCAAATTCAACAAGGTTAGCGAATCTACGTAGAAACCTTGAACTTATGCAGTGCTTTAACGCAATTACTTGTAACTATTCAGGAGAAAATATTCCACTTGCAGACAAAAGCTTCAATTCAATTCTTCTTGATCCTCCTTGTTCCGGCTGGGGAACAATTGATAAAAATCCAAATGTTAAAGAAATTTGGACTGAAGAAAAAGCAAAAAATCTCGTCCAACTGCAAAAACAATTATTAAAAGAAGCTGTGAGACTTCTAAAAGTTGGCGGCGAAATTGTTTATTCAACATGCACTACAAATATTCAAGAAAACGAAGAGCAAGTTTTGTTTGCTATAAATGAATTAGGTTTGGAACTTATTGAACTAGATTCACTTCCTCAATTTGAAATGGATACGCCTCTTATGAATCTAAAAGGTATTTGGAGACTTGAACCTAAACATATGGATACTCAAGGTTTCTTCGTTGCTAAATTTAGAAAAAAAGAAGACGTACCGTCAACACGTTCAATTGAAAAAAGTGAAAACATTAAAAACTTTGAATCTTTGTATATTCCGGAATTGGAACAGTACGAGGGTAATGCAAATGTGTTTGGGAAAAATCTCTATTTTGTACCGAGTAAAGCAGTAGAACTTGCTGAAAATAATGAATATTTCAAATTTCAAGGAATAAACATTGGAAAATGCGCCGGTTTACATTCGCAAGTGTCCGCTAAGCTTAGGATCTTCAACTCTTCAGAAGATAAAATTGTTTTTGAGTCAAAAGATGATATATCAAAAATTTATGGACTTTTGAGTGGTCAATCACTCAATTATGAAGGAAGTTCAAATATAGTTCCTTTTTACTGGAAAGACTTATACTTAGGTAATTTATCTAAAAAAGGTAAAAGACTTCTATGGGTTACAAAATAATATTTTTATTTTAACTTTTTACATTGTAACATATTGAATATATATAATAAAATATAATTTTTTTTTAAACTTAAATACTTGAAAAGGTAAGAAAATTAATGTACAAGTCAGTTATAGTCTTTTAGAACTGTGATTGGCTTGTCTTTTTTAAAGTGGGTAAGACTAAAAAACTATATTATTAGATTCGTATGATGTACAAATGTACTGAAAACTCAACCAAATAACTTCGAGACTATTCATTTATGCAAGAAGAAAAAGAAATTCCACAAGCTGAACACTTTGAAAATCTTATGAAAATAGGTGCAGTTGCTAAAATTTTCAAACTTAATACTTCTGTACTTCGTTTTTGGGAAAGTGAATTTTTAGAGTTGTGTCCATTTCGCACAACTACGGGGCAAAGACTTTACTCTCAGCGAGATATAGCCATTATTAAAAAATTGAAAAAACTACTACACACTGACGGACTCACAATTGACGGTGCAAAAAAAGTTTTACTGAGAACTCCACTTCCTAAAGGCTCAATAAAAAGGCCAATAAGAGAAAAAGTTCAAGCAGTTAATCTAGATGTCTTAACAAAAAAAGATACAGAAGTTAAAGCTACAAAAGTAATAACTCCTAAAAAATTAAAAGAAATTGAAGATGAACTCTTAAAGCTTCAAAGTGCCTTGCATAATGTAAGCAACCTCTAACCAAAAAAATATTTATGATACTTTCACCTTCGCTACTTTCAGCCGATTTCACAAATCTTGAAAAAGAATTCAAAGATCTTGAAAATGCCGGTCTAAAATGGATTCACCTAGATGTGATGGATGGCAATTTTGTTCCTAATATTACATTCGGTCAACATGTTATTGCCCAATGCCGTAAAAAAACTTCACTCTTTTTTGATGTTCACCTTATGATAGAACAACCGGAAAAATATGTTGAAGATTTTGCAAAAGCTGGTGCAGATATGCTTGTTATCCATGCAGAAACAACAAAACATATTCAAAAAACACTTTCGGCCATTCGCCAAAGTGGAATGAAAGCGGGAATTTCTTTAAATCCTGCAACTCCTCTTGAAGTTATTGACTATGTTCTTGACGATCTTGATATGGTACTGCTTATGAGCGTGAACCCCGGTTTTGGAGGTCAAAGCTTTATTCCGGCAACCTTTGAAAAGACAAGAAAACTTAAAGAGAAAATTAATGGGCGTGATATCCTTATACAAATAGATGGTGGGGTTACACCTGATAATGCAAAACAACTTTGTGAATGTGGAGCGGATGTTCTTGTTTCCGGTTCTGCATTTTTCAATTTTAAGCCTTATGATGAAAGACTTAAAACCTTTAACAACGCAATAATTTCTTAAAAAGGAATAACCAATGTCTCAAAAATCAACAACTGTCGCCAATGCAATTAGAGCTTTAGCTATTGACTGTGTAGAAAAAGCAAAATCCGGTCACCCGGGTGCACCTATGGGGATGGCTGATATAGCCGCTGAACTGTGGCTTGAAGGTATGAACTATAATCCACAAAATCCAAATTGGCAAAACCGTGATAGACTCCTTTTATCAAACGGTCATGCTTCAGCTCTTTTGTATTCTGTAATGCACTTGGTGGGTTATGATATATCTGTTGATGACTTAAAGCAATTTAGGCAATTGCATTCAAAAACTCCGGGTCACCCTGAATATGGTTATACTCCGGGAATTGAAAGCACTTCCGGTCCTCTTGGTCAAGGCATAACAGCCGCAGTTGGTCTTGCACTTGCTGAAAAAATTTATGAAACAAAATATAATAAAGAAAACTTCCCAATTGTTGATCATAATACCTTTGTTTTCTTAGGTGATGGTTGCCTTATGGAAGGAGTAAGTCAAGAAGCTATTTCTCTAGCTGGTACTTTTGAACTTGGTAGATTGATTGCTCTTTATGATGATAACTCAATTTCTATTGATGGTAACGTAAATGCTTGGTTTAGTGATAATACTCCGGCTCGTTTTGAAGCTTGTGGCTGGCATGTTATCCCAAATGTTGACGGGCATGATGCGGACTCAATCAAAAAGGCACTAGATTCAGCAATTGCGCTTGCAAATAGTGACAACAAAAAACCTATTTTAGTTTGCTTTAAAACAACAATAGGTTATGGATCACCTAAAAAAGCGGGCACAGCTTCAACTCATGGTTCACCACTTGGCGAAGAAGAAACAAAAGCAACAAAGGTAGCTTTAGGCGCAGATTATGCTCCTTTTGAAATTCCGCAATCCGTTTATGATATTGCTGATAGAAAAGAAAAAGGCGTAAAATCAGAAGAAAAATGGAATGCACTTTTTGCTGAATATACAAAAGCATATCCTGAGCTTTCCGCGGAGTTTACAAAACGCGTAATGAATAGAGAACTTTCTGCTACAGCTGAAGAAATTGAAAAAAATCTTTTCGATAAACTTCCACTTGATGAAAAAGCACTTGCAACACGTGTTTCATCACAAAAAGTTTTGAATGTATTAGCTGAATCACTTCCTGAACTTCTTGGCGGTTCTGCTGATCTTTCCGGCTCAGTTGGTACAGTGCACTCTTTGACAAAATCAATAAATGCTTCAAATACTGATCTTGATTTCAATGGAAACTATATCCACTATGGCGTTCGTGAATTTGGTATGGCTTGTTTAATGAATGGTCTTGCACTGTATGGTGGCTTTATTCCTTATTCAGGTACTTTCCTAGTATTTTCTGATTATATGCGTTCAGCAATTCGTATGTCGGCACTTATGAAACAAAAAGTTGTTTACGTACTTACTCACGATTCAATTGGCGTGGGCGAAGATGGACCAACTCACCAACCTGTTGAACATACACCAGCACTCAGACTCATTCCGGGATTGAATGTTTGGAGACCGGCGGATACAAAAGAAACCGCAGTTGCTTGGCTTGACGCTGTAACAAATCAAGCGCCTACAGCTTTAGTTTTGAGTCGTCAAAACTTAGCGCAACTTTCATTAAATATTGAACTTGCAAATATCAAAAAAGGTGGCTATACTCTTTGTGAAAATAGTGCACAAGCTGACCTTATTCTTCTTGCAACAGGTTCAGAACTTGAACTTGCTAAAAATGTTTATGATAAACTTGCTCAAGATGGTAAGAGTGTGCGTTTAGTATCTATGCCATGCGTAGAAGTGTTTGAGACTCAGAGCGAAGAATATAAAGAATCAATTCTTCCGAAGTCTTGCAAAAGGAGAGTTGCAATTGAAACAACCACTCCAGATGCGTGGTATAAATATGTTGGCTTAGAGGGTATGGTTATCGGTATGACTTCATTTGGTGAGTCAGCACCGGCATCAAAAGTGTTTGAACACTTTGGCTTTACTGTGGATGCTATCTACAATAAAGTAAAAAATTTCTAAAAGATTTTTTCAAAGAGGAAATCATGAAAGCAAAACATATTCAAGATTTAGATTTAAACGGTAAAAATGTTGTTATTCGCGTAGATATGAACGTACCTATCAAAAATGGTAAAGTAGGATCTGATACACGTATAAAAAGAGCTTTGAAAACAATTAATTTTGCTCTTGAAAATAATGCGGCAGTATTAGTTCTTTCTCATTTAGGTCGTCCAACTGAAGGCGAGTATAACGCTGAATTCTCACTTCTTCCTGTAGCTGAAAGACTTTCAGAACTTCTTGGAAAAAAAGTAAATTTTGCTGAAAAAATCGAAGATGTAAAAATGGTTCAAGGTGAAGTAACTCTTCTCGATAATATCCGTTTTATGGTTGGCGAAAAGAAAAATAATCCTGAACTAGCTCAAAAGCTTGCTGATTTAGCTGATATCTACTGTATGGACGCATTCGGTGCAGCTCATAGAGCTCACGCAAGTACAGAAGGCGCACTTCGTGTTGCTAAAGTAGCCTGTGCCGGCTTCCTTATGGCAGCTGAAATGGATGCTGTTGATGCGCTTATGGAAAATCCTAAAGCTCCATTCTACGCGATAGTGGGTGGCTCTAAAGTATCAACAAAACTTTCTGTTCTTGAAAATCTTGCGAAAAAAGTTGATGGTCTTATTGTTGGTGGTGGTATTGCAAATACTTTCTTACTTGCAAAAGGCTACAGCATTGGTAAATCACTTGTTGAACCTGAACTTGTTGAAAATGCTAAAACAATTCTTGCAACAGCAAAAGATATGCCTTTACCTGTAGATGTTACAGTAGCAAAATCACTAGCTGAAAATGTTCCTACTCGTACCTGTTTGATTACCGAAGTTCAAGAAGATGAAATGATTCTTGATGTTGGTCCTAAAACAGCGGAACTTTATAAAGAAGTTCTTTCTAAAGCAAATACAATTGTATGGAACGGACCTGTTGGTGCATTCGAAATTAAACCTTTTGATGAAGGTTCAAAAGCAATCGCTCTTTTCTTAGCTGATTGTGAAGCTTATACACTTGTTTGCGGTGGTGACTCAATTGCAGCAGTTGAAACTTTCAACGTAGCTGACAAAATGGGTTATATCTCAACAGGTGGCGGAGCTTTCCTTGAAGTTTTAGAAGGGAAAACTCTTCCTGCTATTGCGGCACTTGCTGACAGAGCATAATTAGTTTATTAAATACTAAAGGGGAAAATCGCATTTATAAAGATGTGGTTTTCCCCTTTTTTATTGTTTTAATAGGGTAAATTAGAAATATAGTCTGCTATATAAATTAATCTTT
>CAYJOR010000074.1:0-10839 GCA_964371865.1 uncultured Desulfovibrionaceae bacterium | reverse complement strand
AAAACAATCAGAATATTCTACTAATTTAATGCACTAAAAATGGGTGTATTACCAATACTGTTACTAGTGTTATATTATGGGACGTATACTATACTACTATACAATTAAATATGAGGTAATCTTATGCGTAAGTTAAAATCAGAAGAAAAAGAGAGAATTGTCCGCAGTTATAACTTTACTCCAAAGACAATTAATATAATTGATGATGTCTGTGCTACAAGAAGGATTGATAAAACAAAGTTTGTTGAAGAAGCGATTGCTGCCCATGCTCAAGCAAAATATGGTGTTGGTAAAAATATAGAAAAAACTGACAATGAAATAAAAATTGAGTTTTTATTTGAAACACTATTTCCCCCAAATACAGTTAAAAGAGAGTTTTTAGGTATTAAAATTTCTGATGATGAAGAGACACAAAACATTTTTGAAGAAATTTTAAATTTGTATAAAAAGAATAAACACTACGTTGAAAGCTTAAATATTACAGCAGCTCTTGGAAGTAACTACAAAAGGCTTAAAGAAAGCTTTTCTGAAAGAGATTTATATATTATTGCTTTAGCTATAAAGTATGACATTCATAAGTTTCCGCAGTCATAAATTATAACTAAAACCTCATCTAAGTTGTAATAGGGCTTTTCACCAAGAAAAGATTGTTTCTTTAAAAGGCGTAAGCTATCACTGTCAGCAAGGATATAAGCATATTCATTTTCTGCGCAAATAACAGTCCAATGATTGATATACTTATTATAAAGTCCTATAATTATGACCCCTTTTCTGTGAAAGAGAATAGAGCTGATTTCTTTCATTTTTTCTTCAATACCTACTTTCTTTCGTAGAAAAGGTCTTTTGAGCTGAACTTTAGGATATTTCTTTTGAAATATTTGTTTATTCAAATTTAACAGTAAGTTAACATTTATTCCTTGATGTAAAACCTCTAATATTCGTTCTTTTCCAATGTGCTTTATACTGCGCCTAAACAGTGAGCAGGCATAAAACTTCTTGTTTATTTGGGTGCTTATAAGTTTATATGCGTTTATAAGTGAATATAAACCACATAGGCTGTCCAAATTACCTTGTTTGTATACTTTGATAGCTTTTTGCATTATTTTATAACCTCGTGGCGATTTCGCAGAATTTGCAGGTTTTCCAATGAGGATTATTGATAATTTCTACACCTAATACAGAAATGCTTTCAAGCTCGAGCATAGAAAAGTAACCCCACTCGGCATTTTGTAAATCTCCGTTAAGTATGACATAGCCAAAGCATAAATCCTTGCCATCATATTCAGCGAGAAACCAACTACAGGCATTTATGAAAAAGTGATGAGTAATGATTTTTTCATCTAAAGAAATATTTTCAGTTTCATAAAGTCTAGGTACTTTTCTTAGTTCTTTCTTGCTTGGTTTATTCCACATAATAATGTTCTCATTTTTTTAAATAAAAGAAGCTCCCACATTTTCAGTGAGAGCTCTTCAATGCTATTACAGCAAAGTATTTAATTTGTATTTTTACAGTAATATATTTACTGCTATTTTAAAGCATAACAGATTATTTGGAAATAGTCAACAATTTCAAAGTATTGCGCATTTTACTCTTCCTTTTTTTGAGAAAAGAATAAAATATTTCAATTTCCTCTAAGATGAAGTCATCAAGATAAATTTTTGCTTCTTTTGCAATATTTTTAGGCACTTCACCATAAAAAGCTTCTGCTATTCCGCCAGCAATAGCACCTATCGTATCACTATCCCCACCAATTGAAATTGCATTACGTATACAATCTTCATAATCAGAGCTCAAAAGAAAAGCCGTTATCGCTTGTGGGACAGAATTTTCGCATGTTTCGTCATGAATATAGTTTTCACGCAAATTCTCTAGTTTTCTATCGAGATTATACTTATATTTCTGTGTAATATGCTCTTTTATTTTGTTTTTCTTTTCTTTATCGCTTCCTTTTAACGTGCGAGCTAGAAAGATAGCACTTGCAACAGAAACAGCGCCCTTTATTCCCTCTGGGTGATTATGGCTAATTTCAGCAGATATCTTTGCAAACTTTTCAACTTCTTCTAGGGTGTTATATATAAATCCAACTGAGGAAACACGCATTGCACAACCATTCCCATTACTATAATATGGTTCACGGTTGCCACTCATAACCCATTGAATTGTTTTACTCCCATAGCCTGCACTATCATAGAATTTAGTGTAGTTATGAAGGTTGTCAATGACGTATTCCCTTGTATTTACTTCATTATTTATCCCCCGTTGCATAGCATTTGCAATTGCAAGAGTGTGAATTGTGTCATCTGTGAAGCATGATTTTTCACTAAAAAGCGGAAAATCTTTTGTTTTGATATTGTTAAAAGTAAATTCATAAGGCGAGCCTATAATATCGCCAACAATTGCACCTAGCATTTTTTTCTCACTTGTAGGTAATATTCAGTAGTTCTCAAAATTAATTCTTTTGTATTTAGAGCAAGCACATGAGTTGAAAAAAGTATTTTTCTCGTCATGGCTTGCTCATTAAGTTTTATAAAAGTTCATCCCAAGTATCAATAAAGCTATCTCTATAAAGCAAGAAGCCTTGATATTGGTCATCAATTGTTCTCCACGCTAATAACCATTCTGTTTTTTCGCTTTCAAGAAGTGCATGTTGAACCGCATTAATAAAACTTGTACGGAGTGTTTCTCTTTCTGAGAGTTCCTTAAAAGTTTCGCATGAAAGAAAGAAGCGTGAAGTTTCTTTTTTGTTTTTATGAAACTTTTTAATCGCTTTGATAATTTTTTCTGCTGTTTGCTCTGGTGTTAGTAACGACATAGTTGATTCCTTTACATATTAATAAGATTATTGCTTTAACAAACTACCTAAAAAAGGTGAATTTGTATAAATTGGTTGAAGAAGATATTCAGCATAATCAGCTTGCCCAAGAAATTCGCTTTTTTCATTGAGCATTAGTTGACCTTGATAAAGTGAAAAGCTTTTCTTGTCTTGTGAGATTGAAAAGTCGATAATCAGTGAAGCCGATGAAACTCCAGTAAAAAATTCTTCTGCATTTGTAGCTCCAAATTCAATCATCTTTGCTATTTCAGCTTTGATATTGTAATCACCTATAAATCTAACAACTTTTCTACCTTGTTCATTTGTGAACTCTTCCCATGTTGTTGCAGAAAAATATGGATAATTGTCTAAGGCTTTGCCAATAGTTACGCCGTTATCAAAGCTAAGTGTTCCCTTTTGTACAAGTGATAGATCTTCTGAATTGTTTTGGATAGGAATAATTTCTTTTTTTGATGGTGCAACATCTTCAATAGGCAAGTCGTGAACAAGTACTGTACCAAAGCTCAAAAGGAGCACTATTGATAGCTCGAATGGCTGTGAGTTATATACATTTTCTAATAAGTCGAAAGCAAAGTCTTGCGATGGTGTTCCGCTTGGGTACACCGGTTTATTATCTACTAATATATCTACTGAATAGAGATTAAAACTTGTATTATCAACATTTATTGTAAAGCCAAAGATAATGTCAACTTCTGATATTCTTTTTGAGGTTGTATCTGTTTTTGTTATTACTAGTTCTTTTTTGAGGTCATACTTTCCTGTAAATCTAACTATTTTTCTGCCTTGTGCAGTTGTGAGCTCTTCCCAAGAATGTGATGTAAAGAAAGGATATCCTTCTAGAGCATTGCCAAGATAAATACTTTCATCAAAAGCAAGTACGCTACCCCTAATAGCATCAATATTATCAGAATATGAAGAGCTTGCAGAAGATGAAGAATTATAATTCCCGCTTGAGCTATACATTGCTCCGAACACAAATAGAGAAATAAAAAGTACAAATGCGCCCAAGTAAATAAGGAGATATTTCAGGCTCGTTCCGCCTTGTTTTGTGTACGAATCCTTTACCTTTTCAGATAATTGCCCGAGCTTTTCTTCTTTGAAAGTTAAATAAAGCAAGTAGACTTTATTCAAGTACCAATCATAAGACAAAAGCGCAATAAGCATATTTGGTATCATACCTGAGATTTGAAAGATACTGTTGTATTGAGGCAAAAAAAGTTGCTGTAGAATTGCAAGTATCCTAATTATAATACATATAACAGCCCACATATACATTTTTCTATATAAAAGCCAAAATTCGCCAAAGAGAATTCCCCACCAATTCCATGATTGAGTTGTTCCAAACTTAATTTTTTCCTTTTTCTCAACCCATTTTAACCAACGCATTTTGTATTTTTCATGATTTTTCTGTACAATTAAAGAAAAGTCTTCCGATTCAACAAAAGCCTGCATCTCTTCACGTGAAATTTCGCTAACTTTCATTTCTAGCTCCTTATCTTTAGAGTAATAAAAAATAAGCCGTTACCACTCTTAAATACTATCATTTTTTAAATAATTAAGTCAACTTAAAGATACATTTCAAATTATGCAACAGTATCTCAATGTTTTATGGTAATTTTAAATACTATGAAAAAAAATTTAAGTGAAATGAAGAAAGATTTAGATATAGATTTAGGCAAGTTAGTTGCTCTAAAGCTTATTAATCAAGAAAGCTTATCTGATAAGCTTGGTATTTCACGCCCAAATTTAATCGCAGCCTTTAAAGGTAGAAGGCTTTTACCGCATAAGTATTTTGCTGGGCTTGTTGAAATTTTAAATTTAGACAATACAGTTAAGTTTAAAGGTAATACCTTTCATGCTCTTACAGTGAACAGTGCTTCAAAGCAATACTATTCTTTATATGATGTTCTCTATGTTTTTTCACGAACTCCGCTTAAACAAGTAGCCCTACTAAACAGTATAGGCGAAAAGAAAAATGGCTATGTGTATATATTAAAGGATAGTAAAAACGCCTACTTTGTTGTACGTGATGATGGGAAAGTGCTTTCCTACTATGATGAAGAAGATAACTTCCCGAATGCAAGTAAAAGCTTTAAAAAACTCTTCAAAGTAGAAGATTATCCACCGAGTAAAGAAATTAGCGCAGAAAATCTTGAAAAAATCATACAAAATCAGCTTTCTTTACCTGAACTACTTGAATTTATAGATAAAAAAACCCAGAAAGTCTGGACTTGGGATAGGCTACGTGAAGCAACGAAAGAAAAAGGTATTAGCGTTGAAGAAATTGCAAAGGCTCTAAAACTTGAGAACTAAAAGTTAGCTTGTTTTTCACTCCAAAGACTTTGCACATACTTTTGCACATACTTTTAAAAGACTACTATTCAATTTAGAAATCTTTTAATACCCGTTAAAGTATGTATTACAAACAATATTAGCCTTATCACTAATAAGCAAAATACCCACTCAACTCGACTGCTAAGTGAGTATACGGGTAAAACTGTATCTAGGGTTCGAATCCCTACCGCTCCGCCATCAAGCTATAGTAATATAGATATATTACGAAAAAAGCCCTCTAATTCTAATGAATTAGAGGGCTTTTTTTTGTGCCATAGTATCCGATAAAAATCCACTAGATACCGTACCTCTACAGTATAGCAAACTGGACAACTGTTGAAAATGTGCTATAGTGATGCAAAACTTAATTTCTAAGTGTCTTTTTGCTTACTTCATTGTCAGATTTCATGGGCTTTTTCGATTAAGCACAGTAAGAATACACTCCCTCAAATCCTATTCATCTTCCTTGATATAAGCAAAAATTCATCTTGTATCGACACAATCTAGGGTATTTCTAAAATAATTTTTTTTGATTTTCATAGCTTTATGATGTCAATCAAGTTATCGTGTGAAAAAATATGTGTTGAATTTTTAAAGTTATTAAAATGGTTTCCTCAGAGAAGTTTTTTCTTCAGCCACTTAGGTTCTGCTACACTCTTTATACAAAAAAATTCTCCCCAACCAAAAAGGAAGAGGAGAATTTATTGGTTTTTGCAAAAAACTATATCTTGAAAATAGCGTGGATTAGATATTTATAGCTTGCCCTATTTCGTATTTTGTCTCATCAATAATTAAACTTATTTTATAACTACCTGAGATGCCTTCAACACTTATAGGAAACTCGATGGCACGTTCATCTGAATCAAGGAAAGTACCTACGCACATAGCAAGGAATGGGCGTTTTGTTGTTGGAACAAAATAAGCATGTGTTTTTTCACCTTCTAAAAGGAACATCACAAGTTGACCTTTTTCAAAACTTGCACTAAGAACTAATCTATCTTCTTCTTGAGCTATGCGAACTTTGTATTTTTCAGGAATTTCTGTTGATGTTTCTAATTCAGGAATGGTATCAAATTCTTCTGTAATTCCTAAAGTTCCAAGTAATTCGCCTTTTCCTAAGGAAAGAACATCTTCTTTACAATAGAGATTTAGTTTTTCAGCACGATAGAAGTTAGCCGGTAAGTGCATTTCGTACATAATAACATCATCTTTAATTTCAATTGTTACCGAATTAAGAGTAACAAATTTTGCTTCTTCACCTACAAAACGTGCTGGTGGAGTATCTAAGGTTTCACCCTTGAATTTTGCTGTTCCACCGGAGTGAACCATATAATGCCCTTCACCATAATATTCTACGTTACAGATATACGTTGAGAAGAAATCTTCTCCACGTTCTTTACCAAATTGCCAAATTTGTTCAATTTCCATTTTTTCTGTATCAATACGGTAACGAACTCCACGAGAGAAATTATCTTTTGCAGGAACGTATTTTTCTTTCACTTTTGCGCGCCAATGTCCGTTATCGAAGCACATAATGTCGCCATCAGGAAGCACTACAGCGGCATGCTGTTCGTATTGCCAATCGAAGTTTGCAACATCACCTATAGGCTTGAAGAAATATTTTTGCATATCTTCAGGCCAGCCTTCTGGATCACCAATAATCCAGTTGAGAGTGCATGTATCATAATCTATATTGATAACAGCATCTTGATGACGACCTGAAAGAGTGAGAGAGTTTGTTTTCTTATCATACCATACTGAGTTATTATGGAACCAGTCATGCGCATCTTGTGAGCCTGAACCTCCAGTATTTTGCGGAAGAACTGTTTGATAATCCCATTCTTTGATAATTGCACCTGTTTTTCTGTCGATAAGCACGCAAACATCTTCCACAGTTCCACGAGCAGGTTTTTGAGTTAGAACAAGAAGATTTCCGTCTTCCATTTCAAACTGATCATGATGATAGCCTCCTGGGAGTCTGTATTCTTTATAGATTTTACCAATCATACCCATTTCAAAAAGTCCGCTTGTGTGGTAAGGCGGGAGAACAAGTCTTTGAGTCCCTACAAGGATTCTACCGTTTTCTACACGCTTCAAGTCAAAAGAAGTATTTAGAGTGCAATACCAGCGAGCATCGCCATTATAATCGTAAGCAGCCAAATATGCAGGAGTTGTTGGGGATACAAATATAACATTTTGTCCCATATATTCTGCAGTTGTTTCGATTTTTGTTGGTTTTATAAGTTTTTCTGGAGTTGCTTCTGTTGTAACTTGGAGTGTTTTAGAACTTCCATCACTCAAGGTCAATACAACTTCTGTTGTTGTACCTGAGTAAAGTCCAAGAACAGGAACTATATGCTCATTAGCAGATGGGAACTCGAAGGTAAAATCTGCTTCTTTAGTTTTTCCTTTTACAAGAATTTTTACGCTCTGTGCTTTTTCTGTTTTGAAGTAAACTAATGCTGTGAGAGGCGCGTATAAATAAGGATTTACTTTTATATAAGGATTATCAAAAGTATAACTTCCTTTTTCCCATTCGGCGCGCATTGCGTTTTCTGCTACTGATTGACTTGTGATAACATGATCAAATTGTTTAAATACGTAAGACATAATTTTCTCCTATATAGTAAAATTTATTGTTTATAATGTGAACTAAGAGGCAAATATAATATTCATTACAGGAATACCTACAACAATATATGTTGATAAGGTAAGCACAAGAATAAGAACACCATATCTAAATACCACACTTGAATGCAACCATTCAACATTTGCATATAATACAGCTGCATACGGTGATGCACCTGGTGTGAGAATAGCAATGTGCATAGCAAAAGTTGTAAGTGTTGCTACAGCAGCATAATTCATTCCTGTTGCTGTTGCAAATACACCTATAATAGGCATAAGAACAGCTCCCATAACAGCATTATTTGCAAACTGAGTTATAAGAACCGCGCCAATAAGTACAAGGGCAGTTGTTGCAAACGCTGAATAACCTTCAAGCATAGGGGCAAAAACTTCAGTGAGAAACGGAGTTAATCCTGTTTGAGGGCTTGTGAGTGTGCCTGTTATACCAACTGCCATTGCAATAAGAATGTATATATCCCAAACAACATACTTTGATGCAATTTCTCTAAAGTCTAATAGTGGTTTACCTTCGTATTTATAAAGGGTAAGAACTACTACAAAGAGTATAGCTACACCCCAAGGCCCAACTTTATTAAGGTAAGCAACACCCGGCATAGAAGCTGGCAAAATACTTGGTAATAAGACAATTAGAAGGAATCCAAAAAGGGATGCGAAAAGAATTCTTTGTCTTTTATCCATAGGTGGAAGTTTATTTTCTAAAAATCTATCAATATTAATATCTGCAATTTTTGACATGTCAGGCTTAATGAAGTATTTCCCAATCAAAACATAAAGTGCAATCGAAACTGTGCTTAAAATAACACCAAAAGTCATGTAGCTAAGATAGTCAATAGGTACACCAGAAACTTTTTCATAAGCTGATAAAATAAGAAGTGGTGAGCCTGTGAAAGGTTTTGCTGCTTGTCCGGAAATAGCCGCAAAGAGTGTTCCTATCACCATAAAGTTAGTATAAGACTCGCCCTTTTTATAACCAACATCTTCAAAAATTCCGTAAAGTACTGACCACATAAATAATAAAGCAGGTAGTAAGTTTGCTGAAAGTGCGGCAAGTACATAGGTTGCATATAAGAAAATAAATGAAAATACAGCAGGTTTTCCGTTTATCATTTTACGTGTTAAAAACCACTGGCTTATATAATTTGGTACTTTGAAATGCTGTATAGCTCCAAGTAGTAGCATTGCAAAAAAGATAAGCACAACAATTGGAGAACCAAACGAGCTGGCTAAAACTTTTGGCATGGCTACGCCATCTATAAATCCAAGTGCAACTAAACCAAGCAAACTTGGCCAAATAAGAGCTACAAATGACCACAGATATACACAACCAATAAAAATACCAACGACTTGCATACCGAATGCAGTTAATGGTTCAAACGGTGCTATAAAACCAAAACCAAAGATAAATAAAATACCTATCAATGAATGAATATAATAAGCCATAAACAAACCCTACCTTCAAAATATTTTTTTCACATGTGCTATTATATATTGAATATCTAATGCGCATAAGTTTGTAAAGGCAATTAAAGTTATCTAAATGTTAAGTAAAAATTAACATTTAAAAAGCTCGGCTATGTTTCTAAGTGAATTCTTTTGTATTTATACTTCCTCAAATCCTTTTTAATTTATACTTGTTTTGATACTCGTTTTTCATACCATAAAAAGAACTTTATTCTTTGCTAAAATGAGAAAACTTCTTAATTTAGAAAAATACCCTGATTTATTTTTTATTATTTCATTGATAATTTTAAAGTTCTATTATACAGTGAATTATCTTATTATTTTTTGAAGGTGTTATGTCGATTCAAGTAAATTTTAATCAATTTTACGTATTTTATATTTGTGTTAAATTAGGCTCTTTCACAAAGGCTGCTCAGGAGTTAAATGTAACTTTACCCGCAATAAGTATGCAGATTAATAAACTTGAAAAAAATTTAGAATTTCAATTATTTACTAAAAAATCAGGCAAGATAGAGCTTTCTAAAAAAGGTTTGGAAATCCTTCCTGTTGTTAATGAAATGTATAGTAATGCCGAAAGATTAAATGAAAAAATTCAATCTCTGACACGAAGTGTATACTCTAAAATTATGCTCGGTATGCACCTTGTGCCTGCACAATACTTTACACCTCTTATAGCAAGATATCTAGAAAGTAAATCACCTAGTACTAAAGTAGATTTTATAATAGACAACCACGAGGAAATTTTAGAAAAATTACGAAAAAAAGAAATAGATATTGCATTGATAGCAGGAGATCACCAACTTGATGATATCTACCAGCAAGACTTTGTAAGATCAGAAATAATTTATGCGGTTTGTCCAGATAATCCTCTTGGAAAAAAAGAAGTAATGATGTTAGAAGAACTTTCAAAAACACCTACAATTTTGTCAGGAGAAGGATCCGGATTTTCAAAACACCTTGCAAAATTTTATAAAAAATATAAATTATTTTTTGATAATGAAAATACAGAACTAGGCAGTACTGTGGCAAAAAGCTTTCTACCCAAGAGTCAGTATGGTGCTTTTTTTACGGATTTCTTTATAGAAAAAGAGCTACGTGAAAAAAGTCTCATTCAAATAAATCTTGAAATTTCTCCTGACCCGATGCCTTTTTATTTTGCCTGTTTAGAAAGCAGAAAAAACAATCAATCCATAAAGGAATTTTTTGAAATTTTTAAATCAGAAAATGAATTTATACGCTTTAAAAATAACTGTTAGAAAAATCTAGAGTGTAAAACAACTGTCTAAATCTAATAATTTAAATAATAAGCTTTAACCCATAATATGAGCAATGTATCTACAAATCAAAATTAAAATACCCTGTAAAAAGTGGATATTATCACTATAATTAACTTGCATTTTGAAGAATATGATTATATGTTTTCTTGAAGATTTCTCAAGGAATTTTTTTACCCAGAAAATCTTACACTATACAGTGTTGAGAAGCTTGACTGGGTACTCTTAATATATCGGGATGTAGCGCAGTTTGGTAGCGCACTCGTCTGGGGGGCGAGTGGTCGTGG
>CAYJOR010000073.1:0-10863 GCA_964371865.1 uncultured Desulfovibrionaceae bacterium | reverse complement strand
TTGCTGTTGCTCCCATCAAAACCATGAAGAGAACAAACATCATAGTTGTGGCAGGACGTTTTACAAATACTTCAATCATTTGTTTTCACCTCTATTATTAAGCAACATACCTTCTGTCAATAGTTTCCTGTCGCTTGTTATTATTGTATCACCGGCATTTACACCGCTTATAACTTCGCAGTTATAACCATCACAAATACCTGTTTTTATAAGTTTTTGCACTGCTTTTAGGTTTTCATCTTCAAGCCAAGCATGATATGTTCCGTTGATGCTATCTAGGTTAGCAATTGGCAATACAACAATATTTTTTTTCGTTGCATTTACCACTTTTGCGGAATAAAAAGGTTGTTTGGGCAGTTCTTCTTCAAGATCAATTTTTATTTGATAGAAGCCTGTTTTCCAATCTGCGCTACTAGATACTGATATAACTTTACCTATATTATATTTAGATGTATCTTCCCAACTAAAGCCGGTTCTGAGTGTATCTTCCGTTTTAGGTACGTATACATTATTCCCGACTTTTATTGTATTTGCTTTATCTTGTGATACAAATGCAGTATAATGATTTTTAGCATTATTATTACCATCAAGAGTAATATCTGTAATAAAATAAGCTACATCACTTATTTCAACTTTATTTGTATAAACAGGATAACCCTTTTCTGCATATATTGTGTTATGGCTAACAACCTTGATATCTTCAATAATTTTTGCATTTATCTTTTCTTGAGAAATATTTACAAGCCATGCAAAAAAGGCAATAACAATTAATACTTTAATTAGTATTGATAATTTGCTTATCATTCTATTTCTCCAACTATTCTTTCTATTTCAGCAAGTGATGCGTATATACTGTTTATGGTTGATATACGTTTCATTTTTAATTGTGTAAGTCCGCTTTCAACGTCGTTTAGTTCAACTGCTGACGCTTGACCATTTAAGAATCTTGCAAGTGATAATTCATAAGAACGGTTTGCAAGATTTATCGCATGATCGTCCATTTTTAGAACTTTAAGATTTGTTGTGTAGGTTTCATAGTAGTTTTTAAGATCATTTTCTAGATTTCTTTTAGTTTGCACTAACTTGCTTCTATTGATTTTTACATTTAAATCTTCTTGCCTACCCTGCGCTTCTGCTTTGCCACCATCATAAAGAGGAATTGTCAAAAATACTCCGAGTGATGCTTCACCGCTCCAAGTAGGATCAGTCAAGTAAAAATGCGGAGAATTATCACCAAAACCATAAGAACCTCTTAATGAAATTGACGGATTATTAGCATCACGTTTTGCTTCTGCTAATTTTGAATGATATTCCATTTGTTGAGTATATAGCTTGATTGTTGGAGAATTATCCACAACTGACAATGCTGTTTCAAGATCAAAATCAATAATATCCATCTCTTTGAACTGTGTTGTAAGCTTTGTTACAGGTTCATCAAGTACGCATAGAGTTTGTAGCAGTCTATAACTTTGATCAAGCAAAAGTTTTGCGCTGTCTACAGTAGGTTTACGACTTGCAATATCAGCATCAACTTTAATTAAATCACTCTGACTTGTTCTTACAGATGCAGAAGCTTCTAGTTTTTTCTTTGTATTCAAAGCATTCCAATAGGATTGACGTGCTATGCGATAATTTTCTTCATACATTAATGTAACAAAGTAAGCATTTCTAATAGCATATCTAAGTGATGAGTATGCAATATCTTTTTGTGTATACATCAGATTTTCTGCAAGTTCAGCAGCTTCAATCGCATTTTCAATCATACCAAAAGTAAACAAAAGCTGATTAACTTCTACTCCGGCTCCAAGATTAAATGCGCTTTGTGCAGAAAAGTTTGCTTCATGAGGTGAGGTATGTGTATGCCTAGCAACATACTGCCCTGTTACTGTTACAGATGGATAAATTGCTGATTCTACTTCTCTAACAATTTGTTTAGATTGCTCAATAGTTAGTTCAGAAATGCCTATATCTTCGTTACGTTCAAGTGCATATTTAAGTGCATCTTCTAGGCTAAGTTCAATAGCTTGAGCACTTTGATTGCATAATGCTAAGCTAAAAATAGCCAACAAAATCTTTCTCATTTTTTTCCTCTTTACTTTTATATTCTAATATAATATGTTCATTTGTACATATGCTAAAAATTAGCAGAAAAAGAATTATATGTCAATCTGAACATATGCCTTATCACATTTTTATAGAGGATATACCATGCAGGAAGTTAAGTTAAATGACCTTGATTACAACGTTTTAGCTGTATTGCTAGATAGAGAGTTATCAGGTTATGATGTAACTCAACGCCTAAAACATTTTAGAAAAACAAGTCATTCCAGAATATATCCGGTACTTGCAAAATTAGAATCACTTAATTATGTAGTCTATCGTGATGTTCAACAAATTGGAAAACCTGATAAAAAACTCTATAAGCTCACACCTATAGCAGTTGATGTTTTAAGAACTTGGGCTGCGGACATGAAAACCGCCAGAAGACCAAAACTTCAAGATGAAGCTATGGTGAGCATACTCTGCCTACATCTACTCGATCATGAAACTATGATGCAGCATCTAGATGAAAAAAATAAAGAGCTTGAAAAATATGGCCAAAAAATAATTAAAGCTTTAGAAGAAAAAAATAAAGAAAGCGATAACACTATTACAGGTCACCCATCACAGCATTTAATCGAAGTAATACGTACATATACAGATATTGATAAAATTCTCACTTCATGGCTTGCAACAACAGTAAAAAATGACGCAGACAAACCGCATCAATCATTACGTGAATATATAAAGAAAAATCTATAGTAATCTCACTATTTAAATACTGATAAAATAACAAGTTCTAAATCTTTACATCAGGTTTAGAACTTTTTTTGTGGTAAATCATATTAAAGTACCTTTCTAGGATACGGTTCTAAATTAATTTTATATTTCACGTACAAAAAACTTGACATATAATTTTTAATATTATGATTTCAATAAAGTTTTGTAAGCAGAAGCACGTTATCAATTAGGTTCATTGTTTGAAACCTCTTTCTATAAGAAAATTTACATTCTAAAACGCTTTTATAAATTGTAAGGGACTGATATATATTCAGTCCTTTTTTATCTTAAATATCAACGGAAATATATACCCAGTAAAGTTTATATAATAAAACTTAGTTAATTTACTTGCATTTTATAAGATTCTATATAATACTATTTTTGAATAAATATCAAAGGAATTTCTATGTTTAAAACAATTGTAAGCAGTTTTTTATCTTGTATGATTGCCTTTTCGGCGCAAGCATCTGATTATGAAACTCTCATGCAGACTGATGATATGATAGTAACAAAACTATCAAATGGTTTGAATGTATTAATTATAGCAGATAAAAGATCTCCCGTTGTAAGTTCAAGTATTTATGTTCATGCAGGTTCTTCGTATGAAGACTCTGAAATTGCAGGCATAAGTCATGTACTTGAACACATGCTTTTCAAGGGCACAGAAACAAGACCTAAGGGGGCAATTGCTAAAGAAATAAGCTCTGTCGGTGGTTATTTAAATGCCGCAACAAGTTTTGATTACACAATGTATTTCAACAACGTGCCTAGTCGCCATTGGAAGCTTGGGCTTGATATCGTAAGAGATATGGTTTTCCATCCTTTACTTGATAAAAATGAACTTGAATCTGAAAAGAAAGTTGTTATTGAAGAATTGTATCGTGGTAAAGATGGTCAAGGAAGTCATGTATTTGAAAGCATTCAACAAATGACATGGGCAGGCACTCCTTATGTGCATCCAATTATAGGATATGAAAAAACAGTTAATGCCTTGACAGTTGAAAAATTAAGAACTTACATGAACACATATTATCAACCACAATCAATGACACTAGTTATTGCAGGGAATGTTGATAAGGATGAAGTCCTCAAGGAAGTCATAGCTAATTTTTCAAAATATCAAAACAAAGGTGAAGTCAATAAAAAACAAATAATTCCAGTAAGTAGCTTAAAGCAAGACATGCCACTTGTAGAGGTGCAATACGGAAACTGGAATAAAGTAGCTGTAACCCTAGCACTACCTAGCCCAGATTCAGGTGATGTACGATCTACAACTCTAGAAATTTTGGCTCAGTTATTAGGCGGAGATAAAAATAGTTTCTTTTGGAAAAAATATAAACATGAAAAACAAATGGTTGATTCTATCAACGTAAGAAATACAAGCTTCAAGCGTATCGGCATGATAAACATAAGTGCAAGCTTAGATGCTGAAAATCTTGACGCTTTTATCAGTGAAATTCTAAAAGATTTAGCCACTTTAGATACGAACTTTTTCACAGAAGAAGATCTTGTAAGAATTAAACTCAATAGAGAAAACGTAATTCTTCGCTCAAACGAAACAGCTTCTGGCATTGCTTCAAGAGCAGGTAGAGCCCTTTTTAATTATGGTAACGTTGATCAAGCTATTATTAACTCACTAAATATGGTGAAAGGTGTTGATAAAAATGCAATTGGACGAGCAATTAAAGATTGGTTTAATCCTAACAGACTCAGCATAGCAGTTGTAGCTCCTGAAAAAAATAAAGAAATTGATTCAAAAAAAATCGAAACTCTTATTCAAAAAAATTGGACTCCTGAAAAAATTGTTGAAGAAGCAAATTCAAAAGATTTAGATACAACCGTAAAAGAAATTGATTTACAAAGTAATAGAAAGCTTGTGTTAATTCCTGATAATTCAGTGCCATACATAAGTGGAAGCCTTTTACTTTCAGGCGGTAATTCATTACTAGAACCCAATCAACAAGGTTTATCATCACTACTTTCTTCAGTTCTTGTAAAAAGAAGTAATAATATGAATAGCATAACACTACAAGAATGGCTTAGTGACAGAAGTTCATTAATTCGTGTTGATGCAACACAAAACGGTATTTATCTAAGTTTCACATCTCCAACACAGCACAGTGAAGAAGTCTTCAAACTTATTACAGATATCTTAGAGAATCCTAAATTTGATGAAGAAGAGTTTGAACGTGAAAAACAAACACAACTTGCAAAAATCAAATCAACGCAAGATCAAGCCATGGGTTATATATACAGTAAAATGCCGGAATTTTTATTCCCGAACAGTGTATACGGATATACAACTCTGGGAACTACAGAAATAGTAGAAAAACTTACACTTAAAGATGTTTCAACCCTTTGGGAAAAGCAAAAAAAACAGCCTTGGGTTCTTGCAATTGCAGGTGACTTTGACGCCGAATTATACACAAATCTAGCTAAAAAATTAATTATCCCAACAGTGGAAAAAATTCAAATAGAAGCACCTATATGGGGTAAAGAAAAAGAATTAAATCTTACTCTTCACGGGCGCAATCAAGCGCATTATCTCTTGGTATTTGAAACTGCTTCAGTTGGAGATAAAGACGTTCCTGCGTTAATGTTATTACAGAATGTATTATCAGGTATGGGCGGAATACTGTTTAGAGATTTACGCGATGAAAAAGGCTTGGCATACACAGTGAGAGCATCGCAAGAAACAATGAAAAAAACTGGATATATGAATTTCTATATTGGAACAAATCCTAAAAATTTGCAGACTTCTGAGGAAGGATTTAGAAATATTATTAATTCACTCCACACTAGTCTTTTGCCCGATGCTGAAATTGAACGCGCTAAAAATCAATTAGAAGGCAGTTATGCTCGTAAAAGTCAAACTTTCTCAAGTAGAGCCAGTGATGCTGCAAGATTGCTTAACGATGAAAAAGGTCTCGGATACGAACGTAAATTAATCGACGAAGCTCTAAAATTAAATGCTAAAGATTTACAAGAAGTTGCGAAGAAATACCTTATTTTTGACAAAGCTTATACTGTAAAACTTTTGCCTAATTAGAAGTGTGAAAAAATTAATTCTCTCACAGATTTAAAAGCATAATAAAGTAAATCCATGTGTTTATAAACTACAAAGCACATGGATTTATTTTTATTTTAAGAATAGTATAAATACATAACAAGAAAATTTAGGAGCTCAGTTTCATTTTTTACCACAGAGATTTTTGTTCGCATAAGTTTTTAACTACTTCATTTGTATTTCCTTGAATTTCTTCAATACGCCTTGTACGTTCGCATTCATCATGGGTAACTGGGTATTGATTACTCCATGCCGTCATAAGTTGTCGTTGTTGTTTACTCATATTGTAGAGAGGATAAGAGCTTTCCATGTAAATATAGGCTCTTGCGATTTTCCCTCTTGATTCTTGTGGGGGTTCTACTTTTCTATCTTCAATTTTCATTTCGCAAACACCAAAATCAGATTTTTCTTCTGGTAACATAGCAAAATTATAGTTACTTCTTGTTGCATTTACAGCACCAATTGAAGGATAGAGGTTATACATATCCGCTTGCATAAGTCTAAATTCTTCATTTACTTTCTCAGCACATTTTCTGCCTTTATAGGATTTTCCTTTGCTATCAACACAAAGGGGATGCCCCTCTCTCCATTCAACAAAATTTCTGCCAAAGTTTTCAGCAGGCACAACGTGTTCCCATTCAATACGCTCTGCTCTTTTTACGTGCTTTTCAGTTATAAAATCTTTTGGAAGATTAATGCTTTTATCTTCATAGAATTGAGCATCACAATAAATTGTTTTTCTATCTTCATTACTTAGATACACATCATCTTCTAGCATTCTTTTACTTTTATTAAAAGAATCATTCCAACTATTTGCACTCAAAGCAAAATCTGAAATAGAAACAACAAAACAAAAACATAATAAAATCAAACGAAATATCACAATTCTACCCTTTATAAATCAAAATTTATTACTTATTAATTAAATTCGGGTGAAAATACAATATATTAGTTTAAAAATCAATTATATTTTTATAAAAGATAAAAAGTTATCATAAAAAAACTATTTTTTGACTTAAATACAATATAAAGCGGCTTTATTTAATATTTAGCGTAAAAACATATTTTCCATTGTAAAATTGATAAGTTATCTTTCTATCTTTTAAAAAAACCGTACAATATATGGTAACAGCTTTACCAAATATTGTACGGTTTTTGTTTAACTATAGTATAATTTTCTATTTTTTCTTATCAAAAAAGCAAGGCACTATGATGACAGCAAGGGTCATAATTAGAATTCCGAGAGATATAGGTCTTTCTAAGAAAACTAAAAAATCTCCATTTGATGCTGAAAGGGCTTCACGCAATCTTTGTTCAAAAAGTGAACCAAGCACAACACCCATCACAAGGTTTACAGTTGGCCAGTCAAATCTAAGAAGCACATACCCAAGCACACCAAAGACTAAAGCAACTGCAACATCGAAAAAGCTTGTATTTATGCTATACACACCAATAAGCGCAAGAATTAAAATACAAGGAGCTAAAATAGTATTTGGAACTTTTACAATCATTGCAAATGGTTTTAAACAAACTAGTAATAATAAGAAACAGAAAATATTAATAAAGAGCAAAGAGACATAGATCTCATTTATAAGCATAGGTTCATTCACTAGTAAAAGAGGGCCCGGATAAATTCCATTTATTGTGAAAACTCCCAGTAAAACAGCAGAGATAGAATCTCCGGGAATACCAAGTGTGAGTAGTGGAATCATCGCACCTGCAGGCACAGCATTGTTTGCTGCTTCAGATGCTATACATCCTTCCGGTTCACCCGTACCAAACCTTTCAGGAGTTTTTGAGAGTTTTTTAGTAGTTTCATAAGAGAGAAAAGACGCCAGAATTGTTCCTGTTCCCGGAAGTAAACCAACAAATGTGCCTATAGTTCCGCTCAAGAAAATTGTTTTCATTTTTTTAAACATCTGAAAAATTTTAGTAAAGTCAATAGATGTTTCAGAAAGTTTAATTTTATTATTTTGTAGGATTGATTTTTCTGCAAGAAGAAAAGCTTGTCCTATACCAAATAAACCTAGACAAACCGGCGCTAATTGCAAACCGTTTTGCATTTCAAATAAACCAAAATTGTAACGAGCAGAAAGAGTAAAAGGATCAAGCCCTACTGTTGACACCCATAATCCAATTGACAATAAAATCAAAGATTTAGCTAATTGTTTTCTATTTGCCATTACAACTAAAACAATACCGAACAATGAAGCCATAAAATATTCTTCAGGAGCAAAATTCTGTGCTATTTCTGCAAGTAAAGGTGCAAGAAAAATCAGAAAAATAACACTTATAATACCACCACAAAATGATGCAACAATCACAGCTGATAACGCAAGTTGTGATTCCCCCTTCTGTGTAAGAGAAAATCCATCAAAACTAGTCACTAACGAGGACGGAACTCCCGGTGTACGCATAAGAACTGCCGGAATTCCTCCGCCAAAATATCCGCCACAAAACACGCCAAGTAATAATGAAAGAGCCGTTCCCGGTTCAAGAGCATAAGAAAATGGAAGCAAAACTACCATACCAACCATAGGCCCAAGCCCCGGTAATATCCCAACAATTACTCCAACAAAAGATCCTATCGAAAGAGCAAGTAAATTTTGTAACTCTAAGGCACTCTGCGCACCAATTAATAAATTATTGAAATCAAACATTTTTTACCCTCATTCTCACTCTAAGATAAATTTAATAAATAAAACAATTCCGGTGTAGGAAAATAAAGATCAAGTGTGAACTTGAAAATAAACCAGAAAAATAAAGCAAAAGATAAAGGTAAAATTATAAGCAAGTAAATATTTTTTAATCCTAGAAATTTCAACATGATAAAAAGAAAAACTATTGTAGAAAGTTCAAGTCCTACATAAAAAATACTAACAACGAATAAAGTTGCTAAGATAAATAATATTGCTGGAGTTTTAGGAAATCCTTTTCCATCTAAGTTCCATTCGCTATTTTTTAGGGGCTTAGCAAGTCTAAAAAGAGCAGGTAAAGAAGCTAAAATTCCTACGGAAAGAACTAATGCAGGAACAAACAAAGGTCCTTTATAAAATGGATAGGGAACATCTAAATCTATTTGAAAGGGTGAAACACAAAGCATTATTAGACAAAAAAGTCCGAAAAATGCTTGTAATAAGTCCTGATATCTAGAATTTTTATTTTCTTGCATGTAGTTCTCGTAAAATTCTCGTAATATATTTTATATAAAGGTAGGATATTTCTACCCTACCTTTTAAAGCATTTTAATGGTGATATATTATTTCAACCAACCAACATTTTTCATGATTTCTTTAAATTCAACCATTTCTTTTGCGATTTGTTCTTTTGCTTCTTCAGGTGAAGATGGGTGAGGAACAACGCCAATAAGTTTAATTGCTTCTTGAACTTCAGGTGTTTCCATAGTTTCAAAGAAAGCTACACGAAATTTTTCAGCAATTTCTGATTTAATTTTTTCAGGTGCAAAAAGACCAAACCATACTGAATATGCACTTCCAAAACCTTGTTCTGCAACAGTTGGAACATCAGGTAAGCTTGGGATACGAACAGGTAAAAGTACTGCAAGTGGGCGTAATTCTCCGTTTTTTACATAGTCCATGATTGGTAGACTTGAAATAGTTGCTGCATCTGCAGTGCCTTGTGTGAGTAAAAGCGGGGTAATATCTTGATATGCGGTATCTTGCCATTCAAACCCACCGGCTTCACCTATGCTCATACCGATTGTACCTGGAACAGAGCCAACTCCCCAGTGTGCAAGACGGAGCTTTTCAGGTGATGTTTTTCCGTATTCTACTAGCTCTGCAAGAGTTTTATAAGGAGCGTCAGCACGAACTGTAAGAGTAAATGGGCTAGACCACACCATACCTAAAGGCATAAAGCTTTTTTCGGTATAAGGTGTTTTACCCATTATGATTTGTGACATCATAGGCCCTACAGACATAACACCGAAAGTATATCCATCAGGTCTTGCGTCCGCAACAGTTTTTGAACCAAGAACACCAGCTCCGCCTGCTTTATTTACAATTTTCACAGGTTGACCAAGTTTTTCTGATAAAATTGGTGCCATCACGTTCATAACCGCAGTTGTTGGGTCATTTCCCGGAGGGTAAGGAATGATAATTTGAATTGTTTTCTTTGGCCAATCAGCAGCATGTGCACTAATTGGTAGTAGCATACAAATTAAGGCAGCAGCAATAAATTTGAGATTTAATTTCATTGTTATTCCTCTTGTTTGTGATTTATTTCTAAATGAGAATACAAGCAAAAGATTTTCATAGCAAGTAAAATTTATTTGAATTTACAGAAATTTATCAGAACGTTATTTCTAAACTAATCAATTTTACGATTTAAGACCTCTGCATAATTACTGAACATTTTACTGAGAAAAGCTAATAATTTTCTTTTTACTTTAGGGTTACTTTCTAACTTGTTGATATTCCAGTAAATGGTTTTTAAGGAAGGGGGAGAGCTCGAGAGGGGGAAACACCGTTTTTGACTCAAAAACGTGGTTTCCCCTTCTCGAAAATAATTATGCAGAGCTTTTGATTTTAGAGTTTGACTCCGGAATACCTTTTAAAAATTAAGATTAGATGAAAAATATTTCTTCATCTAATCTTAAAAAGTTACAAATATGATTTTTATTCTTTTATTTGTCTATCTTCCGGATAAAAGCTCTGCATGGCGTATTTCTTTATCGGTGAACATACTATGATCAGCCTTTGCAAGAACTTCTTCAAAGCTTAAACCATCGTTTTTATACTGTGCTACACCTATACTTGTAGAAATTTCAAATCTACATCCATCAATATAGAATGGCTGCTCAGTAAAGTTGAGAACACGTTTCTTGATTTGATCACAAACACCCTCGCTCACCAGTTTTGGAACTATAATAAGAAATTCATCGCCACCTAAACGAACTATGAAGGTATCTTTAGGGAAGTTTCCGGCAAGTCTTCCGGCAAAAGCAACAAGTAATT
>CAYJOR010000072.1:0-11030 GCA_964371865.1 uncultured Desulfovibrionaceae bacterium | reverse complement strand
TGCTTTTTTGAAAAAAAGCAAGGTTTCCCCCTCTCGAGCTCTCCCCCTTCCTTCCAAAAAACTTTTAATTTCACCGCTTTCAATTTGTATTTATGCAAAAAGAGTGCATGCGGTGAGAAATACCATAATAGAAGAAAATTTAGGTTCAAAAAAGCAGGGAGAGCTAATTGAATATGACTTAATTTATCTCAATTTTCGAGAAGATTTCTTGACTACAACGTCTAAGGTAAAGACTTCATTGAGGGATACTCATTCTTTTACCGACAAAGGAGGTAAAAAAATGGGGATTCTCAAGGGAATCATTCCCTTGAGCCGTCGGAGACAAAAAAATATAAATATCCTAATACTTACCTTCAATTTCTGCGCCTGCGGCTTCAACATCTTTGATGAATTGCGCACGCACATCTTTGAGTTTTTGGGTGAGAGATGGATCACCAAGAGCTAGGATTTGAGCCGCTAAGTATGCAGCATTTTTAGCACCTGGTTTATCAAGAGCAACTGTAGCAACTGGGAATCCCGGAGGCATTTGTAAAGTTGCAAGAAGGGCATCCATACCATTTAAGGATGAAGCGTTTACAGGAATACCGATAACTGGCTTAAGGGTATGAGCCGCAACAACACCAGCAAGGTGAGCCGCCATACCAGCTGCACAGATATATACTTGGCAACCGTCTTCTTCTAATTTTTTAATAAGATTTTGAGTTCTTTCAGGTGTTCTATGTGCTGAAGAAACAGTGAAAAGAAAAGGAATACCTAAGGATTTCAGGGTTTCTGCGCAAGGTGCGATGATTTTTTCATCTGAAGCAGAACCGATAAAGATAGCTACTTTAGTCATAATTAACTCCATTACATACCTAAATAGGCTTTTTTAACATCTTCGTTAGTGAGAAGTTTGTCAGCATTGTCGTGCATTACAATATGTCCATTTTCCATAACATATCCGTAGTTTGCAATTTTCAAGGCTTGGTTTGCATTTTGTTCAACAAGGAAAACAGTTGTTCCATCAGCATTAACTTTTGAGATAATAGAGAATATTTGTTGAATGATGATTGGAGCAAGTCCGAGTGATGGTTCATCAAGCAAGAGTAATTTCGGGCGTGCCATCATAGCACGAGAAATTGCAAGCATTTGTTGTTCACCACCTGAAAGAGTTCCGCCTTGTTGCTTCTTTCTTTGAGCTAAGATAGGGAATAATGAGAAAAGATATTCCATATCTCTTTTGATTTCAGCTTTATCATTTCTTAAAAATGCGCCGAGTTCAAGGTTTTCTAGTACGGAAAGTTCAGGAAAAATCAGACGCCCTTCCGGTACTTGAGAGATACCAAGTGACACAATTGCGTTTGGTCTAAGCTTTTGAATAGGCTTTCCTTCGTAAAGAACTTCGCCTGATTTTGGCTTAATCGCACCGCAAATTGTCATCAAAGTTGTTGATTTACCGGCACCATTAGCACCAATGAGAGATACTATTGTTCCTCGTGGAATTGTGAGAGATACATCATGAAGCGCATGAATATTGCCGTAAAAAGTATTAATGTTTTTTAATTCTAACATATTAAGCGTCCTCTTCTCCAAGATAAGCTTTGATAACAGCAGGGTTTTCACGTACTTCTTGTGGTGTTCCTTGCGCTATCAATGAGCCGTATTCCATTACATAGATACGATCAGAGAGTGACATAACCATTGGCATATCGTGTTCGATAAGAAGAATTGAAAGTTTGAATCTGTCACGAATATCGAGGATAAGTTTTTTTAAATCAATAGTTTCTTGCGGATTCATACCGGCAGCCGGTTCATCGAGCAAGAGGATTTTAGGGTCAGTAGCGAGAGCACGTGCAATCTCAAGTCTACGTTGAGCACCATAAGGAAGATTACGGGCTTCATCATCCCAAAATTCATGGAGATTTAAGTCTTTAAGAAGAGTATATGCTTTATCAACACTTTCTTGTTCTTCTTTTTTAGAGAAAGGAGTACGGAAAAGTGCGCTTGCAATACCTGCTTTTGTTCTACAGTGTCTACCAATCATAACGTTTTCAAGAACGGTCATTGTTGGGAAGAGTCTGATATTTTGGAAGGTACGAGCCATGCCTTTTGATGTGATTTCAAAAGGTTTTACTCCAATGAGAGACTCTTTTTCAGTTGCAGAGCGTGCAATATCAACACTACCTTCGTTTGGAACATAGATACCGGTTACGCAGTTAAAAAATGTAGTTTTTCCTGCGCCGTTTGGTCCGATAAGAGCAACGATTTCTCCCTCATAAATATCTAATTCCATTTCATTTAGTGCACGTAATCCCCCGAAGTTTTTTGAAAGGGAGCGCACAGAGAGTACGGTATTTTTCATGAGTTAGTCCTTATTTATCCATAACTGACGGAGAAATTGTATATTTACGTTTAGAGCTTGGCACCATACCTTGCGGTCTGAAAATCATCATAAGCACCATAAGCGCACCGAAGATTAACATACGATACTCTGAAAAAGCTCTGAGATATTCAGGAAGTAATGACAATAGCAATGCAGCAAGCACAACGCCCCAAATAGAGCCCATGCCACCAAGAACTACCATAGCAAGAACCATAGCTGAATCCATAAATGTAAAGCTTGCCGGGTTGATAAATGAGTTACGAGCCGCTAAAATTACGCCTGCAAATCCAGCCCAACATGAACCAAGAGCAAAAGCCATAAGTTTAGTTTTACGTAAATCAATTCCCATTGATTCAGATGCAATTTCATCTTCTTTCATCGCTTGTAAAGCTAGACCTATGCGAGAATGTTTAAGTCTGCCTACAACAATAATTGTTACAATCGTTGCTGCAAAAGCAATGTAATAAATATAGATTGTTGATTCGGTAAGGCTCATATCCATACCAAAAAATGAAGGGCGAGGAATATTAGATACACCACGTGAACCCATTGTTACATCAGAAAGGTTTGTGAGTAATAATCTTGTAATTTCACCAAATCCAAGAGTTACGATAGCAAGATAGTCACCACGTAAACGAAGGACAGGGAAGCCAAGAACAATACCGGCTAAAGCTGCAAAAAGTCCGCCTAAAGGCAAACATAACCAGAACGACAAACCGAAATACATATTCAATAAAGCATATGTATATGCACCCACTGCATAGAAAGCCGCATAACCAAGCACAAGCTGACCTGCAATACCAACAACAATATTCAAACCTAATGAAAGCATAACATAAATTAATGCTAGAGAGAAAATTGTTACTTGATATAATGAGCTTACAATAGGTAACAAAGTGAATATTGCAAACAATCCTAAAAAGAAAGCGTACTGTGTTGATTTTTTTTGAGAAAGTTCTGAAATAGATTTCTTAAAAGAATCAAAACCTTTATTTTGTCTTTCAATTTTGCTTCCATCTTTACTGAAGTAAAAACCCCAGAGGATTGAAGCAATAAAGATACATACTGCAAAGATGGTGAGTCTATCCCAGTTTATGAAAACATGTTGTTCCGCAGCCTTACGCATATCAAAGCGTAATCCTAAAATCGGGAACACTAAAAATGTAAACCAAGCTGTTGATATTAAAGCTGTTGTTATTCTTTGAATTATAGTCATTTGTATCCTCCCTAAACCTTTTGAACCTTAGCTTTTCCAAGTAAACCAGAAGGTCGGAAAATAAGGATACACACAAGTAGTGAGAACGCTAAAATATCTTGATAATCACCAGAAAGATAGCCTGTTGTATAACTTTCAGCTAGTCCAAGCACTAAACCACCAAGCATTGCGCCCGGAATTGAACCAATACCGCCCAAAACAGCCGCAGTAAAGGCTTTCAATCCAGCCATAAAACCAATAGCAAAACTTACTTGCCCTGTATGAGATGCAATCAGTGTTCCGCCAACCGCAGCAAGAGCAGAACCTATGATAAAGGTAATACCGATAATTTTATCCGCATCAATACCTAAAAGCATAGACATTTTTCTGTTTTGCGCAGTTGCTCTCATTGCTTTTCCCATTTTTGTTTTTTGAATAAAGAGGGTAAGGCAGAGCATTACAACGGCTGAAGTTGTGATAATTACAAAGTCGCTAGGTCTGATAATACCATTGAAATTTGAAAGAAATTCAAATCTAGGAATCAAACGTGGAAAGCGAATAAAATCTGTTGTTTGTGCAAGACCCACATAGTTCATCAAAAATGTTGACATACCAATAGCAGAAATAAGCGGTGAGAGTCTAGGGGCATTACGAAGAGGTTTATAGGCAACCTTTTCAACTGTATACCCATAAGCTGCGCAGTATATCATTGCAACTAAAGCAGCTATAACAAGAATGCTTACTTGTGGAAGGCCCATAAGTGTAAGAGCATTCGCAACTGCAAGAGCAATAAATGCGCCAATCATATAGATTTCACCGTGCGCGAAGTTGATAAGCTCAATAATACCGTACACCATCGTATAGCCTAAAGCTATGAGGGCATAAATGCTTCCAAGAGTGAGTCCGGAAAAGAATATTTCTAAAAAATATTGCCAATCCATTTGAAATCCTTTGTTGTCCGTAATTGGAATTTTATTTCTTTAGAGCAGAAAAGTATCATTCTAGATAAAAAGCCTAAAGAAACTATAAGGTAAGACCATAGAAAAAACGGTCTTACCTTATATGTGAATGTTTTAATTAGTCTGTAAATACAGGTGTGTAAACGCCATCTTGTACTTGGTAGATGCTCATGCTGATACCTTCAGCGTCGCCGTTTTGGTCAAATTTAATTGAACCAACTGAACTATCAACAGTATTAGTGCGAAGCGCTTCCATAACTTTAGCAGTATCTGTAGTACCAGCAGCTTCAATAGCTTTTACAAGAGCATAAGTTGCAGCATATGCGTTATAGAAGAATGCACCAGGAGCTGAGCCATAAGCTTTTTGGTGAGCAGCAGCAGCAGCTTTACTTGCATCAAGATCAGCTGTGTCAGCTGGACCTGATGCGTATACGCCTTCAGACGCATCACCAGCAGTTGTGATGAAAGTATCATCTTTTAATCCGTCTGGGCCAAGAACAGGAATTTCAAATCCTAAATCGTACATATTGTTAACGATTTTAGAAGCTTCAGGATGATAACCACCCCATACTAAAAATTCAGCGCCTTGGTTACGTACTTTACGTACTGTTGAAGAGTAGTCAGGAGCACCAGGAGTTACAGCTTCAAAAAGAACTACTTCGATTTCTGGATGACTAGTTTCGATATTTTTTCTTACACTTTCAGCAAAACCTTTACCGTATTCGCCGTTATCGTGAAGAATAGCAACTGTTTTAGGCTTTTGAGTAGCGATGAATTTTGAAGAAACATTCGCCTGTGTTAAGTCATGCCCGATTGTACGGAAGAAAGTTTTATTAGCACCTGAAAGAGTAAGTTCAGGAGTTGTCGCAGATGGGGAAATTGTTACGATGTTTGCTTCTGTAAAGATAGGTAAAGCAGCTTTTGTTGCACCTGAGCAAATCATACCGATAACACCAACAACTTCTTCTGAAAGTAAGCTAGTAGCAGCATTAGGTGCAACTTCTGGTTTACATTGATCATCAGCAGCAACGATTTCGATTTGTTTACCTAGAAGGCCGCCTTTAGCGTTGAATTCTTCAGCTACTAAACGAGCTGCGTTGAGCGTTGGTAAACCGTAAGAAGCAAGTTCACCTGAGTGAGCGCCACCAACACCAATCTTAATGGTGTCTGCCGCGAAAGCAGGGCTTGTGAGAGCTAGTAAGAGAGCCGCAGAAATACAAGATTTTACAAAATGTGATTTTTTAAACAACATGAGTATCCTCCTCAGAATTTACTCAAGACAGTACACCATCTAGAGCATAAAAGATTGTACATAATGCACTTTATTGGCAAAATTGTCAACTCTAGCAAAATTCTTATAAAAACAATCGAAAATCAAACTAGTTAGGCTAATCATAAATGATAAAATACACTTTATTGCTTTTTTTTAAAATCACAATAATTCACAATGTTAAATTTATTTACTAGTGAGAGTAAACTTGCAAAATCTTCTATTTTAGAGTATGTAATACTAACTAACTAAAACGAGGGAAAACTATGAACATTCTTATAGTAGGTTCTGGTGGGCGTGAACATGCGCTTGCTTGGAAAGTGTCACAATCACGTCACGCAGAGCAAATTTTTGTTGCTCCGGGAAATGGCGGAACGGCTCAAATAGCTAAAAATGTTCCTATTAAGGAAACAGAAATCGAAAATCTTATCAAGTTTGCAAAAGATAATGCTATTGGTCTAGTGATTGTTGGACCTGAAGTACCACTATCTTTAGGTCTTGTGGATGCTATGGACGCTGAAAATATTCCTTGTTTTGGTCCTAAAAAAGCTTGTGCTCGTTTAGAAGCAAGTAAATCTTTCGCCAAAGAAGTTATGCAGGCGGCACAAGTACCTACTGCTTATGCAAAAGTTCTTAATAATATTGGTGATGCCTTTGAATATATCATGCAAAAGAAAGCTCCGCTTGTTATTAAAGCTGACGGACTTGCAGCTGGAAAAGGTGTTATAGTTGCTTATGATCAAAACGAAGTAGTAAATGCTATTGAAAGCATGTTCGATGGTGCTTTTGGTGATGCCGGAACTACTGTAGTTATTGAAGATTTCCTTGTTGGTGAAGAAGTTTCTCTTCTTTGCTTCTGTGATGGTGAAACGGCTGTTCCACTCCCTTCAGCACAAGATCATAAAACTATTGGCGAAGGTGATTTAGGATTAAATACCGGTGGTATGGGTGCTTATTCGCCAGCTCCGGTACTTCCTGATAATAAGCTTGAAGAAGTTACAGATATTGTAGTTCGCCCTATTCTTAAAGAAATGACAAAAAGAGGCACTCCTTTTAAAGGTATTCTCTATGCAGGATTAATGATGACAGAAGACGGACCAAAAGTTATTGAATATAACGTTCGTTTTGGCGATCCTGAGTGTCAGCCTCTTCTCATGCGCCTTGATGTTGATCTTGTAGAACTTCTTATACTCTGTGTAGAAGGAAAACTTTCAGAGGCAAAATTATCAATTATTAAAGAGTCTGCTCTTGGTGTTGTGATTGCAGCAGCAGGATATCCGGAAGAGTATCCTAAAGGCATGGAAATTACAGGTATCGACGAAGCAGAAAAAATAGAAAATACTAAAGTATTCCAAGCTGGAACAAAAGAAGAAGAAGGCAAACTTCTTTCAAATGGCGGACGTGTTCTTTGCGTTACTTCATTAGGTTCTGATCTTAAAGAAGCGCAAGAAAAAGCCTATCAAGCTGTGCAAAAAATTTCTATGGATAAATCATATCATAGACGTGATATCGGTGCTAAAGGTATAAAACGTTTGGCATAGTTTAAGACTTCTGCATAATTACTGAACATTTTATTGAGAAAAGCTAGTAATTTTCTTTCTACTTTAGTGTTACTTTCTAACTTATTGATATTCCAGTAAATGGTTTTTAAGGAAGGGGTTTCCCCCTCTCGAAAATAATTATGCAGAGCTCTTAGTTTTTCTATCTTTTATTAGACGCTTATAAAATCATAAAACTTCCTTTATTTCTCATTTAGAGACGTAAAGGAAGTTTTATTGCTTGTAATTTTATAGTTTAGTTTAAATATGATTTAACAATTTTTTAGTTTTTCAATAAGTTTACCAAGCTCATTCGATTGCTCAGCTAGTATTTGAGATGCGTTTTTTACACTTTCTACTGCACTAGTTGCACTTTCTGCATTTATAGTTAGAGCTTCGAGGGCTGCATTAATTTCTTCAAAAGTTTGCGCTTGTTCTTCGCTCGCCGATGCAATGCTTATTACTTGAGCCTCAGAGTTATCCGCCATTGATACAATTTCTTTTAATCCTTCTTGCGAACGAATTGAGAGGTCTGTTGCAACTTCAACTGTTGCAACTGTTGCGTTTACTTGACTGATATTTTTCTCAATACTATCTTGAATTGCTGTAATTACTTTATTTACGTCTACTGTAGAAGTCATTGTTTTTTCGGCAAGTTTACGAACTTCATCTGCAACAACAGCAAATCCACGACCTGCCTCACCCGCTCTTGCGGCTTCAATAGCAGCGTTTAGTGCTAATAAATTTGTTTGATCGGCAATATCAGAAATCACAACCATGATATTTCCAACTGAATTAGCATGCTCAGAAAGTTGAGTCATATCAGCTTTTAATGTTTGCGATTTACTATGAAGTTCGTTAATGCTTTTCATTACGTTAGCAACAAGTGTTAATCCTCTTTCTGCTACTGATTTAGACTGTTTAGCTATGTCAGTCGTTGCACTTGAATTGCTTGCAATTTCACTTGCAGCTGCACTCATTTCGCCCATTGCTGTAACTGTTTGATATACTTTATCAGCAGATTCTTGACTTGCATACTCGGAAGTCTTTATAGAAGATTCAAGCGCTGAAAACGCAGGCGCGATTGATACTATAATTTCTTCAAGTCCTTGTGTAATTATGCGCATTTCTGCATGAGTTGCTTCCATTTTTTTCGCGGCACTTTCTACTTCAAGCTTTACTCTTTCAGCTTCTTTTTCACTTTCAGTTGCTTGTTTAGTTTTTCTTTCAGATTCTATAAGTTGTTCTTTAAGATTTTGAACCATTAATTCAACAGTATCTGCAAGCTTGCCGACTTCATCTTTTTGAGTAAGTGGTGATTTTACATTTAAATTTCCAGTGCTTACAGTTGTAGCATATTCAACAAGTTTTGAAATTGGTTGTGTTATATTAATTGTTTGAAGAAATGCTGTTACAAGTGAAATTATAAGAGTCAAGATGCTACCGTATAGTATTGTGTTAAGAGCTACATTTTCTTCGTAGTCAATAATAGCATAACTAGATTTTACTGATTTATCATAAAAATTTGCTATAGCATTAAGTTCACTAATAAGTTTTTCATATTCCGGTAAAATTTCAACAGCATAAAGGTCGCTTGCAAGGTCAAAGTCATCACTTAATATTGTGTCTTGAATAAGGTCAACATATCCATGAATGTTTTCGTGTGATTCTTCAAGAAGTGAAATGTTTACATTTGGGATGTCAGTAAGGTATATCTTTGATGATTCGCTATTTTTATTTCGTTTTGCTTCTTCTAGTTCTGCGTAAAACCACTTGCCAAAATCACAAGCTTTAAAATCTCTTTCTAGGTTTAGGTTTGTTGTTTCTTTGCTCATTACATGGTTTTGAATTGCCATAATAAAGTTAAGATGTGCAAGCTTAGCATCTTCTACAGCAAAGAGAATTTCTAAACTATGAGAAAGCTCATCTTCGGCTTTATCAATTCTAACAATTGTTGTGTATGATAAAATTGAAAATACAAGAAGAGCTATGATTACAATAGAGAAACCAAACGAAATTTTATAGCCGACTTTAACATCTTTCCATGCCATAACAGACTCCTTAAAAGTAAAAATTAAACACACGTATTCTACAAAATCTTAACGCCCTAAGAAGCAAGAAGCTTTAGCTTCAATCAAAAAAAAATGGCAAAAAATGCCATTTTTTTATATCATATTTAATAAAGTACGTCAATTTATTGAATAGGAGTATTTGAGTTGCCTCTATTTTGCTTTTGAGCTAAAAGTCTTTGTAATACAGGATCTTCATCTTCTGAAGGGTGCTGACTTGAAAGATTTACTTCCGGTTCAGATACTGCTAGATTTAATAATTCTTCTGTATCATCGCCAATTGTTGTGTTGATAAGCTCAGCAGACCCTTCAACATCATTTGATAATTTAGAAACATCGCTAAAGTCTCTAACGTCGCGAGAGTCTCTTTCAAACATTACTGCTGTTCCAAAGCATGAGAAAAATTTACTGCCATCTGGGTGGAATGCAACGTTTTCGTTATATCCAATTATAGCTTGTCCGCCTTTATTTTGCGCCATTGCAGCCATACCAAAGAAAGCTTCATCAGCGTCAAATCCGCGACAGCAAACTAAACCAAGTACTTTTGCAATTTTTCTATCTGCAATTTCTTGAGTTGTTACAACTGGGAATCTACCTAATCTAAACAATTCTTTAACTTTATCAGGGCTTGAAATACTTACTGCTTGCTTCGCTTTTTTTTCTGCTTTGTCGTTACCTAGTAAAAAGAACATAATATTCCTCCTTGAGAGAGTGTCAAATTTTTATTATTATTTTAATGTTATGCTCTTTATATTGCAAACATCGTGCCAGAGGTTAAGGTATTAAATAAAAAAACTTCCTCTACAAACTAAAAAAGTGTGTAAAGGAAGTCTTTGAATTTTAAAGATAGCTATTCTTTAACCGGAAAATAGAAACTATTTTTTGAATTTAGAACCGCGACTTTTCCAAATTTTATTCATTTCTTTAATAAGTTCAGGAGTAATATCAGTAGCATCATTTACGAAAGCAACCATACTTGCACCGTTAAGGATAAGGTCTAATTTTTCATCTTTAGCGTATTCTTTGCAAGCTTCGCCAAGAATATCTAACATTTCTTGTTGGATTGCTTGTTGGCGTGGAGCAACTTTTTGTGCAAGAGCAACACGTCTTTCTTCGATTTTTCTACCTTCAGTTTCGATTTTTTTAGCTTTATCGTTACGAGCTTTTTCAGAAAGAGCAGCAGCTTGTTTTTGGAATTCTTGCATATCTTTTTGGAAATCTTTAATATCAGCTTCTAGAGCTTTTGTTTCTTTACCAAATTTAGATTCTAAATCTTTGTTAACAGCTTTTGCTACATCTGATTGAGCTGTGATTTCCGGTAAGCTGAAAACACCGATTTCTGTTGCAAGTGCATTGCTTGACATTAATACAACTGCTACTAGAGCAAGTAAAGCTTTTGTAATTTTACGCATTATTATTTCCTTGAGAATTGAATTTTACTATGCTTTTTATTTCATAGCTCATGAAAAGTAGCGTAAATCTAAAAATATGTCAATATTAGAAATTTTTATAAATTAAGTCGAAATTTATTCAGCACAAAAAAAAGGCTATCCCCTAAGAGATAGCCCTCATATTATTTAGCTTTTAAGCCAACTTCAAATTAGAAGTTGTATTGGAAGCCAACAGAAGCGCGGTAA
>CAYJOR010000071.1:0-12109 GCA_964371865.1 uncultured Desulfovibrionaceae bacterium | reverse complement strand
TTTTTTTTGTCTCCGACGGGCAAAGGGAATGATTCCCTTTGCAAACCCCTTTTCTTTTTTCTCTCGTTCCTCGAGAAAAAAGGAAAGAGTCTTTTCAAAAAAATTATCTCCTGTATCATCAAAATAAAGAATCTTCTCAACTTTATGAAAAAACGACTAAGAACTTGAATAATTTTCTGTACTTTGTTCAAGTAAAAATTATTTTTGTAAATACTATTCCTTTTCTGACGAGGAACGAGTCGGAAAAGAAGTAAGGTTTCCAAAGGTAATTATTTCCTTTGGTCGCCGAAGGCATAATAAATCCATTTCTTGCAGTTTGATTGCTTTTATGTTAATTATTTGTTGGGGGATTATTTATGCTTGATAATCAATTAAGAGAAAAGCTTTTAGATGTGCGTTCAATCGCGATTATAGGTGCAGTTGATAAAGAAGGTAGACCTGTCGATAGAGTAGGTAAATACCTTATAAATAGAGGTTTTACTGTGTATCCTGTGCATCCTGTGCGTAAAGATGTGTGGGGATTTGAAACTTTTAAAAATCTTTTTGAACTTTCTGAACATCTCAAAGAAAAGAATGAGAAATTAGATGTGGCTTGTTTTTTTAGAGCATCTGAATATTGTTATGATCATGCCGTGGAAACGATTGAGAGCGGATTAAATCCTAAAATTTTTTGGTTACAAGAGGGTATTGTAAATCCGCAAGCTGGCGAATATATATATAAACGCGGAATTGCTTATATTGAAGATCGCTGCATAAAAACAGAGTATGAAAGACTTCTCCCAGAGGAATTTTTCTGCACTCAATGCGGTATTTGCTGTGAAGGTAAAAACGGTATTGTTGTTGATGATTCAAAAGATTTACCTCGTCTTCTAGACTATTTCAATGTTTCCCTTGAAGAGTTAGACCAAAAGTATAGCATTGAAAATAATGGAAAGCGTGTGCTTAGAAGCGGTGATGACAATAAATGTCTTTTCTATGATAAAACAAAAAGCTGTACAATTCACCCTGCTCGACCTGATATCTGCCGAGCTTGGCCATATTTCCGTGGCAATATGGTAGATTCAATTAGTTTTGAAATGGCTAAAGATGATTGTGGCGGTATTATGAAATCATCAAAGCATGAAAATTTCAAAAAAGAAGGCTTTAACTATTTGGAGTCAAATAATCTTATAAAGAGTCAAGCAGATTCAACTGCTGCTAACGCTCTTAAATATTCTGCTGCAGAACTTGAAAATGCAAAATAGAGATTAACTATGAAACGCGCAACTAAAGAGCATTATAAAATTCTTGAGATAAAACAAGATGCTACACTTGATGAAGTAAAAAAAGCTTACAGAAAAAGAGCTTTTGAACTTCACCCTGATCTTAACCCGAATAGAAAAAATGCCAGTGCGCTTTTTCAAGCTCTTAATGAAGCTTATGTAATTATAACTGCTGAATTTTCAGCTCAAGATGAACAAAAAGCAAGGGCAAGTGCAAAATATCAAGAGCAAGCAAAACAAGCTTCTCAAGAAAAAACATATACAAAAGAGTCTTCTTCTCAGTCTCAAACAAAGCAAGAGCCTGAGCAAGACAAACAAAAAGATGATCAAAAAACTGAAACTCATAAACGAACCTATTCCAAGGTTCATGTAGATAACGACACTAAAAGAAAAGCTCAAGCCGCTTACTTTAAAGAGAGTACAAAATCTCAATCTAAAGTGCATACAGCAGGAGCTAAACCTCAAGAAAAAGAAACTCCGCCAAGCCAAGAAGATGTATTACGTGACATATTAAATGATCCATTTGCTCGTAGAGTTTACGAAGATATCTACAGTAGTATAAAAAATCCTGAATCAACTAAATCTAAAGCGAAAGAAGAAGCTAAAAAAGCTGAGTCAGAAAAGAAAGTTGAAATTGACTGGTTATCAAAAGGGCTTACAGATTTAAAGTTATCCGATGGTGTTGGCGGATACATGAAATCGTGGGCACGTAAGCAAATTGACGATTCACTCGAATATAGATTACCTGTATCTTCTTTATATCCCGGTGCACGTATTCGTCTTCAAATTGCTCAAGGTTTTTCAAAAGAAAGTAAAACTGTAGATATAACCCTTCCTCGTGATTTTGTAATTGGAAAACCTGTCCGACTCGTTGGGCTTGGTAAGAAGGTTGGAAAATGGCAAGGCGATTTATATATAACACTACTTCCAGCACTTCCACAGAGTTAATTTTTCTTTAAAGCTAATCCACTAAAGAATAAAATTCATAAGAACACATGTTACCATTAATATAAAAAATATTTTTCATAATTTTTTTGGTGTAATAGTAAATAAAAAATAGTCTTCCTTTAAATTTGTAGAGACAGCTTTAAAGGAAGACTTCTTTTTAAGTAACACATCAAATTATATACAAATGTTGTTGAAAATATCCTTTTCTTCATCGCAACTATTTACTAGGGTATGTTTCTAAATTAAGAGGTTTTGTGGTATTTTCAATAAAAAGTGATTTTTATGAAGTACAACGCATTAAAACATACATAAACTGAACAAAAAATCATCTTGGGGACAGAAAAAACGCAAAAGAATTAATTAAAAACATACCCTAAAAAAAACCACAGAACATTGTACGATGAGAATTATAAATTTTATAAAGAGATAGGGGAATAACTAAAAAGGGAAAGAACCTACACTTTTTCAAAAGCTTTGGTTCTTTCCCCTCTCGAAAGGAATTATAAACTAAGTTGTTTGTACTATAACACAGGGTCAATGAGTCCTATGTTTGAGTTACGTTTCTTATAAACAACATTTATTCTATCATTTTCAGCATTTAAGAAAACGAGGAATTCAAGGTTATCTTTTTCTAACTGTAGAACTGCTTCTTCAAGCTGAATAGGTTTTGGTGAGAAGAACTCGTCACCGCTAACGACTTTAACGCCGTCTTCTTCTTCAACTTGATAGGAGTATACATCAATATCTATATTATTTTTTGATTTATGACGTTCACGGTTCTTAGAAGCATGTTTACGAATTTGTGATTCCAATTTATCTGTCATTAAATCAATAGATGCGTACATATCAGGGGATGTTTCTGAAGTTGAGATATTCATTCCCTCGCCTGAAAGGATTACTTCTATTTTATGACGGTGCTTATCTACTGTAAGAAGTACCTGTAGGTCTAAAGCTGCATTCTTACCTAAAAAACGCCCTACTTTTTCAAATCTGCGACGGGCATATTTTTTTAAATGTTCTGACGCCTCAAAATTTCTAAATGTAAAACTAATATGCATAATAAACCTCCTTAAAAGAATTCCATAAAGGTTCTATGGATTTAGTAAACCATATTTTGTATTTAATTGCAATAAGAATTTTGATAGTTTATGAAATAGTTAACCTTTTTTTTCTGAAGTTGTTCCTAGATGTAACAAAAATAGTTTTAACATCAAAAAATAGTTAAAGATTACGACTTACTTTTTACCTGTATGTCCAAAACCACCTGTTCCACGACCTGTTTCACTCAGACTATCGACTATTGAAACTCCAAGTTGAAAGGCTGGTTGAAACACTAATTGTGCTACTCTATCACCTTTTTGAACTGTTTGTGCGTGTTTTGAGGTATTCAAAAGAATAATCTTTATCTCACCTCTGTAGTCTTTATCAATCACGCCAACGCCTTGAGCTACTGTAAGACCCTTTACAGCTCCAAGCCCTGAACGACTATAAACAAATCCACCAGTATCTTCTTTTAATATCTCAATACAGATTCCTGATGGAATTGCATATCTTTCACCGGCTTCAATTGTAATGCTTTCTTCTTCTATACAAGCTCTCAAATCAAGCCCTAAAGAGCCCTCTGTTGCATAAGATATGTTATTTGTATAAATTTCTTTTGCTTGCCCTAAGTATTGAATCTTTACCATTTTATTATACCTTTCGATTAACTAGATAGTGTTTCTAAAAACATTCTTTAGCAATTCTAATGCTAAGTTCTGATCTATTTAAAGTATAAAGATGAACACCTTTTGCGCCTAAAGCAAGTAATTCTTTGATTTGTTTAATAGCATATTCAGTACCAAATTCTTTAACTGCTTCTTCTCCACCTTCTTCGTGCGCTTTTTCAAGAGCAAAATAAAGGTCAGATGGAATATTTGCGCCGCACATCATCATAGTACGTCTTAAAGATCCAAATGATTGAATAGGTAAAATACCTGGAATTACAGGAATATAAATATTATATGCTTGAAGTGAATTTACTAAAGCAATATACTCACGCACGTCAAAAAAGAGTTGAGTTATAAATAATTGTGCCCCTGAAATTGCCTTAGAACGTGTGTAGTGTTGATCAAGCGCAAATGATGGTGATTCTGGATGAGGTGCAGGATATGCTGCCGCCGCAACACCTAAGTCAGGAGAATATTTTTTAATAAAATGAATTAAATCTTCTGCATGTCTAAAAGGTTCATTATCCCAATTAATAACTCTATCTTTTGGTGGATCACCTCTTAGAGCAAGAATATTATCAATTTCAGCTTTTTTTAAATCATCTAAAAACTCAACAATCTTCGTTTTAGAAGCGCCAACACATGTAAAGTGAGACATAGGCTCAAGCCCGTTTTTTTTCATACGAGTTACAATCTCTAGTGTTGCATCTTGCGAAGAACCGCCGGCTCCATATGTAACAGATGCAAAAAGTGGATTGATTTCTTTCAATTTATTTACTGTATCAAAAAACTTATCCCATTGTGATACTTCTTTTGGTGGAAAAAATTCTAAAGAGCAAAATGGTTTCTTTTGTTCAGCTATCAAATCTACTATACGCATATATTCTCCTAGTGTTTGTTCACGTTCAACATGTGTATTACTATATCAAGATATCTTTATATGTCAATCTTTTTTTCTCGATATAAATATGTTGTCTTGACAGAAAAAGATAAAAGGTATAGCGAACAAGTATACTATCTATCAAGGAAAAGCAGAATGAAGAAAGTATCTACTCTTATTTTAGGAACATTGCTTTTAGGTTTAATTGGTTGTTCAACACAGGGATATAAAGTTGTTGATGCTGTAAATAACGAGCAATTTAAATTTTTAGCGCATAATATGCCAAAACAATTTCAATCTTTAAGAATCACTGATTCTCAAAATAATTGGTTTGAACAAACAATTTCTTTGCCAACTCTAAAAGTTGGTGAAACTCTATATAGTCATCTTGCTACAGATTTTATATATTCTCAAGGAGAAAATACCCTACCCGCTTTCTTTTCTCAAATGAATGGAACAAATGTTATGCTTGAAAATACTTATTTCTCTCTAAAACGAGGTACAGATACTTTTAAAGGTGAACTTATTGCCGAAGTAGATTGGAATGATGATGGAAATGAAGATTGGCTAGTGCTGTTTTCCATTAAAGCAGCTACATCTATAAAGGCAGGACGTGATTTTTATCTACTTATTACCGACACAAAGCAAAGACCTCTTGTACCACAAACTATAGCAATTAAAGATTATCTTGATAACTCCTTTAAAGCACTCATCAGTCCTGACTTATCTACATCTGAATATGATATAGGAACAAATCAACTTATTGAAGCTCCAAATGATGATTCAAAAAAAGAAAATAATGAAAACTCACAAAGTGAAAATGTGAATCAAATGAAATTATCAAATTAGGGTGATTTACACAAAAAAACTTCAAATATAAATATTTGAAGTTTTTAATTTAATGTATTTTCAAATTTACTCTTGAATATTCTTATATAAAGAAGATTTAAGAGGATTTCCTTTCTTTAAAGGATTTGAAAGGTTATTCGTTACTTCCGCATTACTTACCGTGCTTGTAGTTGGAATTGTTGGAGCAACTTGTGGTGTTTGAACTGTTTTTTGAGGTTCACTTACTTTCGCTTCCGGAGTCAAACTTGTAAAATTATTAAACGGACGTGAAAGAAGAGGATTAACTTTTTCTTTATCAGCAGGAGCTCTAGTAGGAGAAGCTGAAGGAGTTGAAGTTTTTTGTAACTGCTCGCTACCAAATTTTTGAGTAACAGCAGTTTGAAAAAGAAGTGGGTTTATTTCAAGATCTTCATTTGTATTTGAACTAGATACTGTATTAGATACAGCTGAAGTATTATCAGCCGCTTGAGCATATACAGATTTTCCAATATTTTTAGTTACACCACCAGATGGTGCATCTGTAATATTACGTTTTTCAAATGAAGCATTGCTTATTTTATTTTTTGCTGTAAGCTGTTGAGCCACTGTTTGAGCGACAGGGTCATTTAAAACTTCAACAAAAGCTTCACGAAGACCGTTAAGAATTCCTATTACACCATCAATAATTTCCGGATCTTTTTTTAGGTTAGCTTGCAAAAGTCTTGTAGTAGATAAGAAGTAGAGATTATGAAGATTTTCTGCTAAGCCTTCACCTTTTTCCATATTCAACGAAGAATCCAAACCATTTATAACATCAATAGCTTTTGAGATTGATATACCTTTTCCCGGCATATCATTTTCTGCTATTTGCTCTTTAGCTTTATTAAGGTGCCTTAGAGCGGTATCAAAGAGAAGTACAATTATATCACCCTGATGTATGGTTGTCATCTGCGTTTGTCTATAGGTTTGAGCTGCGTTGTTCATTATATCCTCACTAAATTAATCGGCTGAATTATTGTTTGCAGCTGCAAGTGCTGATGCGTTTGATTCCAGTAAGGCGGACATAACAGCTAGTGAAGCATCAAGTCTTGCATATCTTGCACGTTGTCTTGATTCCCAAAGATCAAGTCTTTCTTCTTCTTGCGCAATTTTTTTATCAATATTTTCTACAACATCTTCATAGTTAGAAATCAAGATAGGGATAGCACCGTTACCTTCTTGCCCCGGAACATCACGTATTTCATTTTCAAAAAATGTATTTAATTCAAGAGCTTTACCTTGTTTTACGCTAATTGTATCACCTGTATAAGTTCTATTAGGCTCAAGTGTCGCAATTGAAAATTCAATAGAAAGACCGTATGCAGGGCTTGTTGGATCAGAAACTGTATATCTATTAGGATAAAGATCAGAAACTGATGCCTCTGCACCATCAACAAGTACCGATGTTATTTTACCTGATTCATCTGTTACGTATTGTACATCATACAATCCTGCTTCAACGTTACTTGTTTTACTATGGTATATAAAGTTTTCACTAGTTGAGCTTACGCTATTACCGGCAAGAAGTTCAGCTACTGCTCTTGGGTTTGCTTCGATAGCTTCCATAAGTGCTACATTATCAATTTCAAGTAGACCGTAACTTGCACTACCTTCTTCGGTATTTGTTTCAATTCCAAGTTCAGACATAATTGAGTAACTTGTTACATCACCATTTGCTACAACAATATTTTGATGTATTGTTCTATTAGGCGGTGATTCAGTTTCATTAAAATCAAAGGTAAACCCATAATAAAGGCTTTCTGAATCCGTAACCGTATATATGCCCGGATAAGCAGAATCTTCAACTGCTTTTGCATTACCAATATAAACCGTATCCGGAACTAATTGACCATTAGCATCTGTTTGATAAACAACTTCATGAGTACCGGCACTTAAAGTACCCGGAATTTTATCTATATTAAAGTCTGGTTTTAGTTGAGCACCATCTTTAATATATATTTCTTCATTATAGTTTTGTTCAGTTTTTAGATTATCAAGTGTTATTTCCATGCCATGAAATGGACTATGAAGATCTTCTATTATGTAAACACCTTTACGAGTAGAATCTTCAATCATATTGTCGCCACCGAAACTAATACTAGTTACTTCACCTTCGGCATCTGTGCTGTAGTTTAAATCATAGTAACCATCAGCAATGGAAGATGGATAGTTTAAAATTTTATAATCATCACTTGCATAAGTGTAGCTTTTTTCGTGTGTACTTTCAAAACCATACGCAGGTGAACTTGCAATTGAGTTCAAACGACTTTCTAAAAGTTGAACACCGTAGTTACCTGTGAGAATAGAACCGATATCAGCTTCTTCTTGAGTAACAGTTTCGTTTGGATCACCCGCTACAGCATCAGAATCAACGGCTGTAAGTAAATCTATAAGTTCACGTAATTGATTTACACAATCAACCCATTCAGTTACTTTTTCAATAACTTCAGATGTGTCTTCTGTTATGGTAAGGGTTGCAGAGCCATCAGTTACATTCATTAGGTTAATAGTAGCACCTTCAATAACACCTGTAACAGAGTTTGAAGCAGAAGTGAGTTTTTGATCCTCAAAGCCATTCATATAAAAAATAGCGTCTTTTCCATCTACTTTATTAAAATCTGATGAGGAATTTAAACCATTAATTGAAGAATTAACTGTTATATTATTTGCTTCACCAGTTTGAGTACTTTGCAATTGAAAAGCATAACCAGAACCGGTTGATACTAAAGATGCTTTAACACCAGGATTATGAGAGTCGTTATTAATACGAGAGACTAAATCTTCAATGGTCATTTCATCATTAACTTCTACATTAATGGTTTTAGTACCCATAGTATAGCTGAATGTTTCAGGACCTGTACCAGTTGGAATAAGAGTATCGAATTTACCATCACTTTCTTTTACAAAAGCATTTTCAGTTTTCGTTGCCCAAATAGACGCAGTTGCAACCTGTTCAACATTTATAGTATAAGAACCTGGAGAAGCACTTGATGTTGGAGTGACCGAAACAGATGTTTCATCACTTGATTGACCACCAAGAGTTATAATATCATATATATTACTAAGAGATTGAGTTTTTGTTTCAAGCTCACCCATAAGTTCAGTAAGCATTTTGAAGCCTTCAATACGCAACTCCCAGTCAGTTTTCCATTCTTCAAGACTGTTTATATGAAACTCTTCTACTTTTCTGAGTTCATCAACCATAGCACCAAAGTCAGTACCTGAACCAATACCTTGGAATGTAATTGTTCCTGCTCCCTGTGTAGACATAAATCACCTCTTAGGAAAAAATTTCTTTAATTTTTATCAAATTTTCTCGCTAATGATATTTATGCAATATCTGTTCCAAGAAAAAATATCCTTAAAAATTCTGATATTACTTAATTTTTATCGGATTAAACATAAAAAGCTTAAGACTACACAACTTATAAGCTTCATTTTTTAAACTTTTTAAAACTAGTTCCTTTTTATTAAATTTCAACAATGTAAAAATAGTTTGATTTAACAAGAAAAAATAAATCATACATATTATTGGTGCTCTACTTTCATAAAATGTATGTTTTCACACCTCAAAAAATCATAAATATGAATTGAGCATTACATATGCTTTACAATCATTGAAAAAGTGCGTATCATGTTGCTTAAAATAAATTGCAAATAGATTTCTTCCTGGGGGAAATATGAACTTTTTAAAAAAACTGATTGGTTTCAATAGTTTACTTATTCTTTCATTGAGCTGTGCTACTACAAACGCTCATGCAAAAAATGTTGACTATGAATCCTTACAAAAGTTTAGCCAAATACTTGATATGGTAGAAGAGTATTATGTTGAAGAAGTTGAGCAAGGCGATCTTATAGAAGGTTCTATTAAAGGAATGCTTGAATCACTCGATCCTCACTCTACCTATATGAATGAAGAAGAATTTTCCATGATGCAAGAAAGTACCTCCGGAGAATTTTTTGGAATTGGTGCTGAACTTTCATTAGAAAATGGTCAACCTATTGTTATTTCTCCTATCGAAGATACACCTGCTTTTCGTGCTGGCATAAAGTCAGGTGATGTTATTATTTCTGTAGACGGAAAACTGACACTTGATAGATCGCTCACTGAAACAGTTTCCCTTATTCGTGGTGAAAAGGGTACATCTGTAAAGCTTGTAATTCTGCCAAAAGGCGGAACAGAAACTAGAACTGTTGATATTATTCGTGGTGCAATTCCATATATCAGCGTAAAATCAGAAGAGTTAGAGCCAGGCTATTTATGGCTAAGACTTTCTTTCTTTAATGAAAAAACAACTACTGAAATTCAAAAAGCAATAAAAAAAGCACAGTCTGACGCTCCTTTAAAAGGTGTTATTCTTGATATGCGTAATAACCCCGGTGGAATTCTAAACGAAGCGGCAAGCGTTTCTGATATATTTCTAGATAAAGGTGTTATTGTTAGCGTTGAAGGAAGAAGCGTTTTACGACGTAGATTCTCAGCAAGTAAAAAACCAACTGATTTATTAGATATTCCGGTAGTTGTATTAATCAACTCAGGTTCTGCATCAGCTTCTGAAATTGTTGCCGGTGCTTTGAGTGATCATAAAAGAGCTCTTCTTATTGGTGAAAAAAGTTTTGGTAAAGGTTCAGTTCAGAATCTAATCGAAATGCCAAATGGCACAGGTATAAAACTTACAGTAGCTTTCTATTATACTCCTGATGGAAGATCTATTCAGGCTGAAGGTATTGAGCCAAATATGGAAGTTTCATTTGAAGAAGAACCAAAAGAAAATCAACTCACTATTCGTGAAAATGATTTAAACCTTCGTCTCGACACTGAAAAAGAAGGAAAAGAAACTGTAAAAAAATTCCCTGCTCCTGAATTACTACCGCTTAAAGGTTTATCCAAAAAAACTACCGAGCTTTTAGAAAAAGACAGACAATTAAGAACAGCTCTGCAAGTAATAAAAGATATGCCAAACTTAAGTGAGCTTTAATCTTTAGCTTTTTAGAAAAAAATATGAGCTTCCTTTCCAAAATAAAAAAAATAATAAGCAAAGTAAAAGCACAGTCTACTTCTATAGATTATAGATTTATACTGTGCTCTTTTGCCATAATTATTGTTATTTCACTTATCACACAGTTTACAATCAGAAATATTTTAAATGATGACTCTAATAAAAATGAAATAAAAATTCAAGAGCCTATAGCAAGTTCACAAAAAACTACTATAGAAAATACTCCAAATCCAAATACTGAAACACAACTCTTAGAAAATTTTACCTATAATGATTTAAATTCATTCCGTGATGCACTAAGTTCAACTGATTTACCTTATGATGAGGGTGAATCAGCTTCATTTTTTGATAAAGTAAAACTTATTGATAATGCCCTTATCCAAACTCTCAACAGATTAAATATTCCAACGGATAATTTTTCAATTGAATCTACAAGAATAAAAATGAATAATGAGATTTATTATATTCATCAAAAAATACACCTAAGTTTACCCGAAGGTATATCAAAAGAAAAGTGGGATTCTGCCCTTAGTGAACAGTTAGAGCTCTGGGCAAATGGCGCAACTATAGAATCTCAAAAACAAAATATAATGACCGCCGTTTATCTTGATAAGGAATGTACACATGAAATCTATATAAACGCACATAACACTGCAAAAGTGAGCATTGTTATAGATGATTTAGGAAATGGTAGTGATGCACTAAAAACTTTCCTTACTTTAGATTTTCCCGTAACTTTTTCCATTCTTCCAAGATTTCCTAAAGCTGAACTCTACTCAACTATTGGACACTTTGCAAAATATGAAATTTTTCTACATCAACCTATGTCTGCAAAAGATCCAATTTTTTCTGTTCCCGAGGGTTTAGAAGTTGAAGATTCAAAAGAAACTATAAAAAAAAAGCTTGAAAACAATCTAAAAAGAGTTTTCTATGCAACAGGTATTAACAATCATACAGGTTCACTATTTACAGCAAATACAAACGGAGTAACAAACTTTCTTACCGTTTTGAAAGAAATTAGACCAGATATGAATATTCTCGATAGTTATACTGTAGGTTCTTCAAAACTTGCAAAACTTTCTTCTCAATACGGTTTCAACACCGCAACTCGAAAAGTATTCATAGATAATATTCAAAAAGAAAGCGAAATACTAAAGCAACTTGATTATACCCTAACCCTTGCTTTGGAGAATCCACAAAAGCATATAATTGCAATAGGGCACCCTCATATAGCAACTCTCAAAGCCTTAAAAAATTGGAACACATATAAAAACGTTAACGTGGAAATTATCCACGTTTTTTAATATTATATAACTTCTCTACCACCTGATTACAGGACAAGTTTTTGCACTCTTCTTTAAAAAAACTACAAGCAACCTTAGCATAACACAAACTAAGACCTCTGCATAATTATTTTCGAGAGGGGGAAACCACGTTTTTGAG
>CAYJOR010000070.1:0-12334 GCA_964371865.1 uncultured Desulfovibrionaceae bacterium | reverse complement strand
CCCCCCCCCCCCCCCCCCCCCCCCCCCCCCCCCCCCCCCCGCCCCCCCGCCCCCCCCCCCCCCCCCCCCCCCCCCCCCCCCCCCCCCCCCAAAAAAACAAAATAAATCTATCCCATGCAAGTGAATTTTTGTTTAGAGCACTTACAAACTGGGCATTTCCACTCTTCATCTAAATCTTCAAAGGCTGTACCTGCGGGAACTTTAGCTCTTTTATCGCCACGATCTTTATCGTAGACGTATCCGCAGTTTGCGATAGGGCAACGCCACATATCTTTAGGATCACTCATTATAACCTCCATCTGTTAACTAGTTTAAATTAATGGAAAATAATGCCGAGCATAAAACATAATACTTAGGAATCTGATTTAGATTAACTGTATCAGATTTTCCTAGTAAGTCAAGAGTCGCTAGGAAAAAGTTGTAGGAAATTAAAGTCTTAAAGAAAAAAATTCCTTAATTATCGGGGGGTTTTTTTATAATTTATTGTGTTAATTGCTTTAAATTTTAAAATAAACTTTGGCACGCTATTTGCTTATATGTACATATCGAAACAAAAACGGAAAAAGATTCCGAATTTGGAAATTAGAAAATAACAACAAACTCTAGGGAGGGATACCATGAGTTTAACAGCAAGTATGTGGACAGGTGTTTCTGGAATGCTCGCACATGGCGATAAAATGAATGTTATCGGTAACAATATTGCGAACGTAAATACTATTGGCTTTAAATCACAGCGTATGGACTTTGCAGATCTTATGTATGTGAGCTCATATAATGGTAGTGGACTTAATCAAGTTGGTCAAGGTGTAACTCCGCAAACAATTATTACCTCTTTTAGTCAAGGTCCTTACGAGAGTACAACAAACCCGACTGACCTTGCAATTAGTGGTTCAGGTTTCTTCCAAGTTAGCCCAACTGGTTCTGATCAAATGTTCTATACTCGTGCAGGTAACTTTACTTTTGATAAAGACGGTTATCTTGTTGATCCTAATGGTTATGCTCTACAAGGGTGGGAAATTGATAATAGAGGCGGCGTAACTCGTGCATCTGGTGGATTAAGCGGTAATGCAACTGAATCAACTTCCGCAGTTCTTGGAACAGGTTCGCCAACTGATATTAAATTAGATGCTTGGACAATTCAACCTTTCGGTACATCAGAAATAACAATATCTTCTAACCTTTCACAAGAAGCAGAAGATAAATCATCTGTACCAAGTAGTCCATTTACAAGTTTATTCCATATTTGGGACGGTACACAACCTCCTGCAAATGATGATGCGCCTCCACTTCCACAAGAAGCGTATTCATATCAAGATACTATTGATGTTTATGATGAAGCAGGTGTTAAACATACTCTTACAGTTTATTATGATAAAGTTGATTCTAACGACTTTACCGGCGGTGAAGGCGATATGTGGGAATATATCGTAACTATGGATCCTGCTGAAGATATGAGACAATATGCTGAAGTTGATCCTATTACCGATGAAGTAACAATTGTTGATATGTCATCAACTAAAAATGCGGGTCTTTTAGCAGCAGGTACAATTACCTTTAGTTCATCAGGACAAGCATTAAACCAATCTTGTTATACTTTATTAGGTGACTCAAGCCCATCAACTGACCCTACTGATTATGTAGAAGTTTTTGATGAAGCAAGTGGCACATTCAAAACTATTCCTGCAGTAGATCCTGAAAGTTCAGCAAGCTGGCAATCTGCTGGTGTATCAGCAAATGGTTATCCTATTATTTCACCTAACTTTACAGGTGTTATTGATGCACAAACTTCAGGTTCAGATAAAGGCGCTCAGTACGGTATCGAGTTGAGCTTTGGTATGAAAGTTTCTAATATTGACTCTCCTTGGAACCCTGCTAACGGTAGCTTAGCTGATTTAGAAGTTGAACCGTATACATACAATCCTGGTTATAATTCTTTAGATCCAACAAAAGGTCCTGAATTCTATCTCAATAACCTAACTTATGATCCTGCAGCTTCAAAACCTACTCATACAGCTCTAGATTTAGCAGAAGATGATTGGGATAAAGCTGGATTTACAGTAGATGACGGTACAGGCGCAAATATGCCTTATACTTTCACTAACTATATAAATGATTTAGCAAATGGCACTGTGAAAACTATTACTGGTTCTACAGCTACTCCAGGAGATGCAACAGCAGCTCAAGCTGAACTAGCGGGTCTTACAAATGTAACAGCTCTTGCTACATTACCAGTTGATGATAACGCATTCAAATTTCAGCTTAAAGCTGGTACAAGTGAATTAGAAAAATTAGCTTATCTTTATAATACCGCAAGCAGTGTAGCAGATGTTGATGCTAGCATTTTCACTGAGGCAACACCAGTAAGTGCTACAGCTGTATCAGAAATGAACGATCCTAAAATTCTTGATAATGCAATGCAAAGTCAAAATGGTGCATCAGCGAACTATAGCAGAAGTCAAAACGGTTATGGTTTTGGTAACTTATCAAGTTACTACGTAGATGAAAATGGTGTGCTTGCAGGTGTTTACTCAAATGGTATTACTCAGCAGCTCTTCCAAATAGTAATGTATGATTTCACAAGTCCTCAAAATCTTTATAGAGAAGGCGGAAACCTTTATTCTCAAACTCTAGCATCAGGCGATCCTAAATCGGGTCCTGCCGGTGTAGCAGGCCTTGGAACAATTACTTCTAATGCTATCGAACAATCAAACGTTGACCTTGCAACTGAATTCGTTCTTATGATTACTACTCAACGTGGTTATCAAGGTAACTCAAAAGTAGTAACTACTGTTGATACAATGCTTGAATCTGTTATCAACTTAAAACGATAACTAACAAATAAATAACATTTTCATGTAAAAGTACATATCCCTCCCGTACTTGTGGGGATGTTACCATATTAGGCTTGCTTCTATCAAAGAGGCAAGCTTTTTATGTTGTAATTTTCCTAAAAAATAGACACGATTCTAATCAGTTATAATCTACTTGACCATATGCTTAAAAATGTATATAAAACTTTTTTATTTTGAAATTGGGGTTTTTTTATGAAAAAAGTAATTTTTATTTTATTGTTATCTTTGTTTGTGCTTCCTTTTGGAGCAGAAGCAGGAAAGGACGAAGCTTTATCTATACTACAAACTAAAGGTGATGCTCTATTTGCAATATTTAATAATCCAGACTACGATAATCCGGCTAAAAAAGCTGAAATGAAAGCAAAAGCTGAAGAAATCGTTATGGATACGTTTGATTTTGAAGAATTCTCAACTCGTACCGTTGGTAAAAGATGGAGAACATTTTCAGAAGATGAGAAAACACGCTTTGTTTTAGCATTTACTCATTTACTTAGAAATACTTATATCGGTGCGCTTGATGAGTATGACGGGGAATCAATAGAATATACTTCTGCACTTGAAGGAAATAATGGTACAAGAGTAGAGGTTCGTGGTAATGTAACTTCAAAGGGTAAATTATACCCTGTGGCATTCCGTATGCTTCAAAAAAATGGTAAATGGGTTGTTTATGATGTGCTTTTTGAAAATATAAGTCTTATCAAGAACTACCGTGAACAGTTTAGCAGTATTCTAGCTACTGATGCGCCAGATGAACTTATTGCTAAAATTGAACAAAAAGCAAAAGAAGTTTTAGATAAACCTGTCACAGAAAAATAGGGAGCGGTTATGATTAAGAAAGTCCTATCATTAGGGGTAATTGTTTGTACATTGCTTATGCTGCAAGCTTGTACCTCTAAAGAAGTTGTAAATCCACCGCTCGTTGAGGAAATTTCTTTTGATGATTACGATGAAGAAGTGGAAGTTTCTGATCCTCTTGAGGGGTACAATCGTGTAATGCACTCTTTCAATGACTTTGTATTGCTCAATATAATAAAGCCTGTACATAAAGGCTATTCTTATGTAGTACCTAAAAAAGTACGTTCAGGACTATCTAATTTTTCAGATAACTTAATGACTCCTATACGTATGATAAATGCAGTTTTACAACTCGATTTTGCCGGTGCAAGTGTTGAGTTTGGACATTTTATTGTAAATACAGTCACAAGTTTAGGTCTTGCTGATGTTGCAAGCACTGAAGAATCACTTGTTTACTATAATCCAAATGCTTACGATTTCGGTGTAACTCTTGCCCGCTGGGGAGTTCCAAGCGGACCTAGCTTTGTGTTACCTTTCTTTGGTCCTAGAAACATTCGTGATACATTTGGCTTTGTTGGAGATATAGCTATGGATCCTGTTGGATATGTATTGCCGATAGAATCTACAATTGCTAATGCAGGTTTGAACTTTAATAATTTAGATCAAATTTATATGCCATATGAAGCATTAACAGAAAGTGCAATAGATCCATACATAGCTGTTCGTGATGCTACAGAAAATAGAAGAAAAGGTTTGATAGAAGAACATCTTTCACATTTTAAGTAGAATTTATAGTTTGCATTAAAATATAAAGGGGAAAATATGGCATAAAGTATGTTTTCCCCTTTTAAAATATGCTCTAAATATTGTGCAGCTCTGATTATCTCTAGAGTAAGTCGTAACTATTATAAATAATTGATTTATTTTTTTTGAAGAAGATAAGTGAGGGTAATATTTCAAAAATAAATTTTTTGTGATTTTTAAAATTTGAAAAAGCACGTAAAATAAGTATGTTATAGCTTATTTATGAATTTGGAATACTTTATTGACAAAGTATAATATTTTTTGTAGAATGTCTGTGTTGATTTTATTTAAAATAAACAGCAATCAAATACGGAGAACAAAAACATGAAAAAATTTCTTTCAATTCCTTTTTTTGCATTAGTGATGACACTAATCCTTTCAGCATCGGCTTTTGCTCGTAACGTTACTGTTGTTAACTCAACAGGTTTCGATATTCACGCTCTTAGTCTTTCTGATACTGAAAGCGATGATGCTGGCGCTAACTTACTTGAAGGCGGAATTCTTCCTCCTGACTATGAAATCACCTTCGATCTTCAAGGTGGAGATAGCGGTTGGGACTTAATCGCTGTTGATGGCGATGGTGGTTATGTTGCATTTGAAAATCTAGATTTTTCAGGCGTATCAAGAGTATATCTACATGATGACGGCACAATTTCAGGCGAATAATTTAAATTTTTGAAATATTGTAAGAGACATGGCTTTTGCCATGTCTTTTTTTATGGTGTATCTTTACAATCGCTTTTCTAAGATATATTAATAGAGTGATAATAATTTTTTAAAAGGAAAGCTTATGAACTTTTTTACTGTTTTGCTAACTAAGAATTCATTAGTAACAATTTTCTCATGTATACAAATTTTAATATTTTCTGCTAGCACAAGCGGGATAGCCTTTGCTAACGTTGATATAGACAGTATAATAAGGCATACGGAAGAACGTAGAAGCGCTATTGCGCGAATGATGGAAGAGAGCACACTTTTTATTTATGTTCCACAGAGAGATTCGTTTAGTATGGGAACAGGATTTGTGGTTGCCGATAATTACATTCTTACAAATGCACACGTAACAGATGGAAATAAACGCATTTATGTTGCAGGTAAAAATCTTGGTCTTGTTAGAGCAAAGGTCATCGACGAAGCTTATAATAATGTAGATGATTTTGCCCTTTTATATATAAGTTCAACTGTGAAACTTCCTGTTTTATCATTTAACTTGAATCTCCAAAGAACTGACAGAGTAAGTGCGTGGGGGTATCCTGGTTTAGTGACTCAATACGATAAAAGTATTGAAAATCTTATAGAGGGAATGGAGTTTTCAGATGTTCCACCAGTTGTTTATACAGAAGGAACTGTGAGTTCTTTTGTAAGTTCTAATGGTCAAAACAGTATTATTCACACAGCGGCAATTGCGGGTGGTAATAGCGGTGGCCCTCTTGTAAATTCACGCGGAGAAGTTGTTGGGATAAACACTTGGGGGGCAACAGAAGAGGGCGAGGGAGCATTTGTAAATGCTGCACTCCACGCACAAGATGCTATAAAATTTTTACGTTCTAATGGTATTAATCCTAAAATTTCAGATGGCAATTTTGTAGCTACAAGTTACCAAGGCTCAGAAAATAATGCTCAAAACCAACAAAATCCTATAAACTTTACTGAGCAACCTATTGAAATTGTAAATAATGAACAATCAACAAGTGGGTTTGGTAGAATAAGCGGAATAACTGGAAGTATAGATGAATTTACTGATGATGAAGAGATACAATATAATGGATTTGAAAATTCAACTAATTCAATTGCATTCCTTGTAGAAGGAATAAGTCAAGGAAGTAGGGGGTTTGGTGTAGGGCAATCTACAAGCTTTGAAAACCTTGAAGATGAACTTGACTTCGCGCTGAACTCCTATCTTGGAGATGAAGGCGTGCCATATGATCCTGATAAAGGTGTGCGCATGCTCCAAAATCTTGCTAATCAAGGTGTTATTGATGCAGAAGTAATGTTAGGAACAATTTATGTTTCTGATATAGATTATCAAAACACACAAGAAGGTATGAACCTTTTACACAAAGGTGCAGAAGAAGAACCTTATTATGCTTCTATACTAGCAGATTTCTTGTTTTTTGGCGAAGCTTATGGAATTGAACCAGATGTCAATGAAGCTTTAAGGCAAGCAGAAAGAGGAAGCGAAATTGGCGATCCTGATGCTCAAGCTCTTCTTGCAGTGTTTTACATGTATGGTCTAGCAGGGGAAAGCAGAGTTGAAGGTGCCTACAAACTCGCCGCAGAGGCTGCGGAAAGTGGTGTTTCAAAAGGCTACAGCGCTCTTTCATACTTATATGCAAATGGCATTGGAGTGAAAAAAGACGCTAAACAGGCTTTTGAATATGCAAAACAAGCTGCAAATGAGGGTGATGCTCTAGCAATGGGATATCTAGCTAATTATTACTTGAATGGGTTTGGCACGGAAGAAAATTTTGCTAAAGCTTTAGAATGGGCTGAATTGGGCGCAATTGAAGGCGATGGTTTTTCTGAATACGTTTTAGGTTATTTGTATAGCAATGGCTTAGAAGTAATACAAAATTTACCACTTGCGTGGGCCTACTTTGAAGTTTCAGTAAAAGATTTAGTAACCGAAGCTAAAGACGCTAGAGATAAAGTTTATGCTATGATGTCTAAAGAGGAACGTATAGAAGGTGAAACAATTGTAAAAAATTGGCGTAAAGAATGGGGTTTTGTCTTATAACGTATAAAAAATAACTTGTTCAATTAAAACTTATTCTTTTTATTGAAGAAAATTAAAAAAATAAATACTTTTAAAAATATAAAATACACCTTAAAAGGCGTATAAATTAAATAAATTTTATATATAAGGAATTTTATTTTATGTACTTTTTCATTTTTGCCAAAATATAAAAAAAACTACTTGCAAAGAAAAATATTTTAAGGTAAAAGGTTCAGACTCTTTCTTTCTAAGCTGAGAAAGGGAGAATTAATTTGCACTGTTTATATCCTTGATATAAATATATACGGAGAAAATAATGGCACGTAGAAGTGATCACACTCGCGAAGAACAAACAATAATGGCTGTTGAAGCCGGAAAAAATATTATAGCCGCTGAAGGCTTTAATAAGTTCAGCGCAAGAAAGGTGGCAAGAGCGATAGGTTATACTATCGGTACAATTTATAACATTTTTGAAAGTCATGATCATCTTATTCTTAGCATTAATGCAGCAACACTAGATGAAATGTCTTTAGAACTAAATAGTAAAATCAATAGCTCAGATAATTCTATTCAAATAATTAAAGATTTGGGAGATGCGTATATTGATTTCGCTGATTCTAACTACAATCGCTGGTCAGCACTTTATGAGCACACTTTACCAAAAAAAACAGTCTATCCAGACTGGTATCAAGAAAAGATAGATGGAATACTTGGTGCTGTAGAGAAGGTTCTTTTACCAAGCTTTGGTGAAGATAAGAAAAAAGCAGCAGAAACAGCACAAATCCTATGGGCAGGAGTCCATGGAATTTGTCAACTAGCTTTGACTAACAGATTGAAAAAATTAAGCAAAAAAGAAATACATAATTTGGCACATACCTTTATTGATAATTTTCTTAAAGATATAACTAAGTAATATTCTTTGTTTTATAGTATTTAGATATAATGTTAGGGAAAGCCGACTGTTTATGTTCTGCTTTCCCTAAACTTTTAATATATGTAAACCACAAAGATATATTAATCGAATGGAGTTACTTTTACTTTATTTGAACTTTCAATATATGTTCTTTGAGAAACATAGTCAATATCAGTATTTCCAGCAAATATTTTATAATTATTTTTACCTTCTTTTTTCGCAGAGTACAAAGCAACATCGGCGTGATGGTATAAATTTTTAAAGATTGTGCCATGTTCAGGGTAAAGAGCTACACCTATGCTTGCTGATATTGCAACTGATTTTCCATTTTGTTCATAAGTTTTGCTGAACTGCGTAAGAACTTGACTACATTTTTCTTCTAGTTGTTCACTTGAACTTGTGTCTCGCATAAATACAAAAAATTCATCGCCACCAATTCTTCCAACTATATCGTTTGATCTAAATAGATTTTTAAGGAATGTAGCAAGTTCTTTAATTACTTCATCACCTAATTGATGTCCAAAGGTATCGTTTAATTGCTTAAAATTATCAAGATCAATAATCATTAGAGTATGTTGATCAACATCTACTTTTGAGTTGGTAACAACTTTATCAATGAGGAATTCAGTAGTACCTTTATTGTAGATATGCGTGAGGGAATCGAGTTCAGATTTCATTCTTAATCGAGCAGCTTCTCTTTCTTGATCGTCAATATTTTCCATAAAACCTAGAGCCTTATCGTAAATCTTTCCTTTTGTACCTGAAGAAATAGGTACTGCTGCAAACACACACCAAAGGTAGTGACCATCTTTATGAGCTACACGAATTTTGATTCCTGAAATCTGTTTGCCTAACTTTAACTGTTCTAGAGCTTCTTGGGCAGTCTGAAGGTCATCCTGGTGTATAAATTGATGGAAAACCTCATTAGAAATTGATAATACAGATTGTTCGCGATTGAAGATTTCTTTAAGCTTACCAGTAAGTTTTACTTGGTCGCTAGAAAAATCCCATTCAAGAATAAATTTATTGGTTTGTTCTGAAACGAACCTGAAATTTTTCTCGCTAATTTCTGCATATCTTTTAAGACCACGTTGTGAGCGATAAACCCAAAAAATTAAAATTGCGAAAATAGCTGAAATATTAAGTACTGCTAAAGTTGTAGATTTTAAATCTTTATTAATTTCTTCAGAAATAATTTCCTTCGGCACAACAGAGTACATTATCCAATTATTTATACTGATTGGAGCGTAGTAGGCAACACGTTCTCTATCTCCAGCTCTATATCTTGTAAGACCTTCGTTTCTATTTTTAAAAGAGCCAATTAAATCATCTATATCATATCCATCTAGAAGTTCAATGGCACTAAAGGCTTCATGGAAAGGTACATTCATAGCTATCATGTTCGTAGCATCACTTACGGCAACGTATCTACCGTTTGAGTCAATAACATGATAGTAGCCACCAACATCATAAAAAGTAGAATTAAAGCTCTTTGAGAGAGTTTCAGTAGTAACAAGCCCTACGATATATGCAACAAGTTTACCTTGATCGTCAAGAAGCGGAACATTTATAGCAACTACATTAGTTTGGGCGTATTTATCGTAATAAACATTAGTTATATAGGTTTCTTTACTATACATTTCAGGAGTGAACTGATAGTCGGAAATAGTGATATTTTTACCATTAGTAAGATATGATCCACCACCTGGAAGAACTACAATAACTTTAGAAAAATCTTCAAGTAAAACTAGATTGTTGAGTGCGGATTCAAAGCTAGCTTGTTTATAGTCGGAGTTTTTTGAGAAGTCACCAGTCATTTTGAGAAAGTTGATATATTTTTGAAAAATAATTTCTACTGCATTTGCATTATTGTGTGTAACGGTCTTAAGTTTTGACTCAAAATCTTGAACTTCTTTATTATTTAATTGTAAAATAAAGAATAAAGCAGAAGCTAGAAGCCAAGCAAAAAGGAGTAAAATACCAAAAAGGTACTTTATATTTTCTAACTTATATATGGAATCTTTCAAGGTGTTACCTCTTAGTTATTAATGCTTATAAAGAATAAAAAACAAACACTGTAGAGTAAAAGTCGTTAGAGTTATTTTTTTCTTGACATTATTTTACGAGCTTATATTAGAAAAGTAAAGTATTTTATCAAAAAAAATAAATAAATTTTCTTTTAGAATACGTTTTTATTTGCTTGACATTTTAGTAGAAATTTACTATTTTCTTTTTTCGAGTTTGAAAGAACTCATGTGTGGACTCATAGCTCAGTTGGCAGAGCACTCGGCTCATAACCGATCGGTCCAAGGTTCAAATCCTTGTGGGTCCACCACCAAAGAAAATTACAAAGTCCCAAGTCGTTCGCCCCTTATACGGGAAAAACGGCTTGGGACTTTACTTTTAGCTAAATCACTTGTTCGGAGAAGTTCGGCAAGCTACGTAGACATACCCCAAAAAAAAGAAGCACTTTGAATCAAAATGATTAATTTAAAAGAAAACTTTTATGGGAAAACTTACAGAAACTTTTATCTAGAATGTAAAACCTCTTGAAAAAGATAAAAAATATTTGTGGGCAAGTTTTCAGATACGCAATTGCTACGGGTAGAGTCGCAAACGATCCAACTGCAGGACTACAAGGAGCTTTGAAACCAGTTAAGGTTGAGCATTTTGCAACAGTAACTGATAAAAAGGAAATTGCTAACTTACTGAATGCTATTGATACCTATCATGGTAAAAATATTATTGTAAAATACTGCTTGCGTATTATGCCCTATGTTTTTTTGCGTAGTAATGAGCTTAGACTTTTGCGATGGGAAAATATTGACTTTGATGCCAAGGAAATACACATTCCTGCAGAGCGTATGAAAATGAAGCAAAAACATATTGTACCTATGTCAAAACAAGTTCTTACTTTATTTGAAGAATTGAGAGAATTTACAGGACATACAAATCTTGTTTTTGTAAGCACAATCAGCAAAGAAAAGACGATTACAGGCGAAACACTTCTCACAGCATTAAGACGTATGGGCTTTGACCAAGGTGAAATGACAATCCACGGCTTTAGAGCGATTGCAACAACCTTGTTAAACGAGCAAGGCTATAATCGTGATTGGATTGAAAGACAGCTTGCTCATAGTGAAAGAAATTCAGTTCGAGCTAGTTATAACTATGCGGAGTATTTACCTGAAAGGCGCACGATGATGCAAGAGTGGGCAGATTTTCTTGATGAGTTGAAGATTAAGGGAAGATGACAGGATACTGTTTTCTTTTAAAGTCTATCAAATTCTCCCCAAGTATTAAGAATTTCTTAATGCTTGGAGAGTAAAATTTAAAACAAACTTAATCAGTTATATAAACTTCTTGTATGCCTTTTTCTTTGTCGTAAATTACAAGAGGGGTGTTTGTCTGCTTGGCAGTTTTACGAGCAGACTGAGCAGACTTTTTTAAGGCTTCTGAAGTTTCAGCAATAAATTTTTCCATTATCAGTTTTTTATTTGTGTCTTTTTCTAAATTTGACATATTTACTCCTTGTCTGCGGAACTTTCAATCAATTCAATTTCTTCATTAGAATTGTCGTATAGTAGCCAACTATCAACAATGTTTTTATAGTATAAGTGGAAATTTTCTAAACCTTTCTGAAAACGGCGAATAATGACATCTTTTGGAATATTATGTCCGCCTTGTTTTACTCTGTACGCAACACGAGAAATAGCCATTTCAGCGTCGGGCAGAGAAAGAAAAATAAGATTTACCCTATAACCAAGCTTTTGCCATTCTTTGATTTTTGAAAGATAAGCTCTACCCGAAAGAGTTGTTTCAATACAGAAAGATTTTCTTTGTTCAACTAACTTATCAATTTGTTTTAACATAAGTTTTGAAGCTTGAATTGCTTCTTTATCTGGGTCAAAAGGTGACAACCCTGCTGCAATCAAGTCTGCATTAACAAACTGCTCTAGTATTCCAATATTTGGAATATATTCTTTTGCAAAAGTTGTCTTTCCTGCGCCATTTGGACCTGCGAGTATATAGATTTCCATAGATACCTCTAAAGATATTTTAATGTATTAGTCTCAAAAGTCAACAAAAAACACTAAAAGACTAAATAAGGTAATTTAGAGTTATTTCTATAGCAAGACCTAAAAGATAAAAGCGGTCAGAGGTAATTATCTTTGGTGAGCTTAAAATGTATTTTTTGCTTTTTTGCCTTTAGGGGTTTGAAGGGGCTTGCCCCTCACCAGTCCCACGTGGAGA
>CAYJOR010000069.1:0-12744 GCA_964371865.1 uncultured Desulfovibrionaceae bacterium | reverse complement strand
TGGCGACGTTTTTGGAATATTATTTTCCCACTTCTTTCCCCTACAACTTTCTTCCTTTTAGTTGTAAATACGATTTATACACTTTTTGAAACATTTGGTATTGTGCACGCTGTTACCCATGGTGGCCCAGGAAGAGATACTCAAACTCTTATCTATAAAGTATTTACAGATGGCTTTATTGGGCTTGATTTTGGTGGATCTTCTGCGCAATCAGTTGTTCTTATGTTTATCGTTATGGTTTTGACTTTCTTGCAATTCCGCTACATAGAACGCAAAGTAACTTATTAGGATTGTAGGAGAAATTTATCATGGTAGAAAAAAAAGGACTTGGTCAAGCAGTTGGGCACTTAGTGCTATGCCTTGGTATTGCTATAGTTTTATTTCCGCTTTATATTGCATTAGTTGCAACTTCACACACATCAGGAGAACTTATTAACGGAACTCCTTTATGGTTTGGCAGAGAATTTATTAATAACTTTGTAACGGTTCTTACAGAGGGTGTTACAGCAGCCGGCGGTGTGCCTGTATGGCTTATGATGGCTAACAGTCTTGTCATGGCGCTGGGTATTGCGCTTGGTAAAATTGCTATTTCAATTACAGCGGCTTATGCTGTTGTATATTTTCGTTTTCCTTTTAGAAAATTAGCTTTTGCCCTTATATTTGTAACTCTTATGATGCCTGTTGAAATGCGTATTGTTCCTACATTTAACGTTGCTGCAAATCTAGGCTTTATTGATAGTTATGTTGGTCTTATCATGCCACTTATAGCATCGGCAACGGCTACATTTTTATATCGTCAATTATTTATGTCTATCCCGCCGGAATTACTTGAAGCGTCACGCATTGACGGTGCAGGCCCTCTTCGCTTCTTTATAGACGTTGCATGGCCACTTTCACGCACAAACACAGCGGCACTTTTTGTTGTTCTTTTCATTTACGGTTGGAACCAATATCTTTGGCCATTACTTGTTACAAACGCAGAAAGTATGTATACTGTAGTTATGGGTATTCAACGTATGGTAACTGTTTCAGATGCTATTCCTGAATGGAATCTAGTTATGGCGGTTGCTTTGCTTGGTATGTTGCCGCCGCTTATTGTCGTACTTGGAATGCAGAAGCTCTTTGTACGTGGTCTTGTTGAAACTGAAAAATAATTTCTCTATTAAATATATAAGGATGCTAATATGGCTCTAGTACGCTTACAAAATGTAAATAAAATTTTTGGAACTAATCACGTTCTTACCGATATCAATGTTGAAGTTCCTGATGGTTCTTTCATGGTTATGGTTGGTCCATCAGGTTGTGGTAAATCAACTGCTCTTCGTTGTCTTGCAGGACTTGAAGAAGTCAGCAGTGGTAATATTTTCATAGGCGATGAAGATGTTACTCAAAAAGAACCAAAAGATCGTAATATCGCAATGGTTTTCCAGAACTATGCCCTTTACCCTCATATGAATGTTTTTGAAAATATCACTTACGGTTTAAAAGTACGTGGCATGTCTCTCGAAGAACGCAAAAAGCGTGCAGAAGATGCAGCTAAGCTTTTAAGTCTTGATGGTCTACTCGATCGTATGCCGAAACAGCTTTCTGGTGGTCAACGTCAGCGTGTTGCTATGGGGCGTGCTATCGTTCGTGAACCAAGTGTTTTCCTCTTCGATGAGCCACTCTCAAACCTCGATGCGAACTTACGTAACCAAATGCGTATTGAACTTCGTAAGCTACACGAAAGACTTGCGACTACAAGTATCTATGTAACTCACGATCAAGTTGAAGCGATGACTCTAGCGGAGAAAATCCTTGTTCTTAAAGGCGGGCACATTCAGCAATACGGTAGTCCTGATGAAATTTATCAACGCCCTGCATCAGTCTTTGTTGCAAGATTTATGGGATCACCTTCAATGAATATGTTAAATGTAAAGCATAAAGACTCTTCATTATATCTACCTGATGGTGCAGTTATTTCAACAGATGTGCTTGCTGAAGATATCAAACCAGAACTTTGCAAAAATGATATAATCCTAGGTGTTCGTAGTGAAGATCTTATCCTAGATGATAATGGACCTATCTCTCTAACTGTTGATATCATTGAAGCTCTAGGAGCTGACACCCTTGCTTATTGCAGACTTTCATGCGAAAAAGAAGCAAGCACCCTCGTCGATAAAGCTGAGCACAGCATCATCGTTCGCTTACACGGTATTCACAGACCGCAAGCAGGTGAAATCTTACGCATGAGCATAAGAAATGGTATGGCGCACGCTTTCGATGCACAAACCGAAAAACGTTGTGCATAAGATTTTATAATTTAGATTATTTCTTGAGGGGAAAACTACGTTTTTTCTTATAAAACGAGGTTTTCCCCCTCAAACTCCACCTTTCCTTAAAATTATTAGGAACTACATAAAATTTTGAGGTAATTTTAGCATCATTAACTGATTAATAACTTAAATTATAAATCTTCCTTCACTCTCATAAAATATGAGCTAAAGGAAGATTTATTTTTATTATTTCTAAAGTAGGATATTATCTTATAATTTTTATATTGTAATGCTTTTCGACGGCTGATATAAAATCGCCTATTGCAGGATATTCAAGTGCAATTTCTTTTAAATCAATATTTGGATAGATAGCTTTTGGATTTATTTCTCCCTTCGTTATCTGAAAGTAAGCATCTAGTATGCTTGATGCACGCCAATTAAAAGTGCAATGTACTAAAATATTTTTTCCCTCTAAACTTTTCATTAGTAAGATAAAGTCTTCCATCACAGAAAGAGGATTTCCATTATCGTAATGAATTGTGTAGTAGCGTAAGTCTGCTTTTTGTATAGCTGAAAAATCGGGTTGTTCTGTAGGAGGATTGATTCTAAGTACATTAACTACAACCTCTACTCCTGCATCTTTTAGTCTTATATATTGCTCTGCTGTGGGTTGCCCTGTACTTATAAGAGTTTCATTTACTTGATGAATAGCTATAATATCTTCTATTTTTGAGAGATTTATCATCTTTTTTCCTAAAGTTAAATACCGTTTTAATTAAGTAAGGTAAAAGAGTAAACCGAGACCTATTAAAATTGAAACAAATAACAACTTAGAATTATTTTTTAATGAACAAGCTAACAAATACAAATATATTTTATAGGAATTTTGTGTAGTTAGTTCTAAATCAAATTTAATTAAAGGATTATAAATATAGAGAAAAGGATAAAAGAAAAAATTTGCAAGTGTGCTAAGCGTTAAAAAGAAAAGCACAGATGCAAGCATTAGCACAAAGGCGTCTGCCCCCTGCCTTGAAAGAGATAGCACGTAGACTGCTGTAAATAAACTTGCAACAAATGAAGGCTGAAAGGAATAGAGCATTTTATATGCAACCCTTTTATAAGAAACGACGGATTCAATCTTCTCCTCATATTCAGCTAAAAACTTTTCAAACTCTTCTTCCCCCTCGATGGTAAATGTCGATTTCAGCGTTGCCGGTTCAATAAAGGGAAAAATTTTGCTTGTTGGATTTGTAAAGTCAAAAGTGATAATTTCTTTCTTATCTTTAAAACCCCTTAGAGTCATCTTGCAGATTTTGTACTTAATTACTTCTTTTAAAGATAGAAGTTCTGAGAAACTTGTAAATTCTCGAACTTCTTTTTCTTTTTGAGTATAACTCACAATTTTTATAGCGCAGACATCAGCGTACTTTGTAACGAAGTTACAAAGCCTTTCGAGATTTTCCAAATCAATAAGATATGGGTCAGTATGAATTTTTTTTCCAATTCTTATCATTTACAAAGTATCGCTTGTCTATTTTCCTCAATTACATACTATGAAATTATAGTAAGGTATATATATTGAAAAAGTTTATCTTATACATTTTTACTAAGGCGCGCCTCTAAATTATGTATTTTCGTTCTTTCAAGAAGATTCAAAAGGCAAGAGAGTTAACTTAGAAAAACATCCTACTTTTCTTCAACGAGTTCAGCTGTAATAACTTCGCTAGACTTTTCTTCTTCTTCTTTTTCAAATTTATTTACAAGATTTTTATAACCATCTTTAGCTTTTGCAATATTTTCTTCCGCAAAATTAGATGCTTTTTTACTTGCTTTAACCGCACATTTTACTGCTGGGTTAAGTGCACCACTTTTATAAAGTGCATAAGATGCCATTCCAAATGCTGCTACACTTAATGCTTTGTAAAATCCCATAATTTACTCCTGAATTTAAAAGTTTCTTTAGGTATAAAGCAAAACAAGAGTTAAGTCAAGAATAGTTTGTATTTTTAGATAGTTAGTAGAACCTAACCTAGATATTTTTTTATAAAAACACCCTAAATTTCAGTAGAAACTTTTATATTATCAGCTTGTTCTTTTTTAAGAACAACCCTTAATCCCTCACGGGTTGCAAGCATAAATCTACCATTTTTACTCATAGAATAAATTGGTGCATTTTCTACAGAATACAATGTTAAAGTATCGCCTTCATGTACGTTTAGGGAATCCAAAATTTTTTTAGAGCTTACTCCGCCGATAATTTTACTTATCGAAAAAGGAACGTTAACACTGGCATTTGCAAACTGACATTCCATACAATTTTCCATCTTGCCAAGTATTTTTGCCGCCATTCCCTCAGATAGTTTTATACGCTTCTTGCCGTTTACATCAACCAAATAAATCATAGGAGGTAAACATCTTACAAGTTCAAACTCTTCGCCATTTTCAAGTCCCAGTGCGGATAATGCTATCGCAAGTTCTTGTCCGCCCTCAATAGCTTCAATATGAGCGCACTCTTTGGGCTTCATATCTATAAGAGAGATTATACGGTCATCATCTAAGTGAGCCACTATTTTTCCGCCCATTCCGCCTGCAAGAACTCTATCGCCTTTTGCAGTTTTTATGCGTACTGTATGAATATCTGACTCTGCGTCCATTTTATAGATTATATTATTAGGAAGAACCCCCATTCTAAAGAGTTCAGATTCTAATTTACTATCTTCAATTTTATCAAGATTGAGGAGTACTCCTGATGGCGCTTTAGTAAAGGTTGTAGACATGATTTTCTCCTATTCATCTATGAGCAGTTAGTGTTCCAATTTTGTGTACTCAGAATCTTGTTTTTTGCCGGCAGCTTTTGCTGCATAAGCTAATATACCAACAGTTCCAGCATTATGCAAGAACGCAGACATAACAGGATTAATTTTACCCATTGAAGCAAGTAAAAGAATAAGCGAGTTAATTCCTACTGTTGAATAGAAAGAATTTTTAAGAACTTTTTGATTTTCCATTGCTATATCTTTTGCAACAAGAAGCATACGTAAATCTTCTTCTAGAAGAACTACTTGTGCTGATTCCCTTGCTAAATCAGCACCCTGCGGCATACAAATTCCTACATCGGCAGATAATAAAGCAGGAGCATCATTTACACCATCACCGGCAAAAGCAATTTTCTTGCCTTCAGCTTGCATTTTGTAAAGTAGATTAGCTTTATCTTCAGGCTTTAGCTCCCAATGTACTTCATCAATATTTACTAGCTCTTGTGCTATTGCCTTTGCAGTATCTTTGTGATCACCTGTAAGCATTACAATATTTTTTATGCCACGTTTTTTCAACTCTTGTAAGGTAAAAACTGCTTCAGAACGAATTTCATCTCTCAGAGCAAGTATACCTATAAGAACATCATCTTTTGCTACATAAAGAATCGATTTTCCATGGTTTCTAAGTTCTTTTTCATAGCTATCCGCAGTTGAGCAGTTGATATTTTCATCATCTTCTAAGAAGTGTCTACTACCTACACGGATTTGTGCATTATCAACATAAGCAGATACACCATGAGCAACAATAAAATCTACCTGACTTACGTTAGGAAACACTAAATTACGCTTTTTCGCTTCTGCTACAACAGCCCTTGCAACAGGATGACCATAATGCTCTTCTGCGCTTGCGGCTAGAGCAAGCAGTTCTTCCTCAGTCATAATAGCCTGAGAAGTTTTATTTTCCGGTAGTGGAATAATATCAACTATCTCAAGATTACCTTTTGTAAGCGTACCTGTTTTATCGAAAACTAAGGTGTCTATTTTGGATAAAGTATCCAAAGCTTGACCGCCTTTTAGAAGAACTCCACTTTGCCCTGCGCTATACATAGCTGATTTAACTGCTATTGGAGCAGTCAATTTTATTGCGCATGAGTAGTCTACAGTAAGAACAGAAGCAGCTCTTGAAATGTCTTTAGTTATGGCAAAAAGTCCTAGCCCAAGCCCAAAGGTTATTGGAACAAGTTTATCCGCAAGTTCAGCACTTTGTTTCTGAGATTCTGATGGGTTACGTAATGAATTTTCTAAGAATCGTGAAATTCTTGCCATGTGCGTTTCTTGCCCAACGTGTTTAGCGGCTATGCGTAAACGACCGTCTTCCAAAATAGAACCAGATAAAACTTCATCCCCTTCTTTTACGTGAAGAGGTAGAGATTCGCCTGTAATCGAGCTTTTATTGATTGCGGCTTCACCATCAACGATTATTCCATCAACAGGAATAAGTTCGCCTGTTCCGCAGATAACGATATCATCTATTTTCAGCTCTGAAAAAGGAATGGAAATTTCTTTTGTATCTCTTTCAATCCACACACTTTCTACTTGTGGTTTGAGGAGTTTTTTCAGTAGATCATCAGACATTTCTTCAGTCCACTGTTCAAGCCATGATGCTACACCTAGCAAAGCAACAATGGTATTTGCCGTGGTGTAATCTTTACGCAATAAAGAGAAAAGTACAGCGGAAGCATCTAAAACTTCAACCTTAATTCCTTTTGTAAAGAGAGTAAGAAGCCCCTCGGTTATAGTCGGCACACCTAAAGACCATGCCATAAATTCTTTTATAGATTTAGGCTGGAAAGGTGTAGAGGCAGCAATCAAAGCTTGCCCTATAACTTCAGGCAAAGAAACATCTTTTTCTTGCTTGTGCGAGGAATGGAAAGCTTCTTTAGGAATATTTTCTAAAAAGTTTAGAATTGCATCTCTATGAGCTTTTTCTCCGCTATAATCAACCACAATACAAGCGTTTTTATGGTTAATGCGAACATCGGAAACACCTGAAAAACCAGACAAAATTGCGTGCACGTAAGAAGAGTCAAGGTCAGGTGAATAAAGCATCTTCACTTGAATACGCATACGTTTTTTAAGCTCATGCAAGATTTTATAATGCTGCTTTACAGTCGGTTTTTTAGATTTAGCTGTTTGTTTACTTTTGCCAAGCATAAGTGTTCCTACTTATTTTTTAAATAACAGTTTATATTTCTTTGAGTTCAGTATCTACTATTTCACTACTTATAGCTTCAGATTCAACAACTTTAGCATTTTTTTTAGATCTATAAAGGCTTGCATGCCAAGCCGCAAAACCAAGAAATGCTACCCCAGATGCAACATGAACCTTTTTCCCATGTCCGCTTTTTACAAAACCAGAAACAGTTGTAAGAGCTAAAGTAGAAACAAGAGCGATTTTAGCTATCTTTCTTTTTTTCACTTTAGAAACTTTCATCTTCTTTTTAAGGCAACAAACCTTTCCACTAGCTGTTTCGCATTGAGAAGATTCAACGTGTTGTGTTTCAGTTTCATTATAGTCTTGATTCATATGAATCTCCTTTTATTCTAATAAATAAGGCAAAAGAACTAATATGCTATATTTCTAAATTGAGAGATTTTGCTCTTTTGACAAGGAATAAGTTATTTTTTATGAAAGGCGTGTATCAAAACATACACAACTTGAATAAAAAATTATTTTGACGACGTTCAAAAGGCAAAAGAATTAATTTAGCAAGGCACCCTAGTCTTCTTGTGCAAGCTCTGCCTTAGCATCTTCAACTTGCTCTTTCATTTCTTCGATACTCGCCTGAATATTCGTCCAAACCTTAGTAGCTCCACCAATAACAGCTTTTTGAACTTTAGGGTTCGTTGCAACCAAAGCAACTCCAGCACCTAAAAACAATCCTGTAAGGAGCGATTTATTCATTCCTAAAATTGTATTTGCACTAGTTTTATTATTTGTAGTTTGAGGATTTACATCTTGAGGCGGCATAACACTTTGCCCTATATTTGCGCTTGTTTGTTGAGCACTTTGAAAATTCATAGGAGAAATAATATTCTGTGCAGATTGTTCATTTTTTTTGTAGAAATTATAGGCATCTAAAGGAGTATTTCCTGTATATTGCCCAAAGTTATCTTGATAATATTTCTTAGCCATAATGACCTCTTTATTTATATTAGTTCAGCTTCTTTAGTTTCAACTTCTTCAGGCAGTGCTTTTATCTCTTCTTTTGGTTTATCAGCTATATCGCAAGCCGGAGCATCTAAAAGAGAATCAATTGCATATTTTGAACCTGCTGTAAAAAGTGCTACACCGGCAACAGATAAAATCCCTGTTGCACCAAGTAAGGCAGTTGCAGTTACGCCAACCGTAGTGGCAAGCCCCATACTTCCTGCTTCTCTCACTACCTCGGCGGCGGCTTCTTGCTTTGTCATACAACCACTTTTCACTTTACGTGCGCTTCTGGCAGCTGCAACTGTTGCACCTGTAACAACGCCTGCGATTAATCCACCAAGAGCCGTTGCGGCTAAAGTTGGAGTTTTCGGAGTCATTATAGGTGCGATAGTAGGATTATTATTTTTCATATATCACTACCTTTATTGAGCTTTTGAATCACTTGGTTCTGGATCAAAACCGTCATCATCAAATTCACTTTCTTCTTTTCCGCCCATGAATGAACCAAGCCCTGCGCCAAGAATGTTTGTGAGCATTTCCTTTAAAGGTGTGCAATTAAAAAGTAAAATTGCACCTGCGCCTAGAGCTAAGCCTTTCCAGAAGTCAGCTGATGTATTTTGCATGAGTGGGAGAAGTTGTTCAGGTCCTGCTTTACCTTGAGAAATATCATTCATAACAGAATAAATTTCTTGAATCTTTTCTTGGCTAACAGCTTTACTTCCAGCCTGAGTTCCACCATTTAAAGCGGTTTGAAGCTGATTAATCTGCTCTTGCATTGCACTCATTTGCATCATGTGGTTTTGTTGCATTGGATTGTTGAAGTGTGGATGAAAACCAAATCCTTGCCCGTAACCTTGACCACGACCATATCCTTGACCGTAGCCCTGACCATAAGGTTGACCAAAGTTATTCGGATAGCCTTGTGGAGCTTCGTTATAAGTTGTATCAGTTTGAGGATTATTTATCACATTACCTTGAGCATCTACAGGAACATATCCATACATAGGGTCATAAGCATAATACTGATTTTGAGCTTGTGTATTTTTATTTTTTTTAGCCATAAATCTTCCTTCCTTCATAATACTTTTATTTGTAATAATAAATATTTTCTATAGTAATTTAGAAACAGACCCTAAATAGTATCTATGCGAGATGAATTTTTGCTTATATCAAGGAAAAAGCGTATGAAATCTGACGATGATATAAGTAAAAAGGCACTTGCGTCAACACTATCTAAGCAGTAAGCACAACCTTATACTTTTCTACTAACTCTTGAAATCTTGGGCGACTTCTTGTAGTAAGAAGTTCATCAAACTCTGCTGAAACAATACTTTCTGTATCGTATTTGAGTTCTACGGTACGAGAAAAAAGGCTTAGGTTTGAATCCAAAATTGCTTTTGGCATTTTCTGATTCTTCATATCCTTTATCAAAGCCATAGCTTCATTATCGGACAACACTTTTAGAGAAAAACTCAACTTCATTTTACCGTTAGAGTGTGATACAATTTCAAGATATTTTCTTAATGCAATTAGCGCCTGTAAATTCATTCTTATTCCAACTTACTCGTTTATTTTTACTTATTGATGCTCTTCACAACCAATCATCAACTCTTCATCCACTTCATAGTTTAGAACTCTCGATGATGATGCAAGCACCCCTAAAGTATGTGCTATATGTAAAGTACCCGCCAATACAGGATTAATTATTCCGAATGCGCCAAGCACAACACCCACTATGTTTGATCCAGTAGCTATCCAGAAATTTTGATGTACTACTGAAACCGTTTTTTTACTGAGTTGATGCAGATATACAACTCCGCATAAATCGTCATTAACAAGAGTAATATCAGCCGCTTCAACTGCAACTTCTGAACCTCCTGCACCCATCGCTACACCAATATCAGCTTGCGTAAGAGCCATAGCATCATTAATTCCATCGCCTACCATAAGAACTGAATTATATTCTTTTTGTAGTCTTTTTATTATATCCGCTTTTTCTTCAGGCATAACAGATGGGAAATATCCATAAATTCCTAGCTCTTCTGAGAGAGTTCTTGCTGTGTTTTCTTCATCGCCTGTAATAAGATAAATATCTTTTACTCCGGTTCGTTTAAGAGTCTTGATTATAGATTTTGCTTCATCTCGCACAGGATTATCAAACGAAAGCAAGCCTATAAGCTTCTTATTTTGAGCCACGAATAGAACAGTTTTTCCGCGTGAACGTAGATACTCTGCTTCATCACGTGCTGATTTTGAATTTTGTGATTGATCACTTTCTGAATCAAGAAAAATTCCATGTAATTCTAAAAGTTTATGATTACCTACTAAAATTTCACTTTCTTCTACTGTAGCCATCATACCCATTCCTAAGAAATATTCGCAGCAAGTGTGTGCTATTGGAACAATACCGCGATTTTCTGCTTCTTTCTTAATTGCATGTGCTATTGGATGGTGATTGTGCATTTCTGTTGAAACTACAAGCTGGAGAAGGTTGTTTTCCGATTCTTTTTCTAAATAACAATTATCTACAGTTAAATGGTTCAACAAAACTATATCGGCAAGTTTCGGCTCTGATACGGTAAGAGTTCCGGTTTTATCAAAGCAAACACAGTCGATACTTCCTACTTCTTCTAAATATCTGCCACCTTTAATGAGTATATTCTTCTTCGTGGCCGCATTTAGTGCCGCGCTTACTGGAGTGCTTGCGGATAATGCTGTTGCACAAGGGCACGCCATCACAAGTAAAACAGTGAAAGCTCTGCTTAGATTTTGCGTAAGTAGGAAAGTCAACCCTGTAGCCGCAAATCCTAAGAAAATTAACTTTTTAGCAAGTTTATCAGCAAGTCCTTCAATTGGAGCTTTGTTGGCAAGTTCATCTTCTACCAAGCAAAGCACACGCGAAAGATATGTTTTATCTCCCACTTCTTGAGCACAAACATAAATAAGACCTTGACTTACAAAAGTTCCGGCAAGCACTGTATCACCAATACTTTTTTGAACTAAGTCCGGTCTACCTGAAATTGGAGCTTCATCTAAAAGTGCATGACCATCAATAACTTCACCATCTACACAAACTTTTTCGCCTGTATGAAGAACAACAATGTCGCCTTTTTTTAGACTATGCACAGAGGTTTCAACCTCTACACCATCAACAAGTGTAAAAGTATGGTGCGAAGTTACTTGTAAAATTGAAGAAATTGATTTTCTTGATTTTTCAGTCACCCATGCAGTAAGTAGCTCAGCACCTGCATTTATCCATAAAATTTCAAAAGCTGCTAATGATTGAGCTGTTGCCGCTGTTGCAATACAGCCTGCACCTAAAAATCCATCAAGAGCAATTTTTTTCCTTCTTAGTTGACTATATCCATTTTTGAGCAACGGAAGAGAAAAGATTACACTCGCAATACCAAGCGGACTAAACAAAGCTTGAGAAATTGGAGCCTTAGATATTACGGACTTCAAAAATACCGCACCAAATAAAGTTGATAAGCTTGCAAATCGTATAAGAGCCGGTTTTACTAAGTCTTTTTGATCTTTTACATTTGCACAGTCACATTCATTGCTTTTTTGGTTTTTAAGATATCTTTCAAGTTTTAACTTCTTTTTTTTCTTCAAGCCTTTTTTGTTTTTACTGCTTTCTGCTTTTTCTTTTAGATACTGATTTTTTGCATCAGCATTTATAGATTCTAAAATTCTTTCAAGAGGAAGCTCATAACAATTATCAATTTTTTCATAGCTCACTGTAAGAGAATTACATTGAGGATTTGAACGTACTAAACGAACAAAAGAAAAATCAAAAAGGCTTTGCTCCATGCACGCAAAAAATGAATGAGATTGCATAGCACTAGGTATAGCTACACGTACTCGTCCCGGAATTTTGTGCTTAAGAACATAATAGAGCATAGAGTCCTCATCATTTAGTGTGTTAAATTTTATTTTCTTTATTAGTAACAGAAAATAAAACCGTAGTAAAGTTCTATCTATCAAACAATATAATTTACAACCTTATTTTTAGGTTAATAAATCTATTCTTCAACAGTATTCACAGGTAAAAGAACCATGGTGTGTTTCTAAATTAAGAAATTTGTGGAATTTTCAACAAAAAGGGATTTTTTACGAAGTGCAACGCATTAAACATACATAGCCTGAATAAAAAATCAACTTTCTAACAAAAAAACGTAAAAGAATTAATTATCAAACATACCCCAACTTAAAAACGTAAACCTAGGGGTGCGAAGCCTTTTCTTACAAAAGCGTAACGACTATTAAAACAGATATACTTAAAAATTTATTTTAAGCAAGCTTTTATTTATATAGCTAGTTATAACTAACCCTTACAAACTTTTTTAAATAGTTTTTTAGTATATTTTTTATCTTTTGTTTTCAATGTGTTGAATGTCTATACACTCAAAAGAGTATATGATTTTTATGATAAAAATTTCTTTTTAAATATTATAAAACAGAAAAATTGGCTCTTCCTCAAAGAGTGGGGCAGGTGTAAAATTTCCGTTTGAAAAAT
>CAYJOR010000068.1:0-13127 GCA_964371865.1 uncultured Desulfovibrionaceae bacterium | reverse complement strand
CTCTTATGCTATTTTTAGGAAAACAAGTCAAACAAATTTAGATGCGTTTGCCCTGTAATGTAAGATATTTCTTCTTCACATTTTTACAATTCTATGATAGGCTATCTATAATATTCATAAATATGGAGGTTCTTATGCCGGTACTCGTGCTTGTAGACGTACAAAAAGAATATGTTACAGAAGGAAGAGCGTTCTGTCTTGAAACAATTCAAGAGTCATTAGACAACTGTAAAAAGTTACTTGATCATGCAAGAGCTAATTCTTGGAAAATTATTCATATGCACCATGCCCAAAATGCTGAATATTTTGCTCGTGGAAGTGAATACTCTGAATATATTGAGGGTTTTGAACCTCAAGAAAACGAATTTAACATAGAAAAGTCAGACTTTTCTTGTTTTACTGCACCACAGTTTTCTTCCTTGATTGATAAATACCGTCATGAAAATATAATCTTAGCAGGTTACGGCTGTACAATGTGTTGCCTTTCTACGCTCATACAAGCCCATCACAGAGGTTTTGAGTTCTATTTTGTAAAAGATGCTACATGTGCTAAAAGAACACCTAATTACGGCGAACAAGACATGAAAGACCATACACTTGATATTATGACCGCTTTTGCAACTCTCGTGAGCACCGAACAGGTTCTTGCTAAAAGTGGAAATGATAACGAAGGCATTTAGGAATTTTGTTAATATATTATCTCTTCGAGAGGGAGAAACTACGTTTTTTTGAAAAAAGCAAAGGTTTCTCCCTCTCAAGCGTTGAACGAGTTCACTCCCTCTTTCTTAAAAACAATTATTACAACTCGTTTATAAAGAAGAGATTTGTAAACTTACTTTACAAATTAATCTGTAATTTATGAGAAGTTTTGTCTAAGAAAAAAGATGAAATCAAAAAACTAGAGAGTAACTATGGTTGACTTCTAAAGGAATTATTCCCGTAAGAAAAGTTCCCTTGGTTGCCGATGGCATAAAAAGTAAATTTACTCTTCTTTTTTATCTTCAACTTTAATGCCGGCGAGGTTTGCGAGTTGCCCTTTGAAGATAACTTCGGTTGCAGTTTTGTCTGCAAGTTCACCTAAATCCATTAATTGATCGAGGAATTCGAGCATTTCAAATCGTCTTGATTCGGCTGAATATTCAAAATCTTCCTTAAAATTGCCTTCAAGGTACTCTTTGATACTTTCTAACGCCTTAAAATTTAACATAAAAATCCTTTAATTTTAGATGGTTATAATTTTCTTTAAAAAAAATAGCATAAAACGCAAAAAAAGTCTTGCTTTTTTTTTCAAACTACCGTAGAAGTATTTTCACGACGCCGCGGTAGCTCAGTAGGTAGAGCAGAGGACTGAAAATCCTCGTGTCGGGAGTTCAATTCTCTCCCACGGCACCATTCAACAATCGAAGACGATTACGAAAGTAGTCGTCTTTTTTGTTTTTATGAGGATTATATTTTTTATAAGAATGTATTCAACAATAATTTTTTCTATAAAAATATGAAATTACATGGGATAAGTTATTATTGACAAAGAGCTTATTTAAAAATTATACCTACTCTATTGAAATGCTATACTTTTAAATTTGTAGAAAAAAAGATGAAAGTGTGCTAGACAGTGAGTCAGAGATAATGTATAACAAACAAGTAATGTGAAAAACAATTTTTATTGTAAATTATGCTATTTTAAGGATTAGATATGCAAACTAAGTATATTTTTGTAACAGGCGGAGTTCTTTCATCATTAGGTAAAGGACTTGCGGCTGCATCATTAGGAGCTTTATTGAAAGCTCGCGGCTTAAAAGTAACAATTCAAAAGCTAGACCCATACCTCAACGTAGATCCGGGCACAATGAGCCCATTCCAGCATGGTGAAGTGTATGTTACTGAGGATGGAGCTGAGACTGATCTTGACCTTGGTCACTATGAACGTTACTTAGGCGTTGCACTCACAAGAAAAAATAGCACTACTTCCGGTAGAATTTACTACGACGTAATCAATAAAGAAAGACATGGCGACTATCTTGGCGGTACAGTTCAAGTAATTCCGCACATTACAGACGAAATTAAAGCTCGTATCCGTTCACTTTCTGAAGGCGATAACGCACCTGATGTTGCTCTTATCGAAATCGGTGGCACAGTGGGCGATATCGAAAGCTTACCATTCTTAGAAGCTATCCGTCAGTTCAAGTCAGAGCTTGGACGTGACAATTGTATGAATATCCACCTTACACTTGTTCCATATATCCGTGCGGCTGGTGAGCATAAAACTAAACCAACTCAACACAGTGTAAAAGAATTACTGTCAATAGGTATTCAACCTGATATCATTCTTTGCCGTTGTGAAGAAGTTATTTCAGAAGAAGTGAAAAGAAAGATTGCTCTTTTCTGTAACGTAGACTCTGACGCAGTATTCTCAAGTGTTGACGTTAAAAACGTGTATGAAGTGCCTTTAAAGTTCTATGCTGAAGGATTTGACCAGAAAGTTGCTATCATGCTTAGATTGCCAGCTCGTAACCCTGATTTGCGTTCTTGGGAAAATCTTATAAAAACTTGCAATAGCCTTAAAAGTTTTGTAACTGTGGGTATTGTAGGTAAATATGTTGAATTAAAAGAAGCATATAAAAGCTTGCACGAAGCACTTGTTCATGCCGGTATTGCAAACCACGTTGAAGTTCGCTTGAAATATATCAATTCAGAAGAAGTAAGCGCGCAAAATGTAAAGAAAACTTTATCTGAATGTGATAGCATACTTGTTCCAGGTGGTTTTGGTTATCGCGGTGTTGAGGGTATGATTGAAACTATCCGCTATGCACGTGAAAATAAAATACCTTTCTTTGGAATTTGTCTTGGTATGCAGTGTTCTGTGATTGAATTCTCTCGTAATGTTGCGGGTATTGCAGATGCAAACTCCGAAGAATTTGAACCACATGGCGCAAATAAGCTTATATATCTTATGACTGAATGGTTTGACTTTAGAACTCAAGCAATAGAAAAAAGAGATGATAAAAGTGATAAAGGCGGAACTATGCGTCTTGGATCTTATCCATGTGCTTTGAAAAAAGATACTAATGCTTTCAAAGCTTACGGAATGGAAAACATTTCTGAGCGTCACCGTCATAGATACGAATTTAATACTGAATACAAAGAAAGACTTGAAGCAGCAGGTCTTACATTCTCAGGAACAAGCCCGAATGGCGAACTTATTGAGATTGTAGAAGTTAAAGATCATCCTTGGTTTGTTGGTTGCCAGTTCCACCCAGAGTTCCAATCAACTCCAATGAATGCACATCCATTGTTCCGTGAATTTATAGCTGCAACTCTCAAAAATAAGAAGTAGGCTGAATTTATGCAGGATTCTGCTCTAAATGATTCAAAAAATATAAGGTTTATCGTCTTAGATGTAGACGGAGTCTGTACGGACGGTAAACTTTATTATGATATTAATGGAAATGTCTCTAAGTGTTTCAATGCTATAGATGGCTTAGCGATTGTTACAGGACTCAAGTTGAATATGGGGATAGGAATTATCACCGGTCGTAATGATCCGCTTGTAGCAAAAAGAGTGCAAGATCTTGGGATTATGGATTACTATCCCGGTTTTCCGGCGAAGCTTGGTCCAATCGAAGAAATACGTGAAAAACACGGTCTAGATTGGGAAGAAATTGCTTACGTGGGTGATGATTGGGTTGATTTAGATCCAATGCTTAGAGTTGGTTATCCAATAGCTGTTGCAAATGCTCGTAAAGAAGTGAAAGCAATAGCAAAATATATCACCGAAGCTAAAGGCGGTGAAGGGGCAGTTCGTGAAGCGATAGAGCATATTTTTGCGCTTCAAGGAAAAACTCCTGAAATGCTTGCAGATTTGTGGAAACAGTAAAATCTATGAAAAACTTTTCATCAATTTTTTCTATCATAATTTTCTGTGCAGTTCTGTACGCTTTATCAAGCTACTTCATTAAAGAAGAGGTTGATAGCACTATAAATTATTATGCGAGTTTTGAGGGTAAAAATCTTCAAGACTTGCAAAATTTTGAAGGACTTGAAGAAAGCCTTGAAAGTATTCAGCTCACTCTTGTTGATGTTAATATAGTTCAAGGTAGCGAAGGAAATAAATCTTGGGAGTTGAAGGCTGAATGGGCTAAGTATGTGGAATCTACATCTAATTTGCTTGCTCAAAAACCTTTTATAACTTTTTGGGATGATGAAAATAAAAACTCACTTCCAATTACCATTGAGGGTAAAGTTGGGAAAGTTCTGGAAAACAATACACGTATCACACTTAATGAAGATGTGAAAATATCTCAAGATACCATGGCATTAGAAGGAAAATTATTAGAGGTTCTAGTAGAGGAAAGCCGCTTTATATTTCCAGATGGCGCGTTGTTAAGTAGTCCAACAAACCTTGGCAGAGCGAATACAATGACATGGAATTCCAAAATAAATACAATTGATGCTACAGGAGACGTTGTGTTTATTATAAATAATGATAACAAAAGCTTTACTTTGGATTCGCCAATTAAAGCTCCTCCTGTAATAGAGGAATAGTATGCGTATTCTTTTAGTATTATTTATGTTTTTATTTTCTGTTCCGGCACAGGCAGAACAGAAAAATATTATGCCTACAGGCGATGCTCCAACGAAAATTAACTCGGATTCAATGCACTATAACGCAGAAAATAATACAGTAATTTTTACCGGTGATGTAGTTATTGAACGCGCAGGTTTCAACCTTTGGGCAAAAGAAGTTGTTGTATACTTGAAAGATAAAGATGCAAAAACAGATGCTAAAACAAGTGAAAATGATCCAATGGCAAATATGAAGTCAGGCGATATTGATAGAATTGTTGCTGAAAAAAATGTGCGTATGAAGTATAATACTTATACAGGCAAATCATCAAAAGCAATCTATCAAGCTGATAAAGCGTTACTTACAATGTATGGAAATCCAGTTTTACGAGATGGCGATAATTCAATTACCGGTCAAGAAATTCGTTATTATTTGAATGAAAATAGAAGTGAAGTTATTGGCGGTTCTAAAAGAGTTGAAGCTTTCTTTAGCTCTGATAAGTAGATGCAGATAAGTAAGGAAATTCAGATGGCTATACTAAAAGCAGAAAATCTTCTAAAAAGATATGGACAAAAAACTGTTGTACATGAGGTTTCACTAGCTATGCAGCAAGGTGAAATTGTGGGCTTGCTTGGACCAAATGGAGCAGGTAAAACTACAACATTCTATATGCTTACAGGTATAGTAAAGCCAAGTGAAGGAAGTGTGTTTCTTGATGATAAAGAAATAACAGACTTAGCTCTCTATAAAAGGGCTCGTATAGGTCTTTCTTATTTACCACAAGAATCATCTGTTTTCAAAAAACTTACAGTCTATCAAAATCTACAAATAATTCTGGAGCATACAGGTTTGTCACGTAAGGAACAAAAGGAAAAAGCTTACGCTTTGCTTGATGAATTTGGTCTTACACGTTTAGAAAAATCTTATGCCTCTTACTTATCTGGTGGTGAACGTCGTAGACTTGAAATTGCTCGTTGCCTTGTGAGAGACCCTGTATTTGTCCTTTTAGATGAACCATTTGCTGGTATTGACCCTCTTGCAGTTGATGATATTCAAAATATTATCAGTCATCTCAAAGATAAAGGTATAGGTGTTCTCATTTCTGATCATAACGTAAGGGAAACACTACAGATATGCGATAGAGCATACCTTATGTATCAAGGAAGGGTAATACTTGAAGGTTCACCGGAAGATATCAAAAAAGACGATATGGCGAAGAGCGTATATTTAGGTGATATGTTCACATAGATATTACTATAAAAGCAAGGTCTATACTTGCTTTTTTCTTTTTTAGATGAGTAAAATTTTACTTGCTATCAAGGATAAGAGAAGTTATAGTTTTGTTTCTAAAAATTTAAACATATTTAAGATGAGTGCTACAATGACAGAAAGTTTTATTTCTTCAATTCTTCATGCGACTTTGTTATCGCAACTTGTTTTGGCATTTTTGGTTTTGATGTCAATTTTTTCATGGACAATAATTTTCCTCAAATACAGAAGCTTACGTGCATCTGAAATAAGTGCACGTGAAGGGATTGAACGTTTTGAAGGTGCAAAAGATTTACGTGAGGCTGTTCAAACTATTGGATTAGATACTGATTCTCCTTTATACGGTATAACTCAGCGCGGAGTAAATGAATTCAACTCTTCTCGTGAAGCAGGTATAGATTCAGATATCGTCGTGCAAAACGTAACCAGAGCCTTAGAGCAAGGTGTTGCAACTGAATGGACACGTTTGAACTCCAAAATGTCAGTATTGGCAACTTGTGCAAGCACTGCACCTTTTATTGGCTTATTTGGTACTGTTTGGGGAATTATGTATTCATTCCATGCAATTGGACTTATGAAATCAGCTTCACTTGCGACAGTGGCGCCTGGTATTTCTGAAGCTTTAATTGCAACAGCAGTTGGTTTGTTCGTAGCGATTCCAGCTTCAATGGCTTACAATTTATTTTCCGGTATGGCAAGTAAAGTTGAAGTTATATTAGGAACTTACTCAGCAATATTTATTAATAGAATCCAACGTGAACTTGGTAATTAGGAGCTATTATGGGTGCTCAACTTGGCTCTAAGGGGCGTTTTGTATCTGAGATAAATATTACACCATTTGTTGACGTTATGTTGGTTTTGCTTATCATTTTCATGGTAACTGCTCCTATGATGCAAGAAGGAATTGATATTAATCTTCCTCAAACAAAAGAGGTGGATAGCTTACCAACAGAAACTGAAAATTTAGTAGTAAGCATTCGCCGTGATGGTGTAATTTATATTGATACCTACCAAGTACCTTATAATGAGGTGCAAAGCCGTTTATTAGCTCTTGTAGAAAACAAAGATAGACCAGTTTATCTCCAAGCTGATAAAGATGTAGCTTTTGACTTGGTAGTTCGAGTCATGGGTGAAATTAAATCAGCGGGAATTGCAAATATAGGCATCATAGCTCTTCGTGATGAAGCTAGTACAAAATAAAGGTAACTATGGAAAAATCTTCATCATTTTTACTTTCCCTAGCTTTGCATGGCATGATAGTATTTCTGATACTTTTCTGGCCGGCAGCAACAGTTTTAGACTTGGATAGAGAAGTTTATCAAGTCTCTTTAGTTGTTGGTGATATGGGCGGAGAAGGGCTTGCATCAGCAGTTCTTGGTGCAAGGCCAGATCAAATTGCCGATAAGGTAAATCCAGCTTTAGAAGCGGGAACACAACCGGAAGCCCCAACTCAAGAAGAGTTAGCTCCTGAAGAATTACCAGAACCGGTAGCACCTCCTCAAGATATTGAAACACCAAAAGAAACTCCAGTTCAAGCAGAGGATTTACCTCAGCCGGAATCTATTCCTCCAACTCCTCAACCGCTTCCGGAAATACCTACTGAAGCATTAATCCCTCAAATTCCGAAAGAAGATGAGCCTAAAATTGAGGAAGAACCAAAACCTAAACCTAAACCTGAACCTAGACCTGAACCTGAACCTAAACCTGAACCTAGACCTGAACCTAAACCTGAACCTAGACCTGAACCTAAACCGGAAAAACCTAAAACAAATCCTCCTAAAACAAACTCAAGTAGTACTTCTCAATCTAAAAAGCCAAATCAATCTGCGGCAAGCTCAGCATTGGCGGACTTACAAAGAGAGTTAGGTAGCGGTGGCGTAGGCGGTGGCGCAGGAACAGGAAAAGGACCTGGCGGCGGCGGTATTTACGATGTCTATATGGCGCAAGTTATGCTTGTAGTGCAGAGTGAATGGTCAATGCCTACATATTCAAGAGAGAATTATTCAACACAAGTTGCTGTAAAACTTGATAAAAATGGCAAAATCATAGATAGTAGCATTGTGAAAAGTTCAGGTAGAGCAGATTTCGATGCTTCTGCGATGAATGCTTTGCTGCGGTTGGGGTCTCTACCCGCACCTCCTAACGCAAATCTTCAAGATATTGTATTGGTGTTCAACTCAGCACAGTAGCTAAGTATCTGTTATTATATAAAAAGTAAAAAAGTACTTGCAATTTATATTTATTTTAGATAAAATACACTCGAAATTTAAACTCGGAGCTCAAATATGACTCGTAAAGACAGAACAGAAGGTATTTATAGTCGCCGTGAAGTTCTTGATGAAAGTGAACGTAAACAGTATAACCTCATTCAATTGAAGGACTTACTTTCTTATGCTTATCGCTATTCAGAAGATGTAAAAAAGCGATTTGACCGCGCGCAATTTAATGTGGAAAAGTTCAAAACTCTTTCAGACATTAAGCACATTCCAATTTTGAAAAAGAAAGAATTGATATTCTTGCAATCAATGGGGCCACGTCTTGGTGGATTATTGACAAAAGATATCGGCGAATTACGCCACATGTTTTTATCTCCTGGTCCTATTTTTGATCCGGAAGATAAACAAGAAGATTATTGGGGATATACAGAAGCATTTTATTCTGTAGGTTTCCGTACAGGTGATCCGGTTCAAGTAACCTTTAACTATCATCTTGCACCAGCAGGTTTGATGTTTGAAGAACCTTTACGTAATCTTGGCTGTGCGATTATCCCAGCTGGACCGACTGATGCTTCAACTCAACTTGATATCATGCAAAAATTGCGTGTAACCGGTTATGTTGGCACACCTTCATTTTTGATGTATCTAGCTCAAAAAGCGGAAGAAAAGGGTATCAACCCACGTAAAGATTTATTCTTAGAAGTAGCTTTTGTAACAGCTGAAAGACTATCTGAAAAGATGCGTTCACAGTTAGAAAAGAAATTTGATATCATTATGCGCCAAGGTTATGGCACAGCGGATGTTGGCTGTATTGCGTATGAATGCTTCCAAAAGGGTGGATTACACATTAGCAATAAATGCTATGTAGAAATTTGCCATCCTGACACAGGTATTACTTTGAAAGACGGTGAAGTAGGTGAGATTGTTGTAACAACTTTCAATAAAACTTATCCACTTATAAGACTTGCTACAGGTGATTTATCGTATATTGATAGAACTCCATGTCTGTGCGGTAGAACATCACCAAGATTAGGCGCTATAGTAGGCCGTGTAGACACAACAGCTCGTATTAAGGGTATGTTTGTGTATCCACACCAAGTTGAGCAAGTAATGGCACGTTTTGAAGAAGTAAAGCGCTGGCAAATTGAAGTGACCAACCCAGGTGGCATTGACGAAATGACTTTATTTATTGAAGCATCAAACTTCAAACGTGAAGATGAATTATTACACTTATTCCGTGAACGTATTCAACTTAAGCCAAAACTTAAGATTTTGAATCCAGGAGCATTACCACCTCAAATTAAGCCTATTGAGGACAAGAGAGAATGGGATTAATGGTCTGATTTTTGAATAGTTTAGTATAAATTTTATGCGAACAAAATAAAATTTAAAAAAACTTTAAAAAAAGCTTGACAATTGAGGGGACTTCCCCTATAAACACATGACGTGCCGAGGTGGTGGAATTGGTAGACACGCTATCTTGAGGGGGTAGTGGGAAATTCTCGTGCGGGTTCGAGTCCCGCCCTCGGTACCATTATAAGTACCTGAAATTATTGACTTTTTATAATTGCGGTATCCCTTAGAAATTATGTCCTTTTTGGAGTTATCCAAAAAGGACTTTTTTTGTTTAAAACCAGTCCTTTAGTGTGCAGCAAAAGGACGAAACAGTCAAGTTTCTGCATTCTTCTTTTGTTTGTGGAAATTCTGAGATTTTTTCATTTCAGACGACTGTCTATGTATCGTGGTGGATACATACTGATGAGTCAGCCACTCAGTCAATTCTCATAGAAAAGGATATTCTATAGAGATACGTAAATCCTATTAAAAGCAAAAAGCCCGCAAGGTCCAAGTTGCGAGCTTTTACATAGAGTAATTCATTTACTACTCCTAAATTGTTTTAGGACAAAAACAATGAATTATTTGTACCCAATAACGTGAAAAATGTCAAGTTTTTGGGGGGCTATGTTTTACGCTTTTTTCAGGGATAAGGACAAAAATAATGCAAGCATTTATTCCTAATAAAGACTTTAGAGGTTTTATCATGCCCTTTTTCATTTTTGATAATCAAGAGCTAAGTTGCGGAGCAAAACTATTGTTTAGTGCTCTATGCAGTTATGCTCGTGATAAGGCATTTTGCTTTCCATCAAAAAAAAGATTGGCAAGACAATTAAATACTTCACTAAATACTCTGAAAGCATGGATGGAGCAACTTATAAGCATAGGCTTTCTCAAAATCAAAGAAGAAAATGGACGAAATACTTTCTACCTTTTTTACCCTCACCTTTTAAATGCAAAAGCTGAAAAGAATATCAAGCAAGAAAATAAAAGTGAAAAATCAAAGGAGTCAGAAGGGGTATCAAAAACTGACACTGGGGTGTCAAAAATTGATACCAAAGTTAAAGTTAATAAATTAAATACATTAATCCCCCCTATATCCCCCGATGAAAAATCAAATAAAAAAATGAATGGGTGTGGATTTATTTCTTTTGAAGATTTTTGGAATTTTTATCCAAAAAAAGAAAATCGAGAAAAAGCAAGAAAAGCTTTCTTTAATTCTCGTAAAAGAAATAAGTTACCAAGCTTTAAAATATTTCAAAAAGCTGTAGATTATTTCATGAAAGACCAGAAGTGGCAAAAAGAAAGTGGTCGTTTCATTCCACAGCTACATAATTTTCTCAATGATTTACGATGGGAAGAAGTCCCAAAATACGAACTACAGGAAACAGCAAATAAGACACTTCCTATAGTTCACTCTTACACATTGGCAGAGATTGAAAAACAACGTCAACACGAAACAAAGGAGCGTGAAAGAAAGAAACTGGAGCAAGAAAAAGTAAATGCAGAAGTTGAAATTATGACAAGGCACTGGGAGCAGTTTAACTCACTTTTTCGTCCAGATAAAGGAATAAACATGCTCTACGCCAAGCGTTGTTATTTTGCTTTATACAAGAGAGATTTAGTTCCGCAAGTCGTTGAGAAACAAAGGAGTACAGCATTAGAATTCTTAGAGTCTTTAAAAAGCTAAGGCATGTCTTTCTGGCTTTAGGTGTTTAATCAGAAAGTAGCCGCACAGTACGAATGATTATTCAAAACAAAGGAGTCCAAGATGGAGCATTTATCAAATCCCCCAAAGGTTCAATTTATGGCAGTTCGTCCTCAAATAACAGAGCTTCTCGAGAAGGGCTATTCTTTCAGTCAAGCGTATAGAGAGTTGATAGATAAGAAAATGATTTCAATGTCTTATTCAACGTTTGTACGCTATGTGACAGGAAGAAACCAAAAGATAAAGAATACAAATGCAGACAACACAATGGCTGTAACGAAAATCCAAAGAGTTGAAACTAAAATAATTTCATCTGAAAGTTTGCCATTTGGAAAAAAAGATTTTGACTCATCAGAAAATATCTAAAAGGAGATTTTATGCCCAGCACACATTTCATTTTACAAGGCAAAGGCGGAGTCGGAAAGTCTATGATTGCCTCGATAACTTATCAAGTGTTTGAAGAGCAAGGAAGTAAGATTTATGCTTATGATACTGACCCCGTCAATCATACCCTCTCGGGATATAAGGAGTTTTCTGTAAAACGTATAAATTTGCTCAAAGAAGACGGCAACATTGACCCAAGAATGTTTGACGAACTCCTCGAAAATATAGCTCAAGCGGAAGAGGACTCCCATGTCATTGTTGATAATGGAGCAAGTTCGTTTATCGCTCTTGGGGCTTATATGGAAGAGATTGATATGTTGGGAACTCTTGAAGAACTTGGTCACAAAGTCTTTCTGCATACAGTAATTACGGGCGGTCAAGCAGCTCTCGATACAGTAGAGGGCTTTGTGGAACTTGCACGTTGTTTTCCTTTTGCAAAAATCGTTGTCTGGCTCAATCCATATTTTGGAGCTGTTGAAGTTGATGGAAAGAGTTTCACACAGTTCAAATGTCATAAAGAGTATGAGCAAAATATTCATTACGTTCTCAAACTTCCAAGTGGAAATAAAGACTTGATTGGTAAGGATTTAGAAGAACTTTTTGCAAAAAGGCAATCTTTCAAAGTTGGTATTGAGAGCGCAAAACATATTGCTGTACGTTCTCGACTAAAAAAATATTGGAATCAGATTTGTTCGCTCGTGGAGAGTGCAAACTTAAAATAACCTACTAAAGAAAAAGGAGAAAATTATGTCTTTAGACGAACCATTTAGCATTAATTCGCAAAATAAAGAAGAAGTAGAAAAATCTAAATATGATGATGGAATAGGCATGAGCATCGAATATGTAAGGGCTCTCATAGCAAAAGAAAATGAAGTTATTATTGATAAGGACGACCCTATTCTTTTAACTGTAACAATCTTAAATGCTTTTTTCCATGAACATGAAAAAGTTCAAGAAAAATACATGATTGCTCTGAAAAATCTCTATTCAGACCAAGTAAACGATTTCGTTGAAACAATCCAAGAAAGTACCGATAAAGTTGAAGAAAAATTAAGAGAGATTTCTACGGAAGGTCTTATCAAAATCTATGAAAGTCAAAATAAGAGAATGACAGAACTTCAAGCTCAACTAAGAAACACATGTATTATCATTGGGTTACTGGTTCTTTTAAACATAGCGGTAATGGTCTGGAGTTAGGATTGAAAACAATTGCTGACGAAAGACTTCTTCAAAGCCTTGAATATAATTGCGGTGAACTCATTATGAGTGCTCTGCTTGATAAAGAAGTCGTTGAAATTATGCTCAATCCCGATGGAAAACTCTGGATTGAGAAGTACGGGCAAGAGCAAGAGTGCATAGGAGAAATCGGTCTTGCACAAGCAAAAATCATTATTTCGCTTGTGGCTTCATCGCTTGATGTGACTGTCAGTGCTCTCAATCCAGTTGTCGAAGGTTCGTTCCCTCTTGACGGTTCTCGTTTTGAGGGAACATATCCTCCAATTGTGTTTGCTCCCTCTTTTACTTTGCGTAAAAAAGCAAATAAGATTATAAGCTTAGATGAATACCTCCAAGCAGGAACAATTACGCAGGAAGTGATTCCTATTATTCAAAATGCCATCATCAAACGTAAAAATATTATGGTTGTGGGCGG
>CAYJOR010000067.1:0-13250 GCA_964371865.1 uncultured Desulfovibrionaceae bacterium | reverse complement strand
CCCTCCCCCAAGCCCCCACCCTTTCCTTACAAAACTTTTAATTTCACCGCATTTAACTTTGTATTTATGCCGAACTTGTGCATGCGGTGGAATTTTAATTAGAGTATAGAATTTTATAATTCATGCCTATAAAACATACTTGCAAGAGTGACTAAAATAAAAACACAAGACAATTCTATAACAAATTGAAATAATAATTATTTTTTAATGAAAAACGAGGTTTTCCCCATCAAGAAATCATAAATTGGAATAATGACGTAGACTAAGTTTATTTTTGTAGTAAAATAAATGTTGACTCACTGCCTCGTATAGTTTTATTCTTTATTTCAAACTAGTTGTGGCTTTACCTTTTCCTCAACTATAAGAAACTTTTAAATGTTGGATTTAGAAATGACTCTTACAACCGGATTAATTTTCTTTTTTGCGTGGGCTTTTGCAGCTTTCTTTAATGGTTTGGCAGGAATTGGTTTAGCTATGGTAGCACTACCTATTGTGGCTTCTTTTATGCCTCCTCAAATTCTTGTACCTACATCATCTGTTTTCGTTATGGCTATTTCTTTTTTGATGTTATGGCAATACCGAGCAAGTTTTTCATACAAGTCTATATTAGCTCCTTTTCTTGCAACAATTCCGGGGTCGATTGTAGGAGTTATGATTCTTGTAGATATCCCTACAAAATCAATTCAGTTAAGTGCGGGTATTCTCATTCTTTTATTTGTTGCTTGGCAATTATTGCCAAAAGCTAAACGTCCACCATCAGAAAAAATAGGATACGGATTACTAGCCGGTTTTGCGTGTGGAGTTTTAAATTCTTCAATCTCGTTTGGTGCTCCACCACTTGCAATATATGCTATGTTTGCCGGTTGGGATAAAGAAAAAGCCTTTGCTAATATTAACGGGCTTATGTTTTTTTCAAATGCTGTAACAATGCTTACTCATGCAAGTGCGGGTTTATACACTATTGAAATGTTTTCGTATGTTGTAATTGGTATTGTGGCTTTATTTATTGGTTTATACGCATCTAAGCCTATAGCTAAACGTATTAATACGGCTTTATTTATCAAGATACTTTTAGTCCTTCTTACAGTATCCAGTCTTACTTGTATATGGCGTGGTTTAAACTAAAATTTGTTTAAAAGTTATCATACTGTCTTCTTAGTTATGTAACTTTATAATTTTTGTGCATAAAAAAAAGCTTGCGAACTTTCAAATATAGTTATACTTTCCAAGGGTGTGCACTAATACTTTACTAGATATCTTTCTAAGAAGGTATATTTTGAGCACTATAAAATCCACCTGAATTATTAATTTAAATTATAAATATTTGGAGGAGTTATGAACTCAACAGAAAACCCAATTCGTATAGGAATTGTAGGTTACGGTAACCTTGGACGTGGCACAGAACTTGCCATTGCACAAAACCCTGACATGAGACTTGTAGGGATTTTTACAAGAAGAAACCCTTCAACAATCAATCCAATAAATGCTGACGTTCCTGTGTTAGATATGGATACCCTTCTTACCAAAAAAGAAGATATCGATGTGCTTATTCTTTGTGGTGGCTCTGCAACAGATCTTCCAGTACAAGGACCTGAACTTGCGCAATATTTCAATATCGTAGACAGCTTCGATACTCATGCAGATATTCCAGCTTACTATGCTAAAGTAAAAGAATCTGCTAAAAAAGCTGAAAAAGTTGCTATCATTTCAGTTGGCTGGGATCCTGGTATGTTCTCAATCAATCGTTTATATGCAGGCGCAATACTTCCGCAAGGCACAGATTACACTTTTTGGGGTAAAGGCGTTAGCCAAGGCCATTCTGACGCAATCAGACGTGTTGAAGGTGTAGCAGATGCAAAACAATATACTATACCAGTAGAAGCAGCTCTTCAAGCAGTTCGCGAGGGTAAAAATCCTGAATTATCTACAAGAGAAAAACATCTAAGAGAGTGTTTCGTTGTAGCAAAAGAAGGCGCTGATTTAGAAAAAATCAAAAGCGAAATCGTGAATATGCCTAACTACTTCTCTGATTATGATACTATCGTAAACTTCGTTTCTCAAGAAGAGCTCGATAAAAATCACAGCGGTATTCCTCATGGTGGATTTGTTCTTAGAAGTGGACAAAGCGATGCAAGTGGAAATTCAAAACACTTGATCGAGTATTCACTAAAATTAGATTCAAACCCTGAATTTACTGCTTCTGTTTTAGTAGCTTTTGCTCGTGCAAATGTGAGATTCCAAAAACATGGTGCAAAAGGCGCATTCACCGTATTTGACGTACCACCTGCATACTTATCACCATGCAGCGGTGAAGAACTCCGTAAAAACTTACTATAGTATTTTTACTTAAACTTTTTGAGGGGGAATTCTCAATTTGAGCTAAGACTGCTTGACTCAAATTGAGGATTCCCCCTCGAACTTTATTAGAAAGAAAACTTAATAGAATAGACTATGTTTCCTAGAAAAACTATATCCTAGAATATCCATTGATACATAAAACCGGCACTGATTGCCATCGTCAAAATAACACCTACAAATGCAATTATCATAGGATTTTTGAAGATAGCTTTAAGAAGTATTACTTCCGTCAAGCTTGCTCCTGCGCTCCCGATAATAAGAGCCATAACTGCGCCAAGTCCCATACCTTTTGCTGCAAGTGCCGCAGATAAAGGAATAACCGCTTCAGCACGAATATATAAAGGAATACCAATAACAGCCGCAATAGGAATAGCAAAAGGATTATTTTCATTAGCTACTTTTGTTACAAATTCAGTCGGCATAAATCCATAGATAACTGATCCTAAAGTAACACCTATAAGAAGATAAGGAAGAACGCTTTTAAAGTCTCTCCACGTTGCCTGCCAAATACGTAACCATTTATTAGCTGAAGGTTTTACATTAGAACTTCCACAACAAGAAGGTTTTGCCTCTTCTACTTTATTACTTGAACAACACGATGATTTAGGTGCTTCTATTGTTTCCATTGGTGCGCTTGTAGAACAACCACAAGGAGATTCAGTTGCATTGTTAGAAGTTTCACCCATTGGGGTTAGCGCAGATAATGGTGTCAAAGGTTGAAGCGAACTAAGTTTTTCTTCTACAGGTTTTGCAGTTGAACAGCATGAACTTTTAGCATCTAAAGTAATCGGTTTAATTTCAGATTTCGATGTGGAACAGCAAGAACCTTCATGAGAATTTGATGTGTATGCTGAATCTTTTACATATTTCTCAAAACCCATTTTTTCAAGTACATAACCTGAAAGTATTGATACGCCTAGTGCAACCGTGAAGTAAAATATTGTTACCTCGCTTCCAAAAGTTACAAAGAATAAACCTATAATAATAGGATTTAAGAGCGGACTTGCAAAAAGAAAAGTTAGCATAGGTCCAAAACCTGCTTTAGCTTTCAATAGTCCCTTAAGAAAAGGAATGGTTGAGCATGAGCAAAATGGAGTTATCGCTCCTAAAAATCCAGCAATAATATACCCTTTTCCCTTTTTCGAGCTTAGTATATTTTGTATTTTACTTGGAGTAATATATTCTTGTAAAACACCAATCAAATACGCTATAATTAAATAGAGCACTGAAAGTTCTGTTGCAAGAAATAAAAACATATTGACTGCATCTTTAAGCATTATTGAATCAAACATGACGACCTCTTTTTTGTTTGTTTTTCATTTCGATATTTCGAGTAATTTAGAAATAATAAAAACATTTGCTTTTGTCAAGTTATTTCTATAATTATCGAAATACAAATAAAAGTATGTTATTACAACGAATTACAAATAGAATCTGCGCAATTTTTGAAGAAAAATTCAAGCTTTTTTAAAAAAAGTGCTTTTACTCTCTCGAAAATAACTATTCAGAAGTCTTTATAAGAACACTTTAAATAAATTGACAAAATAAATTTATTATTTTATTTTATACTACTAAAAATACAGAAGTTTATAAAGGAATTACTAATGAGTAACGATGAAAAAATTGCAAAAGCTTTTAAAGAGCTTGGTCATATCACTCGAGTACAAACTTATAAACATATCATACGTGCTGGAAAAAAGGGAATAAGTGTAGGGAGTTTACAAGAAAAACTACAAATTCCACACTCTACTTTATCTCATCATATTTCTAGTTTGGTTTCTGCTGGACTTATTGTACAGGACAGAGTCGGGCGAACACTTCTTTGTAAAGTTAGCCATGAAATGCACGAAAATATTGTCGATTTTTTTCAAAATGAATGTTGTATAGCTGACGATGAAAATACACTCATAGAAATTAAACTAAGTAAATAAGTATAATACTGATCTCTCCATAATTGTTTCCCCCCCTCTGAAATTAGTGAAACAATTAAAGCCATTTGACAAAAATTATTTTTTAGATTAATAATACGCTACTAAATTAATTTTTATATTTTAGACATCGTCAAATATTTTACACATGACTGCCATGTATAAAAATCAAATTGTATTTTGCTAAATAATATACTTTTTTAATTTAGAAACATACCCTAACCCAAACAACTTTATAAAGGAAAAAATCATGAAATCTAAACTTATTTTGAATTGTCTTGTGGCTATTTTTTTTGCATTGTCAGGAACAGCTAATGCAGCTTTAACTGAAATTGATTGTAAAGTTTTCAACGCTGCTCCAGAAGAAGGTAAGGCTAACTTAGTATATATGTTAGACGGAATTCTTTCAGCTGGCGGAGAATCAACAATTACTTCTATAGCTTGGTTAGATACTCTATTTAATCACACAGTAAACTACTGCTCAAAAAATCCAAACTCAACATTTGATAATGTATCCGATGTACTCCCTGACTATCCAGAAAATTCAGAAGATATTGATATGGATACTATCCCATGTTCAACTTTAGCAGCAACAGAACCTGTAGCACAAACTCAAATTGTTACTTGGTGGACTGGTTTTTCAGCTGGTTTCTATGGCATAAGCTTGGCTGATAATAGCATGACTGAATTTGCTCAAAGCTATGGTGCATTTTGCTCAAGCAATCCAAATGCAATTCCTTCAGACTTCCTAGTAAACTACTTTGAATAATAAATAATTTTTCCGCATAAATTTATAACCGCCTCTTTACGAGGCGGTTTTTTTTCGTCTAACAACTAGGGTAACTAAAATGAAGTAACTATTCTGTTCAATAATTATATTTAGTCGGAAAAATCCGTTTGAATTTCTTTTTTTATTTGCACTTTTTCTATTGAAAAAATATTCGGCAAATTCTTCGGCAAATTCTTCTGTATAGCTAAATATAGCTTTATTTTAATAAAAAAAAATGTTATGAAATTCTACTAGATATGTTTAGGAGAATTTATGCCGATTTTTATTAAAAGTGCAGGCGATTTAGCAAGCGGAGTTGCTTTACGTCTACACAGAGCAGGCTATCAAGTTATAATGTCAGATATTGCTAAACCGACCATGGTTCGTCGTACAGTTTCCTTTGGAGAAGCTGTTTTTACAGGCACACAGCAAGTGGAAGAAGTAACATCTGCAAAAGCAAATTTAAATAATTATCAAAGCTTTCTTGAAAAAGGTATTATTCCCATTCTTACAGACGTAAGTGCCGAAGATATTTTATCAGTAAAACCAAGAGCTTTGATAGATGCTATTTTAGCTAAAAAAAATATTGGCACATACAAAAATAAAGCTTACTACACAATTGCACTTGGACCAGGATTTTCCGCTCCTGATGACGTTGATGTTGTTATTGAAACCTTACGTGGACATTATTTAGGCACCTGTATTTATGAAGGAAAAGCTATAGCTAACACCCCTGCTCCAGCAGAAGTTTGTGGCTATACATCTGAAAGAGTATTACGTGCATCATGTGCTGGGGTTATTTCTTGGAATGTAAATATTGGAGATTACGTAAAAAAAGGTGACTCATTAGGAAAAATCACCAATGATAATCAAGAAGATGTGATTTATGCAACAATCGACGGAACTCTACGCGGAGCTTTACACGATGGTTTACAAGTAACACCAAGATATAAAATCGGTGATATAGATCCACGCCTTGTAAAAGAATATTGTAAAACAGTTTCAGATAAAGGTCTAAGCCTTGGAGGCGCTGTTTTAGAGACTCTTCTTCGTAAAAAAATCTATCCAACTAACGAATAATTTCATGTCTAACAAAAATTTTATTACAGGAATAATACTCGCTTCAGGCTTTGGCAGGCGTGCAAAGTGTGATAAACTCATGCTCGACTGGCAAGGAAAAGGACTTCTATTTCAAGTATTGAAAAATGCTCTTTTATCATCTCTCACTGAGGTGATTCTTGTTATTCAACAAAGGTACAAAGATGTATGCTACGAATATAAATCACTTTTCCCTGATGATTTACAAGATAAACTTACCATTGTAATTAATGAAGAAGCTATGCAAGGCATGTCTGCCTCTTTACGGCTTGGAGTAGAGCACGCAGATAAAAGAAGTCAAGCAAATCTTTTTCTTCTTGCGGATCAAATATTTTTTGACAGTCAAGCAATCAATGAAATCTGCAATACTTTTTATCAGACAAAAGCTGAAATTATAGCTCCTTACCTTATGGAGAAGCGAAAAAATCCTGTACTTTTTTCTGCTAAGTATAATCAAGAGTTACTTATGCTCGAAAAAGATTTAGGTGCAAGAGAATTACTTGAAAAATATGCAAATAAAATACATAAAGTTTATTTTACCAATTCTTTAATTTTTAAAGATATTGATACTACAGAAGCTTATGAAGAACTCCTACCCTCTGCTTTTTCGTGGCATAACTTTTTAAAGATAAAACAAAAAGTTTCATTCATTGGAGCAGGAGGTAAAACTTCGTTAATTTGGAGTATAGCAAAGTCTATGCAACAAAATCACCGAAAATGTATTATTTCTACAACCACAAAAATGTGGAACAAAGCCCCTGATTTTGTTTCTATAAGCTTATGCAATAATCAAGAAAACAATTGCTTATCCTCAAGTATATCGGAATTATTAAACGAGGAAACCCTTTGTACTCCTCTACTCGCTAAAGGAGTAAATTCCGAAAATAAATTGTTTGGCTTTTATTGTGATGAGTTCGATAATCTTGATTTTTCATTTTTTTCAAATTCGCTTTTGCTTATTGAAGCTGATGGAGCAAAATCAAAAAGCTTTAAAGTACATAAGCAAAACGAACCCTCTATTCCAACTACATCAGATTTGGTAATAGCTGTTATTGATATAAGTTGTATTGATAAAGATGTACAATCGCAAACGCATCGTCCAGAACTACTTGAAGAAAGATTACAAAAGACAACTCTATCTTTAGAAATCCTACAGGAACTCTTACTTCTTGAAAACGGTTACTTTTCCAAACTTGCGCCCTACGAACATATCCTATTCTTAAATTATAAAGAATCTGAACCTGCATATAGTAATGCTCTTGTACTTATAAAGAGTCTCATCAAGCAAAAAGATAAGCTCCCTAAAACCTTCAAAGGTTTTGTACTAGGTTCAAATCGCCTTAATTCCTACAATTTTTACTCTGCTTAGAGCATCAAAAAGATAGAAAGGGAAACCTTGTTTTTAATTCAAAAACATGGTTCCCCCATCTCTAAGATAACTATACAGAACTCTTAGGCAAGATAATATTTTTTGTGTGCTTTTTCTAAATCAGCATAGAATTTATCAGCAGTTGTTGATGAATCTTTAGTAAACAAGCTCACAACATACATTGTGACTGCTGACCCTATAAGACCAAATGCACCATACCATGTATTACCTAAGTCAAACACAAAATAAGTGAGCAAAACTATTACCGCACCAACAATAGACGCCGAAATTGCACCTTGAGTTGTTGATTTTTTCCAATAAATAGCAAAAACTAATATAGGAAATAGTGGCATTACTATAGCAATAGCAAACATTATAAGTGTAAAAATAAGATCAGGCGGATAGAGTGCTAAGATAGTTGAGAATGTACCAATAATAAAAATAATAGTCCTATTCACAATTGATTTTTTTTCACAGGCTATATTAATATTGAAAGTTTTTCTAATAAAATCAATTGAAATAATAGATGCACTTACAGAAAGGAAAGCATTTGCAGTTGAAATACCTACAGCACATGTTCCTACAAAAAAGCCAATCATCAAAACATAAGCAAGATAAGGGCTTGCTGTGCTAACAACATTTGTAATAAGATATGGCACTAATAGCTCAGTTTGAGAATTTGCTAAGTTTTGGAAAAATGCTAAACCAAGCAAACCAATCCCCATAGTACCTGTCCAAACAATTGCCTGTAAAACAGGAGCAAAATAGAAAAGACGTCTTTGTGCTTTTAATCCATCACCAAAATAACCAGAACGCACAAAAACATGCGGAAGCATAATAGTCCAACCAATTGCGCAAGAGAAAGGATAACCAAATCTACTTCCATAGCTCACCCACGCATCAGGCCCAGGATATGAGAAAAACGCCGGTGCTTTTTCTTGTAAAACTTCTATTGGGTTCAAACCATTTTGCGGAAAACCAATACCAACACAAATACCAACAATAGCCCATAGTAACGAAATAAATATAAGACCTTGAATAGTATCTGCCATAGCTGCTGATTTTGTGCCGCCAATGCTCACGAATATTGTTGTACCAATACCTGCAACCAAAACAGCAAGTTTATATGAAATATCACCGTCAGTTGCGAATTGTGCCGCTTGGCCAACAGCCATTAATACAGAAGAAATATAAGGAAATGAAGTAAGTAGGAATAAAAGTCCAAGAATTACACGTAAAGTTTTACTTGGGAAACGTTCAGCATAAAAATCAGCCGGCGTAACAAAATTATCATTATTTACCTTATTCAGAAGCCAAACTTTATTCATTGTAAAGTGCGCAATGATAGGAAAAAGTGGAATATAACTAAGCTCAGAAAGCCAATAACCAATCCCTCCTCGATAATAAGCACCCGGTCCAGCAAAGAAAACCCAAACACTCATAAGTGATGCAACATAGGTCATCACCAATACAGGCCATGGAATTTTAGGGGTAAAAAGCTGTTTCTCAGAAATATTTTTTTCTTTACTAACTACATAAAAAGCCATAGCTGCTAGAAAACATATATAACAAAAAAGAGAAATCCAAATTGTTGAAGATGATAGCATATAAATTCCCCTCTCTATTTATCATTATTTTGTAATTCTGAGTAGATACTGTCTTGATGCTTTTCTTCTTCAGCAATTTCTTTTTCATCACGTAAAGGCTGAGACTTATTTACAAAATAAACGCCTACAAAAACACAAATCCATAAAGGAATAAGTGTAAATAAACCATGAAAAATTAATCCATTACTATCACCGTAAACTGGGAAGAAAGGAAAATTATAAAGAGCGTAAAATACAATTACTGCTATAAGCCAAATTTTTTCTGCTTTTGAAATTTTCATAAGCACCCCTTTTACTCTTCTTACCTATGTAGTTTTATATTTTTGCAACAAACCACACTATTAATTAGAAGTTTGAGTTATTTTAGCATCTTTTGTAGAAAAGTCTATTCCTCAAATGCAAGAATTTTGTTTTTGAGAAATAGACTTTATACCTTAACAGCTTGTTATGCAGTGTGAACTTACAAAGCTAGTAAACAATCGTTTACAATTGTTTTAGCCATTTGTACTTTGTAGATGTTCTGAATAAGCGGTTTTGCATCTTTAGTTACAAGTTCGCATACTTCTTTCACTACATTTTCAGTTAAACTTTCACCAATAAGTGCTTCTTCAACTTCAACGCATCTTCTTGGATTATTATGAACTCCATTTAGACAAATGCGAATTTCTTGCACTTTACCTGCGCTTTCCTTTACAGCTATAGCACAGTTCAAGATAGCAAAGTCGATAGATTTTCTTAAAGCGATTTTTTGGAAAATACTTCTTGAAAATCTTTCTGCTATGCTTATGGATACAACAATTTCATCTCTATCTAAAACGGTTGAACCTTGACCATTTGAAGCTGAGAAAAACTCATCAGCAGGGATAACACGTTTTGTAGTTTTGATATTCGCTTTTAATGCAATAAGAGCAGGCGCAGTATCACTAGGATTTACTGCAATACAACCTTTTACAGCACCAAAAATTGAGTGATAACGATGTTCACCTGGCACAGCAAGACATCTTTTGCCACCTTTACGAACACATTCAATTCTACCACCTAATTTATTAGGATATCTATAATACCAGCAACGGTTTTCTTGACAAATGTTACCTGCAATTGTGCCTATATTTCTAAGAAGAGGTGAAGCTGTTTTTCTTGCTGCTTCTGCTAATGCAGGGGCAAAATCTTTCACAACACTTGATTCAGCAATTTCTGAAAGAGTGGTAAGTCCACCAATTTCTAAAACGCTATCTTCTACTTTTATATAATTAAGACCTTCAATTGATTTTAGATTGATTACTGCTTCAGGATATTGCATCCATAATGAATCTTTAAGGCAACCCATTAAATCACTGCCACCTGCAACAACAAAAGAAGAATCTTTATATTCTTGTAAGCATTGAACTGCATGATCTAGGCTTTCAGCTTGTATATGTGTAAAACGTTTCATTTTTTTTCCTTATAATTTCTTTATAAAGATCGCTTATGCTTTCTTTTTCTTTGATGCAATTTTGCCAAGACCTTCAAGTATTTTTTCAGGTGTAAAAGGTGTTTCGGTTAAACGCACACCGCAAGCATTGTAAATTGCATTTGAGAAACATGCAAGGGTTGGACAGGCCGCACCTTCACCACAAGCACAAGCACCGAATGGGTGACTTGGATCAAAAATCTCTAAAACAAGTGGATCAACATCGCAGTCTAAAGCGGTGCTAAAACGGTAGTCAACAAGGTTTGGAGTCATAAGCCAACCATTTTTCTTATCAACTATACAGTCATTCCCAAGCAGAGCATTGTCAAAACCGTGACGAGTAGTCAATAATTGACCTTCAACGATTTTAGGGTTCAAAGCTCTACCAACGTTTTGAGCCATAGTCATGCGTACATTTGAAACCATACCTGTTTCTGTATCAACATCAAGGCTGATGAATTGAGCGCCTCTTTCTTTTGGTAAAAGAACGTGACGAGGATTTCCATCTTTCAAAGTTCCATCATGTGGATTATTGTTTACGTAGTGACCAATAACTTCATGTGGTCCGCCATAGTGACCGATTGGACCAAAAGCTTCTTGATAAGATATACAAATTTCAGGATTTTCCTTAACAAAAACTCCATTAGTACCGGTTTCTAGTTCATCAGCATTACGGTTCATAACTTCTGCTGCCAAATCAAGCAATTTGCCTTTCGCAATTTTAGCTGCTTCATATGTAGCCCAACCTTGAAGCCAAGTTCCGCAAGAACCTGCTGCTAAAGTTGCAAATGGTGTTGAGTCCGTATCATGTGCAACAAGACCAACTCTTTCATAAGGAATACCTAATACTTCAGCTGCAAGCTGGCATTGAACTGTATGTTGACCTTGCCCCATATCAGCTAAAGCACAAACTAAAGCAGCAGAACCATCATGATAAATTTTTACAATAGCTTCTGTTGAGTTTCCTTTACCCGGACGCCCTGCACCCATAGCAAAAATTGCAACACCTAAACCTGAACGTATACGTGATTTTTTTTCATCAGGATGTTTCCAGTTTTCATTCCAGCCAACATGTTCAGCGCCTTGTTCTAAACATTCTTCAATGCCAGAACCTGAAATGTAACCTGAAATATAGGTAAGAGGATCCCAACCTGTATCAATATCAAATTGACGCATGCAGTTTTTCTTACGAATTTCAACAGGATCAATACCTAAGCCATAAGCTGCCATATCCATTGTTGTTTCAACACCGAAGTTTGATTCAGGCACGCCGTAACCTTGCCAGCCAAGAGCGGTAAATCTATTTGTGTTGATATTTGCAATACGCGCACGGTTGTTTTCACAATTGTGAGAGTATAAAACAGCACCGGTTGAAAGCATGCCGTTTTTAGATGGCCAAACGTCACCACCTGAACCAACTTCTTGACGATGCACATAGTCCATAGTGGTAAGCGTACCATCTTTCTTAAAGCCAATTTTTACATCAACATCACTACCGCGTGACCAAGAACAAAGCATTTCTTCTTCACGCGAATAAATACATTGCACCGGCTTTTTCAAATCTAAACAAGCGAAACCGGCAATAAGAAGATAGTGGCTTGAAACGTTTCTATCAAGAACATGTGGGTTTTTACCACCAAAACTACCACCTGTAAACGGAGATACATAGTTGATTTTATCAGAACTTATTCCAAGTGCTTTAGCCAAGGAATATTTTTCGTCATGCAAGCCTTGTGAGTGTGTATAAACTTGAAGTTTTGAACCATCATAATTCATGGTGCAACCACGAGTTTCCATAGCAGGCGCTTTACAATAAGCAAACTTTAAGTTCTTTTGGTCGATTATGTAATCAGCTTCTGCAAAACCTTTTTCTACGTCGCCAAAGCCATTGTGATCAGCCGGAGTTTTTGTTTTGAATAGACGAGTTTCAGGATCTCTATCGCTCAAAACAGCATGGTGAGGCCAATGTTTATAGTTAGGTTCATGATCGAAAACCTGAGCAGCACCTTCTTTTGATGCTTCTTCTGCACTTAAAACGAAAGGTTTTTTCTCATATTCAACTTTGATTAGTTCTAAAGCTTCTTCAGCTATATCCATATCTTTTGCAATAACTGCTGCAACGATATCACCTACATAGTAAAGTGATTTACGGAAAGCTTGTGGATAATTTTCATGTGTCATTACAAGGTGTACACCCTCATAAGCTTCCGCTGCGCTCGTATCTATAGATACGATATCTGCCGCTGGGTAAGGGCTTCTGAGAATGCGTGTATGCAACATATTAGGGAAAGTAGTATCTGCATAGAATTTTGCTTCACCGGTAACTCTTCCGCGACCGTCTTTTTGTCTAACGTATTTACCTATTGACTGTGAACGACTCATTATTACTCTCCTTTAGCCATTTTAGATGCTGCACTTTGAATAGCCGCAAGAATGTGCTCATAGTTATCGCAGATACAAAGATTGCCTGCAATAGCTTCTTTTATTTCATCTTCACTTGGATTAGGATTTTTTGTAAGCAATGCTTTTGTAACCATAATAAAGCCAGGTGAACAAAAACCACATTGAGCCGCATATTCTTCAAGCCAAGCTTCTTGGATTGGATGCAATTTTCCGTTTTTACTTAAGCCTTCAATAGTTTCGATGCGTTTTCCAACTTGCTCAACTGCTA
>CAYJOR010000066.1:0-13977 GCA_964371865.1 uncultured Desulfovibrionaceae bacterium | reverse complement strand
GTCTTTTTATCAAAAAAGCATGGTTTCCCCCTCTCAAGAACCCAATTAACTTACACTACTCATAAAGCGAGTATATTATGCAATCACATTTTCAAAATTCCTCAAAGAAAAAGATAAAGATTTTTTTTGAGGATAAAGAAATAGAAGTAGAAGAAGGTATAACTGTTGCAGCAGCAGTTCTTATCTCGCATGCCGGTTATACAAAGGTAACGGGTAAGAAAAGTAAGAGAGCTCCTTACTGTCAGATGGGTATTTGTTTTGAATGCATGATGAATATTGACGGAAAAGCGAATCAGCAATCATGTATGATACCTGTACGTGAAGGAATGCGCGTGTACAGACAAGTAGGTATGACTGACTTTACTGTAAAACAAGAGAGTGAAAATGCACCTATTCTCGAACAGTTAAACGTACAGGCAAAAGGAGAAATCTAATGCAAATGCAATGGGATGTTATAGTAGTAGGAGCCGGTCCTGCCGGAATGTCAACTGCAATGCAATGCTCTGAAAATGGCTTGAGCGTACTTGTTTTAGATAGACAAACTGAACCCGGTGGTCAAATTTGGAAAAGTGCCGGTTCAGCATCATCAGAAAAGGTAAAGTTTCTTGGCGGTGAATATAAGCACGGCGCAGAAACTGTGAAAAAATTTCTAAATTCAAAAGTTACTTTTCTTCCAAAAGCGAAAGTATGGCATGTGGATAAAAACACTGTTTGCGCAAGTGTAGAGGGAAAAAGTTACTATTTAACAGCAAAATCAGTTGTACTTGCAACAGGCGGTATGGAAAGACCAACTCCTATAAAAGGTTGGGATTTACCGAATGTCATGGGTGCCGGCGCGTGCGATTTGTTGCTAAAATCAGCCGGAGTAACTCCGGAAGCTCCTATAGTAATTTGCGGAAATGGACCTCTTATTTTGCAAACTCTAGCACATTTATGCCATCTAAAAGTTCCGATTGCAGGACTTGTTTTAACTGGTAAAATGGAAGCAGCAGCATGGAAAGCTTTCCTCAATTCTTATAAAATAGTTGGTAGACCACTTTATTTCTTAAATGGTATATCTTTTTCTTTGCAAGCAATTTTGAAAAAAGTTCCTACATTTTTCAATTCTAAAAATATAGAAATCACAGATGACGATGGCTTGAAAGTAAAATTTACTTCTCTTGGTAAAACACGTACATTAGAAGCAAAAACAGTGCTTTCTCACGAAGGAATTGTTTCTGAAACTCGCATAACTCAGCTTGCAAATTGCCGTCAAGTATGGGATTCTAAGAATCTTTACTGGCACGCGGAAGCAAATAAATGGGGCGAAACCAACGTAAGCAGTGTTTACATAGCAGGTGATGTGGGCGGTATATCAGGTGCTGAAGCAGCTCTTGCAAAGGGTAACTTAGTTGGACTTGGTATTTGCGCTAAGCTTGGTAAATTGACTCAAGCAGAGCGCGACGAGCATGCTAAATCCTACGATTGTAAAGTTCTTCGCTGTAAAATGATGCAAGACTTTACCGATGCTTTATTTACTCCAAATCCTGAAGCTCTTATTCCTAGTGACGATACAGTTGTTTGCAGATGTGAAGAAATTACAGCTAAAGAATTAAAAGAAGTAGTTCTAAGCGGTTGTTATTCACCAGATTCCGTAAAAGCACAAAGTCGTTCAGGAATGGGCGCTTGCCAAGGTAGGATGTGCTCTAGCACTGTAGCTAACTTAATAGCACAAGTACACGGAATTCCATTAGAAGATTTGAATCCATATAAAGCAAGACCACCTTTATTTCCTTTGGAACTTGGTGAATTGGCTGAAATGTCAATGCCGAATATAGGTTTATAAACTTAGTCTAGCAAATTCTTATATTACATTGTTAAAAAACTAACAAAGCTTTTAATATATTTACATATTATCTACTTTATGATAATGTGACTTGATTAAAAGCTTTTTTCTATCCTATAAAAAATAAATTAAATTTACATATGTAGATTTATAAGGAGTTTGTATGGCGTACAAATCAGATATTGAAATAGCACAAGCTGTTACTATGACCCCAATTAAAGAAATCACTGAAAAAATGGGTATCGACGAAGGATATTTTGAACCTTATGGTAGATACAAAGCAAAGATTGATACTCAATTTTTAATTGATAATGCAGATAAAAAAGACGGTAAACTTATTCTAGTAACAGCAATCAACCCAACTCCGGTTGGTGAAGGTAAAACCACAACAACAGTTGGTCTTGCCGATGCTCTTCAATCAATAGGCAAAAAAACAGTAGTAGCTCTTCGCGAACCATCATTAGGACCTGTTTTCGGTATTAAAGGTGGTGCAGCAGGCGGTGGTTATGCTCAAGTAGTACCAATGGAAGAAATCAACCTTCACTTTACAGGCGATTTTCACGCAATTGGCGCAGCAAATAACCTACTAGCAGCTTTGCTTGATAACCATATTCACCACGGAAATGACTTAAATATTGATGTTAGACGTATTACATGGCGTAGAGCTGTTGATATGAACGATAGACAATTACGTAATATAGTTTCTGGTATTGGCGGAAGAACTAATGGTGTTCCACGTGAGGGCGGATTTGATATTACTGTAGCATCAGAAGTAATGGCGATTTTATGCCTTGCAAGCGATTTAACTGACCTTAAAGCACGTCTTTCAAGAATTATAGTAGGTTATACAAAAGAAAATAAACCAATCACCGCTGCTGACCTAAAAGCAGAAGGCGCTATGACAGCTCTTTTAAAAGATGCTCTCAAACCAAATCTTGTACAAACTCTTGAAAAGACACCTGCGTTTATTCATGGTGGACCTTTTGCAAATATCGCACATGGTTGTAACTCTGTAACCGCAACAAAAATGGCTTTGAAGTTAGGTGATTATGTTGTAACAGAAGCTGGTTTTGGTGCTGATCTTGGTGCTGAAAAATTCTTGAATATTAAATGTCGTATGGCAGAGCTTAATCCGTCTGCTGTTGTAGTTGTTGCAACTGTAAGAGCTTTAAAACTTCACGGTGGTTGCCCCAAAGATAAGCTCGATAAAGAAGATTTAGTTTGCCTAGCTCAAGGTGTGCCAAACTTATTACAACATATCGAAAATATTAAGAATGTATTCGGTCTTCCATCAGTAGTAGCAATTAATAAATTCGTAAGCGATAGTCCACTTGAACTTGAACTTGTTGAAAGAAAATGTAAAGAACTCGGTGTAAACGTTGCGCTATCTGAAGTTTGGGAAAAAGGCGGAAAAGGCGGAGAAGCTTTAGCTAGAGAAGTTGTAAGACTTTGTGATGAAAAAAATGAACCTTACACTTGCGCCTATCCTCTTAATTGCTCTATTGAAGATAAGTTAAATGCAATTGTGAAAAAAGTATACCGTGGTAGAGATGTTGTAATTACAGCTCAAGCGGCTAGACAAATTAAACTATTTGAAGAATTAGGCTTTTCAAATATGCCAATTTGTATGGCAAAAACTCAATACAGCTTCAGCGACGATGCAAGTTTGATTGGTGCACCGCGTGATTTCGTTGTTACAATTAGAGACTTAAAAGTTTCAGCTGGAGCAGGATTTATTGTAGCCTATACAGGTGAAATCATGACAATGCCGGGACTTCCAAAATTCCCAAGTGCAGGATTCATTGATGTAGATAATGAAGGTAAAATTACCGGTTTATTCTAAAAATCTATAAATTATAATATGATAAAGGGGAAATCACATTTTGCAATGAAATGATGTTTTCCCCATAACTTTATTAAAGTTTTTATAATAATTTAGATTATATAAACAAAGTGACTTTTCATAAATTCCATGCTTTGAAACACGCCTTTTATAAAAAGCCACTCGTCCTCAATCATAAATAAATGACTTTAGGTGGTTAATAATATAATAGATAACAGATAATTTATTGGGGATTAATTATATATTAGTTAAAATTAAATAACTACTTTTTTTGCTTTTGTCAACCTATATAAACTATAACTTCTTTTAAAAAGAAAAAATATCGGTTGAGGTAAATGTTTTTTAAGAAAAAGGGGAGTTTGAGGGGGAAAAACTCGTTTTCTCAAAAAAACGTGGTTTTCCCCCTCAAGAGTTCAAACTTTAAATGAAATACACACCCATTGTTTTATTTCCAGTCGAGTAAGGAAATTGCGAGAGGGCGCATATTTAAAGGAGCTCTGAACCTTTTCTGATCGTCCCAAGCGGCAGGCGATCTAAAATGAAGACTTGATTCCTTATGTTGATAATTTGCCATATCATAAGAAATATCTTTGAACTCATCTTCAAGTCCGTAATATTTCATAAGTGCTATCGTTGTCCAAGCAGAGCCAAGAAGAACTTCGTTAACTTGCAAGCCAATGTCACCACCATCAGGAGGGAAAGAGCCACGTTCTGGTTCACAAATAAGTAAAGGTCCGTGGAATCCATGTTTTTTATAGTTGAATTTATACGCAGCCTCTAAATGCTTTTTGATTTTATTTTTTTCAATTCTATGTTCAATTCCAGCCATGTCGAGGTACATGAGCCAAATAAGAGAATCGCCCATAAGGCAATTTTCATAACTGCCGACTGTGCAAGCTCTGAAATATTCTCCTGTCCAAAGATGTTTATCAAAATTAGGATATGCTTTATCAAGTTGAGCTTCTAAAACTTGAATCAATTCAGATTCTTCAAAGTCTTTTGCCCATTCAATAATAACATGATAAGCCGCAATAACAGCGGTTGAAGTATAGGTACAAACTCCTTTTAGACCAAGATTATCCCAAGTAGAATCGCCAAAAGCTTTATGATGTGGAAGAGCATCATCTTCTTGCTGAGAAAGCATAAAATAGCAAGCTTGTTTGATTTTTACCCAGTCTTCTTGTGGAATTTTTCTACCTGTTTTTTTACAATGAAGATAGTAGCTTACTAGATTTGTAGGAACATGATCTAACCATTGATTAGAGTCATCACGCATTTGGTATCCATTTAAATCATGCCAAGGATCTGATGGGGCTGCTCCAAAATCGTGAGGAATTTTTCCTTTTACTAGAATTGGACGCATTTCAAATTCACGATAAATCATGTGCTTTTTAGGGATTTCAAGAGGAATTGTAGCTAGAATATCGTCAAAAACACTTTGTGCGAGTTCTGGAAAGTGCCTTGAAAGGGCAGCAAAAGAAAATACCCATAAGTCTACGGTATTATAGTAATAATAGCCAATATCAAAACCTTCAAGAAGTCCAAAATGTTCTTTATCTCCTAGGCGTGGTTCGCTCACATCTTCTTTATCCACGAGCTGACGAACAAAGGCAGTTCCTCCACCAATAAGGAAATAAAGCTCGTTAATTTGTGTGAGTGCAATTTCAATTGGAAGTGAACTTTCTTCTACGTATTTTTTATGCCAATTGTATACTTCCTCACGCCATGAATCGCAATTTTCAAGAGCATATTTTGCTATAGAAGATGAATTGTGTCCGCTAGTTCCGAAGTATTCAGTATATTTTGTATACCATTTTCTACTTTTACCAAATTCTGTGATAGGACAATCAATAGCTAAAGAATAGGTCGCCTTTGCAACAGTACTTTTTGTGCAATCGTAAGTTACAGCAAGAGCAGAACCTAGTGCTTCGTCCCAATGAGCTTGCCAAGAAAGCTCACTCATAGGTAGTTCATTTGTTAGGATAAATTTTTCTCGTACCCAATTTATTGTGTGTTCTTGTTCAGCTTCAGCTATACCAATTCTATTCATACCAGCTTTATAACAGACCTCACGAGTGATATTTGCATTTGAATCTGCATAGACAAAGTGCATAATTTCGCCCTCGAGGCTACGTTTTACACAATTTTTATATGCAGTGTTTTTTGTTTGAATAATTGCTGATGTGCTTCTGTTGTCGAATGAAAATTCGTAAGGTAAACAGGTATTTCCTGCATGAGTTTGCGCCGGAAAAGGAGTTTTTGTTCTATCCACTGGAGTGATGAATCCGTTTCTCCAACCAAGAAGATTCGGAAAGAAGAAAGCACTTGCTATTTTCCAACTATCTTGCATACTTTCGTCACATTCGATTTGGATATCAAAAAATACAAGCGGGAGTGATGAAGCTTTTAAATCACCTGAAACAAAAGGAGACCATGTTTTAAGTATAATAGTAAAAGGAAGTTCATCATGCGAATAAGTTTCCCACATGCAAGGGAAGAGAGCAGTTACTTCACGTTTAAAACCTTTTTCAAAAGCCGTAGAATTAAGTTCCGTAAATCCTTTTATTTTATTGTTATTTAGTGTTCCCTCCCATGAAACTATAAAATATGCTTCTTGCATTTTGTGCTGAACATGAACACCTGGTTCAAGGTGCCAACGAGAAAAATATCCGTCAAAATCTCTTGAAAATGAAGGAGTTCCTAATCCACCGAAGAAAGGTCCACTATGCTGACCATCATCGTGACTGTATTCACGAGAGCTAATAACTTTTTCTTCTTTTCCTGTTTTATGTATAAAGCCTTTTAGGGCAAGGTCTCTGTGTTTATTCATTTTTTTCCTCTAGATAAAGAATTTGAGAATTTTTTATTCATACACTAAAGATGATAAATAGTCAAAAGATCTTTATAAAATTTATGTTGAAAAAAAACACTATTCTGAGTTCAATTCAACAATGATTAAAAGCTGATTTTATCAGAAAAATAAATTTAAAATGTCACAATAAAGCCATTCAAATGCAATAAAACTGTAACAAAGAAAATTTATCTTTGCTTTGTAACGATAGAGGAAAATATTACTAATTTACTTTATTTTTGAAAGTAAAAGCAATTAGAGCACTTATAAAATGCTCTAACATAAGGGTTTTATTATGACTATTTATGATCAACACGTACACACATTTCTTTCACATGACAGCATAGAACAGTTTGAAAATTATCTTGCAATTGCAGAAGAAAGAGGGATTAGCCACTTTGTAACAACCGAACACCTCGATTTATCATGTCAACAGCAAAAAAAGGATGTGTTTGTAGATGTGAAGAAACAAGAGCGTATTATAGGCGAACTTCAAAAAAAATATAATGTAAAAATTTTGAAAGGAGTTGAAATGGGCTATAAATTTTCTCGAATCAATGATATGGAAAAAATTATTAATGATAATAATTATGATGTCGTAGTTATGTCAGTACATGAAGATGAATTGCATGATTGCGCTTCACAAGCATTTCAAAAAAATCGTAGTGCCGATGATGTATATAGTTCATATTTAGACTTATATATCAATATGTTGGAAAATTTTTCGAGTTTTGATATAGTAGGGCATATTGACTATCTTCTAAGATACATAGATAATATAACAATAGAAAATCATGAAAAAAAATTATCAATTCTTTTGAGGCTAGTGATAGCAAAGAAAAAAGCTCTAGAATTTAATACTCGCTTCCTTTATCAACATAATGATGACAAATACTTGAAATTTATTTTTCAGCTCTACTATGAACTAGGCGGCAGAAAGCTTTCTTTAGGAAGCGATGCACATACAAGTGATGTTTATTTTGCTGGTTTTGAGGAAGCTATTGATATCTTAAAAGGTATTGGATTTTCACATATAACAGGATTTCAACATAACAAAGAAATAGAAATCCCACTAGAAGGTGTTTCGTATTATAAGCAAGCAATTTAGAAAAACACCCTAGATATAATCCCTCAGAGTAAAGTTATAATTCTTCTTTTGAATATGTTTAGCGACATTTTCAAAGGGAGAATTTTTTTATAAAATATCTTAAAATAATAGAATTTCTTTCATGAAAATTTAAAAAAAATTCTTATTTTACATGAAAAATAATTTTTACGTTGTTCAAATCTCTGTAAATTTGTATTAGAAAGGTATTCCTTTAGCAAATCATAAAAAAACTATCCTTAGCACTATACTTTTTTTATTTATTGGCGATAAGTTTTTGTATGCTCGAGATTATTCGTTCTCTAGAATTGAGTTGAATCTAGATTTTGCTAATTAATTTTATTTGAAGAAATAAAATATAAAAATGAGGTTTTTATGCGTATAGGGTCTAAAATTATACTAGCTATTGTTTTAGCTGTTATTACAACTGTTGGCGGTGTGACTGTAATGGTAAATTTTGAAGTTAAAGAAGCTTTAACAACACAATTTACTAAATCTGCTGATGCTCAGCTCTATAAAATGAGTTCCTATGTTGAACTTTTTTTAGATACTGCTAAATCAAATGCTGAATTAGTAGCAAATTCTCAAAGTCTTGAGGCTGTAGTTGAAGATTTATCAATTTATGTTGATTTGCCAAACGGCATAAAAACTAATGGTAACACATTACCAATGAAAGAGCGTACTCTTTATAATGAACTTCAAAACATGAAGAATAATTTTTCGGATTATTTACTTGTTTATGTAGCTAATAGTAAAGGTGGAATTACAATTGTTCCCGATAGTAACTTGTCAGCAGGGTTTGATCCAAGCAAAAGACCTTGGTATCTTGATACTAAAAACGAAAGAAAAACTACTATAACAGAAGCATATTTATCTGATACAGGCAGCCTTGTTACAACCGTTGTTGCACCTGTTATGCTCAGTGGTCAAATGATTGCTGCAGCGGCTCTTGATATCAGCCTTGAAACTCTTAATGAACAAGTGGGCTCATCTAAAATAGGTGAAACCGGTTATATGATTTTATTAAATCCATCTAATCAAATTGTGTCTGCTCGTTCTGTTGCTGGTACCGGAAGCTGGATTGGAAAAACGTTAGGCGACTTACCGAGAAATATTGTTTCTGAATTAGAAGAAGCTATCAGAAGTAACGGAAACCATTCAACTAATATAAAATTTGATAATAAACAATGGCTTATTGACGTTTATAAAGATAATACCGGTTGGACATATGTAATGCTCCAAGAAGAAGCAGAAGTATTTGCTGATGCTATGGAAATTACTATAAGTATTTTAGTAGCAGGCCTTATTATTATTGCTATCATGGTGGGAGTAGCTGTAGTTCTTTCTCGCTCAATTGCGAAACCGGTTGAACTTTTAGCAAATTCATCTCAAGCAGTAGCCAGTGGTGATTTAGATGCAATTCCTAAAGATGCTTCACAATTCAAAGGCGAACTTGGAACTCTTCATCAAAGCTTACTAGGCATGGTAGCAAAACTTGTAGAGCTTATTAAAACTGCAAATGATAAAATTAAAGAAGCGGAAAAAGCTCTTGAAGATTCTCGTATAGCTTTCCAAGAAGCCGAAGAAGCAAAAATTCAAGGAGAGCAAGCAAAGCGTGAAGGTATACTCCAAGCTGCTGATGAGATTGATAAAGTTGTTACTAGACTAAATGACGCTACAGAAGCTCTTCTTACTGAAATAAAAATATCAGAAGAAATGACAACATCGCAATCAAGAAGAGTTGAACAAATTACTGTCTCAATCAACGAAATGAATACAGTGGTAACAGAGGTAGCTTCAAGCAGTGCAAAAACAGCTAATCTTGCAGAAAATACATACTCAGAAGCACAAGAAGGTCGTAAGCTTATGAGTGATGTTATTATCAATATGAATAAGATTGAAGAACAAAGCTTATCAATGCGCGAAGGTCTTGAAGCTCTTGGTGGGCAAGCAGAGTCAATTGATGTGATTATGAATGTTATTAGTGATATAGCAGATCAAACAAATCTTTTAGCTCTAAACGCAGCGATTGAAGCAGCAAGAGCAGGTGAAGCAGGGCGTGGCTTTGCCGTTGTTGCCGATGAAGTTAGAAAATTAGCTGAAAAGACAATGGACGCTACAAAACAAGTTAACATTGCCATTACGACAATCCAAGAAAGTACACAAACAAATATGAATGCAATGCGTGGCGCAGCTGAATTTGTAAGTAAATCTTCAGAAGTTGTTGATAAAGCTTCAGCTTCTCTTTCAAACATCGAACAATTAGCTGACAGCACAGCAAGTGAAATTCGTTCAATTGCATCGGCAAGCGAAGAGCAAGCATCAACCTCGCATGAAATAACAAATAATGTTCAAGCAATGAGTAGTGCAACAAGTGAACTTGCAGATGGTGAAGAGCGTGCCGAACAAGCCGTGAATGATCTACTTGAAGCTTCAACAGCACTTTCATTAGTTATAAAAGATTTGCGTTCAGGTAAAATTTAGAAACACACCCTAGATTAAAGCATTTTTATTCAAAGCGCTCCTACTGGATACCTATCTGGTGGGAGCGTTTTTTTTATTATATTAGGGTGTGTTTCTAAATTCATTCTTTTGCGTTTTTTCATCCTCAAAGATGGTTTTTTATTCAGTTTATGTATGTGTTTATACACTGCACTTCATAAAAAATCACTTTTCATTGAAAATTCCACAAAATTTCTGAATTTAGAAACACACCCTAGTTATAAAAAAATAAAATCATTTTTATCTTGAAAAATATTTGATATGTTCAATTTGTGTTTTTTCAAATGTATAATATTTAACTTCTTTTTTAGGGAGTAAAATTGTTTTTGAAATATTTATGAAAGAGCAAAGATTCTTAAACACATAGCTCTAAAAAAGGGGGAGAATGTTGCAATTAAAAAAACTACAGTTGTACTTGATAATATCAATTTCGTTGACTTCAGAAAATACTAAGGAAGTTCGTACAATATATTGGGCTGTACCGCTTGAATTCTATGTCCAAAAAAGGATTGAAAAGTAGACTAAAAATTACAAAGGAGGGAGAAATTTACTTTTTTCTAAAAGTGAATACTTCTCCCTCTATACTTATAGAAAAGGTGAATATTTTTAGCATCTTGTATTTGGTCGTATATAAAGTAGGTTGACCAAGATTCATTAGTTTTTTTCGCTATAAAAAGCTTTTGTGCTTTCTCTCTTGTAAGTACTTTTAATTTCGACCTAGAATTTTTTTAGCTAGAGATGTGAAGCCTGTAAGATTAGCTTCGAATTCAATTTGTGAATCATTTTCAGAGTCTAAAAATCTCTTTAAAAGTAAAGGATTATCTTTAGATGTATTAAGACCAATAATACAAGTTGTAGCACTTTTTATGCCAACTGACTGTAAAACATCTAAGGCATTTAACCTATATATTCCACTTGGGTAACATAAGTGGAAAGCATTTTTTTTTGTAATTTCATTAATTGCTCGAGCATTTTCTTCAAGTTCTTTAATTAGGAGAGCATCTTCATCAGGGAATCTATGGCGGTGCGTATGTAGTTGAATATCAACATTTTGAGAAGCTAAAAACTGTAATTGATCAAGAGTAAGCAGTTTTAGGCATTCCCTAGAGAGAATTTCACTAGCATCTAGTCCAAGCAAAGTAAGAAAGTCATGAAGAGCCACTTGCTTTTCAGAAATACTTTGCATTGAATCAATTTTTATGAACATATGTTCGAAAAGTTCTTGTTTACTTTCTTTCTTGTTTAAACTGTATTCAATACGCGAACTATCAACACTCAGCGTTACTGACGATAATTTTGTTTTCCAAAGTGCATAGTTTAGAATTAGGTTTACAATTTGTATATTTTTATTAACGTAATAAGTTGTCAGATATAGAGTATAAGGAGCGTTATATTTTGCAAAAATAGGGTGAGCCAAAGTAGCTGTTCCCATAAATCCGTCATCAAGAGTGATAACCAAAGTATTTCTAGGGAGCTTGTTTTCTTTTAAAGCTTCTGTTGCAGCATCTAAGCTCATTAGATTATAATTTTTTACGATATACTGCATGCGTTTATCTAATGTTTGAGGGTGCATCATAATACCACCAGCCCACAAACATTCATCGCCTTCAGAAAATCCGTGCCAACAAACAATACGCAAATCTGATTGTGTAATATATTTCGCAAGGTTAAATAACCCTAATGCTTTGGCTATGTACAAAATACAGTTTTTTACTTTACCCATGACATACTCCTTCAAAAAAATTACTAACTATACCCTTGTGATACAAGCAGCTGAAGACAAGTCTGCAAGAAAATCACTTTATAAGACCTTTTTATTCTGACCTACAAACTTCTTCTAAGATTAAAAGGAACAGATGCTGAAATAGTTATCATCTAATTGTCTTGTTCCACCTTATGGAAAAATTAGACGTTTTGCTTCAGCACCATTTGTTTCGAAATTGAACAAGGTAATTCTACCTATCGATTCACCATTGACCTCCAACAGTGTTTCTGCAGCTATATCTGAAAAAGTGATACGAAGAGACTTCTCTTTTTAGCTGGGTATTTTGCGGAGGTTTCAGTATTATCACGTAATGCACGACTAAATATACCTAATTTTATCAGAGCATAATCTGTTACAAATGAACAAATATATGCGCTAAAACTTTGATTTATATCAAGTGCATAAACACTCGACGTAAGGTTTAGGAGACTGTGTGGTAAAGAAATATTTTCCGGAAGTATAAAATTAAGGTTTTTAGCGTAAAAAAATACCATCAATACTTTGTTTAGCAATGCTATATTTGCTAATAGTTTTTTACAATAGCAACGGTCAAGTCAAGAACAGCTTCTTCTTCTTCTGCTATAAACCAGTAGCTAGACTCTGTTTTGCGAGTCGAATGGTGTTTCTAAAGTTATTTTTTCTTGGTCTATATTGTTAGTTATTGATATAAACTGTTGTAAAAATGTTGTACTATCCATAAAAGTTTCCTGAATAAAAAATTTCTTTCAAAAATTATATACCCTTAGTGATCTATTGGTGGAAAAATATCTATTATCAAATCACAAAAAATACTTTGTTCATTATACAGAGATTATATTTGTTGTCAATCAATTATTATATATTGTGGGTATATATGCACGTTATTCCAATTCACCTCAAACCTTGACAAGGTTTTAAGCTATTAAAATCTATTAATAAAAAATATTTCTTTTAAAGTTCATAATAATTTGATAAAGTTATGCCTTAATTCAAAATTGAGGTATAGTATGTTTGAAAGCTTGCAAGAATCTATGGAAGAGGTTGCTGAAAGTTCTAATCATAAGGGATACTGGTATAAAATTCAGGACGTTTTGATTACTATGGTTTGTGGTTTACTTTCAAGTCTTGAAACGGTAGAAGATATTTACGATTGGAGTTGCGAAGAACATGTTGCTGAGTTTCTAAAGAAGACATTTGCTATAGAAGCTCTTCCTAAAAAATCTCATTTTTACAATATGTTATCTTATGTAAACTATAAAGACTTTAATGTAAAGTTTGAAAGTTGGATTCTGGGAACTTTGCAAGGAGACTTTGAGAATAAAACTATAGCTATAGATGGTAAATCTATTTTATCGAGTTCAAATTTTTCTTATGATAATAGTCAGTTACATATAGTTAGTGCCCTAGTAGCAAATTCAGGTCTAATAATAGCTTCCAGAGAATGTCTTGGTGATAAGTTTAGTGAAATAAGTATGTTGCGAGAGATAGTACAGGAACTAAATATTCAAGGAAGTGTAGTTGTTGCAGATGCTCTTCATTGTAAAGTTGAAACAGCTCAAACTATAGTTGATGCAGGCGCTGATATAGTACAAAAAAAGTGTTATTGAATTTTGTCATAAATTTCTATAAATAAAAAGAAGTATAGGAGTAATTATGACTAAGAAAATACAACGAAGTTATACGGCAGAATATCGAGCCAATGCGGTCTACTTAGCTAAGGAAGTTGGCGCTAAGCAAGCGAGTAATCAACTAAATATTCCGGTTGATACTCTCTACACATGGCTTTATAAGGCTAAACAAGGAGATTTACCGCTATCGCCTATAGATCCGGAACCGAAAGAATCTTTAAAGCTTGTTGAGCGTGTAAAGCAGTTAGAAAAAGAAAATGCAATGCTAAAAAGTGAAAATTATCAGCTTATTAGAGATAGAAAGATACTCGAAGATGCCGCTGTTTTTTTCGCAGCTCGCCAAAAGAAATAGGGAAACGATTACGATTTCAATATATTCATGAACATAGCCACAAAGGAGAAATTACGAACTTATGAGAAACTCCAATTAGATTATGATTGTCCATACAGTTATCATACGGTGTCAAAGGTTATGCGAG
>CAYJOR010000065.1:0-14371 GCA_964371865.1 uncultured Desulfovibrionaceae bacterium | reverse complement strand
CATGACGTTAGCCGCAACTAACTCAAAGAATACCTCCTATCTCTTTCTATTTTGGCAGTTGTTCAGTATAGTGCAAATAAAACCAAATCTCCACAGGTTAGGTTTACAGTAACAAAAATAAATTTATCAGCAAAAAAATAATTTTCCCCAATTAGCACTATACTGAACGAATACCAAATCAACGAAACACTTTGAGCTCCTTAGTATAAAATTAAGGTGCTTTTTTATTTAATCTGCTTGCGGTGCTTTTTTTAAATTTTAAGGTATGTTTCTAGTATAATTTTTTTATGATATTGAGATTTATAGTTAGACACAAAGATGATATTATATTTACCTATGTATGTTTTAATACACTGTATTTCTTTGAAAATCTCTTATTGTTGAAGGCTCTATAAAATTTCTAATTTTCAGAAAAACTTTTACTTGCAAAACTTTTTTTATAGAAATGAAAAATTTAACTTGACATTAATCTTTTGGTTAGCTATAACTAACCCATGACGTTAGCCGCAACTAACTCAAAGAATACCTCCTATCTCTTTCTACTTTGGCAAAGGTTCAGTATAGTGCAAAAAAACCAAATCTCCACAGTTAGGTTTATAGTAACAAAACAAAATTTATCAACAAAAAAATAATTTCCCCATTTAGCACTATACTGAACTGATACCGAAAAAAAATCATCACACTTTAGACGAAAGTTTAAGGTGTATTTTGTTTTAAGTTACAAAAAAATAAAAATTTACATCTAAGTAGTTAATAATATTCTGTACAATTTTCTAAAATTTCTCTTGAACTTGACATTTATGCTTGCTTAATACATGATGGAGCAAATTTTTTTGAGGAGATTATTATGCGTATAATGAAAAATCTTTTTGTTTTAGCGTGCATAGCTTTAGGCAGCTTGCAAGCAACGAATGCTTTGGCTGAAAAAATTATTGTTGCAGCTGATGCAACTTGGCCTCCATTTGAAATGCTTGATGAAAATAAAAATGTAGCTGGCTACGCTATTGACTACATTAAAGCAGTAGCAAAAGAAGCTGGTTTGGAAGCAGAAGTAAAAAATACTGCTTGGGACGGAATTTTTGCAGCTCTTGGTTCAAAACAATGTGATGTTATTGCATCTTCAGTAACAATCACTGATGATCGTAAAAAAGTAATGGCATTCACAACTCCTTATCATGAAAACTTCCAAGCTTTGGTTGTTCGTGAAGATTCTCCAATCGCAGCATTTGCTGACTTAGACGGCAAAACAGCTGGTGGACAAATAGGAACTACAGGTATGCTATTCCTACCTGATCTTAATGCAAAAGCAGTTGCAAAAACTTACGATGAAGTAGGTCTTGCAATGGAAGATTTGAAAAATGGTCGTATCGACGCTGTTGTTTGTGATGATTTAGTTGCTTACAACTATGCTGAAAAAAGTAAAGACTATGCAGGTCAATTAAAAATCGTTGCTAAAAGCACAATGTCAGAAGATTTCGGCTTTGCTTTACGTAAAAACGATGAAGAATTACTTGCAAAATTGAATGAAGCTATCAAAAAAGTTAAAGAAAACGGTACTGAAGAAGCTTTAATTCAAAAATGGCTTAAATAATAATCGACATAATTAAAGAGGTGTCCCACTGTGACAGAAGACAAAAAAGACCCAATGAAAGAAGATATAAAAGTTCCATACATTCTTACCGAGGGCGCATCCATTCCAGATCCTAGAAATACAAGTATTTTTCAAGCTTGGAATATTGCTTTTGTTTTAGCCGTAGGAAGCTTAATTGCTTTATGCACGCTAAAGCCGGATCCTTATTGGAATGTAATGAAGTTTGTGCCGGACGGTTTACTTGTAACCTTTGAAGTTACTATTATGTCAATTTTATTGGCAATTCCAATTGGTTTACTTACAGGTTTAGGAAAACTATCACGAAATAGAGCTATTAACTTAATTGCGTCTACTTATGTTGAAGTTATACGTGGCATACCTCTTTTAATGCAACTTTTTTATATATACTATGCGCTTGGAGCTATTTTACAGGTTTCTCCAATTGTTGCAGCAGTTGCATCACTTAGTTTTTGCTATGGTGCTTATATGGGTGAAGTTTTTAGAGCCGGTATACTTGCCGTTAATAAAGGGCAAACTGAGGCTGCACGCTCACTCGGATTCAATAGATTTCAAACTCTTGTAATCGTAGTGCTTCCACAGGCAATGCGTACAATTTTACCACCAGTTGGTAATGAATGTATTGCAATGCTTAAAGATACTTCGTTAGTATCAATTATCGCAGTAGCTGATCTTCTACGTCGAGGAAGAGAGTACGCTGCGCAAACATTTGAATATTTTGAAACTTATACTATTATTGCTTTAGTATATCTTATTATTACGCTTATTTTATCTAAAGGCGTAAGTCATCTTGAAGGGAGGTTGTCAAAATATGACAGAGATCAAAGATAATAGCTCAAAACCGGTAATTTCCATGAAAAATGTATGGAAGTTCTTTGGTCAACTCGCAGCCTTACAAGATGTTAGTCTTGATGTTAAAGCAGGTGAAAAAGTTGTAATCATAGGGCCTTCAGGATCAGGTAAATCCACCGCTTTACGCACAATCAATAGATTAGAAACTATTAATCAAGGAAGTATCTTGATTAACGATATGGACATAGCAAGTGATGAGCACGATGTAAATAAAATGCGTCAAAATCTTGGTATGGTATTCCAATCATTCAATCTTTTTCCTCATATGAGTGTGCTACGTAACTTAACAGTAGCTCCTATGAAATTGAAAAAGACACCAAAAAAAGAAGCTGAAGAAGTTGCACTGAAACTATTAAAGAAGGTGGGATTATCAGATAAAATTAATTCATATCCTTCAATGTTATCAGGCGGTCAGCAGCAAAGGGTAGCAATTGCAAGAGCTTTAGCAATGCAACCTGAAATTATGCTCTTTGATGAACCAACATCTGCGCTTGACCCAGAAATGGTAGGCGAGGTTTTAGATGTTATGGTAACTCTTGCAAACGAAGGTATGACAATGATTGTTGTTACTCACGAAATGGGCTTTGCAAGGGAAGTAGCGGATAGAGTAGTATTTATGGATCATGGCCAAATTATTGAAATAGGTACCCCTAAAGAAATTTTTGAAACTCCACAACATCCACGCCTACAGCAGTTCTTAAAACAAGTTTTATAAAATCAACTCATTACCAGAGACATTATGAAAAGATTATTTATTATTATTGCCATGTGTTTGAGTATAGCTTTATTTCTAACGTCTGTAATATTTCCAAATGAATTTCTTTTAGTAGTATGGGCGATTTTAGGGGCTCTTGGTATTGATGTTGGCGGATTTAATTAAAATATAGAGGAATTTAATGAAAAAAATTATTATTGTTATTGCAATTATCGCAGCACTAGTTGGTGGCGGTCTTTTCGCTAAACAAAAGATTGAAAGTGATGTAGTAGCAGAAGTAAAAACGCTTATTGTAAGCGCACCTGAATATGCAGAAGTAAGCGCTTCTGACGTAAAATTTGATTTACTTTCAAAAGAATTAGTGCTTTCAGGTATCGAAGTTTTTGGAACAGAAAAACTAGCTAATGTAGTATACCTTATCGATAAAATAGTATTAAAAGGATTTAATACAGACTCTTTATCAGCAACATCAGGCGATCTTCCACTTGTAGCTGAAGAAATTTACTTAGAAAACCTAAGTACTACAGTTCCACCGGGACTAAGCCTTTCTTATGAAAGCTACTCAATTAAAGGTTATAAACAAAACCTTGCACTTCTTCAAGAAGCTCTTCAACAAGATCTTAGTCAAGAAGAACCATGGAAAAGAATTCTTAATTTTAAATTAGCATCATCAGAAATTAAAAATTATCGCTTAGAAGATAAACTTGCAGGTACAGGGAATCTTCTTATTGAAAGTTCAAGCATAACCCCAGCGGGTGAAAATGCTTATGATTTCAGCATAAAAAACACAAGTATTGATGTTCCTGCTGAAAATATGGCTATTAGTTTAGGTGAGTTCAAAATGGAAGCTCTTGCAATGCCAACACCTAAAATTATGGCAGAGCTCTTTAAATTACTGAAAGAATCAGAAGCAAATCCGTCAGCAATACCAAACTTAACTGTTGATGATTTTAAAATGTATTTCAAGCAAAATATATCATTCAGTGATATGATAATAAATTTTGATCAAGCTGAACTTTTCTCAATGAAAGGCCTTGATATTTCAAGTCAAGCTAATCCTATTCAAGTAGGTTATGAAGTGGAAGATGCAAAAATTTCTAAAACTGGTGCAACTTTACTTGAAATCCCAGATCTTTCATTATTACTTTTAGACGAACTTATTGTTAATAGCTCTGTAAAATTTGCTCTTAATGAAGCTCGTGATATTATAGACTATTCACATGAAACTTCAGTAAAAGATTTATTTGCTGTAACCTATGAAGCAAGCCTTAAAACTCCAGTCACTATTGAAGGTTTAATTAAAAATTACTTTGTTCTTTTTGGTTCTACTCTCAATTCAATGGACGTAAAATATGAAGATAAAGGCTTTCTTCCACGTTTTGCAAATTTAGCACAAATTCAAGAAAATCAATCTGTTGAAGATTTAAGCACAGAGCTTCAATTACTTATAAATATGAATGTTCAAGAAACTCCTGAACTTGCGCCGATTGCTGAAGCATTTCTTAAAATCTGGGAAAAACCGGGTTCAATAGAACTTAAAGTTTTAAAACCAACGGCTATTACAGATTTAATTTCTTCTTTACCGAATAATCTTGAAGTTAAATACACTCAAAATGCTAAAACATTAAAAGAACTTGTAGATGAATTACAAGCTAAATAAAAAAGGTAAATAAATATGAGTACAATTATTCTTATGGAAACATCATCAGGTGATATGCTTATTGAACTTTTTGATGATAAAGCTCCAAAAACAGTTGCAAACTTCCTTGCTTATGTAGATGATGATTTCTATAGAAACACTATTTTCCATCGTGTAATCAATGATTTCATGGTGCAAGGTGGTGGCCTTGGTGTGCGTATGGACGAAAAACCAACAAATGCTCCAATAGAAAATGAAGCAACTAATGGTATTAAAAACGCAAAAAATACTATTGCAATGGCTCGCACATCTGAACCACACTCAGCAACAGCTCAATTCTTTATTAACTTAGAAGATAACGAAGAGCTTGACCATGTTGATACTTCAGACGAAAACTTTGGATATTGTGTATTCGGTCAAGTTATCGAGGGTGAAGAAACTCTTGATAAAATCCGTAAACTAAAGACTAAAGAAGTTGGTGAACACGGAAATGTTCCACTTGATATGGTAGTTATCACAAACGTATCAAGATTTGAATAGTTTCTATTATTGTTTCGGGTATATTTCTAAATTTAGAAACACCCCCCATTAAAACTAAAGAGGCTTTTCCTATGATTTATTTTCATAAGGAAAGCCTCTTTTTTATTCAGAAAGAAAAAGTTTTTGCGCAGTTACTACTTTAAGAGCTCTGCATAATTATTTTCGAGAGGGGGAAACCACGTTTTTGAGTCAAAAACGGTGTTTCCCCCTCTCGAGCTCTCCCCCTTCCTTAAAAACCATTTACTGGAATATCAACAAGTTAGAAAGTAACCCTAAAGTAAAAAGAAAATTATTAGCTTTTCTCGGTAAAATGTTCAGTAATTATGCAGAGGTCTTACTTTACGTATTTTCTACTCTTGCAGAGCATTTTCAAGTAAAATTTCTAAAAGTTCACCAAAGGATATTCCTATGGCTTGCGCAGCTTTAGGAACAAGACTTGTTTGAGTCATTCCGGGGATTGTATTTGTCTCGAGAATATAGAGTTCATTATCCTTAGAGAGAATGAAGTCGGAACGGCTATAAGATGTGAGCCCTAATGCTTTGTGAGCTTTGAGAGCATTCTCTTCAACTTTCTTAAGTATTTCCTCCGGAAGAGGTGCAGGGCAGATTTCTTCAGCTCCGTCAAGCGCATATTTATTTGTGTAGTCAAAAAAGGTGTCGTTTTTAGGTTTTATAAGAATAGGGGGTAATGCTTTCAATTCTTTATTAATTTCAAGAATTGCACATGTTATTTCAATACCTTCAATCATTGGCTCTACAATTACTTCGCAATTTTTTGAAAAAAGTATATCTAGTTCTTTATGAAGTTCTTCAAAATTTGAAATTTTCGCCATGTTAAGGCTAGATCCACCAAGATTTGATTTTATAAAGAGTGGATATTCTAAATTTTTTCCCCAATCTTTATTTGTTTTTTGTGGAAGAAAGAACCAGTCAGCAGTTTTAATACCTGCGTTTCTAAAAACTTGCTTTGCAGCGGCTTTATGTAGAGCTAAAAATGAAGCTTCTGCTCCTGAACCTTGAAATTTACAGCCAGCTTGAGTAAGTAAAGCTTGAATTAAACCATCTTCACCCGGAGCACCATGTAAATTAATAAAGCTTATATCGTGCTCTTTAGCTATGGATATAAGCTTATCGAAGTGAAGAAGAGGGTCACATAGATTTACTGTGTGCCCGCGCTCTTCAAGTGCTTTTTTTATTACTTCAGCCCCTTTTAAAGAGACTTCACGCTCAGGCGACCAAGATCCCGCTATTAAGAGTACACGCATAAAATTCAAACTCCAGTTTTTGTGAAAGAATTTTCTCTATACGCAAAGCTTGCTGATAATTTATATCAATGTTTTTGCGTATTTCCTCAGTTTTGCCATAGCGATCAAGTAAATCATCAAATCTCTCTTTAAGAGTCACTTGACTTGAATGACGCACTCTTTTATCTGCATAAGCGATTATAAGTGGAAGATGGAAGATTTTGTTTTCTATAGCTAAATCTCCCTTCTCCCACGGCCATATAACATGATGATATACACAAGACGAAAGATAAGTATTTCCCGTTTCTGCGCGTACTATGCTTGCACCTAATTGTTGATGATTCCCGCCATGCTTTATAGTCCATGATTTTGCGATATCATGTAATAAACCAGCGGCGTACGCTAAATCTTCCGAAAAGGTATTCGGATATTTTTCGTTTACCATGCGGACAGTAGCTTGCGCAAAATCGGCAACAAGTTTTGAGTGTTCCCTAATATTTGAAAGCATTTCGTATTTGTCCCACAGTCTGTAACACTCTGCTTTAGAAGGAATATTTCCATTTGTGCATGTGAAATTTATTTGAGGGAAATTATTATCTAGAATACTCATAACTTGCTCGATTCTTTAGAGTGAACTTTTTAAAACTTCAAGAGCTTTTTTCATAATGACTTTATCAGCTTGTATCCCCATGTGCCCGAGCCTGAAAACTTTTCCGCTCAAAGATCCAAGACTTCCACCTAGAAAAACGCATTTTTCAGTAAGTTCATTTTGTTTATCTTGCCAGTTCCAATGCGATGGCACACAAACAGCAGTCACAGTTGGAGATGGAATTGAACCTTCTTGTACGTAGAGTTCAAGTCCCATTTCTTTTATACCGTTACGGCACATTTCAGCAATTTCAAGGTGCCTTTTAAATACGTTTTCAAATCCTTCAAGTTCCAAACTCTTCAAAGCTGCTGCTAGGGCATAAACACCAGAAGAGTGTGGAGTATAAGGATATTTTTGAGTGTCATACCCAATACCCATAAAAGGCTTTAATGATTCATATCCAACATAGGAAATTTTATCTATATATTCCCAAGCAGTAGGGCTGATTGCAAGAATTGTCATATCAGCAGGGCATGATAAGCATTTTTGAGAGCCGCCGATAAGAATATCAATATTCCAATCATCTGCAAAAATAGGAGTTCCGCCTATGCTTGAAACAGCGTCAACAACTAAAAGAGGAACATTTTTCTTCTTTTTTAGTTCGCCGAGTTTTTCAAGTGGATTTAATGTACCTGATGGAGTTTCGCAATGTATAACAGTTATCATAGTTGGTTTGAAACTATCAATAGCGGCTTCAATCTCTTCTAAGTTACTGTCGTTTAATGTAGAGTTGTATGGATAAGAAATAAGTTTAGCTTCGCAACCAATGGCGCGAGCCATGTCAGCAAATCCATCACCAAAAATACCTGTGCCTATAGCAAGCACTCTATCTTCATTTGTTAAAGTGGATTTTAAAGATGCCCATAAGCCAAGAATCGCTTCACCTGTTAAAAGAATAACATCATTTTTTGTATTACAAATTTTTTGAATTGAACTGCATACATATTTATAGGTTTCTGCATAAGCTAAGCTGTATCTTGCCGGAAAATAATCGCGAGATAATGCTTTTAAAGCTTCAGGGTGAATGCTGGTAGGACCAGGGTATAAAGGGGCACAAGTATACATATTTTCCTCACTAATCTAAATTCTAGTAAGGAAAAAATGTCTTTTACCTTACCACAAATAAAAGAATAAACACAATACAATCAAGGTAATACAAAATACACACTGCATTACTCTTGCAATAAAGGAAAATATACTATTTTCGTTCATTTGGAAAGCCCTTAAATTATTTAGTTTAAGTGTTTGAATTAAAAGACAAAAATAAACATTTATAAACAAGCTATGAATGAACTTTTTCAAATGTCTGTAAAAATGCTTTTAACATCACAACTAAATTTACTGGAAAGTGATTATTAAAAGCTAGAGTCTAAAGTATTCCGATTTATAAGGAAATCGGAATACTTTGGAGGGTAAATTACCTATTATGAAACAAATAAACTAAGCAGCTAGAGAATTTAAATGATTCAATAGTTCGGTTGCTTGTTCATTACCCGGTTCTTCCATAAGTGCTTGTTTTAATAAAATTGTAGCTTCTTCACGTTTATCTAGGGTGATGTAACAACCAGCTAAAGTGATACGTGTATTTTGGTTTTCGTCAACTTTTACACTTTCATGAAGCACAGGAATAATTTCTTCAATTCTATTAGTAAGATATGCAATTTTTACTATACATGCTAAAGAAATCATGTTTGCTGGGTTTATTTTAAGAGAAGAAATGAAAGAATCAAAAGCTTCTGGATACATACCTTTTTCCATTAAAACTAAACCAATACCTGCGAGAGATTTATCGTTCTTTTCTTCTAATTTTAAAGCTTTTTTGTAGTAGTCTAACGCATTATCGTATTCATTACGTTGAATTTCGATGGTAGCAAGACCAAGATACGGGGAAGCCATTTCAGGGCTAGATTCCATAGCTTTTTTGTAATACATTTCAGCTTTATCAAGCTCATTCATGAATAAATAACATTCACCTAATTCTTTGTTAATTTCATAATCAAGATGACTACTCATTATTATTCCCTCCATGAGAAATTTTGATTTTGTTGAAACTAGCTTCTAAGAATATCTTTCAAAGCAAGTTTTGTTCTCAGTATGTATTCACTTAAGCAAAAGCTATGCCGAAACAAATAAATCATGTAAAATTGAAGTGTTATATATTCTCTAGAAAAAGAAAGCTCAGAGAAGAGGTAATTTAAGTCAAAATTTAATAGGAAATTTAAAGAAATAGAGAAAATATTTCCCTTTATCAGAATTATTTATAAAATATTACCTTTTAGATAAATTTATTAAAGATATACGGCGATTAGAAAGTAAAATCTTAACTTGTCATCGTATAAGAAATAGATTATTTTTTAAACATGGAAAGAGATGCTATATATGAAAAAGCAATTATTGCTTCTGAAAGTGATGCCCGAGCGTCAATAGAGAGAAAAGCTCTTAAAAACGCGGGTATCTCTCAAGTTGTACTTTTTACATCGGGAATTGACTTAGCCTATCATTTGGCAGATTTGCACGAGAATGAAAAAAATGATAATTTAATAGTATTTTGTCAGCCTGTTTTTTCAGATATGAGCGCAGTTGAATTTATGGAGACTATAAGGCTTCATCCTTTACTTTTCCGTCAAGCATTTGTTGGAATAGCTTCTGATAAAGAGGAAAGTAAAGCTTTTATTTCAATTGGTTATACACGTTCTTTGACTCGTCCAATTGAAAGAACTTCCATAATAAGGGCTTTAGCATTCTGTAAAGAATTTGAAAAACAAAGAACGATCAAAGTTAAAGAAATTATTGAAAAACGTGGTTTTGCTCCAAATACAGAAAGTTTTTATGCGAAATTAGCTGAATTAGCAAAGAAAAAAGCGCAAACCGAAATAACTCCACAATCAATGCTTCAAGAAGGTATTGATCATATAAAGGCAAAGCGTTTAGATAAAGCAATTGCAAGTCTTTCAAAAGCAAGCGTAGATCCAATGACTGCGGCGGAATCATATTCATTGATTTCATCTATTTATGCACATCAAAGAAATGCTGAACTTAGCGAAAAATATCTTAGAGAGTCAATTAAAGCAGATGCAATGCAAAGTAATCACGAAAGAATGATTGATAATGCTTACAAATATAAACAGAAATTTCCAAATGCTGAACATCCACTTTTAAAAGATTTTCGTAAGTATCTTATGGTTAATAAGACACCTGAATTACTGCAAAAGCTCACCTATCTTGAAAATCTTTATCCTTTTGAGGGAGTGATTTATAGCCTTGTTCAAACAATTAAAAAAATAAGTCATGAAGAGAAAGTAAAAAAAGAAGTTGAAGAATTTCTTTCAGCTAAAAATTCTAATTTATATAGACTATTCAAACAAGCTTTTGAAACAAATAAACCGCAGCTGGTAAAAGAAAAAAAAGGAATACTGTCTAAAATTCGCAGTAAAAACTCATCTACAGTAGCAAACCAAGCAGAAGCACAAGCGGAAGTTCAGAAATTGGAACAAAATCTTTCTGAATCAACTTTAAACATTATTGATAATAGTTTCACAGCAAAAAATACTAAAGATAATAAAAAAATCACTGTAGTTCCAATGATTGACGAAGTGTCTACTTTGGATTACTCTAAAAACGAAGGAAGTGGTTCTAAAAATTTACTTGTAAATGTAATCATAAGTACCTACAGACTTTATAAAAAAACGAAAACTGAGAAAAAATAATGAAAAAGATTCTAATTTTAAGTGCCTTAACTCTTGCAATCTCACAAAATGCTCATGCTAACCAAAGCTATACTCTTATGGATAAAGATGAAAATGGAACTGTAACTCACCAAGAATTTTTTGAAGCAAATCCAAATTTTTCTGAGATGGCTTTTCAAATCATCGATAAAGATAAAAACAAAGAAGTAACATTAGAAGAATGGTTGGGTTTTGTAGAAATGCACTCAAGACCTGAAGGCTTTATGGAAGAAATGAAATCTTCTACTGTGCCGGCTAAAGATGGTCCGGATGCACCTAAATCTCCTTCAATGCCTTCAATGGAAGCTATGCAAGAAATGCAAAAAATGAAAGAAACTGCAAAACCAACAAATCCAACTTCAAACCCTCCTAGTCTTGAAAATATGGGCGATTTACCACTTCTTTCGCCTCCAAAAGTGAAAGAAACTTCAAAAGTTGAACTTCCAAAAGTTGAAGCTCCTAAAGTTCCACAAATTCAAGAGCCAAAAAAACCAACTGTAGAATCAACTGGAAATATGGACGATTTACCTTTACTCACACCAAATAAAAAGTAGGAAACTATGCTCGCAATTCTCGATTATCAAGCAGGCAATCAAACCTCAGTTTATAGAGCATTAAAAGCTCAGAATATTGAATGTGTTATAACCGCAGATTCTAAAGTTTTACATGAAGCTCAAGGTGTAATTTTTCCGGGAGTTGGATCAGCGGCACAAGCTATGAACTATCTAAAAGAACACAGGCTTGACGAAGAGTTAAAAACTCTAATAAAAGCTGATAAACCTTTGCTTGGTCTCTGCTTGGGTGCGCAGATTCTACTTGATTTTTCTGAAGAGCATAGCACGCAAACTCTTGGAATTGTGCCGGGTAAGTGTCGACTATTTGACGCTGAACTTATGGATGGTTCAAGAAAGATTAATATTCCACATATGGGCTGGAATGCGCTTAATATCAAGAAAGAAAGTGCACTTTTTAACGGAATTAATAGCGGTGCTGAGTTTTATTTTGTCCACTCATACTATAATGAAGTTGAAGAGTCTTTAATACTGGCCACCACAACTTATGGTTTAGAATTTACTTCAATTTACGGCCGTGAAGGCTTGTGGGCTGTTCAGTGTCACCCTGAAAAAAGTGGAAGTGTTGGATTAAAATTACTTGAAAATTTTGCAAACTATAGCGCAAACAAATCTAAATAAAGAGAAAAATATGCAAAATTCAAATTTATCAAAACGTATTATTCCATGCCTTGATGTTCGTGATGGCAGACTCACAAAAGGTGTAAAATTTCAAGGAAATGTAGATATTGGCGACCCTGTTGAGAGTGCAAAAAAGTACTACGAAGAAGGCGCAGATGAAATCGTATTCTATGATATTACTGCCTCGCACGAAAAAAGAGCTCTATTTTTAGATGTAGTTTCTAAAGTTGCAGAAAATATATTCATTCCATTTAGTGTTGGCGGTGGAATTTCATCTCTTCCTAAAATGCGTGAAGTTCTTTTAGCTGGTGCTGAAAAAGTATCTTTAAACTCCGCAGCTGTGAAAGAACCGACTCTTATATCGGAAGGAGCTTACGCTTTTGGCTCTCAAGCAATTGTAGTTGGAATGGATGTTTTAAAAGTGGAACAATCAAATACAACTCCATCAGGTTATGAAATAGTTGTTCAAGGCGGTAGACTCCGCACCGGTAAAGATGCGCTACAATGGGCTTTAGAGTGCGAAAGATTAGGTGCTGGTGAAATCTGTCTAAACTCGATTGATGCCGATGGTATGAAAACAGGCTATGAGCTATATCTTACAAAAATGATTTCTGATGCGGTTTCAATTCCAGTAATAGCTTCCGGTGGTGCTGGTGAACCTAAACACTTAGCCGAAGCTTTAGAAGTGGGTGCAAGTGCTGCACTTGTTGCTTCTATAGTTCATAACGATCAGTATCCTATACCAGTTATTAAATCTTATTTATCTCAAAATGGAATTAAAATAAGAAATATATAGATTAGTTGAGAGCGAAAACCACATTTAGTGACAAAAGCTTGTTAATAAAATTGAGAGGGGGAAAGCACGCTTTTTTTAAAGAAGTGAGCTTTTTCCCTCAAGAAACTTTAAATAACACTAACTTTAAATCATAGCTAAAATTCACCTTTATTCATAATAGTAATTCTAAATTATTGTGTAGAGATTTTTTTTATATTAGCGTATATTAAAAAGTCAAAAAAAAGGAAAGGACATTTTATAAAATGCACTTTCCTTTCAAGAATTGTCTATTGATTATAATTTTTCTGCGCCATTTTCGGTAATAAGCATCATGTATTCCCAACGGATACCACCCCAGTCAGAGTAATAAAGACCAGGCTCAACGGTAACTATCATTCCCGGTTCTAGAACTGTATCTGATAGAGGAGAAAGTCTTGGAGCTTCATGAGTTTCAAGGCCTACACCATGCCCTAAATTATGTGTAAAGAATTTCTCTACTCCAATTTTAGCAAAGGATTCATAAGCTGCCATATACGCTTCTCGTCCAGTTAGTCCCGGACGTAAAATATCTATTGCAGCTTGCTGAGATGCTTGAACTTGTTCAAGAACAGTCTTAAATCTATCAGATGGATTCTTTCCTACCCAGAAAGTACGGGTTTGGTCAGAATTATAATCATTTAGGCGAGCACCCACATCAACAAGAAGAAGTGAATCTTCAGTGATGATAGTATCTGATGGGATACAGTGTGGAAGAGCTGCATGTTCATTTTTTGCAACAATCGGCTTAAACGCATTGCCACTTGCACCATGGTTACGGAAGTAAGATTCAATATACCAAGCAACATCTTTTTCAGTAAGATTTTTATGGAGATTTTCTTCTAGATAGCTAGGAAGATGTTCCATAAGTTTGTGATTAAGTGCAGCTGAAATTTTCATTGCTTTAATTTCTTCAGCATCTTTAATCACGCGTAAATCTTCAACAAGACCATGTGCAGGAGTTATATTTACTCCATCAAAAGCTTTTTGAATGAAAGCATAGGTAAGGCAATGTTCATCAAAACCAACTCTTGAATAGCCTTTTTGCTTGATAAGAGTATTATAGAAAGTTGGTAAATCACCTCTATAAATATGAACGTACTCTTTATCCCATACTTCTTGAGAAGCTAAGTCATAACGAGAGTCAGTACAAAGTAAATCATTTCCGTCTTTTGCTATGATAAGATATCCTGATGTTTCGTTACACTGTCCATCGTGGAGTTCAAATCCTGAAAGATAGTAACGATTTGGAGCATAAGATACCATAAGAGCATCGATCCCCAATACAGACATTTTTTCACGCAATTTATCTCTACGCGCTTGATATATCATTTTATTCATAGGTAGTACCTTTTATTGTTGATATTCGAGAGGGGGAAACCATGCTTTTTTGA
>CAYJOR010000064.1:0-14566 GCA_964371865.1 uncultured Desulfovibrionaceae bacterium | reverse complement strand
AGAAAAGGGGTTTGCAAAGGGAATCATTCCCTTTGCCCGTCGGAGACAAAAAAAAAAGAAAACCTCATTATCGCAAGTCTTGACAGTGAAAAGTGGTTATGCTAGTTTTCTGAGTTTGAGAAAGTCTCAAAAAATAAGCAAATGAAATTTCAGAAGGATAGAATATGAAAACCTATTACGAAAAAGATGCTGATATCAATGTTCTTAAAGGCAAAACTGTAGCAATTCTTGGTTACGGTTCACAAGGTCACGCACACGCGCAAAACCTTCGTGATTCAGGCGTTAACGTTATTGTAGCTCAACGCCCAGGCGGAAAAAACTACGAACTCGCTAAAGAACACGGTTTTGAACCACTTTCATGTGCTGAAGCTGCTCAAAAAGCTGACATGATCATGATTCTTCTCCCTGATCAATTCCAAGCTAAAGTATATGAAGAAGAAATCAAACCTTATCTTACTTCTGAAAAATCTTTACTTTTTGCTCACGGTTTCAATGTTCACTTTGCTCAAATCGTAGCTCCACAAGACGTTGACGTATTCTTAATCGCTCCTAAAGGCCCAGGCCACCTTGTACGTCGTACATACACAGAAGGCGGCGGTGTTCCTTGCTTAGTTGCTATTCACCAAGATGCAAGCGGAAAAGCTTTAGATAAAGCTCTTGCTTATGCTCAAGGTGTTGGTGGTACACGTTCAGGCGTTATCGAAACAACTTTCCGTGAAGAAACTGAAACTGACCTTTTCGGTGAACAAGCAGTTCTTTGTGGTGGCGTTTCTGAACTTATCAAATGTGGTTTTGAAACATTAGTTGAAGCTGGATACCAACCAGAAATCGCTTATTTTGAATGTTTACACGAAATGAAACTCATCGTTGACCTTATCTATGAAGGTGGTCTTGCACGTATGCGTTACTCAATTTCTGATACAGCAGAATTCGGTGATTACCGCATCGGTAGACGTATCATCACAGCTGAAACCAAAAATGAAATGAGAAAAGTTCTTAAAGAAATCCAAGAAGGTACTTTCGCTCGTGACTTTATCCTCGAAAACCAATCAGGTGCTGCATTCTTCAAAGCTACTCGCCGTTTAGAATCAGAACACAAAATCGAACAAGTTGGTCAACAACTCCGTTCTATGATGCCTTGGTTAAAAAAATAATTTAGCCTTGATATATCAAGGGGAGACTATCACTTTTATTTAAAAGTGTGGTTTCCCCTTTTATAATTCTATAATAAGCACCCTCTACCCCCTCCTTATCAAAACCAATTGTATAAAGAAGTCCTTTAGATTGAGGCAAAAATTTCCTAAATTATTATATGTTTTTATTAGTGTCGCTTCGTAGCTTTAAAGCTGTTTACAATATTTTACACTGTAAATATATATAATTTTTTAGAACAAAAAAGATTGGTAGATAGTGAAAATATAAAAAATTACTCATATTTTATATAAGCCCTAACTGGTTTTTCAGGAAAGGGGGAGTTTGAGGGGGAAAACCTTCTTTTTTGCTAAAAAAGAAGGTTTTCCCCCTCAATACTAACTATATAAAAATAAAGGAATAATAATGAACTATACAAAAGATATTAATTTTTTCGTGGGTAACAATCCACATGACTTAGCTAAAAAATTTGGCACTCCTCTTTATGTTTATAGCGAAAACGTACTTAGAGAACGCTGTAAAGATTTAAAAGGTCTTTCAAGCTCTAAACAAGTTTGTATTGACTATTCAGCAAAAGCAAACACAAACGTTGAATTATTAAAAATTATTCGTTCAGAAGGTTTACTCGTAGATGCTATGAGTCCTGGTGAATTATTTATCAATAAAAAAGCAGGCTTTACTCCAGAAGAAATTCTCTACGTTTGTAATAACGTTTCTTATGATGAGCTTAAAAATGCTGTAGAAAATAATCTTCTTATCAGCGTAGACAGCCTTTCACAGCTTGAAACTCTTGGCGAAGTTATGAAAGAGTGCCAAGGTTTTGCACATTCTAACGAAGCTATGGTGCGTATCAACCCTGGTAAAGGCGCTGGGCACCACCAAAAAGTTATTACTGCCGGTAAAGAAACAAAATTCGGTGTAAATCCTGAAGATGTTAATACTATGTGTGAAATCCTCAATAAATACGGAATGAAACTTACAGGTATTAATCAGCATATCGGTTCTCTTTTTATGGAACCACAAGATTATATCGATGCTATGCAGATTCTTCTTGACTTTGTTCCAACTCTTCCTACCTTTAAAGATCTACAAATAATAGATTTTGGCGGCGGATTCGGTATACCTTATAAAAAATACGAAAATCAACCTCGTCTTGATTTGAACAAACTTTCTACTCTTCTTAATGAAACAGTAAATGCTTTTGTAGAAAAACACTCATACACAGGAAAGTTCTATCTTGAACCTGGTCGTTATGTTGTTGCTGAATGCGGTCTTGTTCTTGGTAACGTACACGCAACCAAAGAAAATGCAGGTACTCACTATATCGGTACTGATGTTGGCTTCAACGTTCTTCAACGCCCTGCTATGTACGATTCTCACCATGATGTAGAACTCTATCAAGAAAATCCGTCTTCAGAAGTTATGACTCAAACTGTAGTTGGTAACATCTGTGAAAGTGGTGATATCCTTGCTAAAAAACGTGAACTTCCTAAAGCGCAAGTTGGCGATGTCGTTGGCGTATTAGATGCAGGAGCATATGGTTTCTCTATGTCATCAACCTATAATCAACGTCTACGTCCTGCCGAAGTTCTTATTGAATCAAACGGAAACGTTCGCCTTATCAGAAGACGCGAAACTCTCGAAGATTTAGTTGCTTATTTTTAGTAGTAAAGAATAATTTTATTCGAGAGGGGGAAACCATACTTTTTTTGAAAAAAAAGATAAGGTTTCCCCCTCTCGAGCTCTTCCCCCTTCCTACAAAAAAACTTTTTAATTCTCAACGCACATTATTTTTTGCTTACTCCCATAGCTTTGAGTGGCGTTGAGGACAAAGCCTAGTCTTTCAACAAAAGTAATCATTAAATTTTATAAAAATTAACTTCCTTTAACTACATTAATGTATATACTGTTAAAAAGTGATTTACTTTGAAAATACCCATATTTCAAATTTAAATATATAAATTTCACTCTAACTCTTTATAATTTCATTTGAAAACTTATTTTTGATATCAGAGGAAATAATTTTTTTGAAAAACCTATTTCATTTTTTTCGAGGAACGAGAAAAAAATAAATGGGGTTTGCAAAGGGAATCATTCCCTTTGCCCGTCGGAGACAAAAAAATATGACGAAAGCACAAGCAAAAGATTTTATGAAAACAATTCCTTGGAAAGAGATTTCCGGACTTGTAATACCGCAAGTATTGTTGATGTTTACGGTGCTTTTAATAGGACTTGCAGATACTTGGGTAGCGGGCAGAATCTCATCAGAGGTTCAGGCTTCTGTTGGGGTTATGGCACAAGTTCAAGCTCTTATTATGGTGCTTGCTATGTCGCTTGGTTCAGGTTCTATGGCGGTAATTTCGCAGAGTTTGGGAGCGAAGAGGGGGCTTCGAGCAAGGCGTTATATATTGCTTGTGCTGTATATCGCTGTTATAATGGCAAGCTGCTTTAGTTTATTTGGGGCAACTTTAGGTGGATTTATTATGTCTGCTTTAAAGATACCTACTGAAGTTCAGCCTATAAGCTTATATTTTTGGGATGTATTGCTTATTACTTTGCCGTTTCATTATTTATATTTTGTGAGTAACGTGCTTTTTAGGGCAGCAAAGCTTGTAAAATATCCTTTATTTATAGGATTTTTAGTCTCAATAATAAATATTTTTGGTAATTTAGCTTTTGGTCTTGGATATTTTGGATTTCCTGCTTTTGGTGTAGCTGGTGTTGCTTGGACAACATTCGGCGCGGTGCTTACAGGAGCTGTTTCATCTTTAATTGTGCTTAAGAGGGCAAATCTTTTCCCTCCGAGTTTGAAATTAAGATTCTGTTGGATAAAAAAAGCATCTCCTTATATTTTAAAGGTGAGTCTTCCGGCTTTAGCGAGTCAGGCTTTATGGCAGACAGGCTATCTCGTACTATTTGGGGTAACTGCTTCGGTTCCTAATAGCACAGAAGCTCTTGCCGGACTTTCATCGGGTATGAGGATTGAATCAATTCTCTTTATGCCGGGTGCGGCTTTTATGGCTACAGCATCAATCTTAACGGGGCACGCTCTTGGAGAGGGAGATATCAAACAAGCAAAAAGAATAGGGCTTACTCTTATTGGGATTGGTGCAGGAATAATGACTGTTTTTGCTGTTTGCATGCTTCCATTTATGGAAGAATTAGCAGTTCTATTCTCGCCGGATCCAATGGTTCAAGAAAATATTATTTGGTATTTAATTTATAATATTATGTCTACCCCCTTTACAGTTGCGGGAATGATATTAAATGGTATAATGACCGGTGCGGGTGCAACAATTTATTCACTCGTAATCAACAGCACAAGTGTATGGCTTATTCGCTTGCCATTGGCTTATTATTTAGCCCACTTTCAAGGTATGAATGCAAGAGGTATATTCCTAGCAATGCTGCTTTCAATGATATATCAGAGCATTGCTATGTTTATAATATTTATTAAACGTCCGTGGTATAATTATACTATGCGAAAAATCAAATAGGCTTCAATTGAGTATTATGCAATATCAATCACTTACTTTAGATCATAAAGATTTATACAATAAATATTGGGAAAAATGCCCACAAAAAACTGCGGACTATATCTTCACAAACCTTTTTACGTGGAATAATTTTTACGATTTTGAAATTGCAGAAGATAATAATCTTCTATGGATTAAATCGAATCATGACTTACGTGCTCCTCTTGGGGACTGGGAAAATGTAGATTTTACAAAATCAACTTTTTTAAAAAAGGGAACTGTTCTTACGCGAGTTCCTGAAAAACTCAAAGATATCTTATTTGAGCAGTTTCAAGATAATATTGAAATTGCAACGGATAGAGATAATGATGAATATATTTACTTACAAGAGAATTTAGCAAATCTTAGAGGAAAGGATTTCCATAAAAAAAAGAATCATGTCAATAGTTTTACAAAAAATTTCGGCATTGATTATCGTCAATTTACGGCTGAAAATCTTAGCCATAAAATAACAAAAGACTTACTTGAATTACATGAAACTTGGTGTAAAAACAGTGGTTGCGGTGATGATGATTCACTTTATGCTGAATATACAGGAATAAAAAATATTTTGGAAAGCCTAACTGAATTTCCAAATATTATAGGTGGAACTCTATATCATGAGAATAAACTTGCCGCCTTTACTCTTGGAGAAAAACTTGACGAGAGCACTTTTGTAGTGCATTTTGAGAAAGCTCTTCCTGAGTATAAAGGAGCATATCAAGCAATCAATAATATCTTTGCTAAAAATGCTGTAGAAGGATTTGAATTTATCAATAGAGAGCAAGATTTAGGTAATGCAGGACTAAGAGCTGCAAAGGAAACTTATAAACCTACTCACTTTCTAAAAAAATTCACAATTACAATAAATTAATAATGGAAATATAAACATGTCAGACAAAAAAGTAGTTACCAGATTCGCCCCAAGCCCTACCGGTCATCTTCACATTGGTGGAGCTAGAACAGCTATCTTCTCTTGGCTATTAGCAAGACACTTTAACGGTGAATTCGTTCTAAGAATTGAAGATACTGATACTGAAAGATCAAAACAAGAATATACCGATTCCATCCTTGCATCTATGAAATGGCTTGGTCTTGATTGGGATAGAGATTTAGTCTATCAAACGCAACGAGCTGATAGATATAACGAAGTTATTGAAGAAATGCTTGCAAATGGCTCTGCTTACTACTGTACTTGTACTCCTGACGAAGTTGATGCTATGCGTGCCGAAGCTGAAGCAAAAGGCTTAAAACCTAAATATAATGGGAAATGCCGTAATAGAAATCTTCCAAAATCTGAAGATGCAGTTGTTCGTTTAAAATGTCCTGAACAAGGTAAAGTTATCCTCGACGATATGGTTAAAGGAAAAATCGTTACTGATGTGCAAGAACTTGATGACATGATTCTTCGTCGTCCTGAAAAATCAGGCGGAATGCCAACATATAACCTCGCTGTTGTTGTTGACGATCATGATATGGAAATAAGTCATGTTCTTCGTGGTGATGACCATGTTTCCAATACTCCAAAACAAATTCTTATCTATCAAGCAATGAATTGGGATTTACCTCACTTCGGGCATGTTCCTATGATTCTTGGACCTGATGGTGCTAAACTCTCAAAAAGAAACGGTGCTCGTGCTGTTATCGAGTATCAAGAAGATGGTCTTCTTCCTGCTGCTTTGGTGAATTATCTTGTTCGTCTTGGTTGGTCAAGCGGCGATAATGAAATTTTTGTACTCAAAGAACTTGTTGAAATTTTTGATGGAACAAACTTTAATGCCTCTCCATCACGTATAGACCCAGCTAAATTAGAGTGGCTCAATGCTCATTATATTAAGCAATCTTCAAATGAAGAAATTCTTGAGCAAGTTAAAGCTATTCACGCTATTACAGGAAAAGAACTCCCTAATAACTTTGATGTTCTACTTCCAATTTTTAAAGAAAGAGCAACTAATCTTGTAGAACTATCTTCACAAATTGAAGCTTTCTCACAAAAAGTTCTTGAAGCTGATTTTGTTGAATACGAAGAAAAACCGGCTAAATCTTTAAATGACGACAGCAAAGCTCTTCTTGCAAAAATTTCTGAAAAATTTGAAGCTCTTTCAACTTTTTCAAGTGAAGAATTAGATCATGCTATCCACGCATTTGTAGAAGAAAATAATCTCAAATTTAAAAATATAGGACCTGCCCTCCGTTGTGCTCTTACAGGACAAGGTGGCGGACCATCACTTGCTCTTATAGCTAATTTACTTGGTAAAGAGAAAGTAATTAATCGCATTCAAAAAGCAATACAATCATAAAAGAGAAAGACAATGCAAGTATATAACACACTTACACGTAAAAAAGAAGAGTTTGTTCCTATTCGCCCAGGAAAGGTGAATATGTACGCTTGTGGCATTACAGCATATGACTTATCGCATATCGGTCATGCTCGTTCAGCAGTAGTATTTGATATTATTGCTCGTTTTCTAAGATTCTTAAACTTTGAACTTACCTTTGTAAGAAACTTTACCGACGTTGATGATAAAATCATCAAAAGAGCGAATCAAGAAGGTCTTACCAGTAAAGAAGTTGCAGAAAAATACATTGCCGCTTTCCATGAAGATATGGATAAACTCAATGTTCAACGTGCTGACCTTGAACCAAGAGCGACTGACTATATCCAAGAAATGATTGATATGATCGTTCGCCTCATCGAAAAAGGGCACGCATACCCAACTCCAAGCGGTGACGTAAACTTTAGAGTACGCTCATTTAAAGAATACGGCAAATTATCAGGTCGTTCACTTGACGATATGCAAGCTGGTGCTCGTATCGACGTTGATGAAAACAAAGAAGATCCTATGGATTTCGTACTTTGGAAAGCCGCAAAACCGGGTGAACCGTACTGGGAGTCACCTTGGGGTAATGGTCGCCCTGGTTGGCATATTGAATGTTCAGCTATGAGCGAAAAAAATGTTGAACTTCCTCTTGATATTCACGGCGGTGGTCAAGATTTAATCTTCCCTCACCACGAAAATGAAATTGCTCAATCAGAAGCGGCACTTGATCAAGAATTTGCTCGTTACTGGATGCACAATGGTTTTGTTCAAATTAACTCCGAAAAAATGTCTAAAAGTCTTAACAACTTCAAAACGATTCGTGATATCTTAGAAAATCGTCAACCAGAAGTCCTACGCTTCTTCCTCCTCACAAAACACTATAGAAGTCCTATCGACTTTAGTTTTGACGCTTTAGATGAAGCAGAACGCGGTTTAAAGCGTATATATGAATGTGTTGGGCAAGTTAATAGTGCACTTGCCAATCTCAAGACTAAAAATTCTGCTTGGGATCAAAGCGTATACGTTGAATACAGCGAAATCAAAAAAGATTTCTTTAACGCAATGTATGATGATTTCAACACCGCTGCTGCGATTGGGCATATATTCAGTTGTGTTCGTCTTGTAAATCGTGTTCTTGAAACTAAAGCTCTTATGACATCACCTGATGCGCCTAAATTTTTCAATAGTTTCCTTGAATTTGTAAAAGATTGGCAAACAATTCTTGGTGTGCTCACCTTAGAGCCTACCCAATTCCTCGAAGCTCTTAAACTTGATACAATCGCTCGTTTAAACATTGATATGAATCAAGTTAACACTCTTCTTGAAGAACGTGTTCAAGCTCGACTCAATAAAGATTATGCAAAATCTGACGAAATAAGAGATGCTCTCCTAGCACTAGGAATCTCCGTAAAAGACACCCCACAAGGGCAAATCTGGGACTGCTAGAGTAAAGAATAAGAGATGCCTTCGGCGACCAAAGGAAATAATTTCCTTTGGAAACCTTATTTCTTTTCCGACTCGTTCCTCGTCAGAAAAGGAATAATAGTTTACAAAAAAAGTTTTACCTTAAACGTCAAAATGAAGAAATCTACTTTACCTTTGATGGATAAGTGGTAAATTAATAATAAAAAATCTTCCTTTAAGTTTGTAAATACAGACTTAAAGGAAGATTTTATCATTTTAAAGTAATTTATATATAATTTTTTTAAAAATATATATTTTCTCTCACCGCCACTCAATATTTTACTCTAACTATAAAATTATGTGCGGTGAAATAAAAAAGTTTTTTTGAAGGAAGGGGGAGAGCTCGAGAGGGGGAAACCGTATGGTTTCCCCCTCTCTAAAAAAAACAAAACTAAATAAAAAACTAGTCTCTGAATGGTGACATAGCTCTGAGGTTTTCAACAATGCGTGGTAACACATCGAGAACTTTTTGCACATCTTCTTCTGTATTGTAGCGTGAAAGTGAGAATCTAAGTGAACCATGAGCATAGTTATAAGGCACACCCATAGCACGAAGCACATGAGATGGCTCTAACGAGCCGGAAGTACACGCAGAGCCTGAGCTTGCACAAATTCCAAAATTATTGAGCATAAGTAAAAGAGCTTCACCCTCAATATTCTTGAAAGAAATATTTGTGGTGTTGCAGAGACGGTTGTTGATGTCGCCATTGATTTTAGCATTAGGGATAGCTGAAATCAAGCTTTGCTCAAGTTTATCACGTAGAGCTTTGATTTTAACTTTTTCTTGATCCATACCATTGGATGCAAGCTCGATAGCTTTTCCAAGACCAACGATATAAGGCACGTTTTCAGTTCCTGCACGTCTACCGTCTTCTTGGTGACCACCAAGCATAAATGGTCGAAAACGAGTTCCACGGCGAACATAAAGAACACCTACTCCCTTAGGAGCGTGAAGTTTATGTCCTGATATAGCAAGAAAATCTATAGGAGTTTTTTGCATATCAAGTTTTTCTTTGCCTGTAGTTTGAACAGCATCTACGTGGAAAAGAATACCATGAGCTTTTACGATTTCAGCAATCTTTTCAATAGGGAAGATTGTACCAGTTTCGTTGTTAGCGTGCATGATAGAGACAAGATAAGTATCATCTGCATTTTTCTTGATAGTATCTTCAAACTGTGCAAGGTCGAGTTGACCGAGCTCATCTACATCAAGCCAAATAGCTTTCTTGCCAAGACTTTCAGCATAGTTTGTGCAGTTGATAACCGCAGAGTGTTCAACTCTTGATGTTATTACAGTTCCTTTTGTTGGCTGCGAGCGCATAGCTGAATAGTATGCAGAGTTATCACTCTCAGTTCCGCAAGAAGTGAATATAATTTCATCAGGATAAGCATTTATTAGATTCGCAATTGTTTGACGTGATTCTTCAATTGCTTTCTTCATTTGCCCACCAAAGGTATACATAGAAGATGCGTTACCATATAAAGTGCTGAATGTTGGTAACATCGCTTCAACAACTTCAGGCGCTACTCTTGTAGTTGCATTATTATCTAGATAAATAGGTGAATTTATAGTTGTAAGCATTATGCCTCCACAACCTCGATAGATGAGTCTACTTGCTCTCTAAGAGTTTTTTCTACTAAGTTTTTAATTGTGAGGTGTGAGGATTTACATGATGCACATTTTCCTCTAAAGGACACAACAATCTTTACACCTACAACGTCAATAAGTTCAATATCTCCGCCATCTTGAGCAAGACGAGGACGAATATCAGATTCAATAACTTGCAAAACTTTTTGCATACGTTGGATATTTGTCATTGCTGATGACTGCACAGGTTTAATTTCTTTAAATTTATCGCTTACGATACCTGCTTCATCATCAATAATATCTTGGATTAGACCTTTACATTTACCACATGCGCCACCAGCTTTTGTAAAGTTCGTCACTTCTTTAGCTTCTTTTAAGCCATTTAAGCGTACAACTTCACGAATTTGGTTTTCTGTAATACCAAAGCATTTACAGATAAGTGGGCTATGGTCGTCAACATGTTCAAGTGGTGGTAAACCTTTATAGTTACGGATAGCAGCTTCTAAAGCTTCTTCACCCATAACAGAGCAGTGCATTTTTTCAGGAGGAAGTCCGCCTAAGAAATCTGCAATATCTTTATTTTTTACTTTAGCCGCATCTTCAACGCTCATACCTTTAATCATTTCTGTAAGTGCTGATGATGATGCAATAGCAGATGCACACCCAAATGTTTGGAATTTTGCATCTGTAATAATATCATTTTCTATTTGTAAGTAAAGTTTAAGAGCATCGCCACAAGCTAAGCTTCCAACTTCACCAACCGCTGATGGATTTTCAAGTAATCCTGCGTTTCTTGGGTTCATGAAATGATCATAAACCGTATCTGTATATTCCCACATGATTTATCTCCTTGAGGCAATCTTTCGAGAGGGGAAACCGCATTTTTGAGTCAAAAATGAGTTTTCCCCTCTCGAGCTCTCCCCTTCCTTAAAAACCAATTGTGGATTTATGAAAAGGAATTTTTTTAGTAAATTTATAACGATTTAATTAAGTTAAAAACTTTAATTTTCTCTCCCTAGAAGAGTAATATTTTTTTTTATTAGTGCAAGTGAATTTGTAAAAAATATTATCAAAAACTTTAAAAAAGTTCCTAGTTGTTTTTTAAGGAAGGAAGAGAGCTCGAGAGAGGGAAAAATCGTTTTTTTCAAAAAAACGTGGTTTCTCTCTCTCGAAAAAATAACTTATCTATATTGTTCTACTTCGTCACGAAATTCTTTAGGAACATCGTAACCGAATTCTAGTGCTTTATCCATTGCTTTAATAGCTTCTGCTGTGTTGTTCTGTTCCATGTGTGCAAGTGAAACGTTATGCCAAGCAGGAGCAAATCCCGGTTGTAGACGCAAAGCTTCTTTAGCAATTTTAAGTCCTGTTTCGCTATCATTGTTCATAAGATGAGCTGATGATAAAGTTGTAAGGGCTTGAACAAGGTTCGGATCCCATTTCAAAGCTTTATTTAAAGCTTCGATTGCTTTGTCAACTTCGCCAAGTTGTAAGTAGGCAAAGCCCATATTAGCTTGAGCGATTGCAAATTTTGGACGGGTATTTTTTGCTTCTTCATTGTAACGAAGGCAACCTTCAAAGTCATTTCTTTGTAGGCAAATACCACCAAGTTGAACATATGCTTCTGAAAGTCTTGAAGACTGTCTTACTGCTTCTAAAAATGATGATTCAGCCGCATCAAAATCACCTTTTGAGAGCATAGCTACACCAAGATTGTAGTGGTGGTTAGCACAGATTGGAGTTGCTTCAATTTCAGCTTGAAGATCTGCAATATATTCATCAATATCATCATAACGTTCTTTCATATCTCATCCTATCCTTTTATAATTCAAATGTAATTTCAAAACATCTTTTTTATTATAATACCGAATTAATTTTCGTCAACATGTCCTTCTTTAAGAAGAAGCTGATGATACCAAACGGCGAACTCAAACATTCCTAAGAATTTCTCATCTTTGTTTACAAGGTGAAGTGCCATTTCTAGCGCACCTTGCTCAAATGCTTGACCGGTTTCATAGCCCGGAATCACTTTTTGATTTTTCATAGCTTTGCCAAATCCTTGAACTAATTGTTGAACTGAACGTCCAGTTGCATCAACTCTTAATTCCATTGGATCATTTGGCTTTGGAAATGGATCCCAGTTTTCATAGCCTATTCTGTCTATAAATTTACGACGTCTTGGCGACATGCTATCATACAATTGTTTTTTGTTATCTTCTTGTTCTGAAGTAAGTTCTTGTGGTGTACCGTCACGGTAAACGGACGCAGGTATATGTAAAGGCATATTTTTTCCTTTTATTTATCGGATTTAATTCCAAGCCAAGTTTTATCAATAGGATGTAAAATGGCGGAAGATAAAGGAAGATAAACTTTATATAATTCTCTATAAGAAGAACCTAGGTCATTTTGTAGATCTAAAGAGATTTGAGCAAGTTTATCTTGAAATTTTGATATAAATACAGTTGGATATGATTTTCCTGAATCAAAGCCGGATTCACCGCAAGCATGTACATTTCCGTTAATCGCTGAAGGAATACCATAGAGTCTGCAAGTTATTGGTCTATCATCGTAAAGAAGACAAGAATCTTCCGGCCCCAGAAGAGGGCAACGGAGCTGTAGTTTAGATGCTTCTTCCAAAACTGCGGCGTGCGTATAACCTTTCTTTGTAAGTTGATGATATCTTTTTTTTTCTTTCATAAGCAAGCGTTCAGTGTCTGATGCTGAACGAGCTATAGCAGAACGAAAACCACCATATGGAATTTTCTTTTTAAACGCTGTCTGTAAGGCAATAGCCTCGACAAGACTTAAGTCAAAAGGGGAGTGACAACAGGAAATACAACCGTCGTGACATTTGATTTCATTTGGAAACTTCTCTGCAACTTGTGCGAAAGTAGCATCTGCTAATTCTAAGAGTTTTTTATATTCTTCTAAAGCTTTATCAATGGCTTCTTGCATGAGCATATTAATTTTTTCCTTTTTTATAAATAGCCATTAGCAAAGTCTTTAATCTTCATGGCGTTTTTACCTATTGGTTTTATTGTTTTTACCGCATAGGCTTTATCTAAATCTGTTGTAGCAATAATAAGGCTTTCCGGAGTTACTTCTAGAATTGTGCCTACAGCTATATTTGCATCTTTTGAGTAATCCACAACTTCACCCTCAAGAATTTGAACATTAAGTTCACTATCTTTCTTTGTGGAAAGAACTGTACGAGGAGTTATTAAAGCACGAACTTTTCTATCAACATCTACAGCTGAAATATTCCAGTCGAAAGTAAATTCTTCTTTGAGAATTTTATGTGCATAAGTGGCTTTTTCATGATTTTGTGGAATGAATCCTGCACGCAGTTCAAAAATCTGTTTGAGTGCTGCCATCATAAGCTTTCCGCCTAAGTCTGACAAAGCATCAAAAAGCGTTTGTGATGTTTCTTTTTTCGCAATTGGAATGGCTTGTTGAAGTAGCATATCGCCGGTATCAAGTCCTTTTTCCATGCGCATAATTGTGATACCTGTTTGAGTGTCACCCGCGAGTATACCTCTATGAATAGGCGCTGCACCTCTCCATTGAGGAAGTAAAGATGCGTGAATATTGTAAGGCCCTAATTTTGGGATTGATAGAACACTTTCAGGTAAAATTAAGCCGTAAGCAGCAACGATTAGAACATCTGGCTCAAGTGCTGCTAGGGCATCAATATCTTCCTGATTTTTGAAATTTAAAGGCTGAAACACAGGAAGGTTTAATTCCTGTGCTTTCAACTTAACCGGTGGGGATTGCAATTTTTTGCCTCTCCCCGCCGGTTTATCTGGTTGGCAGTAAACGCCTACAATACGAGTTTGTAATTCCAAGCAATTTTTTTCAATATGTTCCAGGATCTGCGCTGCAAAATCCGGAGTACCCATAAATACAATATTTTTCATTCTAGATTTTCTACTCTGCAAAAATTAATTATATATCGCAGTTGAAACATTATTCGTTTTCACTACAAATACCGAAACATTTTGCGCTTTAAATTGTTTACAATATTTTTCTGATACTTCTTTAATTTTGTCATTAATTGAGGTATCACCCACTATTTGTACTATCGTAGTATTCTCTCGCAATACACTTACACTATCTAGGTATCTTTGTCCACGACTTTCAATTATAGTTAAACCTGAAGCTGCAATGCTAGCAAACTCTTTATTTATAAAAGTATAGAAATTTGAAACATTTACAGCATTTTCGTCAGAGCCTCTACCAAAATAAATTGTGTAAGAAACTTGATTTTCAGCTTCAATCACTTCTGCACTTGCAATAGTTGCAAATGAAATACTGAAAATACTAATAAGTAAAAAAATAAACTTTTTCATAACAGTCCTCCAGTGTTTTTTATATTTTAGACTGTATACAAGCCGTTGTCAATAATATTGAATATGATTTTATATGTACGAGCATGTTATTCTAATTTGTGATTTCTTGGGGGGGGGGGGCAAAAAAGTTTTTTTTAAAAAAAAAAATTTGGGCACCAACCACCCCCACCAAAAAAA
>CAYJOR010000063.1:0-14686 GCA_964371865.1 uncultured Desulfovibrionaceae bacterium | reverse complement strand
GTGTCCGTTTTTAAAAATGCTTAATGTACAGATCTACCAATACGTCCCAGTCTTGGTTTACCTGCTTCTGAATCCCAAGACCAATAGAATCTCCATGCTTTTCCGTGGAATGTATCTCCATCTACCACACCAAAGAATCTTGAATCTTGCGAATCGTCTCTATTATCACCCATCATAAAATATTTCCCTTCGGGAACTGTAATAGGCTCCATATTATCGCGTCTATTCATTACTGTATTAGGCTGTGAATGTTGAATATAGTCTTCTTGTACTGCTTCACCATTTCTATAGAGCTGTTTATTTCTAATTTCAATAACATCACCAGGAATACCAACGATACGCTTTACATAATCAACTTTTGGGTTATTAGGATATGGGAATACAACAATATCACCACGTTGCGGATCACGCCCATCAATAATATACTCACCAGTTAAAGGATTCTTTACGCCGTAAATAAATTTATTTACAAGCATATGATCACCTATTTGTAGAGTTTCAAGCATCGAGCCTGATGGTATTTTATAAGCAGCTATAACGAAAGTTCGTATAATAAGAGCAAAGAATAAGGCTATGAGAATTGCTTCAATATATTCACGCACCATGCTTTTTTTACCCTTTGTTAGTTCTTTAAAATTGGTCATATCTTCCTCAAAAAAGTCTAGAAATTTTCTAATTATTTGTTAGTAATTATATATGATTATTGAACAAGTTACAAGCAAACTTTAAGGGAAAATTTTTCCTTCTTCGGAAATATTTTCCTTAAAATTCACGAATCTGCATAAGAACTAAATCTTATTTTTCAAAAAGCACGCTGTAAGAATTGCTCCTGCTTGAGCAACATTTAAAGAATCAAAATTTCTCTGCATTGGAATAAGAAGTGATGAGTGACATTTTTCATGCACAAGAGGGCGCACCCCTTTCTCTTCTCCGCCTAAAACAAGCACAGCAGGGAATTCTAGTTTATCTACAAGAGGATTTAGAATAGGCATATCATATGATTTTTTCTGTTTTTTCTTCGGATTTTCTTCTTGTTGAGAATTCGATTTTGGTAATGCTGTAGAATAATTAGTAAAACCGGCATCAGCAGCGCTATCAAGAGCACGAGAAAGATTTGTTACTCTTGCTACAGGAAGGAAATCCAAAGCACCGGCAGCACTCTTTTTTGCGCCTATACCAAGGCTTGCAGAGTTATGGATAGGCATTACAATACCAGCTCCGCCGAGGGCATAAAGTGTGCGTGCAAGAGTTCCTACATTTCCCGGATCTTGAACACAGTCAAGCGCAATAATAAGTTGCAATGGCACATTACTTGCACTAATAAGCATGTCTTCAAAGCTTACGGTCTCAACTTCTTTAAGCTTAGCAATAACACCTTGGCTATTGACATGATGTTTCTGAGAAGCTAATCTCTTGAAAGAGTCATCGTCAACGAGGTTGAAGCGGATATCGTGTTCAGTACAAAGATCAAGAATACGCTGAGTATCAGCATTTTTTTGTCCCTTTCTTAGTCGAACCCACTCTATTCGCTGTGGGGTGTTTTCAAGAAGTTCGCGTATAGGTTTCACGCCGACACAATAAGAAATATCATCAAAACTTTGTGATTTTTCACTATGTTGTGGTTTTGATTGGTAAAAATTCTTTTTCATAAAGCCTCATATAAGGAGTAATTAAATGTATAAAAAGTCAACCCGTAGAAAGACGACAAAGCTATCACGCTCGTTTCCACTTTTTATATTATTTGTATTTGTGTTATCCGGTTGTTCCGCAACACAGGTAACACAGTATAATGATACCCCTCAAATTGCAAGCGAAGAGTATTATCGTGATCACCCTTCAGGATTTGATAAAAGCGACTTATCTCACACATCACTTACTTCTACTCAAAAAGATGTTTTCGTACGCTATACAGAAATTGAAATGGGCTTATCGTATTCTCAACTTCGTACAGTTGCTGAATTTTATGAGGATTTCCTCGGAAATGAAAAAATGCTTTCTACATTTTTAGGGCGTTCTTTGCCGTATCTCGACTACGTACAAACAGTGTTTGAAGAACGTGATATGCCTAAAGATTTACCATATCTTGCATTTATTGAAAGCGGATACAATGTAAAAATTTCTTCAAGAGCCGGCGCTTCAGGTCTTTGGCAGTTTATGCCTAGAACCGGTAAAAGTTTTGGTCTAAAGCAAGATTGGTACGGTGATTGGAGGCATGACCCTTATCTTGCAACTCAAGCAGCAGCAGACTATCTTGAATATCTCAATGGTTTATTCGATGATTGGCTTTTAGCTGTAAGCGCATATAACGCAGGCGAAGGAAAAATAGGGCGTGCCTTAGACGAAACCGGTGCCGAAACCTTACACGAATTAGTGGAAAGAAATAACAAACTTAACGATAAAATGCGTATTCGACAGGAAACTTTAGAATATATTCCACGCTTTATCGCAATGAAAAAAATAATGGTGAACGCCGATGAACTTGGAGTTGAACCAAATCTTGAACATACAAACGATATCTATCCTGAAATTCATAGTGCTCTTGTAAATACTAACACAGATTTACTTGCAATTTCTCAAGAGATTAATATGTCGTGGGAAGATTTTCATAAGTATAACCCTGCAATAAAGAGTTATATAAGCCCGTCTGACAGACTTGTATATGTTCATGTTCCTATCTATAAACAAGATGCCTTTGAAGCAGCTCTTTCAAAAGAAATGGATAAGCATGGTTGGCAAAAATATACTGTACGTAAAAATGATACATATAAAGGACTTGCAAAAATAACCGGTATTCCTTCTAATGTGCTACAGCAAGCAAATTCATCCAAAAAACTTATTGCAGGACGTGAAATTCTTATTCCTAAACCAATAGGTAAACAACTTCCAAGTAGAATTACCGCAGAATATACTCCACCAAAACCAACCACAGTTGCGAATAATACATCATCAAAACCAAAAACTTCTACATCAAGCTCTTCTAAGAAGTCTTCTGGCGTGGCTACATCTCATAAAGTAAAGAGCGGAGACACCCTCTACTCAATCGCTAAAAAATATGATGTAAAATTAGATGATATATACAAGCTCAATAAAGGTCTAAGCGCAAAAAGTCTGAAAGTTGGCGCAGTTATAAAACTTCCATATGAGCATAAACTCACGACTTATACGGTACGTTCCGGTGATACGCTTTGGTCAATCTCAAGAAAGAACAATACAGATACCAATACACTTATGGAACTCAACAAGCTTTCAAGCGCATCAAGAATTAAAGTAGGACAAAAAATTCTTATTCCGTAAGAGAAGATACTGTTATAATAGATTTTTCGAGAGGGATTATCCCTACGGGGGAAACCACGTTTTTGCAGAACAGGTTTTCCTCTTTTTATTAAAAAAAAAGCAAAGAAGTAGGTAATATTTAGAAAAATTTTTTTATGGAAGGGGGAGAGCTCGAGAGGGGGAAACCTCGTTTTTTCAAAAAAACGTGTTTTCCCCCTCTCGAAAAAAACTCTCACAAAGCCTCTATTTTGAAATATTTTGAAGTTTAGCGTGCAAATCTTTTGCTCTTTTTAGTGATATATTAGGGACTTTTGCAAGCTCTTCAGGACTAGCAGAAAGTATCTGCTCAATAGTAGTAAAGTGTGCCCAAAGGGATTGAATTGTTTTTTCTCCAACTCCTTGAAGACGTTGAAGCTCTGATTCAAGTGCAAGCTTTGTTCTCGCTTGTCTGTGTTTTCTTATTGAGTAGTTATGTGCCGCATCACGGATTTTTTGCAAATAAAGAAGTTCAGGAGAGCCAGCTTTCATATTGAGCGGGTTCGTCCGATTTGGAATAAAAATTCTATCTGATATGTTCCCAGCACGTCTATCTTGCTTACCATCTTCATCTCTCGCTTTTGCTATTGAGGCGACGCAAAAAGGTAATTCCGAAGATTTTACAAGAGCTAAGTAGGCCTCTTGCAAGGCTTTATAGACTGTAGAAAGTTGCCCTTTGCCACCGTCTATAAGAACTAAATCAGGGAATTTTGTTTTACCTTGAATAGTGCGTTCTATTCGTTTTGTTGCCCATTCGGCAAGAGCGTAGTAATCATCACCACCGGCATTAATATTCCATGCTCTATACTCTTCTTTCAGTTCTTTTCCTTTTTCAAAGACAACCATACCGACTTTTGTTGCCATTCCAAAAGTATGCGAAACATCAACGCATTCAATTTTGTCGATAGAATTCTTTGTTGAAAAATACGGAGCAAGAACTTCACCGATTGGTTTTTCTTCTTTATTTCTAGCGCTTTCTCTTGCATTTGTTTGAGCTATTTCTATGAGTCTATCCTCTTCTGGACTACGAGCAACACGAATTTTTACTTGTGCTTGAAGTTTTTGAATAGGAACATTTAAATTATTTGCTCGAATCTCTGTTAGACTTTTTGCAAGAGTTTCAATTTCATTTACATCAGACGACTCAGAATCAAAAAAATCATTTTCTATTTGACTTTCTTGACTTATTTTATTTTCTCCATCTTGCTCAAAACTGAGTCTTGGCATAAAAGGTAAAATTATATGCTGTGGAATATATGCCGTTGAATAGTATTGAGTCAAAAATGTAAGAAGAAGTTCGTGCGACTCTTCAAAATCTAACCCTTGCCAATGGAAGGTACGAGAATCTATCATCATTCCATTTCGCACAAAGATAAGACCAAGCGATAATGTATTTTTTGCCTGAATAAGACCAAGAACGTCTATATCTCCGCCATCAGGAAGAACAGTGCTTTGTTTTTCAAGTGTTTTTTCAAGTGACTGTATTTGATCTCTATACACAACGGCTTGTTCAAAATCCATACGCTCAGAAGCTTCAAGCATTGACTTTTTTAAATCTTCACGTAATTCTTTAGATTTACCGGATAAAAGCATACTCACTTTATGCACAACTTCGGCATAGTCTTTCTTTTCAACGTTTCCGCTACAAGGTGCAAGACATTGACCTATAAAATGGTATAGACAAGGACGAATTCTATTATTAAAAGCTTTATCAGAACAACGCCTTAATGGAAAAACACGATGAATATTTTTCCATGTTTCTTTTGCTGACATGCCAGACGTAAATGGGCCGTAGTATTTTGCTCCATCCTTTTTCACTCCTCTGGTAATTTCTAGACGTGGAAAGGGATCTTTTACAGAAAATTTGTATAAAACGTACTGTTTATCATCACGTAAAACAATATTAAAGCGTGGTCTATGCTTTTTTATAAGTGAAGCTTCAAGTAGAAGAGCTTCTTTTTCTGTAGTCGTCGTGATTGTATCAAGGCTTACAGCATGAGAGAGCATCAACACTGTTTTAGGAGTGAGCGCATGATCCGGTCTAAAGTACGAAAGCACACGTTTACGTATATTAATTGCTTTCCCTACATAAATGATTTTATTGTTTTTATCCTTATATAGGTAAACTCCCGGCGATGTAGATAAGCTTTGACTATCAGGTTTTTGCATGACTATTTCTTTTCTACTTGGTCTGACACATTTTCATCTGACTTATTATCAATTGAGCTTCCATCATCTGACTTTTCATTCTTTTCAACAGAAGAATTTTCTACATCTTTAAGTTCACTATCAACTTCACCTTTTGATTTTGATTCTAAATCTTGATCTTTATCATCATTTTTATTTTCTGATTCTGTATCATTTGCCGTTGCTGAATCCTTACTTTCTGCTTTGTGGATTTCTTCAAGGCGTTGTCGTATCATCTTAATAGTGCTTGATAATACAATAACTTCCTTATTGTTCATACTTATAAGAGTTATTATAGTATCAGAAAATGCTGGGTCGTCTGCGATGGCAAGTATGCCACTATCATATTTAAGGTGCGACTCATTAGTTTGTAGCGATTTATCGGATACTTCTCTTTCTTGTAAATGTGCATAAAATTTTGGCTCTACATACAAATAAAGCATATATTCCGATTCATTACTTGTAGTTTCAAGCCATTTTAGATAGTCTTCTTGTAATTTTTCAGGGTTTTTATCTAATGATTGAGCTATGAAGTTATAAAAGCCATCATCGGTTTCAGCATACATCAGCATGTTTGGTGAGTCATTAATTCCTTTAAAAACAGCCTGAATAGATTCTTCATTTGTTTGAGTAGAAATTGTAATGCCTGTAAGAGTTTCATTTTGCATGATATATCGCCCTTTCCACGGTTTATCACCAAAATATACTTCACCGCACAAGTCATTTTCACAAGGAAGCAGTGCTACATTAATCTCATTTTTGGGCATACCTATATAGATATCAAGCAGTTCCATTTCTGCAAGCACTGGCTTTGAAAATAAGGACAAAAACAAAGTTAAGGCTATAATTTTCTTCATAAACTCTAATCTTCTTTAATCTAGTGTAGTAAAATAAATTTCATTTATTTTACCAAAATATATATCTTATCACTTTATTTGTACAGTAGAAATATTTTTACTAATATCGCTGCTTTAAAGTTATCTTGTCTCAATTCCCCAACGAGAGATACAGGCTGAACTGCTCGCCCATAGTTTATGATGAAGAGAAAGCATAAGTCTTGGATTGTGCAACAGTAAGTTTTTCTCTGCATTAGTAAGGTTATTCGGTCCTTCATTAAGTGCTTTATCAACAAGAGCTTCTGTAGAAAGAGATGTTTTTTTGCGCATCTGAGCAAGACTTAAATGCAAAGAAAGTACACTATACATCACTACAGCTCTAATAAATCCTGATTTTTCAGGAACATTAAGCTGAATATCAAACGGACTATATCTATCTGATCTATCGAGATTTTTTTCAAGATTAATAATTTCTTTACTTGGTTCGGTATCTGGAGGAGTAAGAAATAAGCCTAATGAATGTAAGAAGTTCCCCACACTTACTTTGCTTGTCCATACAGATAAAGGCATAGAAAACAATAATCCTAAAGCTACGGGAGAAAACCAAAGAAAGAAAGCAGGATTCGCTAAAAACATAAACCAACCCCAAATTCCACCTATAAGAGTGCTCCACCAATGAAAACGGAAAGCATCAAACCATGACGTTCCTGTATCATCACGATTTTGCGAATTCCATCCCACAGTGCGCCCAAAAAGTGATGAAATAACAAACCATGAATGATAAATCATTCGTACAGGAGCAAGAAAAGCTGATATCACAATCTCAAGGATAACGCTGATTGTCATTCTAAAAAAACCACCAAATGCCTTTGCTCCGCCCTTAATTTGTATAAGAGCAATAACAAAAATCTTCGGTAAAAACAACAGAATAGCTGTACAACTTAAAAGAGTTAGTAGCCAGTTAGGGAAATACTGTGGCCAATTAGGCAGTAAACTTGGTTCACTTGGAAAATAATCTGGAATTATAAATAGTTCCATAATTACTTGAGCTGAACTTGCAAGCAGAAAAAACAACCATAAGAGTGCAGAAACATAGGACATTATCCCATTTATAAATAAAGCTCTATGAGTAGGGAAAAAGCCTGCTGTAAAAATCAAGCGACTATGTTGAAGATTGCCTTGACACCAACGCCTATCACGTATCAATTCATCAATAAGACTAGGCGGACTTTGTTCGTACGAGCCATCTAACTCATAAGCAAGCCACACTCCATAACCTGCTCTTCGCATAAGTGCAGATTCAACAAAATCGTGACTCAGAATTTCACCACCAAGAGGAGAATTTCCTGAAAGTTTAGGAAGTTGACAATGCTTTATAAAAGGATCAACTCTTATAATTGCATTGTGCCCCCAATACTGCGTGTTGCCAAGTCGCCAAAAACTAAGACCAGCCGCAAATACCGGGCCGTAAAGATGATTTGCAAATTGCTGAACTCTCGCTATAAGTGATTGACTTTTTATAACTTTGGGCGGTGATTGAACAATCCCCACGCTTGGATTTTTCTCCATAATCTGTACAAGTCTTTTTAGACTATAAGCAGACATCAAGCTATCAGCATCAAAAATAATCATATATTTATATTGACTTCCCCATCGACGACAAAAATCCGCTATATTACCGCTTTTACGCTTAATATTCATTTTTCTATGACGATAAAAAATATGCTCATGTGCATTTTCAAGAAGACAAAGTTCTCGCCATGCTTCCTCTTCATTAACCCAAGCATCGGCTTTAGTTGAATCGCTCAAGATAAAGATATCGAAATGTTTTTCAATTCCAGCTTCTTGTAATGACTGCCAAACTGTTCTAATTCCAGCACAAACAGTTTGAGCATCTTCATTATATACAGGAAAAAGTAATGCCGTGCGGGATTCATTCGGAAATGGAACATCTTCGGAAACAGAATGTTTAAAAGAAAAATTATCGTATTTTTTTAGCACGATAAATGTTCCAATTATGAAACTCCAAAAACCTAAAGAAATCCAATAAAAAAGAATACCAAAAAGAGCTGTTGATACAAAAAGTAAAGGTTTCCAAGCTGTTGCTTCAAAGAGAGAATATAAAATCAATGCTGCAAACAATGAAGGAAGAACCGTTAAAAGAGTAAGAACGAGTCGTCTTACAGAAACAGTTTTTTCCCATTCCGTTTGATTTGTAAGCTTTGAATTTTTTGAGGTAGGTTCTTTAAATCGTAGAATTCTACCAATTGCTTTACCCAGTTTCTGAAAAAGATTTCCTCCCATACCTTCTGGAATCATTATGGTTCTTTTCATTTCAGGCATAGATTTTATCGTCTCGCCTTGTTCATTTTTTACTTGAAAAGAAATCCCTTTTTCCTCGAGTATTCCATTTAGCTTTGACATTGTACCATTTATATATGATTCATTTAAAGATGAGTTTTCAGTTTTTTCTAATGCTTCTAGTGCAGTAGCAACGCTTTCTGTAGGTGAAAGTGAAATAGTTCGAGTATAAAGAAGTGCACGATTTCGTGCTTCATATTGTTCTGCTGTATATTTATCCATTATATATGGATCTCCCTATCTTATTGTTTTACAAGGTTAAATCGTATTGCCAAAGTTCTGTTATAGGAGTCGGCAGATTTTCACCACGTATAAGATATGCTTGAAAATGTATTTTTTTAGGATTTCTTGCTGGAATGAGTGTTTGCACAATACTTTCCGGTTCAGGAAGAAGTACTGTGAAAACAAGTCTCCATCCATTATTTTCTTCATTTTTTTCTAAGTACTTATCTAAAAGTTCCACATCTTTTGGCAAATCAATAACACTTGATAGACCTGTTGTTGCAGGCAATGAATTAAGTGATTCACTCATGAAATCAACATGAAAGGTGCATAATCTTTCATTATCTTTGTTATGAATTTCTTGTGTAGAAATAACTCTACCTAAAAGATGAGGGATTGCACTTGCTGATATCCAATACAACTTATAACTATATGAAATTTCAAAAATTCCATCTATATTTTCTTCCCTGTCAAAATCTTGAGGAATCCAAAAGAGTGCAATATTATTGTGCTTATCGCTACGTGTTGGAATTTCAATAAGTTCTAGAGAGCCTTTGCCCCAATCACCTATTGGTTCAACCCAAAGTGATGACTGCTGATGATAGAAAGCATCTTTGTTTTTATAACTATAAGAATTTGTATTTCTTTGAAATAAACCAAAACCTTTTGGATTATCATCGGTAATATTCGTAATACTCAAACGTCTTGGATTTGATAGTGGTCGCCAAAGCCAATTATTTTCAGAATCGGTATAGAGTAGACCGTCTGAACTGTGTGCTTCTTCTTGCTTGTTATCTGATATAATTCCATTATTTTTTGAAAAGTAGAACATACTTGCAAGTGGAGCTATGCCGATTTTACTTGCTTTTTCTACTCCGGCTCTAGGGTAAAACACACTATCAACATTCATTATCGTAGATGTTCCGGGTTCTAATTCAAAGGTAAAAACTCCTGTCATACTTGGAGAATCCATCAAAGCGTGCATTACTAGACTTCTGTCATTTCTAGATGGTTTTTCAATCCAAACCTCTGTAAAACTTGGAAATTCTTCACCTTCTTGAAGAGCTGTATTTATAGTCACCCCACGAGCATAAACTCCGTCATGCCCGTTTCTTCCTGTTCCTCTAAAAAATGTAGCTCCTATAAATGATGCTATACTCTGATATTCATTAGGTTTTTCTAAAGGGTAAAGGATACGAAAACCACCAACTTCAAACTCTTTCGGTAAATTTTCTAAGATATCTTCTTCCGCTTCAAATAAATCATGACTAGCTTTTATTTCTCTGCTTTGTTCTTTATCTATTATATTGATTTTTATTGCATCTTGAAGAAGATATCCCGGCGCAAAAAACTCAATAAGAAAAGGAAGTTTTTCATCTTTCCATATAAATTTTTCATCTTGATGCTTAATTGTATGCCATTCATCAATATTAAAATCTTCAAAGGTATCAAGGTATTCATTTTCTTTTTGCTCGTATTCTTTTGTTGCAAGAGTTTGAGCTATTTCTTTTATATTGGTTAATGTAAAATTTTCTGCAAAAGCAAAAGTTGAATAACTAAGAAAAAGTGTACTATTAATAATAGTATAGATTATAAACTGTCTAAGTTGTTTCAAAGAATAAATCCTTAAATCATATGTATTTTTATTGGAAAAATTATTTTTTAAATATACTCTAGTGTAATCGGATAGAAAGTTCATATTTTTCTTCATCACGATTAGAGTTTTCAATTGTCATTTTAAGTATGAACGTTGCCTCAGTAGTCAGAGTAAACTGTTCAAATTCTAATATATTTTTCCCTTGAAAAGCTTTTGTTTTTTGCTCGAGGACAAGCTTATTTTCAGAGTCGAATAGTTGAAGAGTAACAAAACCTTCATTCTCTAGCCAGTATGGAATTTGATAAAGTCCGCTATCTGCATGACGTCGTATATCATACGCATCTTCAAAATAGTCATTTCTATGCCATTTCAAAGCTCTCACAGCTTCGGGAAAACCTGTTGCATGTTGCGGTTCGCTGATTCCTGCTTTTTCTAATCCATTGAGAATTTCTTCATCTGCCATCAACAGACGCCAAAAAAGTTCGCTTCTATAATTTTCCGCCATAATCACCATGGGGAGCTGATTAATTGTTATATAGTCTCTACTATACCAATCATATCGAAGACTAAAAGCATCGTAAGGCCCCCACGGACCCCACATTTTTTCTTTATATTCACCTTGAAGAGCATTCAGCACCTGCATGGAATAATGTGGTGTATATGGAAGTGATGATAAAGCCGCTGTTGGTGCTACCGTTGCTTTATCTTTTTTCGGTTCATTAGCTGCGTAACCATCTTTTGTAAGGCTTGCTGTAAGCCCCCAATAATTTTCAGAATATTTATTTACTGCTCGTGATGTAAGTAAACTATAACCTCTATTACTTAAGGTATGCTTTGTATTACGTATAAAATATCCTTCTTTTACAAATTCATCCGCCATAAGATGTGGATTTAATCCTAAAAAAGAATATTGAGCTAAAAATAAAGGTCCTGCATTTGGAAGTGCCGCCTCAATTGTATATCCATAGGTTGTTTTAGGTTGATATCCACTCCCTGATGTCCAATAATCGTAAGTTTTTCGGCTAATTGGATGCGTTGGAGATGCCAAAGCTAATACATAAGCAATTAGACATTCATTATTTCCAAGCACTTTTAATCCATGAGAAAAACCTTTTTCTACGTCCCAATGCCAGTAAAGACCGCTCTCTTCACCATTTGTGAACCAATTCCAATCTATATCATGCCAAAGCTCTGTAATAATTGAACGAAGTTCTGCTTCAACACCCATTCCGTTGAAGTATTCTCGTACCATAAGCAGACCCTGCATAAGCAAGGCAGTTTCTACGATATCTGCACCTTTATCTATAGAGCTGAAAGGAAGAGCTTCACCTGTTTCACCATTAATCCAATGAGGAAATGCGCCATGTAGTTCTTTTCTTGGAGTTTTATCACGCAAAAACAAGCATATTTTCGTCAACCTATGAAGAGCTTGTTCTCGTGTAATCCAGCCGCGTTCAACTGCTACAATTATTGCCGCAACTCCAAAACCTGTTCCGCCTGTTGCTGTTGGTGTAACTTCCCAGTTAAATGTTCCTTCATACACGAGCCCTGATGTTGGGTGACTGTGTTCCCACATATAAAGAAAGGTATCGTGTTGAAGAGCGTTTAAATTTTTACGGTCAGTCAGATAATTTGTATCGGGAATAAAGTCCGAAAAATATTGAACTTCTGTACTTTGAACCTGTACCTTGTCGTTCGCAAGTGAATTCGTAATTAATGATGAAAGAAGAAAAGTTGAAATTATAAGTCGCTTAGCAAGTTGCTTCATATTTTATGTATTATCCAATAAGATATTTCATCTACTGTCTTTATTTTTTTGATAAAGTAAGGTGTTAGATGGTTTATGGTGATTTAAGAGGTATACTTCTAAATTATTTTTTCTAACTTTTGAATATCGTCATAGTTATTTTTTATACTATTTTATAGTTTTTGACGAAATTTTAAAATTTGAACAGAGCAACATGTAGATATATACTTTTAAAGAGATACCTAAATAGTCTCTTTTGAATCACTTGTCAAAACAAATAGTTTATTTTAAAATTTTAGATATTATTTTGTTGAAAATTTCACGAAATTTCTTAATTTGCAATCACAAGTTAGTAAAAAAAAAGAGAGCCAAAATTTGACTCTCTTTACTGGAAATATATTTAAAAATCTACTTTACAGTGTCTTTTAAAGCTTTACCAGGTGTGAATTTAACTACTTTAGTAGCAGGGATTTCGATTGCTTCTTTAGTGCGTGGGTTGCAACCTTTGCGAGCAGCACGTTGAGAAACTTTGAAGCTACCAAAACCTGTAAGTGTAATAGAATCGCCGTTTGCGAGGCACGCTGTGATAGCATCTATAGTAGCATTTAAAACCTCTTCGGTTTTCGCTTTGCTTGGAAGTTCTGCTTTCTTTTGAATAGCTTCGATTAATTCTGCTTTAGTCATAACAACTCTCCTTGAGTACTTTTTTCTAAAAAGATTTCTCTTTCTTATAATGACTTAAAACGAAAGTCAAGCTGAAATATGCTCCACGACATAATTTAAGCTGATTGAGATATTTTTCAAATATTTAAGTTCAAAAAAATCAGCAAGTTAGAAAAACGACTTATAAGCTCTTTGTTTCTAAGGAAATTATGTAGGAAAGCAGATGAAAGAAGACTTGACAGTTTGACGAAATAGAGCAAAAATAAGGATATTAAACTTAGGTGAAATCCTAAACTATAAAGTTCTACTTTTTATTTAGCGTTTTAGCCGAAGACGAAATGTTAGGAGTAACAGTTATGATGTTTCAACCAGATTTGGAAACTCTTCCAAGAGAAGAACTTGAAAAGTTACAATTAACTCGTATACAAAATCTTGTATCACGAGTATATGCTAATGTTCCATTTTATCGTAAGAAATTTGATGAAATCGGGCTTAAACCTGAACACATTAAATCACTTAATGACGTAAAACTTCTTCCTTTTACAGAAAAGCAAGATCTTAGAAACAACTACCCATTTGGAATGTTTGCTGTTCCTCGTGAACATATTGTCCGTCTTCACTCATCAAGCGGAACAACAGGTAAGGCTACAGTTGTTGGATACACAAAACGTGACCTCGATAACTGGGCAGATATGGTTGCTCGTTGCCTTGCGATGGCCGGTGTTACATCTAATGATGTTCTTCATAATGCCTATGGCTACGGTTTGTTTACAGGCGGTTTAGGAATGCACGATGGTTGTGAACGCCTTGGTGCAACTGTTATTCCTATGTCAGGCGGAGCTACAAAACGTCAGATACAAGTTCTTAAAGATTTCGGTTCAACTGCAATCTGCTGTACTCCTTCTTATGGGCAATACCTCTACGAAGCAATGCAAGATGCAGGTCTTACAAAAGATGATTTCAAATTACGTGTAGGTATTTTCGGTGCGGAACCTTGGACTGAAGCTATGCGCCGTGACATGGAAGGAAAACTCGGCATTAAAGCTATGGATATCTACGGACTTTCCGAAATCATGGGGCCTGGTGTTGCTATGGAATGTCATGACGCTCAAGACGGTATGCACGTAATGGAAGATCACTTCTATATCGAAGTTATTGACCCAATTACAGGCGAAGTTCTTCCTCATGGTGAAACTGGTGAGCTTGTTATTACCACAATCACAAAAGAAGGGATTCCACTTATCCGCTATCGTACCCGCGACTTAACCATTATCGACGATACTCCATGTAAATGTAGCCGTACTTTCCATAAAGTTAAACGCTTCAAAGGAAGAAGCGATGATATGCTTATTATCCGTGGCGTAAACGTTTATCCACAACAAATTGAATCAATTCTTATGGATGCAGAAGGCACAAGCGCTAACTATCAAATCATCGTTAGTCGTGATGGCACTATGGATAATATTGAAGTTCAAGTTGAAGTTGATGAAGCAAACTTCTCAGATGAAGTACGTAAACTTCAAAAAATCGAAAGCGGCATCCAAAGAACAATCAAAGAATTCCTCGGTGTTACTGCAAGAGTTCGACTCGTCGACCCTAGAACAATCACTCGTTCCGAAGGTAAAGCCGTTCGCGTTATCGACAACCGCCCTAAAGGTGAATAATAATTTATTATTTTTTTGTCTCCGACGGCTGGGGGAAAGGGGAAACCACAACTTTTATAAAAGTTGAGTTTTCCCCTTTCCCCCAGCCCCCCTATCCCCT
>CAYJOR010000062.1:0-14969 GCA_964371865.1 uncultured Desulfovibrionaceae bacterium | reverse complement strand
GTTGATAACCTTTTTGCAACTCAAGTTCTTATGGATAGCCTAAAAGACCTTAATCGTGAAGATATTGTTATGGTATCTCCTGATGCTGGTGGCGTTGAAAGAACTCGTGCGTTTGCAAAACTTCTTGATTCTCCAATGGCTATTATTGATAAACGTCGTGATAGACCTAACCAAGCAGCAGCAACTCATGTTATCGGTGATGTTGAAGGCAAAGTTGCAGTTCTTATTGACGATATGATTGACACAGCCGGCACAATGTGTGCTGGTGCAGAAGTTCTTTTGAAGAATGGTGCAAAAGAAGTTCGTGCATGTGCAACTCACCCAGTATTTTCAGGGCCTGCTATTGAAAGAATCAACAATTCAGTTTTCTCTCAAGTAGTTGTAACTGATACTCTTCCATTAAGCGCTGAAGCTGCGGCTTGCTCAAAAATCAAAAGAGTTTCAATAGCTCCAACACTTGCTACAACCATTCACAATATCCACAGAGGTGCATCAGTAAGCGCATTATTCGGCTAAAATAAATTAGTCCTTTTGTTTTTTTACAGCGTCAAAATCATTTTTGTTCCTTGTCAAAAAACAACATATCCTAATTTATAAACTTGTTGGAAATTTTACTTACTGTCCCTATATATTCATGCCGAGTCCGATTACTGGCATCGAAACGGCTTATCAAAAAGGAGACCAGATTATGACTATGTTATCATTAAACGCTCAAAAGCGTGAAGGCTTTGGTAAAGGCGCTAACCGTCGTTTACGTGCAGCTCAATTAGTTCCGGGTGTGTTCTACGGACAAAATGGCGAAAACATCGCTTTACAAATGGAAAAAAACCCACTTGCTAAAGTATATAATAACGTTCGCCGTACAACAGTTTTCAACTTAGAAGTTGAAGGTAAAGAATACCCAGTAATCGTTTGGGACGTTCAATACCACCCAACAAAATTACACATCACTCACATCGACTTCTACGGTGTTGATTTAGATAAAGAAGTACAAATCACAGTTCCTGTTGAATTTGTAGGTGTTTCACGCGGTGCTAAAGCCGGTGGTAAATTAGAAACTTACCGTGAAGAAATGCGTATTTCTGCTAAACCACAAGATATGCCTGCTAAAATCAAAATCGACATTTCTGAACTTGATCTTAACAAAACAATCCGTGCTGACAACGTAGTTCTTCCTGAAGGCGCACGCGTTGTTTACAAATCTAACTACGCTCTTATTTCTTGCTTAGATCCACAAGGTCTTGCAGCGAAAGAAGACGCTGAGTAAGATTAGCGATTAGATAGGAATTATAGGGGAAATTACCGAAAGGTACTTTCCCTTTTTACATTTATAAACCACAAGAAAGTGTGTACGCACAAAGAAGTATACTATGAAAATATCATATACTCATAAACCAAAAGGTATAATTTTTGATTGCGATGGTGTTATTATAGATTCTTTCGACTCTAATACTCATTTCTATAATTCTCTACGTCGCGCTATAGGGTTGCCTGATATGACCGATGAACAAAGAATGCTTGTTCATCAAATGACAGGCGCAGAGGCACTTCAACTTGTAATTCCAGCTTCTTTGAAAGAACTTGCAGCTGATGCCTATAAAAAAATTGATTATGTTCGTGATATCACACCAACACTTGTAATCAATGAGGGGATGGTGAGTTTGCTTGAGTATTGCAAATCTCAAAATATTCCAACCGGCATTCATACAAATAGAATTATTGCAATGCAAGAAATTTTAGAGATGAATAATCTCACACAATATTTTTCGCCGGTAATGACGCCAGCTATTCTTCCGGCTAAACCAGATCCTATTGGAGCATTATCAATTTGTAAAACCTGGAAAATTAACCCAGAAGATGCTCTTTTTATAGGTGATTCAGATAATGATAGAAAAACTGCACTTGCAGCGAATATTCCATTCTTAGGATTTAAAAATTCAGAAATGGAAGTGCCTAATAAAGCTGAATCTTTTATGGAAGTTGAGGCTTGGCTTAAAAGCGTTTCAGAATAATAATTTAGAATGTGCTAAAAAATGCTTTACAAAATTCAATAATTAGGCTAATTCTGTCTCAATTAACAGGATGACTTGGTTGCATTTGATATAACAGCAATAAATGATTTAGTTTTGGAGGTTATTATGGAAGCTCAAGATTTACATTATTTTACAAAACTCCTGAATACAATGCTCGAAGAGGCACAACAAAAAGGTGACTCTACAATCGAAGATTTAAACGGAAATGCAGAAATGTTTGCTGACCCAGCAGATAGAGCTACAGCTGAATCTGATCGAGCTTTTACCTTGCGTATTAGAGATAGAGAACGCCGCCTTATTCGCAAAATCAATGAAGCATTACAAAGAATTGATGATGGCAGATATGGTGAGTGTGAAGAATGTGGTGAAGACATTGGCGTTGCTAGGCTAAAAGCTAGACCTGTTACAACTCTTTGTATTAACTGCAAAAGTAGACAGGAAGAAGGCGAAGATATCTCTGGTTCGTAAGCTTAAATGAATGAAGTTTTAATTTTAAACAGTTCTCCTCGTAAAGAGGGGAACTGTATGCAGATTTCAAAAACAATTCAAAAGTTGTTGCCCTCTGCCTCTGTACTTTCTCTTTATGACTATAGGGTTAATCCTTGTATTGATTGCGGATACTGTACTAAAAACATAGGGCTCTGTTCACTTGACTCAAATGATACTTATTCAATTCTTCTTGAAAAGTGTTTGTCATATAAGAAAATTATTATAGTAACGCCGATTTATTTTTATCATGCGCCTGCCCAACTTAAGGCTTTTATTGATAGAAGCCAAAGATTTTGGAATCAAGAGCGATTTGTAAATAGAAATATCTATGCTGTTTATATAGCGGCAAGAACTAAAGGCGAAAAATTATCACAAGGGCTGGAGCTTAGTCTTAAATATTTTGCCCCTATGATACAAGCAGAATTCAAAGAAAGTATTTGCCTTTACGGCTTAGAAAATCAAAACGATTTTTTTAATTCTCAAGCTTCTCAAGAAAAAATTTCAGAGTTTATTTCAGAAATATGTTTTTAAACTTTATTAAATCATTTAAGGTTACATTAGTCGATATCTTAAACGAAAAAAAATGTATTTATTGTGAAAGCATTTATTCTGAAAATAGCAACTACTACGGGCTTTGTTTGGAGTGTGCCGATTTATTAAATCAACGTGAAAAAGGGTTTTGTTCTACTTGCGGTAATATATTAAATGATAATTCGCTAATTACTGATAGTTGTGAAAAATGTCGTGAAAATGCACCACTCTGGAGTCAACTAAAGTTTTTTGGCCTCTATGATGGTATTATTCAAGAAATAATCACTCAAGCAAAATTTAATGATAATCTTATCTATCACTATACTCTTGGCGATATTGCAAGACAAAAAATAATAGAATTCCCTTCTTTTGATTATCTTATTCCTATTCCGATTCATGAAAAAAAATTGCTGAAAAGAGGGTATAATCAATGTCTAGAAATTGTAAAATATATCAATAAAAAAGATAAGATTCCATACTCAGCAGAAATTCTAAAGAAAGTAAAGCATACAAATGCACAATCTTCTTTGCAGCGCGACCAAAGATTAAAAAATCTTGATGGAGCATTTTGGGCGGATTCAAATTTATGCAAAGATAAAATCTTTCTTTTGTTAGATGATGTTTCGACAACTGGAACTACTCTTCATGAGGCAACAAAGACATTACTAAATGCCGGTGCGAAAAAAGTTTATGTTGTTTATATTGCAGGAACACCTTTATCAAAATAATTTTTTTAGATATTTTGAAGTGAAATATGTTCTAGCAGATAAAAAAGAGTAGCCAAGTTCCAAAGAGGAGCATTTGCGTCGTTAATTGTGCAGCACTACCCATATCTTTTGCTTTTTTTGAAAATTCATGAAAGTCTAACGATATTCTGTCGACAACATTCTCAACAGCACTATTTATGAGCTCTACCACGATACAGAGAATCGCAGGAATAAGAAGCAAAACTTTTTCAGAAAATGTATTGCCAAAATAAAGAGCGCAAGGAATCGCAAGAAGATTTATAAGAATAATTTGACGAAAAGCTTGCTCATCATTCCATGCAGAAATATATCCATCTTTTGAATACATAAGAGCATTTACTAAACGTTTTATTCCAGAAGTACCTTTAAAACTATTTCTAATTGAACTCTTCATAATATTTACCCTCACAAACTAGTTGACGTTTACAGCATAAATCCAAGCAAAAATAAAGATATCAATCGTTAATAAAGTAAGGAATGCTCCTATAATTTTAGGTCTTACAGGATAGTCTTTAAGAATAGTTGCAATAGGTAAACCAATGAATACACCGCAGATAAATCCTAATATGTGAGCAAGATAATCAGTTCTTTCTCCGCTTGTCCCAAGTAATGCTAGTAAGCCCATACCAGCGGCAAGTGGCACTAGTACATATATCTTTTTTCTGTGTGTATCACGAATCATCATATCAGCGCAAGCTACACCTAAAAAGGCAAATAAAGCAGTGGAAAATCCGACAGCTGAATATGTTATAGGTCGAATAAAGACAGAAATTTCATTTGCAATTATTGCAGCAACTACACCACTAAAAAGAGCAATCCCGATTCCAAGACGACGAGCAAGAACTGTAAGGAAAAGTCCGCCAAATAGGAAATTGCTGAAAAGATGGCCTAAATCTGCATGTAGAGTCAAAGCAGTGATCGAACGCCAATGTTCTGAAAGATTGCGTACTTTTTCCGCACTCAGCTTTCCAAGCTCAAGCCAGTAGTCAGAAGATTGAAGAAGTTCTTGCGGAACGGAGAGTAAACCGAATCTATAAAAATGGAAGGCAATAAGTAAAAGTAAAATTATAAACGCATATCTTGCGCTAGAATGCAAATTATGGTGCACAAAAGGGCGTTTCAAATTTTCTTGTGTATATAGATAGAGTTCTTGGCGAGCTTTTTTTTCATACATAGCTGGTACAAAAATTCGAGCTTGAGTCATTTTTTTATTAAGCTTTGTACGTTCGTACTCTACAAAATGCGGAATCGAACGAGCTGATAATACTAATGACCATACTTTAATAGTATTTTTTAAATGTATGGAAGTTTTTATTCCACTTAATGAGTTCTTTCCTAGTAGATTATCGTCAATAGCTCTCCATGATTTATCATTATCTTGAGAGCGAGTAATTATACGAGAAATTTCTAATTTTTTTTTCATAAATATATTTTAATCTTTGTTATCGTTTTTAGCTGAAAGAATTTGGATTTGTATAAATTGGGCTAAAGGTTGTGATGTGTTTTTTAAAGGTATCTCAGCTCTTGCCATGTGTGGATGACCACCCGCTGAACCATAATCACTGAAAGCTTTTGATGCAAGCGCACCTAAATCGCACTCAGCACAACCTCGAAATATTACAATAAGAGTATCATTATAAGTTCCACTTACTGCTACCCATTTAAAGCTGTGAACTTTTTGGAAGAAATCAGCAACAACAACGAGTAAATCGGGGTTTTGTACAATCCCAATAAAAGAAAGATATCCATCAGCACAAGTTGTAAGACTTTCAATTCCTTGCGCAAAATAGGGTAGCCATTCAGGGAGGTATTCACTTCTTAGAATGCGCATAAGAGTGGAGTGGTCGGCATAAGCATTAAGTTTTTGATAAGCTCTAAAATCAAGGCTACTTGCCCTTGTTCCAAAAGAATGGGTATCAGTTCGGATAGCGTATTGAAGCGCAGTAGCAAGTTTTTTTCCTATTGAAACCTTAGCACTTATCAAAAGTTCAGTGAAAAAAGATGCACAAGCTCCTAATTCTGGAAAAATATAAGAAACAGTAGATGATTTACTCTTTTTATCTGTTGAGTTTGAAATGGATTGAATAGTGATATTTTCAGGTAGTGGATGATGATCAATTACCAAGTCAAAAGAAATACCTTCAAATTGAACATTATGATGAGGTTGAGAATCAACAATGGCAAATTTTTGAAATTCAGAAATATGTTCTTTTTCCCATTTAAACATTTTTATCCCGAGCAATCTTATCATGGTAAGATTATCGGGACGTTTAATCTCATTAATATGAGAAATAGAAACATTGTTTACTTTTTTCTTGATGATGCGCTTAAGCGAAAGAGCGCAAGCCATGGCATCAGGGTCAGCGTTGATAAGAATTACCCAGTTATCGTTCGGATCTAGGATAGTATCAATTTGACTCAAAACATCTTGATAGTCTGGAAGATGTGCCATGACTTGCCTCTTATTTTAGATTATATTTGTAAAGCAGTGAAGTCAGCAAGAATTGAAAGCGGTTTTTGTACTGTATACAATAAGTTCAAGCGATTTTGACGAATATTTTCATCATCTGCCATCACCATTGTTGAATCAAAGAAAGAATCAATAACTGGAGACATTTGTGCAAGAAGTTCAAAACATTTTGCAAAATCTTGAGCTTGGTAAGCAGTTGCAAAATCATTTTTATAGGTGTCAATTTTAGCAAAGAAGGCTTTTTCTGCATCATTTTCAAAAAGGGCAGAATTAATTTCTTCTGTAAGAGTATAATTAACAGCTTGTTTACGAATGATATTTGTAATACGTTTGAAGCTTTGTACTGTAGGAATATACGTTTCATGCACGGCAAAAGTTTTGATTGCTAATAATCTTTGAGCTATTTCATACATAGATGTACGAGTAGAAATATTCATTACGGAATCAACAACTTGTGGATCATTTCCTTCTGTTAGAAGTAAGTTTTTCACTCTTGCATCGTAGAAGTCGATGAGCTTTTCCATGGCTTCTTGTTTTTCAAGTTTCCATTTGATATCTTCAGCATAAAATGAATATGCAATATCAAAAATTTCAACTATATCTAACTGCCAGCCTTTATCACGAAGGATACGTGCTATACTGATTGCGTTTCTACGAAGAGCATAAGGATCGGCAGTACCTGTTGGAATGCTATTTAATCCGAAAAGACCTACAAGAGTATCTGCTTTATCGCAAAGAGAAAGAAGAGCTGCATAATCATTAAATGGAACGCTTGTTTCAGGGCCAGCTGGAAGATAATGTTCACGAATAGCAGCACCAAGTTCAGGTTTTTCTAATTTATCAGCATAGATACCGCCCATTATACCTTGAAGGGTATCAAACTCGCCAACCATTGCACTTACTAAATCAGCTTTTGCACAGCGCCCTGCTTCAGCGGCAAGGGTAGAATTAAGATTAAGCTTTCCGGCAAGAGCTTCCATAAGTTTTTCTAGTCTGCGAGATTTATCACCCATGGTTCCGAGAGGGCCTAGGAAGATAACTTTGTCGAGTTTATTAAGCCACGCATCAAAACCGCATGTTGAAATAGTTGCGTTATCAGTTTTCCAGAAGAAACGAGCATCTTCAAGTCTCGCACGCAGAACTTTTTCCCAACCATTTTTTACTATTGAGCTCTCTTTTGGATGAAGATTTAAAACAGTAAGGAAGTGAGGAAGAAGTTGTTTTTCACTATTTTCAACACCAAAGCTTTTTTGGTGAGATTCCATACTGGTAAGTAAAACTTCACGAGGGAGTTCTAAGAAAGATTTGTCAAAATCACCGAGTAATGGAACAGGGCATTCTACAAGTCCTTTAACTTCATCAAGTAAAGAATCTTTCCAAAGAATTGTACCGCTATTGTATGATACAATTTCATTTGCTTTTTTTACAATTATTTCTTTTCTTTTGTTTGCATCAAGTGTGATAGATTGATCTTCAATTACTTTGAAATAATTTTGTGCTTTTGAAATTTCAACATTTGCTTCACCATGAATGCGGTGTCCGCAAGTTGTATTAGAACTGTTAATTTCTCCAACAGAGAATTTAACAATAGTATCATCTAAAAGAGCAAGAATCCAGTGAATAGGGCGAGCATAAGCTAAAGAGTAGTTGTGCCAACGCATTTTCTTAGGAAAAGGTAATGCTAATATAATTTGAGGGCAGATAGTTTCTAAAATTTCAGAAGCTAATTTTCCACCAACTTGTTTTTTTACAGCAATATAAGTGCCTTTTTCTGTATCGGTAAGGAAAATTTCTTCTTCATTTACTTTATGACCACGAGCAAAACCTTGCGCCGCTTTTGACAAAGAACCGTCTTCGGCGTAAGCAATTTTTTTAGCAGGGCCTAAAAAGATTTCTTCTTTCACTTCTTGTTTTTCAGCAAGATTTTTTATGCAGATTGTAGCACGTCGAGGAGTTGCATAAGTTGTTATTTCATCAAATGAAAGACCTTCTTCGGTAAGAGCTGTAGTAAATCTGGTAAAAAGTTCTTTCTGTGTATTATCGAGAAAACGAGCAGGAATTTCTTCTGTTCCTATTTCCATTATAAAATCTGACATACTTCTTCCTTATTATTTCTTAAGCATTGGATAGCCAAGCTCTTCACGTTGATTTGCATAAAGTCTTGCAACTTGAGCCGCTAGTGTGCGAACTCTACCAATATATCCGGCACGTTCTGTGATTGAAATAGCACCTCTTGCATCTAAAAGATTGAAGGTGTGTGAGCTTTTTAATAGATAGTCATACGCTGGCATTACTAAGCCTTTTTCTGCTAAAATCAAGCATTCTTTTTCATAATCGTTGAAGTGCTGAAGGTGCATGTTCGCATCGCTTACTTCAAAGTTGTAGGTAGATTGCTCGATTTCATTTTGCAAGTAAATTTCGCCATAGCTCACGTTTTCATTCCACATGATATCGTAAACAGAGTCAACACCTTGAAGATACATAACAAGTCTTTCAAGACCGTATGTAAGTTCAACAGTGATAGGATCTAAATCAATTCCGCCTATTTGTTGGAAATAAGTAAATTGAGTTACTTCCATGCCGTTTAGCCAAACTTCCCAACCAAGTCCCCATGCGCCAAGTGTTGGAGATTCCCAATCGTCTTCAACAAAGCGGATATCATGCTCTGCCGGATTGAGTCCGAGAGCTTTTAAGCTTTCAAGATATAAATCTTGTATATCCAAAGGAGCCGGTTTTAATATAGCTTGAAATTGGAAATAGTGTTGTAATCTATTAGGATTTTCACCGTAGCGACCATCGGTAGGTCTTCTTGAAGGTTCTACGTATGCAGCCTTCCAAGGTTCCGGTCCTATAACTCTCAAAAATGTTGAGTGGTTGAAAGTTCCTGCGCCACACTCTAAATCCATTGGTTGCACTACTAGACAGCCTTGATCTGACCAAAACTTCTGTAATGTAAAAATAACGTCTTGAAAGTACATATATTTCCTCTTATTTAAAACTATGGTAAAAGTCATTAATAATACAATACAGATTATTAACAGATTTTTTAACAAACTTCAAGCATTGGAAAGGGTAGTTTTGTTTTTACCCATGTTATTCCAATTTATGATTTCTTGAGGGGAAAACCACGTTTCCTTAAAAAATAATTATTATTAATTCAAAACCCTATAGATTTTCCTTGTATTTATGTTTATATTTATATTATAGAAAAGAAACTCTTAAAATTTTTTTATATAATATTGACATTTTTCTCTATCCATACGAAAGTGTGAAAAAAAGGAGAACTATTATGCCGTTTGTTAATATAAAAATCACAAAAGAAGGCGCTACAGCAGAACAAAAAGCTGAACTTATTAAGGGCACAACCCAACTTCTTGTAGACGTGTTAGGAAAAAATCCGTCTACAACATTTGTTGTCATCGAAGAAGTGGATACCGACAATTGGGGAGTTGGTGGCGAAACTGTGACTGAACTTCGTAAAAAGTCATAATCTCTATATTAAAAATAAAATAAATTTAAATAGGTGCTGAAATGGAACAGAAGAAAGGTGTAAGAAATTGGCTGATACTATCATTAATATTGTGCTTTATAAGTATGGCTGGAGCATATGTTATCCAATCGGATTATAACTCCGTTGATATTAAAGATATTCGAGTAGAAACTCCGCTTGGTAGACAAATTTCATTCCTGCTTTTTGTTCCGGAAAATGCAAGTAAAGAAAATCCGGCACCGGCAATCGTAACAAGTCACGGTTGGTATAATAACAGAGAAATGCAAGATTTGAACTATGTAGAACTTGCAAGACGTGGATATGTAGTTGCATCAATAGATATGTATGGCCATGGTAATTCCGATCCTCTTCCGGTTGGTGAAGAAGCTATTCAAGGTACAGGAATGTACGACGTAGTTGAATTTATGGCGACTCTTCCTTATGTTGATAAAAATGAAATAGGTGTTACCGGACACTCAAACGGAGCACGAGCTGCGAACTTCTCAGTTGATATAGATAATAAAAGAGAAACTCCACTTATTAAGTCTGTTCTTTTGATTGCGAATGATGCTAACTATGTAGACGCTGATAAAAATTTCTATAATAAATACGGTAACAGAGACGTTGGTATTGTAGCTGCACTTTATGATGAATTTTTCTTCCGAGTTTATGGTGAAGATGGAAGCGTTACTGCACCTCGTGATTATATCAATCAAGCAACAGCGCAATCTTTCTTAAATTTTGGTAAAGATCCTTCTGACCCCGCAAGTGTTAAAAAAGATAGCTATATTTTTTATAAAGAAGAAGTTGATGGACGAGAAGCTATACGCGTAATTTTCAACCCAAATCAAATTCACCCTTGGAATCATGTTTCAGAAACAGTTGTAAAATCTACACTTGATTTCTTTGAAATATCACTTCCTGCGCCAAAATCTTTAGCGTCTGATAATCAAGTATGGCAGATTAAACTTGCTTTCAATACTTTAGGACTTCTAGGTTTTGCGATGTTTGTTACAACATTTACAAAAATAATGCTAAGAACATCTTTCTTTAGTTCATTGTTATCTAAAGAAAAAGTTGAAGCTTTACCTAATCCCGGCAAAGGTGGATATTTTTGGTTTGTTGCATCATTAATACTTTCTGTAACTTTCTCAGCAGTATGTTATGTATACTTATTTTCTTTCACCAGAACGCTAAATCTTACAAATATGCCTTATCCATTTATGATACAAAGTCCTGTATTGTTTATAGGATTATGGTCAGTTCTATGTGCTGCATTTACTCTAGTTCTTTTGTTTATTGGTTCTAAAATAGGTAAAACACCTGTTTCATTAGCTCAAAGAGGAGTATCGATTGGTATAGGCTCACTCTTCAAGACTTTGCTTTTAGCGATCTTTGTTGTTCTTTGTGCATTTGGGCTTGTGTTTGCGGCGGATATATTCTTCAAAGCAGACTTTAGATTCTGGGTGCTGCCACTAAAGGCTTTTACAGCGGATAAATTCTATCCAATTTTAATCTATTTGCCTTTTTTCCTTGTTTTCTATATTATCAACTCACTCGCGGTAAACTGCTTTAACTATATTAAAGGTTTACCTGAGATTGTGAACGTTATTTTACTTGCTATTGTTAACGGACTTTCTTCTGCTCTACTTATCTTCACTCAATACTCACGATTCTTACAAGATGGAAGAGCACCTTTTGAAATTATGTTTGGCACTGTGAGCTTTAATATTATAGGAATTTGGTTGTTCCCTATTCTTATTTATCTTCCGCTTGCAGTATTCTTTATGCGTTCTATATTCAAAGATACAAAAAATCCTTATCTTGGAGCTATGATATTTGCTTTAATCGTAACAATAGTATCTTGCACTAACACTCTAACCTATACACTATAAAAATATGCATACAATTAATATTAAATATCCTGATAATTCACATTCTGTTGTAATGTCGAATAGTTCACCAATCTGCTTTATTGCAGGCCCTTGTGCTATGGAAAGCAGACAGCATACAATCGAATGCGCACGCTTTTTGCGTGAAGTGTTTGAAAAAGCTGAAATTCCTTTTATCTTCAAATCAAGTTTTGATAAAGCAAATAGAACCTCTTTGGCCGGCTATCGTGGAGTTGGAATGGAAGAAGGGCTTGATATATTATCAGAAATACGTGAAACAGTTGGAGTTCCTGTGCTTACTGACGTTCATAGCCCAGAACAAGCAGAACCTGTGGCAAAAGTTGTAGATATGCTACAGACTCCGGCTTTTCTATGTAGACAAACAGACTTTATTCAAGCAGTCGCGGCTACAAATAAGCCTGTAAATATAAAAAAAGGTCAGTTCCTTGCACCGAATGATATGGCACAAGTAGCGAAAAAAGCTTTAGCAACAGGGAATAAAGATATAGCACTATGTGAACGTGGTGCAAGTTTTGGCTATCATAATCTTGTTGTTGATTACCGCAGCTTTCCAATTATGGCTGCAACCGGTCAACCTGTGATTTTTGATGCAACTCATTCCGTACAACTTCCTTCTGCTTCCGGCGGATCATCTTCTGGTCAAAGAGAATTTGTTCCACCACTAGCACGAGCCGCAGTTGCGTGTGGTGTTGCGGGTTTGTTTATGGAAACTCATCCTAACCCTGATTCAGCTCCTTGTGATGGACCTAATATGATACCTTTTAATGAGTTACTTTCTCTTCTTCTTCAACTAAAAGAGATTGATAGAATAGTAAAAGGGTATTAGTTAATGATTTCTACTATGCCTGTTACACTATTATGTATAAGAATAGTTTTACTAGGGTATGTTTCTAAATTAATTCTTTTGATTTTTGATAGTTAGATGAAATTAGCTGAATTACTTTGATAAAAAAACGATATTTCGCTATCAGACTTATCAACAAATAGCTTCGTCAAAGTAAATTTTTATTCAAGTCATTTATGTTTTGATAAACTCCTTTCATAAAAATTCACTTTTCCTTGTCAAGAATACAAAATCTCTTAATTTAGAAACACACCCTAAACTAGTTTATTCTTATAACTATTTTATTAATGGGATACAGTAAAATTTATATTCGGCGATCAAAGGGGATGATTCCTTTTGGTCGCTAAAAACATTAAAGAGAGGTAAAATATGCAAGAAAAGATGGAATTTCGCTCCTTTATAGCTTTATTAATACTGGTAAGTATTTTTTTTATAATGCTGCTGGCTCCATTTTTCGGAGTAATATTTTGGGCTGTTGCTATAGGTATTGTATTTGCACCTATTAATAAAATGCTACTTGAAAAAACTAAGAGAGAAAACTTATCAGCTCTTTGTACTTTGCTACTTTGTATTTTGATAGTAGTGCTACCGTTCTTATTTGTATTAAATTCATTTATAGGGCAGGGAGTTCTTCTGTTTGATGGACTACAATCCGGTGAAATAAATGTTGATAAGTATGTGGAGCAAGTGAGAGTAGCTTTTCCTGTTATTCAAGAAGGCTTAGCGAAAATTGGATTCGATCTTGCAGATTTGGAAGAAAAAATAGGTGAATTAGTTGTATTTATAAGCAGATTTATAGCTCAACAGTCTGTTGCAATAGGTCAAGGAACACTTACTTTTATTGCTGAAATTGGTATGCTTTTATATGTTGCTTTCTTTATAATAAGAGATAGTGATACTTTAGTAAGATATCTTCACCTAGCTTTACCGCTCGGAGATGAAAGAGAAGCTATGTTCTTTAAGAAATTTTCTGAAGTGACACGAGCAACTATTAAAGGAAGCTTCGTAGTTGCAGTTGTTCAAGGTTTCTTAGGTGGTGTAATTTTTGCGATACTCGGAATTCCTGGTGTGTTCCTTTGGGGTGTCGCAATGGTGTTCTTATCGCTTGTGCCGATGATAGGTTCTGCTCTAATATGGGCCCCTGTAGCTCTTTATCTTATGGCAACAGGAGATATTTTATCGGGTACAATACTTATAGCTTTTGGGATTGGAGTGATTGGGCTTGTAGATAATATTCTTCGCCCTTTACTTGTTGGGCGTGACACCAACCTTCCTGACTATCTTGTTCTTCTCTCTACTCTTGGCGGATTTACAATGGCAGGAATGAATGGTTTTGTAATTGGACCACTTATTGCTACTCTTTTTGTTACAAGTTGGGATATTTTTATTAGAGAATTTAATATGGAAAAGCGTATCGGCTCTGATATTTAAGCTGAGAAAAATAGACTTGTTTAAAAGAAAAAAGTTGTCTATATTCTTTTTCACAAATAAATAAATGGGAAATAGACCCTCTAGATAGTGTCGTCTAAATATGTTTTTCACTTCTATCTAGAATAAATATTAACGCACAAAAAGTCGTGCTGCTTTTCTATAAGTAAAGTATAGCACGCATTAAATTATAGGAGTATACCACAATGAGTACAAGACTTTTTGCAGACAGCCACGAATGGATTGTTATTGAAGACGGAATTGCAACAGTAGGAATTAGTGATTTTGCACAAGCTGAATTAGGTGATATCACTTATATCGACCTTCCAGCTGTTGGCGATACACTTACAAAAGGAAAAGAATTTGCTGCTGTTGAATCAGTAAAAGCTGCTTCTGATATCTACTCACCAGTAGACGGTGAAGTTGTTGAAATCAACGAAGCTTTAGATGCTACACCAGAAGTTGTAAATGGTTCACCTTATTCTGAAGGTTGGCTTATCAAAATTAAAACTTCATCTACTCCTGAAGGTCTTCTTTCAGAAGAAGAATATAATGCTAAATATTCTAAATAGTATATAAAGCAAGTTTTTTAAGAGAGGGTGAAAGTACACTTTAGTTCAAAATGTACTTTCACCCTCTTTGCATTTTTATATTTTCTAAATAAAATAATTTGAAGGCACTGTCTAATCTATATACCCTTCATCTACTAACAAATCTGTTCCGGTTGCAGCATTGCGAGCAAGCTAGTCACATCGTTCGTTCTGTGGATGTCCTGCATGCCCTTTAACCCATTTAAAATCGACAGTATGCTTGAGTAGTTGCGAATGAAGTAGAATCCAAAGATCTTTATTCTTAACATCTTTTTTATTGGCAGTTTTCCAACCGTTTTTTTGCCAATTTTTTAACCAATATTCTTTGATGGCTTTTGTAACGTATTGAGAATCTGTATAAACGTCTGCAATGCAAGGTTCTTTAAGAGATTGAAAAGCAAAGATTACACCAAGTAACTCCATTCTATTATTTGT
>CAYJOR010000061.1:0-15219 GCA_964371865.1 uncultured Desulfovibrionaceae bacterium | reverse complement strand
GGCACTGCAAACCATAATCCCTCTGCCTCCCATAAATATGAAAATCCAAAGATACACATATTGACGAAAAGCAAAGCTCTACAAAATGCAATCACTCCTGATGCCAAACCATTTCCTAGAGCAGTAAATAGTGAAGATGTAAAGAAATTTGTTCCAACAAATAAGAATGCTGTTGAATAGATAAAAAGTCCGTGCTCTGCTATTTCATATACAGGCGTACCTTTCTCAAAGAAGAGGCCTGCAATTGTAGAAGATTGGAAAAATCCAAATAAATACGCCATGCTAGACATAGCAAAAATTATACAAAAACAATTACGTATAGCTTTTCGCAAGTAAATACTATTTTTTGCTCCGTAGTGATAGGAGATTACAGGGGCAACTCCAAAAGAAAAGCCTATAATTACAGAGTTTACAAGAAAAGCAAAATATAATGCCGCCGTAATTGAAGATACACCATCCGCACCAAGATAACGCATCATAATAACATTGAAAGCTACAGTTGTAATAAGTTGACTTAACTGTCCTACCATCTCTGAAGAACCATTTGACATGCTTTTTGTCAGAACGCTTAAGTGAAAATGCGGTTTTGCAAATCGTAATCCTTCAGTATTCTTAGAAAAAAAGACGATTCCACCTATACTTGGTACAATCCAGCTTAATATTGTTGCATAAGCTGCACCCGCAATTCCAAAATCTAAAAGTACAATAAGAATATAATCAAATATTACGTTTAAAATCCCGCCAGTAAGCGTGAGATAAAAACTAAGTGTAGGTTTATCCGCTGCTACAAAAAAGCAACTGAACGCCATTTGCAGTGAAAAGAAAACACCAAAAATTACCATAGGATAAGCATAAGATTTTACATCTGCAATAACAGTTTCATTTGCTCCTAAAAAAGAGGCAAGCTCATCTATAAAGACAAGACAAATAGTTGAATAAGCAAGAGATAAAGCAACTAAAACCGCAATTATAAGGGTAAATGATTTATTTGCAAGCTTCTGCTTTTTCATACCCATTCTTTGAGATACAAAAGCACTGCCACCCGTTCCAAACATCGTTGCTGAGGCACCCAAAAACATAACAAGTGGATAAGCAATATTCAAAGCCGCCAAAGCCTCAGATGAAACAAAGCGCGAAACAAAAAGCCCATCAATTATAGTATATATTGAAAAAATTACCATCATAAACAAAGTTGGCATTGCAAATTTCAGTAGTTGGAATACATTTAATTCATCAGAAATTTTGTACTTCATAGCTTCCTCCTCAATAAATTTATCTAATTGCTTTTCAATCTCTTTTTATTAAATAAATTATAATTTGATTGAATTTATATTTTTCTCGTTTTAGACTGATAAGTGTTATACAATAAAAAATTCTTTAAAACAACTCTCTTTTATTTTAGAGCTTTTCAAGTAAAAATTAAGGCAAGTAACACTATTATTGCACTTGCCTTAATTAAACTTATTTCTGATTATTACAACTATTCAAAAGTGCCTTTTACAAGCAAGTTTTTATTTTTCATCATCACTTGCCCTTTTGCTATAACGGTATCAATATCAAATTCTTTATCAACAAAAGTAAGGTCCGCATCGCTACCAACTGCAATTGTTCCTTTTTTAGGATAGAGCCCATTTGCTATTGCAGGGTTTTTTGTACAAACTGAAATTGCTACTTCAGTAGCCATTTTTTCATCCAAGATAGCTTTTTTAATTTGATCATGCGATAAGTGCATTTTTGCAGCAGTGAGTTTTATAACTTCACCATTTTCATCAAAAATCGGCATACTTCCGTTACCGTCTGAACTCATTGTCACACGTTCAAAGTCAATACCCGCTTCAAAGCATTTTCTCATAGCTTTGGCTGGAGTAAGAATACCCTCTTGGCTGATATCCTCAACTGATATACTTGAAGTAATATCTATATACCCGCCAAGTTTTACGAATTTTATACCTTCTTTTAGAAGTTCATATGATCTATTAATGTGCGTCGGGATAAAGTGCTTTGCAGGAATTTCACTTTCTTCAAGAATTTTAAAGAGCATTGAAAGACCTGATTTGCCTGACCCCATATGTATTTGCAAAACTCCGGCTTTACCGCTAAGCATTCCGCCTAATCTTGCATGAGTCGCAAGTTTTTTCATTTCGTCAATAGTTGGTTGAGATGAACGATGATCAGATAATGCAACCTCGCCAATACCAAGGATTTCATTCACAACTATGATATCTTTACGTGCGTCGCCTGTAATAGTCACAAGCGGTAATTCATAAGAGCCTGTCAGCATATACGCTGTTATACCCTCATGATTAAGACCTCGGATTTTAGCAAGCAAGCTCTCAGGGTGACGAGTTGTTCCATCAGTACCAAGCACACCAATAACCGTTGTTACTCCGGCTGATATTATATCAGAAAGTAAAAGTTCAGGCGTTCTTGTATGAGGTCCGCTTTCACCACCACCACCAATTGCATGCACATGTTGATCAATATAACCAGGAAGAACTGTTTGCCCTTTAGCATCTATAACTTCAACATTAAACGCATTTGTTTCTACAGATAAATCTTTACCAATTGCAACAATTTCACCATTTTGTATAAGTATATCTTGCACTCCAAGCGGTTCAGGTGCATATATATTTGCATTTTTAATATGTAGCATAGTCTTCCCTTTATATATTATTATGTTATTTTTAACTACTCTATAGTATTGAGAGGGAAAAGCTCATTGTAGGGAAAAGTTCCCTTTTTATAAAAATGAGTTTTCCCCCCACAAACTCCCCCTTTCCTTAAAAAACAGTTAGAGTATATTAAAGTAACTTAAGTTATGTCTAACTCACTGTTTTATAAAGACCTCTGCATAATTGCTGAACATTTTATTGAGAAAAGCTAATAATTTTCTTTTTACTTTAGTGTTGTTTTCTAGCTTATTGATATTTCTGTAAACGGTTTTTAAGGAAGGGAGAGAGCTCGAGAGGGGGAAAACCCGTTTTTGACACAAAAACGTGGTTTCCCTCTCTCGAAAATAATTATGCAGAGCTCTAGATTTTATAGTATTATTTTACTTCTTCAGCAACGTCAGCTTTTTTAATACCAATTCCAGTGAAACCATAGAAAATAGCAATAATAAAACCACTGTAACAAAGAATCGCCCAAGGTAAGAAATCAAGAACAGGCACACCAAGAGTTGATGCCATATATGCACCCGCCGCTGACCAAGGAATAATTGGTACAACAACTGTTCCCGCATCTTCAAGTGTACGTGATAAGTTTACTGTTGCCAATCCACGTTTTTTATACGCATCTGAGAACAGTTCACCAGGAACAAGGATTGATAAATAAGAATTACCTGTTGTAAGTGCAACTGTCAAACATGAAACAACAGTGCTAAGAACAAGTCCACCAACTGATCTTACAACACTAAGCATAGCTTTTAGAACTACATCAAGGCAACCGGCACAGCTCATAATACCAGCAAAGCAGAAAGCACAGAACACAAGTAGTGTTGTTGCCATAATACCGGCCATACCACCACCATTAATGAGTCGAGTTACTTCCCAAATTACGGTTGAAGGATCAAAGTCAGGGCGAACAATCATAGAAACATTAAAGCCACCAACTGTTGATTTCAAAATATTTGCAAGTGTTACATCTTGAATAAAGAAAGCAAGCGCACCGGCAAGTATAGAAGAAGCAAGCATGACAGGAATTGTAGGCCACTTCAATACAGATCCTGCAAGAATTAATACAGGTGGAATAAGAAGCACTATATTGAAATGATACATTGTTGAAAGAGTTTCAAGCATTGTTGTAATTGTTTCCGGATTAGTAGCTGAAACAACATCAGAGCTTGAACCTACAAAATAATAAACAACTAAAGATATTATTGATGCCGGAACTGTTGTCCAAAGCATATGTTTAATATGAGAGTAAAGTTCACTATCAGCTGCAATAGGCGCAAGGTTTGTAGTATCAGACAATGGAGAAAGTTTATCACCAAAGTACGATCCGCCAACAACCGCGCCGGCTGTAGCAGCTAAAGAAACATTCAAACCACTTGCAATACCAATAAATGCAACACCTATTGTTCCAACTGATCCCCAAGATGTACCAGTTACAATAGAAACAAGAGCTGTAAGTAAGAAAGCTGTTACCAAGAGTAAAGCAGGGTCGATAATTTGGATACCGTAGTAAATCATCATAGGAATTGTGCCTGATGCTTTCCATGTACCAATAAGCGCACCAACAGAAGTAAGAATTAAAATAGCCGGCATACCTTTTGCGATTTTTTGCGACATTTCATTCATCATCTCATCCCAAGTACAGCCAACGCGTAGTGCAACAAAACCGGCAATAATTGCAACTATAATAAGTAATGGTTCTGTTTGCCAGCCCATAATACCCTTACCGTAGAACAAAATTAGAAGCATTGCCACAATTGGAAGCAATGCCTCAAATAAAGTTGGAGCGCGTTTTACTCTTTGTTTTTCAGCCATTTTACCCTCTCAAAATAATTAAAAAAATAAACTTACAATCTCTGCACAATTATTTTCGAGAATGGAAAAACAAATTTTCGTGTCAAAAACAATGTTTCACCATCTCGAGCGAGAACAAGTTCTCTCCCACTTCCTTAAAAAAAAAATTTAAGTAATGTCAAGAGCTTAGATTTTATCGCTAAGCTAAGGTGTGTTTCTAAAAAGAAAATTATAACTTTTCTCAGTGAAACGTTCACTAATTGTACAAAGGTTTAACTTGCATAAAATTACTCTTATGCCTTAGAACTGCCAGTCTAACATCTATATAGCAATAAATATTAGACTGGTTATATATACTAAACCTTATTTTGTGTCAAATCTTCTATAGAAATAAATAGTTATATTTTATACGTTTTTAGAGAATAAGCTTTTACCAGGGCAATCGCTACGCCCTCCTCTCCAGAAACAACTTGGACACTCTACGCACTTTCCAACATCTTTATTATTTTTAGCATCATTTGCCCAATTATAGTTGACAAGCACACCACGTCCAATACAAAGCATATCAACATCTGTTAAATCGAGAATGTTTTGAGCTTGTTCTTTACTTTTTATTCCATTTACTGCGAATACTGGAATATTAACCTCTTTTTTTATCTGACTGGCTCCATAAATATGACTGGAAAATGGAAAGTCTGTGGGTGTAGAGTCTTCCATTTCCTGCATAAAGCCAAAAGAGACATTGATAAAATCAAATCCGATTTCTTCTATTTTTTTTGCATATATAATTCCATCTTCAAGTGTAGGTTCATAAGCGCCGAGTCTTATACCTATAATAAAGTCATTATTTGTTTTTTCTCTAATTTTCCTGAATATATTTTTGACGATAAGCATTTTATCTTGCCCGTAAGCATCGTCTCTTTTATTTACTCTTTCATTTAGAAATTGAGTAAGTAAGTAGCTATGAGCTCCATGAATTTCTATGCCGTCATACCCTGCTTTCTCTGCTCTTAGAGCGGTATCCAGAAATTCATTTTCGATTTCTATAATCTCATCTTGCTCTAACTCCCTCGCCTTATTTTCTCCTAGAGTGTATTTGGAAGCTGAAACAAGCTTGTCTGCAACTCCCATGACTCCTGCATGATGCACCTGCAAAAGTACAGGAACATTTTCTTTATGGCATTCATCTACAAGCTTTTTATGCCCGGCGATTTGAGCATCTTCCCAAAGACCTAATTGTGTAAAAGCAAGTTTACCCTCTTTATTAATTGCTGTAGCCTCAACTATAATCAAACCACAACCACCTTTAGCAATCTTACTGTAGTGATTTATATTATCTTCTGTAACATAGCCTGTTTCATCGCAAAATTTGCGGCAGACCATTGGAGGAACGCAAATTCTATTTTCAATATGAGTATTTCTGATTTTTAAATTTTCAAATATTTTTTTCATAAACCCTCCTAAATTATTATCAAGATTAATCCATGTTCTTACCATCGTCAATCTATATTATTTTATATAAAGTATACTTCACAAATAAATTTGTATTTACTCTATATTTTTCTAACTATTAGAATTATTGTTAGTTGTTTTTTAAGGAAAGGGGGAGTTTGAGGGGGAAAAACTCATTTTTATCAAAAAAATGTGGTTTTCCCCCTCAAAAAATCGTAAAGTAGGTCGATGTGATTTTCTTGACAGTTTTTATAGCTCTGTTATACCTTGCTCTTGCAATAAGTTTGAATTACAAGATTACACTTACAGCTCTCATTTAATAAGGTCAGGTTTTTTCAATGGAATATTTAGTAATAGCTCTTTTTTCTTTAGTATTGCTCTTTACAATGCTTTTTGACATACATCTTCTTTATGCGCTAACTATTGGATATATCCTCTTCTTTAGCTATGCTCTTCGTAAGGGCTGTAATCCAAAAGAAGTTTTACTTCTCTCGTTTGAGCATACAAAAACTATTGGGAATATTCTTATACTCTTCTCACTTATCGGTATACTTACAGCTACTTGGAGAGCATCGGGAGCTATTGCTTATCTTGTTGTAAATGCCTCATATATTCTTATTCCGTCACTTTTTCTGGTGAGTACATTTTTATTGTGTGTTTTTATTTCAGTGCTTACCGGTACGTCTTTCGGAACATCAGCGAGTATCGGCGTTATTTGTATGACGATGGGGAATATTTTAAATATAGATCCCGCCTATTTAGGAGGTGCTATTTTATCGGGCAGTTATTTTGGTGATAGAATGTCGCCTATGTCATCAAGTGCGCATTTGGTAGCAAAGATAACAAGGACAGATATTTTTACAAACATTAAAAACATGTTTCGTTCGTGCATAATTCCAACTGTGATCACTTGTATTCTTTATATCTTTCTAGGATATGAAAACTCTGAAAGTACAATACCTTATGATACTCTTAATCTATTTAGAGAAAATTTCAATCTTACTTGGGAAACTATAATTCCGGTTGTACTTGTAGTATTGCTTGCTCTTTTTAGGGTAAATACAAGAATAGTTATGCTTTCAAGCGTTGTAACCGCAAGTATTATAAGTATTTATATGCAGAATATTCTTCCTCTTGACTTACTAAAATTCTATTGGTTTGGCTTTCAAAGTAATAATGTTGAACTCAATAACATTCTTGCCGGTGGAGGGCTAAGCTCTATGTTTACAGTATGTTGCATAGTTGCAGTTTCTTCATCATATATGGGTTTATTCAAGGCATCTAATTTCTTTGATGGCATGCACAAGCATATTGCTAAACTCTCAACAAGAGTTACTCCATTCGGCAGCACAATTATTGTAGGACTACTTACTTGTATGATGACTTGTAATCAGACACTCTCAATTTTTCTAACAAAATCTTTATGCGAAAAACAGTATAGTAGAAATGAAAACCTCGCACACGCCATTGAAAATACAGCTATAATTATGTGCGCCTTTATTCCTTGGAACATAGCTTGCACACTTACTCTTGCTAATATAGACGCACCTATAACAAGTGTTTTCTACGCTTTTTTTCTTTATCTTGTACCTATTATCAGCTTTTTTTATTTTAGAAAGAAAGAACTTTAGAAAGGAGATTTATCTTGATAAAAACAAATACAATGCGACTTCTAGACTCTGCAAAAATCAGCTACAGAACACATGAATATGAATTTGACAATGATAATTTTTCTACCGATACCATTGCAGAGCAAACAGGTATGGCTGAAGATGAAATCTTTAAAACTCTTGTCACAAAAGGTGATAAAACAGGAATCAATATTTTTTGCATACCAATAAACAGCGAACTCGACTTAAAAAAAGCTGCAATAGTAAGTAAAAATAAAAAAATCGAAATGATACTAATGAAAGATCTTCTTTCTCTCACCGGATATATGCGCGGTTGTTGTTCTCCAATTGGTATGAAGAAAAAATACCCTACTTTCATAGACGAAACTGCAATTCTTTTTGATGAAATCGCAATAAGTGGTGGAGCAAAAGGTTTAGAAATCATCATAAATCCTGAAGAATTATCTAACTTTATTGACGCAATTTTTACTGATTTAGTTTAGGCTGCATTTCTAAATTATTTCTTAGGCCAATTAGGTGAAAAAGTAACTTCATCCTTATCGTCTATGATAAAATAAGCAATATCTGGATTATTTTTGACAAAAGTAGCCACCATCTCTTTTGTCATACAAGAAAAAGCTGTTGCAAGTGCATCTGCAAGTGTGGCATTAGGCGCTAAAACTGACACGCTTTTAATTGGAGCGGAAATTTCACCAATAGTATAATTACTTGAAATTGTAGGTATTACAATATGATGAAGATTATCTCTAAAATGTTTTTCATATGAGCCAGAAGTAGCTAATGCCATATCATTTAATTCAATAAGTGAAGGATAATTTCCTTCTTTTTCTGGATCTTCTATTGCAAGTATCCATGACTTAGAAGAAAAGAAATTCGATTGTGCTTTTCCTTTTGCACGAATGTCACCGCCTGCATTTACTAAATAATTTTTAATGTTATTTTCATCAAGTATTTTGCATACTTCGTCAACAATAAATCCTTTTGCTATTCCATCTAAAGTGATTTTTGTTTGTAGACTGTTAAGTGTTACTGTTGAATTTTCTATAACATAAGGATTATTACTTACTGCCTTGTATAAGCTTGTTATTTTTTCTTTATCAAGAGTATCTTTTTCATCTAAACTTTCTAAATATTCTAGCACCGGTAAAATTGACGGGTTAAACGCATTGTGAGTTGCTTCTTGAATACTTGAACTTGTTTCTAATAGAGAGATAAATTCATAAGGTGCATCTTTAACAATTTTATCTTTATTGAGTCTTGAAAGAACACCCGATTCATGCCTTGTAAAGATTTTTCCAAGTTCTTCTATTCGGTTAAAACATTGTTTCACGACCTGCTCTCTATTTTCATTCTCGGAGTTTATTTGTATTGTTATATATGTACCCAAGAGAATTTTTGTTTCTTTATAAATATCATTAGCATAGAGCAATGAAGGTGATATTGCAAACATTAAGAAAGTAAGAAGTTTTAAACAGAATATTGTAATAATTTTGTTCATATAAATTCCTTTTTATGACTTTATCTATTCATACTCATATATTGTTAATAAAAAATCAAGCTAAGATTGAAGTTATTTCTCTCTCAACTTGATTTTATATTTTGACTGAAGTTGAATCCAATCACCTGTGGTAAGATTTAAAGTATTGTAATTAATTTATTTTGATTGTGAAATTAAAGCTTCAACTTCTGCTTGTCTAATAAGTTCATCACGAATATTTGAACCTATTTCAGCAAAAAGAAGTAATATTGAAACAAGGGCAAAGATTGATACAATATTTTGTTTAAACATACCTGTATTTTTTATTTCTTTTTCCATATAGCATCTTTCACTTTTTTTCTAAAGAGTTTTACAAAACCTTCAATTGGTGGAATTGGACACAAGAAAGTACACCAAGGTCGCCTAAAAAAGATAGATACAATAAGTACCATAGCTAATATCCAAAATTGGAAGATAGTGCCATTTAGTGTAAAAAGTGTACCAAAAATTTCATAAGAAGATAAACCAGGGTTTCTGAATAGTAAAGCCACTATAACAGCAGTGAGCGCTAAAAATCTTTGTGCCCATTTTATTGTAGAAGTAGTTTTAGGGTTAGTCTTAGCTTGCTTTGCTCCACCCACTAAGCCCATACATTCTTGAGCAGCCCCAAAAGGGCACATCCATAGGCAGTAAGGGTTTTTATTGTCAATAAGCAAAACAAGAAACACACCACCAAGCAGCATAAAATAATACAGATTTGTATGCCAATCTGGCCAAAAACCAAGTAAGAATTGATTTATATAGGAAATAGTCAAAAGATTTGTATACATAAATCCAAGCACAAGCATACCTACAAGCATACTAAACCATCTTGCTTGCTTTGTGTATTTGAAACTTTTACGATGACCTATAAATCCAACAGCATAAAGTATAAGCAACACAATTTCAGGAATACCAAATTGTATTTTAGCAACTTCTTTTGGTGGCACTGAAAAATCTAATTGATTGCCTGCTATATTTCTGCTTGCTTCTAAAACTGCTTGTGCCATTGCTCTTGACGTAACAGTTGCTCCGGAAACGGCGTGAACATCTTCACCTACGATGAAAGAATCGTTATATTTTTTACCTATAAGTGTTTTTAAGAAGCCGTGATCTGTTACTTTTTTAAACCAACTTGGGGTTTCTCTTTGTTCAACAACTGAAATACCTATAACGCTTCCTTGTAAATCTGTGGCAACTGCAAGCTGTAGCGGGCCACCATAACCATTTGCTTGTCCAAGTGAAATATAGGCTAAAAATTCATTTTCTGCTTTATATGCCGTATAGGTAAAATCGTCTATACGCTCAAAGCTTTGTGCTTGTGGCAATGCACGTTGTAATGAGGGAACAATAGAACTTGCGCTTTGATTATAGCCATATATAAATGCAAATAAAACAAGAATAATAGCTACAATAGCCAGTATAAAGTCCCAATCTTTTGATTTTTTTTGTATAGTTATTTCTTTTAGTTCTGACATAGTATCAACTTTATTTTTATGTAGATAGTATGAGGCCACGACTTGACCTCATACTTATGGCTCTTAGAGATTGTCGTCAAAAGATTATTTTCCATGTCTATCAAGGATAGATGAAAATGCTTTGTTTGACGACACTATCTAGATTATTTTAATCTTTTTTGCACTGAACGCATGGTAAGTACACCAATAATAACCATTGGTATACCCATAAATACAACACTAAGCCATGCAGCGCGCGGTACCATTTCTTCGTAAGATCCTATGAATGTTTGAACAAGGAACATAAAAATAAGCAAGTTCAAAATAATTCCAGCCCACTCATACACCTTAAACGAAACAGATCTAGTTTTAGCCCATTGAACTAAGCACATAAGACTCACGCCCATTGCAAAACCAGTAACTACATACCAAAACCAAATCCAGCTAACTAAACGCATACTATATACTCCTTAATTTTTATCTTATGATCTAGATTTATCAAGACCGAATAGTGGGATATCCATTGGGTTTACATCCCACGGAGTTTTATTTGGATCTGGTTCAGGGCCATAACCAAAGATATCATCCATATCACGAATAATAGTATTTAGTTGTGGAACTTTAGCGATAGACATACGAACTAAATCGTGCATTACTGCAACATCGTATTTTGTGAATGGACAAACTGTTTGACAACGTGAACAATCTGGCTCGCCACCAAGCATGTAGCTATAACACTTTTTACCATCTTGGAACCATGATTTATAGCCTTTTGCTTGCCAAGGCACATCGTTTTTCGGCCAGAATGGTTCTCTATCTTTTGGAATTGCGCCTGATGGACACATATCCGCACATTTCATACAATCTTTACAGAACTGAACAATACCAGCATCAATTGGTTTTGTTACTGCAAGTGGTAAATCTGTAATTGTTAGAGCAACTTGACGGAAGTTAGTTCCCCATTGTGGCGAACATAAAATACCAGCACGTGTGCCTTCACCAAGACCTGCTAACATACCAAAAGCAACTGTACGACCGATTGAGCCTGTTCCTTTTGCATAGTGTTGATATCCAAGCCCACGTAAGAATACTTGTAATCTTCTTTGATAGATATTTGCACGTGAGTAAGCAGCTGTGTTTGATGAAGCCCAGCTCATTCTGTCAGTATATTGTGCCATCCATAATGATTGTGGAATAATTGCACAAATTACATAAAGTTCTTTATTTGAAGGAAGAACATATTGTCTACCATCTTGATAACCTTTCTCAACATCTTCAAAGCGGATATCATTATAAAGTAATTTCTTTGTTTTTTCATCTAATTTCACAAAACACATATCAGCTGCGCCAAGAATACGTCCTGCAACGCGGAGCATACGTGAGTTTTCTAATGGTGTACCTTCGTGTTTAGGCACGCCATAATCTTGAGGTTCCCAGAAAGTTGTTGGGTGTTCCCAATCGTCTTTTTTCTGAACTTTGGCGTCACCCCATGCTGGTGTTAGTGAAGTTGATGGTGCCCAACCCCAAGTGTTCGCATCAGCTAATGCTCTATCTTTTAATGAATAACCAGGAGTGTTATTTTTAACTTTTTCAACAGTTGTTTTTACGTTATTTGCAACTGCATCATCCCAACCTTTAGGATCATCCCAACCGGCACGGTTGAAGAGTGTTGCTGGAAAACCAGGATGTGGCACTGTTTCGTCCCAGTTGATTTCGATTGTTGGTTCGTCAACTTCTTTTACCCAAAAAGGAAGATTTCTGTCACCAAAAGGAGATGCTATCATTTCATCAAGATCTTTAAATCCTGCAAATGCTTCACTGTCCATTGCTGAGCCAAATCCAACAGCACCTGCGCCCATTCCTAACATTTTCATAAATGTTCTGCGGCCTACTGTTGAATGATAATGTGTTTTTCTTGAAATGTCGTCTGCCATAAAAATACTCCTTCTCGCTATTAGAGATAATAAATCAGTATGTTATTAGCAAAAAACATGCCAATTATTTTTATAATTATTTCAATATGTTAATTTTTTATTAAAAATTATATTTAAGCAGTATTTGTATTATATTCATAAAATTACCCTATAATATAAATATTATACTATAGGGTAATTTTTCTTGCAGATTATACGAAAATAAACTATAGATAATTGTCATATTGATAAATTAATTTGAAAAATCTAATTAACTATTAGAGATTATACCTGAATAGTAGAATTTAGATAAAAAGGAAAAGGAAATGGAAAAAAATTCAAATTTAAATACTGAACTTACTTATGAATTTTTACAAAAACTTATGGCTAGTTTAAATAGTTCTCACCATCTTCCCGAGGCTATGCAAGCTACTTTTAATTTTCTTTCTGATTATCTGCCTATAGACGCTATTTCCTTACATCGATTTTTACCTCAATACCATTCCGTTCATTTAGATTTTTTGCTAACTCATGAAAAATATTATGAATTGAATATTCTCATGCCCACAAGCTCAGCTCATATTGAAGCATTAGGAAAACATGAACTAATAGGCAATCTTGATTATGGGCAGACATGGTTGCCAAAATCATTAGCAAGCGAATTTGGTCGCTTTTTAGCTGATTTCATTCCTAATATTGATAGAACCTATCTAGTAATGATATTATCAGCTGGTGATGAAGTTGTAGGACATTTTGCACTTATAGGTAATACAAGAAATTGTTTTACAAAAGAGCATGAAAAATTAGTGCGAATAATGCAAGATTCACTTGGTCTTGCAATGAAAAATTTATTACAGCACAGAAAAATTGAAACTCTCAAGCAACAATTAGAGAATCAAACAAAACAAACAAAAAACAATAACGCAAATCAAGACACTCTAATAATAGGCAAAAATACAAAATTTACTAGTATACTGCAAATGGTAGAGCAATTAGCACACTCAGATGCACCCGTCCTTATTATGGGTGAAACAGGCACAGGTAAAGAACTTATTGCAAATAAAGTACAAGAGTTATCAACAAGAAAGCATAAGCCATATCTCAAAATAAATTGTGGAGCTATACCTGAATCACTTATAGATAGCGAACTTTTTGGATATCAAAAGGGTGCTTTTACAGGCGCATTAACAGATAGAGCTGGTGTTTTTGAACGGGCAAGTGGTGGAACTTTATTTTTAGACGAAATTGGTGAATTAAGTTTGCAATCGCAAGTAAGGCTATTGCGTGTAATACAGGATAATGAAGTTACAAGAGTAGGAGGAAATACTGTTATTACAGTAAATGTACGTATAATTGCGGCGACGAACCAACTGCTCGTAAAAATGATAGATAAAGGGCTTTTCCGTAGCGATTTATACCATCGACTTAATGTTTTTCCTCTTGTTTTACCTCCTTTAAGAGAAAGAATTGATGATTTACCACTGCTTATTCATTACTTTATTAAAGAGTACTGTAAAAAAATAGACAGAAAAAGTGAAATAGAATTAGCTGAAAATTCAATTAATTTTCTGCGTGAGTACGCATGGCCGGGTAATGTGCGTGAACTGAAGAACTTAATAGAACGCGCACTTACTTTAAATCCAAACGACAAACTTAATCTTGCGCATTATTTGCCGTATATAAATGAAGAAAATAAGATTATCGATGATGTAGATATAGATATAAAAAAAATAATTCAAAAGGAATTAGAACATGCACTATTCCTTACAAAAAGTACTTCTGAAAAAAAAGATTCTGAGAATAACGAAAATGACGTAATATATGCACTCGATGACGTAATGGCACATCATATAAAAAAAGTGTTAAAGCAGTGCCACTATAAAATAAATGGTAAAGGTGGTGCGGCAGAACTTTTACAAATTAATCCAAGTACATTGAGAAAAAGAATGAAAAAACTGAATATTGATATAGATTCTATGTAACATATATCAAACACTACCCTCACAGTAGATAACGGTAAGGTATCGTGGAATTCCCGATACCTTTTTTTATGTCCTATTCTTGATTTACAACTCTACTAATATCAATTTTTGTAGAAGTTTATGCGCAACGTTTTTCCAGTTGTACTTCTCTTTCTGCTAAACTAGGGTAATCTAACCGCGCATTTATATTCTGGTAACGCTCTTTTGCAAGGTTGCGTCCGTCTATTTGTGCCTTAGCTATACAATCAAGATAACAGTCGAGGGTTCTTTCAGAGAGTGTTTCTATTTCTGCTGAAAAGTAAAAGTCAAATCGCTTTGTTTGATTTGCAAATTGTAAAGGAAATTCTTTTCCTAGTTCAACAAGCCAAAAGCGTTCTGCTTGAGTTATGGCCACTACTTTATCCATATTGGGCGAGACACAAGGAATAAGATTATCCATGCGTGCATATTTTTCTGTTAAGAGGTTGCGCCCGCAATCTTTAGCGTCTATAAGATCTTGCAGATAAGATTCTATATATTCATCTGAAAGCACAGAAAAAATCATCCATCTCCAATGACGAAACATATTTGGATTTTGCTGACAAGTGGCTGGACCATTCTCTTGTTTAACATTTAAAAACATCTCGAGCTCACGCTCTATAATTTCGTGAATATTTTGATTTCTAATATTTACCATGTAGTAATCCTAAAAAACTATCCTAATTAATGATTATAGACTAAATATACTTAAAACACACTATCTAAGAGCTCTGCATAATTATTTCCCCCTCTCGAGCTCTCCCCCTTCCTTAAAAACCATTTA
>CAYJOR010000060.1:0-15747 GCA_964371865.1 uncultured Desulfovibrionaceae bacterium | reverse complement strand
ACTTTAGAGTCAGTTGGATTTGTAACTTTTCCTGCTCCACCATGAAGTTTAGCTTTTTCAAGATCTTTCTTCAGAGTTTTTACTTCAGTTTGAAGAGCTTGAACTCGTGGAAGAATTTCATTTGATTTTACTTTAAGTGATTGCGCTAAAGTGCTAAGTTCACTTCTTTCACTTTGGATAACTTGTATTGCATTCCAACCGGTTGCAGCTTCAATACGACGAATACCCGCTGCAATTCCTGATTCTGAAACTATAAGGAATGAACCTATTTGTCCGGTAGCATCTAAGTGAGTACCACCACAAAGTTCAACGCTATCTTTATCACCAACATTAACAACTCTTACAGTTGAACCATATTTTTCGCCAAATAATGCCATTGCACCAAAGTCAATTGCATCTTGTTGTGACATTTCAAGAGTTTGAATTACATGATTCGCAAGAATTAGTGAGTTAACCTCTGTTTCAACTGCTTTAATTTCTTCAGGAGTCATTGCTGTAATATGTGTAAAGTCAAAACGCAATCTATCTGGAGTTACAAGCGAACCTTTTTGTTGAACATGTGTTCCTAAAACAGTACGTAATGCTTTATGAAGCAAGTGAGTAGCTGTATGGTTACGTCCTGTTGAAGTACGAATGCTTTCAGTTACTTCAAGTTCAACTTCTTGATCTGCGTATACAGTGCCTTCGCTTACTTCAACTACATGAACAAAGCAGTTTGCAAGAGGTTTTTGAGTGTCTGATACAATTAAAAGAGCTTCGGGAGCTTTAATTGTTCCTTGATCTCCTACTTGTCCACCAGATTCACCATAGAAAGGAGTTTGGTTTACAAGAATATAACCTTTTTCGCCTGTTTCAAGTTTTTCAGCAGCAACACCATCTGCATCTAAAAGAGCAATAATACGTGCGCTTGCCTGTAAACTGTCATAGCCGATAAATGATGTTGTAAGACCATCTTCAACTAATTGTTTAAACACATTATTCCCTTCGGAAGCGTCCGCGCCAAGTAAGCCTTTGCCTTTTTGTGCATTACGTGAACGAGTTTTTTGTTCAAGCATACATTTTTCATAGTCAGCAAAGTCAACAGTTACACCACGTTTACGTGCAATATCATCAACGATATCAATAGGGAAACCGTAAGTATCATAAAGGGTGAACGCTACTTGTCCACTAATTACTGTTTTATTTTCAGATTTAAGTTTTTCAAATTCTTCGTCAAGCATAACAAGACCTTGACTCAAAGTTTTGGCAAAACGTTCTTCTTCTTCTTTAACTACGCGTGAAATAAAAGCTTTTGATTCAACAAGTTCAGGGTAAACATCGCCCATTACATCGCAAACTTTTTCAGCTGTTTTATATAAATATGATTCGCTTACACCCATAAGAGTTGCAAAACGTAAAGCCCTACGAAGTAGACGGCGAAGAACATAAGAACGTCCTTCATTACCAGGAAGTACGCCATCAGCAATAAGGAATGCCGCAGAACGTGAGTGATCGGCAATAACGCGAAGTGCTGTATCAACGTCATTTGTATCAGGCGCGCTGAAGCTATACTTTACATTTGCACATTCAGCCGCGTATTGAATGATATCTTGGAAGAGGTCGCAGTCGAAGTTTGAGCGTTTTCCTTGAGAAACAGCCGCCATACGTTCAAGCCCCATGCCTGTATCAATAGATGGTTTAGGAAGTTTTTCTCTACCATTTGCTGTCTGATTGAATTGCATGAAAACAAGGTTCCAAATTTCTAAGTAACGGTCACAATCACATGAACCTATACCACAAGTAGGACCACATTTCATATCTTCGCCTTGATCAACAAAGATTTCTGAGCAAGGACCACAAGGACCTGTATCACCCATCGCCCAGAAGTTATCTTTTGCGCCAATTCTAAAGATTCTATCTTTATCTACTCCTGCAACTTTTTCCCAAAGAGCAGCAGCTTCATCATCTTCTTCAAAAACAGTCACATATAAAATATCTTTAGGAAGTTCAAGTACTTTTGTTATAAAGTTCCATGCAAATTTTATTGCATCTTCTTTAAAGTAGTCGCCAAAAGAAAAGTTACCGAGCATTTCAAAAAAAGTGTGATGGCGAGCTGTTCTGCCAACATTTTCAAGATCATTATGTTTACCGCTTACACGTAAACACTTTTGACTTGTTGTAGCTCTCACATATTCACGTTTTTCTTCACCTTGAAATATTTTTTTAAACTGCACCATACCGGCGTTTGCAAATAGTAAAGTTGCATCGTCACGCGGAATTAAAGGAGATGACTCCACAATGGTATGTCCGTGCTCTTTAAAGTATTCCAAAAATAATGTACGTATTTGTTTTGCTGTATAACTTTTCATTTTTTTTCCGAAAATTATAAATTAATTCTAACTGTAACAGTTAAAATCTCACACAGCATACAAAATTTTTTACAGATGGTCAACAATTAAAATAGTTGCACTTTTTTCTATTTTTATTAATGATTATTATTTATAATTCTAAAATAATATATTTTATTATCTACTGAAATAACATATTTTACTATCTATTTTGCATATTTTTTACAAGCTAACTTTAATGTATTTAAACATTTTTCAAAAAATATAAGATATTGTATTATAATGATTTTAAAGAAATCAAAAACAGAGAAAAATAAATAATTTTCACTATTTTCTTACTAGATACACCTGTCGAATAAGGGTTATAGTTTTTTCTTGTAGATTTTTTCAGAATATGTTATACCTTATGAATGTTTTTAGATAACTATTCTTTAAAAGAAGGAGATAAGCATGTCAGAAGAATTTAGCGGCGACTTTCTCCAATGGTTACGTGGTTTTTATTACGTTGTGCAGACTGGTTCTTTCTCACGAGCTGGCGAGGTAATGAATAGAAAGCAAAGTTCTATTACTTATCAAGTAAAAAAACTAGAAGATACTTTAGGTGTAAGTTTACTTCATCGTAAGTCAAACCCTTTAAGACTCACCCCTGAAGGTTCGCAGCTTTATCCAATAGCTACGAAAATATTTTCTCTGCTCCAACAAATTCGTACCGAGATAGCTCATAACAACGAATTACGCGGTCAAATAAGTATTATCGCCTCTTATGGCGTTGCTGCGCAGTACTTGCCTTCAAAAATCAAGGAATATCGTCAAAAATTTCCAAATATTGAAATTGACGTTCTCCCTGAAAGAGCGGCTTTTATTCAGCAATCTTATGCAGCCGAAAAAAGTAACTTTGTGATTGCACAACAAGACTTACTACCACCTGATGCACTATTCTATCCTGTGTTCTCTACTGATCTTGTACTTGTAACGCCTAAAAGCTGGCAAAATCCTCCACCTTCTCCTATTACACTAGAATATATAGCATCTCAACCAATCATTGGATTAGTTAGAGAGCAACCCCTTGACTACTGTGTTATGACAGAACTACAAAAACGTCATCTCTCAATTAAAGTTGAGCAGTACACAGGTTTCTTCCTCACGGTACTTCAATATGTATCCCTTGAACTTGGGATTTCTGTTGTAGATAAAATTCAAGCTGATACCTATGGCTTTGATCTAAATACTTATTCACTCTCGCATCTTTTTGCTCCTCGTATTTATGGAATCGCCTACAGACCGCATCAGTACATCCCTCCTCATGTAAGAAGCTTTATAAACTTCCTTCAAGAGGATTACCAAGAAAATTTATAAGCAATTTATAAAAAGTATTAGAAGAGAAACAATCACTTAGAGTTTTTAAGTTTAGTTTCTCTTCACTTTTTTAATATCGTTATTATTTTTATCTTGTAACTTTTTCTTTAATAGATTATTTTATTAAAATTAACTACCGATTAAATGGATTATAAGGAAATTATGACTACTGATATTATAGATACACCCGAATGGGCTTTGCACTACCCTGAAGGTAATGTGCCTGAAACATTCGAGTATGAGGCTAAAGCTGTTCAATGGTACTTAGATAATGCGGCTGACAAGTTCCCAAAAAGACAAGCTATTATTTTTCAAAATTATAAATTGACTTACAAGGAACTTCGCCAAAAATCTGAAATCATGGCGGCTTCTTTGCGTGCTCAAGGTTTAGAAAGAGGCGAGCGAGTTGGCATAATGCTTCCGAATATTCCGCAAGCAATTATTGCAATTTGGGCTGTTCTCAAAGCAGGTGGCGTTGTGGTTATGGTAAACCCTCTTTATATGGAAAGAGAACTTGTTTATAACCTTAATGACTCACAAACAAAATTTCTTGTTACTTTAGATTTATTTTGGTCTAAAATTGAAAACCTACGTGATAAACTACCAATTGAAAAATATTTTGTAACCTCAATTCCAGATGCTTTAGCTTTTCCTCTAAACTTTCTATATCCTATTAAAGCAAAGCGCGAAAAAACTTATGTGAAAATGGACTATACAGATACCATTATTCCATTCAAACGTCTTTTTAAATCTTCTGATCGATATAATGAATACCCTGAAGCCCCTGAAACAACTTTAGCTTTATTGCAGTATACAGGTGGAACTACCGGTCTTTCAAAAGCGGCAATGCTCACACATCGAAACTTGTCCGCACATTTGCAGCAATTAGCACACGTTATTAAACCAGAAGAAGATAAAGAAGTATTATCTCTTGCGGTTATGCCATTTTTCCATATTTTTGGACTTATGGGAACAGTTTTACTCCCTGCTATGCTCGCAAGTCCTACCCTACCTATTCCGCGCTATGTGCCTCGTGATATTTTAGAGCTTATAAAAAAATATCGTCCGGTTCTTTTTATTGGTGCACCAAGTGTTTATATTGGTCTTATGCAACAAAAAGATATAGAACAATACGATTTAACGTGTATTGATCTTTGTATCGTAGGTGCTTCACCATTCCCTGTTGATTCACTTCGTAGATTCACAAAACTGACTAATGCCAACATAACAGAAGGTTTTGGATTAACAGAATGCTGCCCTTGCGTGAGTGCAAACCCTGTCTATGGTCTTAAAAAGCCAGGCTCAGTTGGTGTTTCTTTCCCCGGAACTTACATTAAAATTGTTGACCTTGAAACTGGTACTCAAGAAATGCCTGTGCATGAAATGGGTGAAGTTATCATAAATGGCCCTCAAGTTATGGCGGGATATTGGGAAAAAGATGAGGAAACAGCTCACGTTCTTAGAAATGGTTGGTTCTACACTGGTGACATTGCCTACCGTGACGAAGATGGATATATCTTCATAGTCGACAGGAAAAAAGATATGGCAATCATCGGTGGATACAATGTTTATCCTCGTGAAATTGATGAAGTTTTAATCGAACACCCAAAAATTCAGGACGCAGTATCCCTCGCAGTACCTGATAAATCTCGTGGTGAAAAACTCAAAGCCTATATCGTTACAAAACCGGGTGAAGAAATAACTATCCCTGAACTTGTCGCCTTCTGTAAAGAAAAACTTGCCGGATACAAAGTTCCTAAACTCTACGAATTTCGTGAAGAGCTTCCAAAATCTCTTATAGGCAAAGTATTAAGGCGTGTTCTCCGCGAAGAAGAAGAAAAAAAATTGAATAGTTGATAGTAAATACTAGATGCCTTCGGCGACCAAAGGGGATAATCCCCGTGGAGAAAGTCTTCTTGGAAACCCTATTTCTTTCCCGACTCGTTCCTCGTCGGAAAAGGAATAAGTTATCTCAAAAAATTTTCTCCTTTATCCTCAAAGTAAAGAAATCTTTTCACTCTTGGATAAGGTTTGAGGATAAAATAATAGCTTTTCTTTCAAATTAAGGATTAATCCTATAAATTAGAACTTATATCTTTTTAAATTAAACTCTATATTTCACGCGATAAAATTAAAATTTTCTAAGGAAAGAGAGAGAGGTCTCTGGGGGAAAGGAAAAGCTACAACGTGGGAAAAGTTCCCTTTATAAAAGTTGTGGTTTCCCCTTTCCCTCAGTTACAATAGGACACTTCATGCCAAAATTCTTCTTAAAATCTGAAAATACACCTACGGGCGACCAACCAACAGCAATCGCAAGTATTGTTGACAATATAAAACTTGGAGTTAAGGATCAAGTTCTTCTTGGTGCTACGGGAACTGGTAAAACTTTCACTATGGCAAATGTTATTGCTCAGAGCGGAAAACCAAGCCTTATCTTAGCGCACAATAAAACTTTAGCTGCTCAGCTGTATGGAGAATTCAAGGCTCTTTTTCCAAATAACGCGGTTGAATATTTCGTATCTTACTATGATTACTATCAACCTGAAGCCTACGTTCCTTCATCAGATACTTATATAGAAAAAGATTCTGCTATCAATGATAACATAGATAAATTACGACACGCCGCTACTCATTCACTTTTAACAAGAGATGATGTTATTATTGTAGCGTCTGTATCTTGTATTTATGGTCTAGGTTCGCCTGAATATTATGCTAAATTAATGATTCCGATTGAAGTTGAGCAAAAAATCAGTATGGATAAGCTCATTGGTCAAATGATAGAAGTGCAGTATACAAGAAACGATATGGACTTTCACCGTGGAACTTTTAGAGTACGTGGTGATGTGCTTGAGATTATTCCAGTATATGAACGTGAAAAAGCTTTAAGAGTAGAATTTTTCGGTAATGAAATTGAAGCGATATCTGAAATTGACCCGCTTACAGGAGATATTTTAGGCAAGATGAAAAAAACCATCATCTACCCTGCTTCTCACTACGTTTCTGACCGTGAAAACATTGATAGAGCTATGCACGATATCAGAATTGAACTTCAAGAAAGACTTGCATATCTCAAATCTGAAAATATGCTTGTTGAAGCGCAAAGGCTTGAACAAAAAACACAGCTTGATTTAGAAATGATGCAAGAGCTTGGATATTGCAACGGCATTGAAAACTATTCTCGTCATCTTGATAACAGAAACGAGGGTGATGCCCCTGCTACTCTTCTCGATTATTTTCCAAAAGATTTTCTCATATTTATAGATGAGTCTCACCAGACTATTCCACAAATTGGTGCAATGTATAAAGGCGATAGAAGCCGTAAAGAAACCCTTGTAAAATTTGGATTTCGACTTCCTTCTGCTCTTGATAACCGCCCTCTTATGTTTGAAGAATATCTTACAAGAGTTCATCAATGCGTTTATGTTTCTGCAACTCCTGCTAAGTGGGAGCTTGAAGCAAGCCAAGGAATTATAGCTGAGCAAATCATCAGACCAACAGGACTTGTTGACCCAATAGTAGAAGTTCGCCCAACTAAAGGGCAAATGGAAGACTTACTTTCTGAATGTCGTATACGTGCCGCAAAGCATGAAAGAGTTCTTATCACAACTCTCACAAAACGAATGGCAGAAGAATTATCTATCTACTTTAAACAGATGAATGTTAATGCTAAATACTTACACTCGGATATTGATACTCTTGAACGTGTAGCCATCATAAAAAGTTTAAGACAAGGTGAATTTGATGTTCTTATCGGTATCAACCTCTTAAGAGAGGGGCTTGATATTCCAGAAGTTTCTCTTGTTGCAATGCTCGATGCAGACAAAGAAGGTTTCCTACGCTCTACAACTTCCCTTGTTCAAACTTTCGGACGCGCTGCGCGTAACTCTGAAGGGCGAGTAATTATGTATGCCGACAAAAATACAAAATCTATGCACGCTGCTATGGAAGAGACTACAAGACGCCGTACAAAACAAATTGCCTATAACGAAGAGCATGGAATTATTCCTCAAACCATTATTAAAGCGATTGATAACTCACTTGATAATCTCTACACCCCAATTGCACCAAAAGGAAAAGGGAAATCCTCAAAAACAAAATTAGAGCAAGTACCTATTCCAACAAATCCAAAAGAGCTAGCTCACCTTATTGAAAAGCTTGAAAAAGAAATGCGCTCTTACGCTAAAGAACTTGAATTTGAAAAAGCTGCTCAAGTACGTGACCAAATTCTAAAGCTTCGAGAAAGTTTATTAGAGAGTTAAAATATTTTCGAGAGGGGGAAACCACGTTTTTAGAAAAGTTGAGGTTTTTCCCTTTCGAGCGTAGCACGAGTTCTCTTCTCCTTTCTAAAAAACTAACAGTTATAAATTCAAAATGTTAGAACTTATGTCATTCGCAAAAAAGAGAATTAAATTTGCTTTATAAAAATACTATGCTTGTGTAAAAGTCTTAAAATAAAAATTCTATTCTTCTCAAACAAAAAGAACAAAAAAAACACGGATAATAAAAAATTATCCGTGTAAAAGAACTAAGCTTGTTTGAAGCGGCTTTTCGGTTTGATACGAGCAGCTTTACCTTTGAGTTTACGGAGGTAGTAAAGACGTGAGCGACGTACATCACCTTCAGTTACCATTTCGATACGATCGATGAATGGTGAGTGAAGAGGAATAATACGTTCAACGCCTGTTCCGTCAGAAATTTTACGGATTGTGAAAGATGCGCCGGTTGTACCACGGTTGATACGGATTACGTTACCTTGGAAAACCTGAATACGTTCTTTTTCACCTTCGATAATACGGTAAAACACTTTAATATTATCACCTGCTTTGAAAGGGATAAGATCAAGTCTCATGTGTTCTTGTTCAATACTTTTAAGAATATCCATTTTAGGACTCCATTTTAATTCAATGCCTATCGAGTAGACACAGAGCCGAAACTCTTAGTTTATGCAGTGCCCCACAATAAAAAAGCAGGGGATACAAGGATAACATTTACCTATATGTCTTTGGATATTAGCTAATTAGAATTATCCAATTTCACCAACAAGCCTATCAAGACAGAGAGCTGCCGCAGCTCTTACGGAGAGGTGGTTATATCTAGCCAATCCACGTAGGGGCGGGAGCATTGCATCACATTGCATGAGCAAGGAATTAGGTATGCCATGACTTGTGCCAAAAAGCAAGAGAATTTGTTGTGATTTAAGCATTTTTTTTAATTCTGACCACGATTTAGGCTTTAAAATTGCTCTTCCTTTTTTATCTTTTGGAATTTGTGCTGAAGTTCCAATGATTAACGGAGTCTGCCCTGTGCGCTCTTCAATATCTTTTTTTGCTTCTTCCCATGTGTAGGTGTGCTTTACAAGTGATAAGGCATTTTGTCTATCAACATTTGCGCGTGAACCTTGTCCATCAGTCCAGTAATTCGTAAGAGTTTTTACAAGCTTTGCTTGATCTTCTATTGGTGTTACAACATAAAATGACTGCGCACCATAAGTACAGGCACTTCTTGCAATATCGTGAATATCAAGATTTGTTACAGAGGATGAGCCCGTATCACCATTTTTTAGAAGAACTGGATGGTGAAGCAAGCAAAGAGAGAGGTTTCTTCCCCATCTTGTATGAGGTAAATCTTTAAGAAATTCAAGTTCATCTTTTTCAAGTGCAAGATTTTCTATAATATCAGGTCTTGCATAAAAAGTTTTTTTAAGTGCCTCTTTACGGCGATATTTTTCAATCTCAGCATGATTACCAGAAAGTAAAACATCAGGAACTTTATATCCTTGAAATTCAGGCGGTTTCGTATAGTGTGGGTGTTCAAGCAAGCCACTTTCACCAAAACTTTCTTCTGTGTGAGATTCTTCTTTTCCCATAAAGTTAGGTAGAAGACGTGCAGTTGCTTCAATTAAACAAAGCGCGGCGGACTCTCCTCCATTCAATACAAAATCGCCCATCGAAATTTTTTCTATTGGATAGATATCAAAAATTCTATTATCAAAACCTTCGTACCTACCGCAGAGAAGAACAAGCTCTTCTTCCTTAGAAAGCTCTTCTGCTTTTGCTTGAGTAAGTGGTGCGCCGTCAGGCGATAGAGCTATATAACGGACTTTTTTTGATATCGGTTTTACACTTTCAATCGCAGAAGCAAGCGGAGGAAGAGCCATAAGCATTCCTGCGCCACCACCGTAAGGTGTGTCATCAACGCTTTTATGCTTATCTAATGCGTAATCTCTTGGATTGTGAAAGGAAAAAGACACAAGCCCTTTTTCTTGAGCCTTATTCATAAGACTGTGAGAAAGAGGGCTTGAGAAAAAGTCCGGAAATAGTGTAATGATTGAATATTTCAATGTATTTCCTAGATAGTAATCTATCTCTAAATTTTAGTTATAATGAAGAAAGAAGAGTTTCTCTAATTGAGTCAATACTTCCTTCACCATCAAGTTCAATATATTTTGTATATCCTTGAGCTGCTAAATCTTTGTAATAGTAAGCCGCAGCTAGAGTACCGTCAATAGTGTTATAGTAGATATCATGACGTTTATTTATAGCATTTTCATCTAAATCGTCAGCGCGAGCAGAAAGTTCACCGCCACACACGCGACAAACATCATCACTAGGTTTAATAGCTTCAATAAAAATGTTGTTTGGGTGATTATTATTGTTTTTGCAAAGCCTTCTACCCATAATTCTATTTTTAGCAGTTTCACGTGGAAGAAGAATTTCTACTACAAAATCAAGTGTCATATTAGCTTCTTCTAGAGCTTCTTTTAGTTTACGTGCCTGTTCCATATTACGTGGGAAGCCATCCAGCAACCAACCTTCTGAACCTGTATCTTTTAAAATATCTAAAATCATAGGAATTGTGATATCATCAGGCACTAGTTCACCTTTATCAATAAATTCTTTAGCTTTTTGACCCAAAGGAGTATTTCCGCCAATATGTTTACGGAATACAGCACCTGATTCAATATGTGCGATGCCAAATTTTTCCATTAAAAGAGCACCTTGTGTGCCTTTTCCACTTCCGTTTGGTCCAAAAATAAGAATGTTCATGTCATCTCCGAGATAATAGAAATTTATTTTAATTTATTAATGCAAAGTAGTCTTTCAATTAAATATAGTAATTTTCAGTAGATTGCAAGTTTCTTCTTCTCTCGTTATTATTTTACCTTTCTAAAACATCTTGACATTAGTTAGATATCGAACTATTATTTATTTTATAAACTCTTAACTTATAATGGAGAATTTATGAGCAAAAGATTAAATATATTATGGATAAACGATAATCCAATTACAGCAGAACTAATGGTTTTTATGTATGCAAGAAACTCTATACGCTTTAACTGGTGGGATGAAGTTCACTTAATTGTATGGGGTGCAACAGTAAAATTATTAGCAGAAGATTCTAAAATACAAGAATTATTAAAAGATTTTCAATCTGCCGGCGGAGAAGTTTCTGCATGTCTTCGTTGTGCTGAAAAGCTTAACAAAGTAGAAGAACTCGAAACCATTGGGGGTATTGAGCTTGTTCTTATGGGCGAACCACTCACACAAATAATTCAAAGTGATATGAAAGGTGAAGAAGCCTTTATCACATTATAAATCGGAGAAACATAATGACTACTCACGCAACAGAAAAATTACTTGAAAGAGGAAAATACCTACAACCTGAAATGATAAAATTATCAGACAATATTCACACTGCTGTAAATTACACGGTATCTACAGTATCAATGATAGAAGGTGAAAACGCAATCATTATTATTGATGCAGGTTTTGATATTGGAGATTGCGAAGATGTTATGGCAGAATTTCGTAAAATTACTTCAAAGCCTGTCGCAGCTATTATCTATACACATGGGCACCCAGACCACACAATGGGGACTGCTGCTTTTTTAGAAAATACAAATAATGAAGATGGAAAAATTCAAATTTGGGCAAGAAGTAATTTCAATTCAGAAAACAAACAATTTATGATGCTTGCTCCAATTTTTGGTCAACGTGGAGCACGCCAAGGTGGCTTTAAGTTAGCACCTGAAAAAAGAATCAATAACGGAATTGCACCTGTACGCTTCCCAAAGAATGGTGGCTTTAATGCAAAAGCAAAAGCAATTCCTCCGACACATACATTTTCTGAAGATAAAATAACCATCAATATAGACTCCATAGAGCTAGAACTTCATGCCGCACCAGGAGAAACATCAGATCAACTTTTTGTATGGTATCCAGCAAAAGAAGTTCTTTTTAGTGGTGATAACCTTTACCGTTCTTTCCCAAATTTATATGCTGTACGAGGCGCCGGTTATCGTGATGTCCGCACATGGATACAATCAATTGAAAATATGATAAATCTTCACCCAAAAGCAGTTGTATTTGGTCATACACTTCCAGCTCTTTCAGAAAGTGAGAGTATGGAGTTTATGAGAAACTATCGAGATGCAATCCAATTTGTTTACGATAAAAGTATCGAGGGAATGAACAATGGATTAACTATTCAGGAACTAGCAGAATATGTTGAACTTCCGGAGCATTTAGCAAAGCTTGATTATCTTCAAGAATTTTATGGAAATGTTGCATGGTCAGTACGAGCTATATATGTTGGGCACCTTGGTTGGTTTGACGGCAATGCTCGAAATCTTGCTCCTCTTACTCTAAAAGAAGAAGCTGAACGCATGGCAGCGCTAGTAGGTAATAAAGAACAACTTCTTGAAAAAGCAAAAAATGCACTTAAAGATAATGATTATAAATGGGCAACACAACTAGCTGATTATTGTTTAATCCTTAATATGCCGTGCGAAAATTTAAAAGCAGAAGCTCTTGAACTTTTAGCTGAAAATATGCTTACGGCAACAGGCAGAAATTATGCCTATACACAGGCACAAGAACTACGAAACAAAGCATAATAATAAATTTATTACAAAATAACACTTTCTTTAAATTTATGGAAAGTGTTATTGTTTAATTTACACAAAACTTATAAGTTTATCACTTATAACAAAATATTTATAATTTTTTAAATTCATAAAGTGTTATACTTTCTATAAGTGATTTTAAACTTATTTGATATTCCTCAATTTTTCCTGAACTCATATGTTTTTGCCATGCATCTTTGCTTTCCCAGTCACATGTTAGAAGTAGTGTTTCTGATTGTTGTTCATGGCAATGCAAACTATAGTCTAAGCAGCCTTCTTCTTTTCTGCCTTCACAGATAAGCTTAGTTATCTCTTCAATAGCTTGAACTATCATCTCTTCTTTTACTTTTATTATCTCAACAACAGTCATTTTCGAGCTACTCATTATATCCCCCAGCATTTTTTTGAGATGTTATAAAGAAAAATAACCTTATAAGAATATTAAAGCATAAAAAATTTGTCAACCCTATTTTAGCAAATTTGCATTATAATCTTTACAAATAAGGTGATCTACATATTAACTTACTCTTTTTCCGTACTATTTAGGGACTATTGACCCAAACTTGTTTTTAATGTATATTTTATATTCTAACCGTTAAACAAAAGGAAATTTTTATGAAAGATATTCTTTCCTCTAGTTGCTTTGAGAGCGATATAATCCTCTCTACATCAGGCTTTTCGAGTCAATCAACCCGTATAAAGCTTAGTGAAGATGGAAATAAAATTTATATGATGATTGACGATGAATTAACATTAAAAAATCTTACTATTAATCCACGAGTGTCGCTTTACAATCTTGAAAGCAATCAAAAACTTTCCGCTATTACAAAATCTACAACTCTTCCAAAATTTTTAGAAACAGGTAAAGGCAAATCATTCACTCTTCAAATATATCGTTCTGAACACGATGGAGAGATTTTTGAGTATATAAAAAACAAGTGGATTCCTTATACAAAATCAGCGCATAGAAATTATGATTCTCTTACATGTTGCGAAAAGTTCATTTTTTGGAAAAAAGCTACACGTTCAGTATCACTACCACTTTCATTTTATCCATTATTAATCGGTGGTCTTTTAGCTATGGGAGTATGGCAAAACATAAATCTTGATAGCCTTTCAATTTTACTTGCAACTTTAATTGGAGGTGTATCAGCTCACCTAGGTATTAATCTATTATGTGATTACCATGAATTTATGAATGGCGTTGATACCCCTGACACACTATCTTCTCACCCAAGTCTTTTAGCAATAGAAGAACTTTCTCCATCTAAAGCATTAAAATTTAGTTTATTTTTATTAGCTATCACTGCTTTTGCAGGTGGGTATCTTCTTACAAAAGTTGGATTACCAGTGCTATTTATAGGGGCTTTGGGAGTTTTAGGAGGATATGCCTACACAGATCGAACTTTTGGTTTGAAATATAGAGGCTATGGAGAAGTCATCACATTTTTACTCATGGGTCCTCTCATGCTTCTAGGGTCTTATTATTTTATAAATCAAGATATTTCTATGATAGCTGTACTTATTTCACTAGCTATAGGTCTTTTAGTTTCAGCTGTAACTTTAGCAAATAATCTACGAGATATTGTCTACGATAAAAGAGCCGGTTTTATAACATTACCAATGAATGTAGGAATTAAAACTTCAAAATTTTTATATTTTATAATGACATATCTTCCTTATTTATTGATTCTCCATCTTGTATTTCTTCATTTCAAATACATTCCACTTGTTATTGTTCTTCTAAGTTTACCAAAAGCAAACAAAGCATTCAAAGAAGTAAAAGAAACTTGGAGTAGCCCTGAAGCTTTTTATAAAAATTCAGAAGAATGTAAATATCCACTGAATTCAATCCATCAACATTCATTTTTCTGTTTACTATTAAGTGTAGGCGTTTTAGCAACACTTTTTGTTCAATTCTAGTTAACTAGTAATATAAAAATGGAGAAATCACTTTATAATGATTTCTCCATTATATTTTAATAAGAACAAGTTTTTATAAATAAGGATTTACATGTATCATGCAGTGCTTTATTTGTGGAAATTTCATTTCTATTGCATCATGTAGCTTTTCAGATATTTCATGAGCAGAAGTCAAAGAAAGTGATGCATCAAGAGCAATCTCAACGTCAATATAAATTTTCGAGGAAAATTGTCTTGTTTTAAGAAGATCTAGTTTCCTAATATCAGGAAATTCAGAAATAAATTTATGAATTTCAAGATATGTTTCATAATCACACGATTTATCAATAACTTTATCACTTGACTCTATAAATATCTCAATAGAAACTTTAGCTATGAAAAAACAAATGAAAATAGAAGCTAAAGGATCAAGTATAAGAAATCCCATTTGCGCTCCTACAACACCAATTAAACTTCCTATTGAAGAAAAAGCATCAGATCTATGATGCCACGCATCAGCAAGTAAGGCTGTAGATTGAATTTTTTTTCCGGCTTGAAGTGTGTACCAAAACATAAGTTCTTTAATAATAATTGAGAAAAGAGCGCCATATAGAGCAAAAGAAGTTGGTGCAGGATTTATTAGATATTCTTTAGTATAAATTTTTTCAATTCCAACCCATCCAATTCCTAAACCTGTTAGCATAAGAATAACAGAAAGAACTATACCGGCAACACATTCTATTTTTTCATGACCGTATTGGTGATGATTATCTTCTTCACTTTTAGCGAGCTTTACACCAACAATTACAATGAAAGTGCTTACCACATCAGATAAAGAGTGAATAGCATCTGAAATGAGAGCTGAAGAATTTCCTACAAAACCGGCAATAAATTTAATAACTGAAAGAATTATATTAAATATAATTGTTACGATAGAAATAAACACTGCATAAGAGATTTTTTCTTTTTCGTTCATACAAAGACCTTAAGTGATTTTTCTCTAAACTTATTCATAAGAATAAAGTTAGTCAATAGCAACAAAAAGCTATATTCCTCGTAACTCAAATTTCTAACAAAGCATATTACAACGAAAGTACAAAATACGGCTCTTCCTCAAAGAGTGGGGCAGGTGTAAAATTTCCGTTTGAAAAATATTGCTGAATTAAATAAAAAAAGACATTCTCAAGATACGAACTACGTGGATGCCCAACAGGGTAATTTATTTCAACGGAACTACCCATGGATAGATTTATAACA
>CAYJOR010000059.1:0-16288 GCA_964371865.1 uncultured Desulfovibrionaceae bacterium | reverse complement strand
GTTCGTAGCCTGTTGCTCTATCCAGCTGAGCCACGAGCGCGTGAAGAGTGTTATATGAGAAACTCAAAAAATAGTCAAGCGTTTTTTTGCTAGTTTTAGAAATTTTTTTAAAATCTTTTGTTATCTACCTTTTAATCATTTTAAATATAAGAAGAAATTTTTGAAAAATCTCTATTTAACAGTGAATAAAAGATTTGTTAATGGTTTTCTTGACAGTTTCTAGAGATTATGTAAAAATTAGTGTGATAGATTTGAGATTAATATAAAGGAAAAAACCATGTCAGTAACAGCTGAAAATGCAACACATATATCAGTGCTAAAAGAGGAAGTGATTGAGGGACTTAATGTGCGCCCAAATGGATATTATTTGGATGGTACACTTGGTCTTGCCGGTCATTCTAAAGCTATACTTGATGTGGTGGGTGGAAATGCGCACTTAATAGGTCTTGATAGAGATAGAGACGCTCTTAAAAGGGCAAGCCTAAATCTTGACGTATATAAGAGTGCTGTCCACTTAGAACACTCCGCATATGCTGATTTTGATATCGTCCTTGATGAGTTGGGGTACAATAAACTCGACGGCGTATTGCTCGATTTAGGAGTCTCTTCTCTGCAAATAGATGTAGCAGAACGTGGATTTTCTTTCCATACCGATGCTCCACTCGATATGCGCATGAACTCTAATAGCAGCGAAGAAAGCGCAGAACACTTCATTAATAAAGCTGATTTTTCAATGCTTAGAAATATAATTGCAAAGTATGGTGAAGATCCTCAAGCAGGGCGCATTGCAAGAGCAATAGTCGAGTATAGACAAACAAAAACTATCAAAACTACAAAAGAACTTGCTGAAATTGTTTGGAACGCATACCCAGCAAAATGGAGAGCAACTGCTCGCAATCATCCAGCAACTAGAACTTTCCAAGCTATAAGAATGCAAGTAAATGAAGAACTACAGCAGCTTGAAACATTTTTCTCTAAACTGTTGCCTTATCTTAATACAGGAGCAAGAGTTGCAATAATATCTTTCCACTCTTTAGAAGATAGAATTGTGAAACATACATTTAGAACATGGGCGACTGACTGCCTTTGCTCAAAACAATTACCTATTTGCGTATGTAAACACAAGGCTGAAATGAAAGTGCTTACAAAGAAACCTATTTGTCCAAGTCTTGAAGAAGTAAGGGCAAATCCTAGGGCGTCAAGCGCAAAACTGAGAATAGCAGAATGTATTATCTAAGAGAGAAATATGAAAAAATTCTATACACTTAAAGAGTTGAAAAATCCAGCAGGCACATGGTTACTCGGGGTTATTATATCGCTTTTAATAACAGGTGTTCTAGCGCCTATGGCTGTATGGATAAGTATTGAAAAAAATGAACTTCTCTATCAAAGCCGTCAATTGCAAGCTGAGCTAGAAAAGAAAATAGAGCTTTCGGCAAAGTTAGAAGTAGAGCATGGAAGAATGCTATCACCTTATGAATTAAAGAAAAAAGCTGAAGAAATTGGAATGGGGCAGGCAAATTCTGGTCAAGTTCGTAGATTAAGAAAAGAAAATTCACTAGTTTCTTTAGAACAAGCTCAAGTAAACTCTGCTAACACAATGCCGAAGTAGAGATGAGAGATAATTATGAAAAAAACACTTTCAAAGCGTAATACTTCAACTGCGCAACAAAGTAAAGTTCAAAAAAAAAATAATCCAGCATCACGTTTATCAGAAATCGACTGGACTACCGGTCGTTTTCAAATAGCCGCAGGGCTTTTTTTACTAGCGTGGGGAATTATTTGGTTTAGAGCATTTTTTATTCAACTTATCGAAGGTCCAACCCTTGCCGAAAAAGCAAATAGACAACATATGTATACCGAAATGGTTGAGGCAAAACGTGGAACTATTTATGATAGAAATAAACAAGTTTTAGCTCGTAGTATTGAGGTTCGTTCAATTTATGCAAATCCGCGCGCAATGGTTAACCCTATGGCGACAGCTGAAAAAATGGCTGAGCTCGTAAATGTGAGCGAGAAAAAACTAAAAGAACTTTTTGCTAGAGATAAAGCATTTGTTTGGGTAGCTCGTAAAGTTGATGACGCAACTGCTACCCGCGTTCAAAATGCAAAACTTGAAGGCATAGGATTTTCCCGCGAGTTTGATAGGGTTTATCCACAAAAACATTTAGCAGGTCAGCTTCTTGGGTTTGTGGGAATAGATAACGTTGGACTTGAAGGTATTGAGCGTTCATTTAATAAAGAACTTGCAGGTGAAGCAAGTAAACGTGTGATATATAAAGATGGTGAAGGTCGTCGTTATTATATGGATGGTCAAAATGCGCCACAAGGTAAAGATATTTATCTTACAATTGATGGGCAAATCCAATATATTGCAGAAGAAGTTATAGCAGAAGCAGCACAAGAAGTGCAAGCAGCATGGGGCGGAGTGCTTATCGTAGAAGCAAAAACAGGCGACATTGCCGCTTGGGCGCAGTATCCATTCTTCAATCCAAACAACTTTAGAAACTCATCGCCTCAAATATATAAAAATCGTATAGCTGCCGATGCGCTAGAACCGGGTTCTACACTTAAAGCATTTCCTGTTGCAGCTGCACTTGAAGAGGGGATTATTGATGACAAATCAACTTTTCATGGTGAAAACGGTGTTTGGGAAACAAAATATATTACAATCAGTGATGACGGAAGAGCGTATCAAGATTTAACAGTAAATGAAATCTTACGATATTCCAGTAACATTGGTGTAGCAAAAATTGGTTTAGAGCTTGGTATTGATAAATATCATAACTATTTAGCAAGGCTTGGTTTTGGTTCTCGTACTGATATTGGCATAGCCGAAAGTAAAGGAATTATGCGTGAACCTGACGATTGGACTGAGGTTGACTTAATGTCAGCAGCATTTGGTCAGAGTGTGGCTGTAACAGGTATACAAATGGCGCAAGCGTATTTAACTCTTGCAAATAAAGGTGTTTACAAACCTGTCCAATTATTAAAAGATGAAAATAAAGCACAAAGCACAGAACAGCGTATTTTCTCATCAGAAACAGCAAAAACCGTTATGGAAATGCTTGAAGACGTTGTTGAGTCAAACGGAACAGGTACAAGAGCTAGAGTTGAAGGGGTTAGAATTGCCGGTAAAACAGGTACAGCACAGAAAGCAGAAAAAGCAAATACAGGCGGTTACGGTGAAGACAGATTTGCTTCCTTTGTTGGTATTGTGCCAGCGAATGATCCTCTCTATATCATCATAGTAATGCTTGATGAACCGAAAACAAATCAGTACGGCGGAGCAATTGCAGCACCAGTTTTCAAAGAGGTAGCTACGCGAGTATTAGCATACGGCGGATACCTACCGGATGTTATTTTTGCTAATGAAGAAACGGAAATTAAAAAAAATAAAGAAAATAAATTCACTAGAATTGTTGAACTTGATGAAAATCAAAAGCTCACAAAGTTCCCAAATCTTGTTGGAGCAAGCTTAAAACAAACACTTGATATTCTTATTCCTAATGGTATTAACCCTGAAATTCGAGGCAGTGGATTAACAGTACTTTATCAATATCCGGCGCCTGAAACTCCTGTGCCTTTAATTGACGATAAAGGAGCTCCAATTCCCTGTGTTGTATGGCTGTCGGAAGAGGAAGTTGAAGTTAAACTTGAAGAAAACGTACAGGCTGAAAAAGAGTCTGGCGAGTCAAAAATATAAATTACAAATCTATACAAAGGTTATCCTATGAAAAATATTCTCTTTAAAGAACTTATTGACACAGCTATAGAGCAAAAAATTCCTGTACTTATAGATTCTAGAAAAGTTGAGAAAGGTAGTATATTTGTTTCTCTTCCAATATTAGAAAGAAATGTGGACGTTTTAGATAAGCAGTTAGAATATATGTATAGTGCTGCAGAAAAACAACCGATGAAAATTATATGTGAAAAAGAAATAGTAAAGTACTTCACAAAAAAATATCCACAATACGAACATATTCTTTTTGTAGTTGATAATGCGCGCCTTGCGCTTGGCGAACTTGCAAGAGAAATCTATGGTACTGACGATCATACTTTTCCACTTATTGGAATAACAGGCACAAATGGTAAAACTACATTAACATACCTCATAGAATATTTTCTTAAGTCTGTTCATAAAAAAGTTGGTGTAATCGGCACTGTTTCCTATAGATATGATGGTTTTGAAATGGATGCGCCACTCACAACTCCTGATTGCCTCTTTCTTCACTCTTTCTTTAATGGAATGCAAAAAGTTGATTCAGATTACGCAGTTATGGAAGTTTCATCACATGCACTTGATCAAGAACGTGTTGCAGGACTTATTTTTGATGCCGCAGTTTTCACAAATCTCACACAAGATCACTTGGACTATCACCCAAATATGGAAGAATATTTCCTTGTTAAATCAAAGCTTTTTGATAGAGCAAGAATAAAGGTTCTTAACGCAGATGATAGCTATGGTAGAAAACTTCTTGCGAAACATAAAGATGCGATTGCTTATACATTGCAAAATGTTGAAACAGAAAATCCTTGCTTGAAGGGTACTATTTTGTCGTCGACTCCAAATGGTTTAGAACTTAAACTTGAATTTAGAAAACACGAATTTATTTTGAAAACTCCGTTAATTGGACAGCATAACGCAGCGAATATATTAGCCTTAATTGCTCTTGGTATTGCGTATGGTTATAGACTTGAAGACTTTGCTTGTCTAAGCTCTTTCAATGGAGTTTGTGGTAGATTAGAGAGAGTTCCAAATAGTAAAAATATTCATGCTTTTGTAGATTATGCTCATACTCCGGACGCCTTGATTAATGTATTACAAGCCCTTAGAAATGCTGGATTTAATAAAATCTATACAGTGTTTGGATGTGGTGGTGATAGAGATAGCACAAAACGCCCACTTATGGCGGAAGCAGTTTCAAAATATTCAGATATAAGTATACTCACATCAGATAATCCACGTACTGAAGATCCAGATAAAATTCTTGATGATGTAGAAAAAGGTTTAGATAAAAATAAATTTTATTATAAGCAAGTAGATAGAAAAAAAGCACTTTTACTTGCATGTGAATTAATTGCAGAAGAAAAAGATAAAGAAAATACTGCTTTATTAGTGGCAGGAAAAGGACACGAAACATATCAAATAATCGGAAAGACGAAATATCCTTTTTCTGACCAAGAAATTCTAAAGGAAATCTAATAATGCTATTTTCAGAACTGATAAATTTTGCACGAAAAGCTCAGCTCGAGTTTGCTTGCTCTCATTGCCCGAACGATGAAAACTTTGTTGATATTGAAATAAGCAAAGTAGTTGTAGATAATCGCTTAGTAGAAAGTGGCTCTCTTTTCGTTTGTATAAGCGGTGAAAAAAATGATGGTCATAACTTTGCTAGTCAGGCGATTGAAAGTGGTGCGGTGGCTCTTTTAGCAGAAAAAGGAAAGCTAGAAAACCCTCAAGTACCAACTTTATTTGTAGACGATACCTCTTCAGCTCTTCAAAAAATTGCACACGCCAAACGTATGGACTTTGAAGGGAAAGTTATTGCAATCACAGGAACTGCGGGTAAAACTAGTGTAAAAGAAATGCTCTTTCAAGTTCTTTCTTCAAAAGGAAAAACTGCAAAAAATCATTTAAACTATAATACGCAACTAGGTGTATCTATTTCTATTCTTAGTGCAAAAGGTGATGAAGACTTCTGGATTTTAGAAGCTGGCATCAGTCATGAACATGATATGGACGAAATAGCTACAATTATTCGACCGGATATTGCACTTATTCTTAATGCAGGGCTTGGTCATGCCGAGGGTCTACCAAGAGGAGCTGCGTACTATAAATCGAAATTATTCCAATATCTTAAAGATAGCTGGTCAGTGGCGATTGCAAGCGCGGATTATGCAGATTTAGTAAAAGAGAGTAGAAAAATCTTTTCTTCAGCTCTTTACTTTTCAACTCAAGGAAAAACAGTGCCTTACAGAGCAGCGTACATGAATATGAATGCAGAAGGTAAGGGGATTTTTAGGCTGTATGCCGATGGGGAAAATTTTGATATTGAAGCACCTCTTCGTTCAGCTTACGGAGCAGAAAACGTAATAGCAATTACTTCAATAGCTCTTCTTTGTGGGATGAAACAAGAAGAAATTCAAGAAGCATTTAGAAATACATCATTACCTGTGCAAAGATTTGAGGTTCATCAATTTATAGAAGATAATAAAAATGTCACTGTGATTGATGATAGTTATAATGCAAATCCATTATCCTTTTCTCGAATGGTAGAAGCAGCGAACGAATACACCATAAGTACAGAACAAAATCCAACATCTAGACCACTTATCTGCCTTGTTGGAGCTATGTATGAGCTTGGCGATAAATCAGAAAAAGAGCATGAAAAATTAGCTAAATTTATAGCTGAAATGAAAGCAAGTTATGTATTCTATACAGGACCTTATAGGGAAAACTTTCAATTTGGACTTGAATCCGTAAAAGGAAAACACAAGTTTGAACTTCTTACTGGAGAAGAAAATTTTGCTGAAACTTTAAAAGAATTAGATTTGCAAGAAGCAGTATTTTTAGTCAAGGGTTCGCGCTCGAACAAGCTTGAAGTTTACGTAAAAGAATTAATCAATTATTATAGTTAGAAGTGGATTCCAGATGTTATATCATTTATTAGTACCTCTTAGTCAAGACATTAACCTTTTCAATATATTCCGCTATCTTACATTTCGTGGGGCAGCTGCAATGATTTGCGCATTATTGCTTACCATCTTTTTGGGTCCTTTTTTTATAAGAAAATTGCAAAAACTTAAATTTGGTCAAGCAATTCACGAGGATGTAAAAACTCATCAAGCAAAAGCCGGCACACCTACAATGGGTGGAATACTTATTTGTTTTAGTGTGTTGGTAACAACACTCCTTTGGGCAAATTTAACAAATTTATTTGTATTACTTACACTTTTTGTATATTTAGGATATGCTGCTGTAGGCTTTGTTGACGATTATATAAAAATACGTTTCAAGAATAATAAAGGGATAACTCCACGCCAAAAAATGGCAGGTTTACTTGGAGTTGGTGGAATTGCACTTATTCTTCTTATTGCGCTCACTCCATATCCTACTGAATTGTCAATACCTTTTTTTAAATCTTTTATGCCTGATTTAGCTTGGCTTTATGTTCCTTTCGGAGTGCTTGTGCTAGTATCTGCTGCAAACGCAGTGAATATTACTGATGGACTTGACGGTTTAGCAATCACACCGGCAGTTGTTACGATGGCTGTTTATACAGTATTTATCTACATTGCAGGTAATGCGTTCTTTTCAAATTATCTTCAACTTGTGTATGTTCCTGATGTTGGAGAAGTATTTATATTCTGTGCTGCTTTAATGGGTGCAGGTCTCGGATTTCTCTGGTTTAATGCGTATCCGGCTCAAGTTTTCATGGGTGATGTTGGCTCTCTTTCAATAGGTGGAGCATTAGGATTTGTGGCAATTTTAGCGAAACAAGAGTTCACTTTAATTATTGCCGGCGGTGTATTTGTTCTTGAAATTCTGTCTGTTATCATGCAGGTAGGATACTTTAGGTATAGTAAAGGAAAGAGAATTTTCCGTATGGCTCCTTTGCATCATCACTACGAATTGAAAGGTTTGCCGGAATCTAAAATTATTATAAGATTTTGGATTCTCTCTATTTTCTTTGCTCTTTTAGCTCTTTCGGTGCTCAAGTTACGATAAACAGACTTCTTAGGAGAATAATATGGCTTGCGATAAATCAAAACTCAAACAAATCAATGAAAATACAAAAGCAGTTGTTATAGGTCTTGGTGCTTCTGGCAGGGCGGCAATCCGGTTGTTACGCCACTTGAAAGCAAAAGTAAGGGTTCTTGAACTCAACCCTGAAAAAGTGTCTGATGAAGTAAGAAATTACCTTACAAGTGAAGGAATTCAACTAGTTGGCGGAGAACATAAACCCGAACACTTCCTAGGGGCGGACATAATAATTCCAAGTCCTGGTGCGCCAATAAATGTAATTCAACCCTTACTTCCTCGTACAAATACGCCTGAAATAATAGCAGAAACTGAACTTGCAGCAAGATTTATCAAAGATGAACCTATTATAGTTTTCACAGGTACAAGCGGAAAAACCACAACAACAAGTTTAGCATCTGCAATGCTTGAAGAACATGGATTTTCTGTTTTTACAGGCGGTAACATAGGCACACCTCTTTCAGAGTATATCCTAAAAAGAGAACTCGAAGGTAAAAAGTCAGACATTATTGTCTTAGAACTTTCTTCCTTCCAGTTACAAGCTTGCCATACTTTGAAACCAAAAGTTGCAACTCTTTTGAATATATCAGAAAATCACCTAGATCATCATGCTGACATGCAAGAATATATTGAAGCAAAGATGCGTGCTTTTCGTTGCCAAGAAGAGGATGATATTGCGATTATAGGTGCTAGTCTTAAGAATTTAGTTGAAAGGTATAACTTGCAAGGGCAAAAATTTTTCTTTAATGGTGATACTAACGATTTCAACGAGAGTAATCTTTTTGGAAAACATAATGTATTAAATGCTGAGGCTGCGTATAAATCAACTAAAATTTTTGGTGTGACTCTTAAAGAAGCGCAAGAAGTTCTCAAAAAATTTCAACCGATTGAACATAGACTTGAAAAAGTTCTTGAACATAATAATGTGCTATTTGTAAATGATAGTAAAGGAACAACTGTAGAATCTCTAAAAGTGGCTCTTAATGCCTTTGATAGACCAATTCTTCTTCTTGTTGGCGGAAAATTTAAGGGTGGTGACTTAGAAGGACTTCTTCCTATAATGAAAGAAAAAGTCAAAAAAGTCTGCATGTTTGGAGCTTCACGCCAGTACTTTGAAAAGGCATGGGCAGGAAAAGTTGAACTTGATTATAGAGAAACTTTATCGGAAGCTATGAATTTTCTATATGAAAATGCAAGTTCAAATGATGTAGTATTGCTTTCACCTGCGACTTCAAGTTTTGATCAGTATCCTAGTTATATAGCTCGTGGTAAAGACTTCAAAAAAATTGCAATAGAAATAAGCAAAAAATAATAGTACAAATATATAGCAAATTAAAGCTAAGGATTAAAGATGGATATTCGTGCAAATAGAGCGAAGAGAGTAGAAAATAAAGAAGATTATTTTGTGAATCACAATCCTATTGATTGGTGGCTGATTGTAATCGTATTAATTCTAACGATTTTTGGTCTTATCATGATTTATAGTGCAAGCTCTGTTGTTGCTGATAGGACTTTTGACGATAAATATTACTTCTTTAAAAAGCAATTTCTTTTTACAATAGTTAGTGTAGTTGCAATGGTTATAACTATTTATCTCCCTCGAAAGCTGATAAATAATCTTCATTATGTGAGTGTTGCAATTGTAAGCCTTTTATTAGTATTGTGTATTACACCACTTGGAAACGAGGTTAATGGTGCAAGTCGTTGGATTTCATTAGGAAGTTTTAGTATCCAACCATTGGAATTCACAAAGATTGCGCTTGTACTCTACATTGCCTACTTTATGAGTGAAAAACGTGATATGATGGACTCTTACATGATAGGATTCTTTCCACCTTTTCTGCTTACAATGCTCTTTGGAGCACTCATAATGCAGCAACCTGACTTTGGAGGAACTTTGTTCCTTACAACAATTTTATTCTTTATGTGTCTTGTTGGTGGAGCAAAATTTTTGTATATATTTGGTAGCTTTACAGTTATTGGTGCTCTCGGACTTATGTTTATCGTTACTTCCCCTTATCGAATGGAGAGAATTTTTGCTTTCTTAGACCCTTTTAAAGATGCTTTAGATTCAGGATATCAGCTTGTACAGTCACTTTATGCCTTAGGTCTTGGTGGATTTTTCGGTGTAGGGATTGGTGGAAGTAAGCAGAAGCTTTTGTATCTTCCAGAAGCGCATAACGACTTTATTATGGCAGTAGTTGGTGAGGAAATGGGATTCTTTGCTATTACTATCATCATGTTATTATTTACTTTATTGTTTGCTCGTTGTTTTAGAATTGTTCTTGGTCAGCAAAACATTAGAGATAGACTAACAGCTTTTGGAATTACTCTTGTAATTGCGATTGGTGCACTTTTGAATCTTGGTGTTGTATTTGGTGCTTTACCGCCGACCGGTGTTGCTATGCCGTTCATAAGTTATGGTGGTTCTTCACTTTTATGTAGTATGATCTGTGTTGGCTTGCTTTTGCATTATTCACGTACTGTAAAAGAATCAGATATTGATTAATAAACTGATTATAAGAGGTAACTATGCGTATTATCATAACAACAGGCGGAACCGGAGGTCATATTTTTCCGGCTTTGGCTTTATATAAAGAAATTAAACGCGAAAATCCAAATGCGTATATTCTTTTTGTTGGCGCAGAGTATGGCATGGAAAAAGAGATCTGTTCTAAAGAAAACATACCTTTTATCGGTCTAAATGTTCAAGGATTTGTAGGGCGTGGACTAAAAAGTATTAAAGCTCTTTTTCTCTTAGTAAAAGCATATTTCAAGGCTCGTAAAGTCATAAAAAATGAAAAAATAGAAAAAGTGATAGGCTTTGGAGGTTATGCCTCAGCACCTTCAATTTTAGCTGCTAAGTCATTGAATATAAAAATATTTTTAGCTGAACAAAATGCTTTTCCCGGAGCAGTGAATAGACTTTTCTCAAAATATGCTGAAAAAATTATGTTATCAATTCCAATTAAAGATGGAATATTAGATAGTTCTATTAATAATAAGTGCGTACTGACCGGAAATCCTGTGCGTTCTGAAATTGCAAAATATTCATTTGAAGACGTTCAAGAAAGAAAGACAAAAAAACTTCTTATACTTGGTGGTAGTCTTGGAGCAAAAAGCATTAACTCTTTGATTATTGAATGTTTAGATGATTTATATAGAGCAGGGGTTGAAATTACTCACCAATGCGGGAAAAATGATTTTAAAAGAGTACAAAAAGCATATGAAAAAAGTAGTTATTCTTCGTCAGTTGTAAAGGAATTTATAGATGATATGGAAAATGCCTACGCTCAAGCGGATTTTATTGTAGCACGTGCAGGAGCTAGCACTTTATCGGAAATAGCTTGTATGTCAAAAGCATCATTACTTATACCTTTTCCTTTTGCGGCGCATAATCATCAATATTTCAATGCAAAAAGTTTTGAGGATAAGCAAGCTTGCATAATGATTGAAGAAAAAGAAGTTTATGCAGATAATATGATCATCAATAAAGAAAAATTTTTAGAAAAATTACTTATGCTTGCGGAAAATTCAAAAGAAAGATATAGCTTAGCTCGCAATGTGAAAACATTTGCAAAACCGCGAGCTGTTCACGAAATGTACACAATAATTAAAGGTTAAGGTCGTTATGATGCGTAGAATCAAAAAAATATATATGATTGGTATAGGTGGCTCGGGAATGAGCGGAATTGCAGAAGTTTTATTAAATTCTGGCTATGAAGTCAGCGGTTCTGATATGTCTAATTCTGCTGTAGTCCATCATTTATCTTCACTTGGTGCTCGTATATGTATCGGGCATAATTACGAAAATATTACAGATGAACAAGTACTTGTGAAATCGACAGCGATTAGTGATGATAACCCTGAAATTCAAGCTGCAAAAGATAAAAATATTCCAATTATTCCGCGTGCTGAAATGCTCGCTGAACTTATGCGCCTTCGTTGTGGGATTGCGATTGCCGGAACTCATGGTAAAACAACAACAACATCGCTTACAGCTACAATTTTCAATGCGGCAGAGCTTGATCCAACCGTTATTATTGGCGGCAGACTCAATGCTTATGGCGCAAATGCTCGCTTAGGGAAAGGAGAATATCTTATTGCTGAAGCGGATGAATCTGATGCTTCTTTCCTTTGCCTACTTCCAATAATCAATGTTGTAACAAATATTGACATCGACCACGTAGATTTCTATCCTGATCAAGCAACTATCGACAATGCTTTTGTAAAATTTATGAATAAAGTACCATTTTACGGTGTGAATATTGTTTGTGGTGACGATGACGGGATAAAAAGACTTTTACCAATGGTGAAAAGACCAGTTATAACTTATGGATTTAATAAAGAAAACATGCTTAGAGCGGAAATTCTTGATATAAGCGCAACTTCGCGTTTCAAGGTTTTCAAGAAAGCAGTTGATGGAACTGAAAGCGAACTTGCAGAAATTGAACTTACTCAACCAGGAAAACATAATATACTCAACGCATTAGCAGCTATTGGTGTTGCAATGGAATCTGGTATTCAACCTGAACACTGGATTAAAGGACTTGGTGAATTTACCGGAGTAGGTAGACGTTTCGAGTATAAAGGTATGAAAAATGATGTTACGGTGATTGATGATTATGGTCATCATCCTGTTGAAATAAAAGCAACAATTGCAACTGCGAGACAAGTATTTCCTAATAAGAAGATATTTGTAGCTTTTCAACCGCATAGATTTTCACGTACTAAAGCATTTTTTGGTGACTTTTGTACTGCATTTGAAGGAATAGAAAAGCTTTATCTTACTGAAATTTATCCAGCTTCAGAAAAACCGATTCCAGGGATAAGTTCTCAAAATTTAGTTCAGGGTATTAAGCAGGTGACTGAAACTAAAGTAGAATTTACGGAGACTTTTGAACAACTTGTGGAAAGTCTCAATCAAGACCTAAAACCAGGGGATGTTCTTATAACTCTGGGAGCGGGTAGCATAACTAAAATAGCACCCCTTTACCTTAATCAGTAATATTAGCAATAAAAGTAGAGTATTATGCAGATAATTGATAAGCCATTATTAAAAAAATATACAACTTTAGGATTAGGCGGAACAGCTCAAAAAGAGTATATTCTTGAGAGTTTCGATGATGTTGAGAAAGTTGCTTGCTTTTTAAACGAAGATAAACTCCCACATATTTTGCTTGGTGGTGGTTCTAATGTGCTTATTGAAGATGCTGAAATCAATGCAGTTTTAGTTCGTGACTTGATAAATTCTAAAGAAGCTGTTAAAGTAGTTAAAGAAGATTCTGAATTTGTATGGATAGCTGTATCAAGTGGAGTATATCTTCCTTTATTTATTCAGTTTTGTGCGAAAAATGGTTTTTCTGGTCTTGAAGGTTTAGCAGGAATACCGGGAAGAATGGGAGGGGCTTTGGCTATGAATGCAGGAGCTTTTGGCTGTTCTGTTGTTGATGTATTTGATTCTGCAACAATTTTTACTCCTGAGTATGGTATACAAAAGTATTACAGAAATGATTTGGAATTTGCTTATCGTCACTTTAGCTTAAAAAAGGAAAATTCTTATACAATCAATATGAATATGACCTTTAAAATGCTAAAAAAATCTTCTCAAGAAGTTCAAGATACAATAAGGGCAAATTTTGAAAAAAAGAAATCCAGTCAGCCACTTAGAGAAAAGACAGCAGGTTGTGCTTTTAAAAATCCTGAAGGATATGCAGCCGGTAAACTTATTCAAGATGTTGGACTAAAAGGATTTAAGATTAATGATATGGGATTTAGCTCTATCCACGCAAACTTTCTAACAAATTTTGCAAATGGTAGGTACGTAGATGCTATTGAACTTATTGAACTCGCTCAAGAAAAAGTAATGAAAGAATTCAATATTTACCTACAAACTGAAATAAAAATCATTAATAATAATAAGTTATAGGTGTGCTTTATGATACGTCTATCAAAAAATAAAACTCCGCAAAAAAACACTTATTCGGAATCAAACTCTCGAAAAAATCAGTCACGTATAAATACAAGAATTCAGACTGTACAAGAAGTGGAGTCCAAATCCAACAAAAGTGAACTTAACATAATTTCTTTTAAAAAGAGTATGTTATGGTTCTGTTCAACTTTGTTTGTTACAGGGCTCATGTTTATTGTTGGGTATGGTTTTTATTCGCTGACTAACTATGTGCTAACTCACCCATATTTTGAAATAAAAAACATTGAAGTTACTGGTAATTTACACTTGAGTAAAGAAGATGTTATTTTTATAAGTGATATTGATAGTGGAATGAATTCACTAAGTCTTCAATTGGACGAAATTCAAGGGCGTATGCTTCAAAATCCATGGATAGAAGATACTCAAATTATAAGAAATTTACCAAATGATGTTACAATAAAAATCACAGAACGTACGCCTTATTTTTGGTATTTGCACAATAATGAACTCTTTTATCTGGATGACAAAGGTAGATTAATAACTCGTGTAGAATCAAAGGGTTTTACCTCTTTGCCTTTGCTATATTTAGGTCAAGGAGCTGAGGGCGCATTAAAGCTACTTCCTGTTTTTCTGCAAGAAGTACGCGAGAATAAAAATATTCTTCCTTTTGACGTACAAGATGTTGCATGGTTTCGATTAAGTGCAGGTAAAGGTATTGAAATGTTTTGGGAAAGTAATCAAATGATTATTTCTCTTGCTGTAGAGGATTGGCTAAAAAATCTCGATAATCTTTCAATAGCTCTTATAGATATTACTAAAAAAGACGAGCTTGAATCAGTTGCGGAAATCCACTCAGGAAACGAGCAAGTTTGGCTTATTAGAAAATAAAATTTAAATTAATCGCTTCAAATACTTTTTCTTTTAAATTCATCTAATTGCAAAAATTTGACTTTTTTTAAAAAAGAGCATATAAAATATGGAATATTTTGTATATAAAGAGGATTTCCTATGTCATTATGCACATGTGGTTCAGAAAAAGAATTTGAAGTATGTTGTCAACCAATTATAGAAGGGACAGCTTTAGCACCAACAGCAGAACAGCTCATGCGTGCAAGATTTTCAGCTCATGCTACTAAAAACTATGACTTTTTAAATGATAGTACTCATCCAGAATTTCGTGATGATGTAGATGTTAAAGAAATTGAGCAATGGTCAAGTGCGCTTTCATGGGATAGCCTTGAAATTCTTGAAACAGAAAAAGGCACAGAAGATGATGTTGAAGGTTTTGTATCTTTCAGAGCAAACTACAGCATTAATGGTATGCCACAAAATTTAGTTGAAAATGCAACTTTCCGCAAAGAAGCTGATAAATGGTACTATGTTGAAGGCGATATTTTAGGAAATGAACCTTATCGTCGTGAAATTCCAAAAGTAGGGCGTAACGAACCTTGCATTTGCGGAAGCGGAAAAAAATATAAAAAATGCTGCATGGATAAGTAATTTATTCTAGAAGCTTGAATCTATAGTGTTGAATAGTTTTAAATTATCTCTAAGCTCCAAAACTGAGGAGGAACTATGCTTGTACGTGAATGGATGATAACAAATGTAATTTCTGTTACAAAAGAAACTTCAATGATTAAGGCATCTAAGTTATTGAAAGACCATAATATTCGTCGTCTACCTGTTATTGATAGCAATAGAAAAGTGATTGGAATTGTCTCAGATAGAGATATCAAAGACGCATCCCCATCAAAAGCAACAACATTAGATATTCATGAATTACACTACTTACTTTCAGAAATCAAAGTAAAGGATATCATGACAGATGCTCCTGTAGCTATCTATCCTACTGATACTGTTGAAAAAGCTGCTTTACTTATGGAAGAAAAAGGCTTTGGCTCTTTGCCAGTAGTGGACGCTGACGGAACTCTTGAGGGAATTATTACCGATCATGATATTTTTAAAATATATGCAGAGGTAACAGGTTCTCGTTACGGCGGAATACAGCTTGCATTTAAAATGGACGATGTGCCTGGCGTAACAATTCCCCTTCTCGACCTTCTTCACAGTTCCGGGGCAAATCTTGTAACTATGCTTAGCGCTGAAATTCCGACCGACTTAGGAAAACGTAGAGTATATGTGCATCTTCGCCCAATGGAAAGAAGTGAAGAAAATAAACTCATAGAAGCAATTCAAGGTAAATTCAATTTACTTTACTGGGTTAGAGAGAAAGTTTATGAAGTTTAAGTGCTAAATTTGAAGAAAGTGATAAATTTATCTTGCATTTTTTTTCAAATGATGGCATACTTAGTTCATAGAAAGTTGCACTTTGTATGAAAAAATAATGTGTTACTTAAAGTTTTAAAAGTTTTATTTTGTCCAAGGAGGACGATCATGGCTGAAGTTTCTTTCAAAGGTAAAAATTTCGAAGTTGATGAAGACGGTTTCTTACTCAAATTTGACGACTGGTGCCCAGAGTGGATGGAATTCGTAAAAGAATCAGAAGGTATCTCAGATATTACTGAAGATCACCAAAAAATTCTTGACTTCCTTCAAGACTACTACAAAAAGAATGGTATCGCTCCTATGGT
>CAYJOR010000058.1:0-16392 GCA_964371865.1 uncultured Desulfovibrionaceae bacterium | reverse complement strand
AAAATCTCCGCAATCATTAACAAGCAACACTTCTTCATCGTAGTATGCAAATTGAAAAGGTAAGATTGTATACATAATTCACCTAAAGTTCAACAGGTTCAAATGCGTGTTTTACAATTGTCTTTTTAATTTCACTAAACTTTTTATCTAGCTCTTCTCTTACTTGCTGATCTATTAGTTCGTTCATCATTTCTTTTAATGTTTGTATTTCTATAGTATTTGAATCTTTCCTTTCAATTGTTATTTTTACATTTTGCTCAGAGTCTGGTTCAATTGAGATATAAAATGATGGAGTATATTTTACAAAAGCTGTAAGCACTGCCTTTTCTTCAAAAAACTCTTTACTGACTATAATAATTCCTACCGTAGAACTTTCATTTAATAAAAATGGTGTGTTTAACATTGTGACAACCTTAGATTTATAAGTTATAATTTCTAATAGTTCTATAAATAAATGATGAAGTCAATTATAATTCAACAAATTGCTATATTAGATAAAAATATTCATGGGAATTGATATCGGTATAGCAAAGTCAATCGATTTTCTAAGAAGCACGAAATATCTACAAAAGAAATGGGATCTAAAAGGTTGTTATCTGTTAATAAATTAAACATAAAAAAGCATATTTGATTGAGTCGACAATCAGTGCTAATTTAAGAACCTACTTGACAAGTTTGTTTATGCTTGCTACAAAAAAGTAAAATAACTTTATGCTTTTAGGAGGGTATGATATGACTGAGGATAAAATAAAGAGCTTGTTGAATGAAAGCCGTACGTATTTGCCTCCACGTCACGGTAAAGATATCGCTAGAATTCGTAATCGTAAAGAGCTCGACATTATCAAAGATTATGCTGATCAGAATTCAGATGAGTTTTGGGCAGAACGTGCAAGAGCACTACTCCATTGGTTCAAACCATGGGATACAGTACAAAGCACCGACTTTTCTGTCCCTCGCGTTGCTTGGTTTGAAGGCGGAAAACTCAACGCTGCATACAACTGTGTAGATAGACACATCATAACAGAAAGAAGAAATAAAGCGGCACTTATTTGGCAAGGTGAGCATGAAATGGAAGTGCGTGCTTATACATACCAAATGTTATATACTGACGTTTGTCGCCTAGCATCTGCTTTGAATGCTCTAGGTGTAAAAAAAGGCGATAGAGTCGCCCTCTACCTTCCTATGATTCCAGAACTTGTTATTGCGATGTTAGCCTGTGCAAGAATCGGCGCAATTCATACTGCAATATTCACAGGTTATGCTGATGGTGGTGTACAAGGTCGTATTTATGACTGTGAAGCAAAACTTGTTATCACAGCAGACTGCGTAATGCGTGGTGGCCAACCTAAGCCATTAAAAACAAATTTGGATAGAATTTTAAACTCATGCCCAAGCGTAGAAAAAGTTATTGTTGTAAATCGCGGTAATCAAGAAGTTCCAATGCTAAAAGGACGCGATATCTGGTGGGAAGATTTATTAAATGACTTCAACCTCGATTCAGATTTCCCTTGCGTTTCAATGGATTCAATGGATCCACTCTTTATTTTACACACTTCAGGAAGTACCGGTAAACCTACTGGTGTTGTTCACTCAACAGGTGGTTATCTCACCTATGCGGCACACACTACTCAATGGGTTTTCGATATGAAAGATTCTGATGTTTACTGGTGCACTGCCGATTGTGGTTGGATTACCGGTCATACATATCTTGTTTACGGCCCACTATCATTAGGTGCTACAACAATTATGTTTGAAGGCACTCCAACATGGCCAAGGCCTGACAGATTCTGGAAAATTGTTGAAAAATTCCGTGTAAATATCTTCTATACTGCACCAACAGTTGTTCGCTCACTTATGCGTCAAGGCGTTGAGTGGACAAAAAGATATGATTTGAGTTCACTCAGAATACTTGGTTCGGTTGGTGAACCTATGAATCCGGAAGCATGGATGTGGTATCACGACCATATAGGTAAGGGTGAACTTCCTATTGTTGATACATGGTGGCAAACAGAATCCGGTGGTGTTCTACTCTCACCTCTACCTTATGCAACCTCATTAAAGCCTGGTTCAGTTAGTCGACCACTTCCGGGCATTGATGCTACAATTATTGCATCTGACGGTAAAGAAGCAGCAGACGATGGAACAGAAGGCGGACATCTTTGCATTAAAAAACCTTGGCCGGGTCTTATGATAGATGTTTATAAAAACCCAGAAAAATTCAAAACTTACTTCAGTCGTTTCGAGGGAGCATACTGGTCTGGCGACGGTGCAAGAATTGATGACGAAGGTTACTACTTCATCTTAGGACGTATAGATGATTCTATCAACGTTTCTGGGCACAGATTAAGTACCGCAGAAATCGAGTCAGTTCTTGTTGCACATAATGCAGTTGGTGAAGCAGCGGTTGTTCCAATGCCACACGAAATTAAAGGCGAAGCAATTTATGCTTATGTTTCACTTGCAAAAAATGTAGACTGGACTGAAGAACTTAGAAAAGAACTCCGCTTATGGGTGCGCTCAAATATTGGTGCACTTGCAAGCCCTGATCAAATTCAATTTGTTACAGAACTTCCTAAAACTCTTTCCGGTAAAATTATTCGTCGTATTCTAAGAAAAATAGCATCAGGTGAATACGAAGCAATAGGTGATACAACTTCACTTGCTATGCCGGAGTTAATTCCAGTAATTATTCAAGATCATCAAAGATTATCTCATGGTCAAAGTGAGCAAGCTTAATCTTAACCTTGCTTCTAGTTTGTAAAAAAATAGAGGGAGAAGACTATTTTCATCAAATAGTTTCTCCCTCAAATTATTTAATAGTTCGTATAAATATTTATGCAATCTCTTTATTTTGCTTGAGCTTTTCTATATACTTTTCACCCCATATATTAAGTTCGCTAAGCACTGGATGAAATTCTTTTCCTACATTGCTCAGAGAATATTCAACTTTAGGAGGTACTTGATTATATTCTTTTCTAATAACAAGCCCTTCTTCTTCAAGAAATTTTAATTGTCGTGAAAGAGTTGTGTGAGTCATACCTTCGGGCATAAGGCGTAGAAGTTCATTAAAACGAATATTTTTATCAGAGAGTAAATAGAGTATATAAATTGACCATTTACCACTTAATAACTTTTGTGTAGTAACAAAAGGACAAAGTCCGAATAAATCAACTTTTTCCATATTTTTACCTCATAGTTTTATATTTTATTTACGGTATCATAAAAGAGCGTACTTGCTTTTTAATACTCAAGTATAGTATAAAATATAATATCAAATGTAAAGTTTTTTAAAGGATAATAATATCATGAATATAAAAAAAATATACGACTTATTTGCAGAAGTTGGTTGCCTCACATTTGCAACTATAAATGATGATGGCTACCCTGAAACACGTATAGTTGACTTGCTTACTTATGATGAAGACGGTATTTATTTTTTTACTATGAAAACAAAACCATTATATAAGCAGTTAAAAGAAAGCGGAAAATTAAGTATTTGTGGATTAGCGGCAAACCCTAAAACTGAATGGACTGATGGAAGCTCGCCTTATAATGCTCCAGGCTACTTTATCAGAGCAACAGGCGATGTTAGAGAGTTTACCATTGAAGATGCAAAAGCTAAGAATGAATCTAAATTTAAGTACCTATTTGAAGATAATGAAAGATATCCACAAGTAACAGCATTTTGCCTCTATAATTTTCATGGTGAAATCTATGACTACGATTTTGAAAAAGAACATAGAGGACATAAACTTGAAAGAGAACGTTTTTCTTTTGGGGAGCTAAAAGCAATTCCAGCCGGGCTTCTTATCGAAAGTGAAAAATGTATATCTTGTGGAAAGTGCATAAAAAATTGTTCGTTTGATGCTATCTATAAAGATACTGATTCATATAAAATTAATGGCGCTCGCTGTGACGAATGTGGAAATTGTTTCAGCGTTTGCCCAGTAAACGCAATTATACACAAAGGAATTTAGGAGATATTATTATGCACTTTACAGGCCCCGTCTATCGTCCACCCGACGAAGCAATGTTAGGAGCAAAATTATTACAAGTAACCGTTGGTTGTGCACATAATAAATGTCGATTTTGTAATATGTATCGCTCGGTTAAGTTTGCAGTCGAACCAATAGAACAAATAGAAGAAGATATCATAGAATTACGTCAAACTTATTCAAAAATTGAAAGAATCTATTTAGTAAATGGTGACCCTTTCGGTTTAAGTGCAAAATATCTTAAAGAAATCACAGATAAGATTATCGAACATATTCCAGAAGTAAAAGTGATTTCAATGTATGCCTCTATAAATAACATCAAACATAAATCTGATGAAGATCTTCTTGCTATTAAAGATATGAGGATTAATGATTTGTGGTTCGGTATTGAAACAGGTAATGAAGAAAACCTTGCATACATTAATAAAGGACATAAGTTAGAAGATGTCTATACCCAACTTGAAAGACTCAATGCTGTAGGGATTCGACATAATCACTGCTATATTTTAGGTGTTGGTGGAAAAGGTAAGGGCACTCAAAATGCAATTGATACTGCAAAAGTTATCAACACTACTAAACCGTCAATAGTATGGTGCGGGTCGCTTGGAATTTTTGAAGGTAGTGATATGCCTAAAGAAGTGCTAGATGGCTCATTCATTCCGGCTACTGAACTTGAAATTCTTGAAGAAGAAATCAAGTTACTTGAACTTATAAAATTAAAAGGTACTTTATTTAATGGAAGCCACCCAACAAATCTTGTTGCTGTTCGAGGAATATTACCACAATATAAAAAACTTATGATTCATGAAATTCAAGATTTTATTGATTATACAGATAAGAACTTTCTCAATAGTTCTATGCAACGAAAGGCAGATTAACTTCTGAAGTTAATTTTAAATAAAAAGGGGAACAAGATATTTTTTCTAAAACATTTTGTTCCCTTCTTTTATTACTAAGAAGCTATTAATTTTAAATAAATTTCCCTACTAATCCATGCGTCCGTAGCGGCATAGAGAATTTGTGAAGGACTAAGCTGAATTCTTTCCCAGTTACTGCATTGCATACCTTTGCTTAATCTCCCCTGCATAAGAACAGCACAAAGCGAGCGAAGCCCGCCTTCAGTATATCCTTTTTTCTTTGCAAGATGAGCTAAATCTAAATGCCCGTCTGCTTTGAATTTTCCTCTTCTCTGTAGAACACGCATATCATCACTTATTGCAACACCAACTTTAATTACTTCTCTATTTTCAAGCATTTCAATCATAGTTGGGAGTAAGCGCAATTTGTAAAATTGTATAACATACACACAATCCGCAGTTGCAAGTTGCATAATTGCAGGATTGTTTGCTTGCCCTTTTACAAAATTAGGCTTGGTTTCAGTATCGAAGCCTAAGACAGTCTCATGCTTGATACTTTCATACGCTTCTAACCATTGCTCTTTGGAGGATATTACTTTAATATTCCCTTGATAATTGATGAGTGGTAAAGCAAGTATTTCTTCTTTAGTTATAGGCATAATTTATTGTATTGGTATTATTTGTGTAAAAATTATTTTTTTATCAATAAGGATATCCATTTTCAACTTGTCGCCAACTTTTATTGAACCATTTTCAGGCCCTAACATTGTAGACATTCCTTTCATATTAGAAATTCTGAAAGAAGTAGATTTTAGCTTTACAAGTTTCACCAATTGGTTAGGATCGCCATCTTTTAGAAGAGAGAATGTACAATCCCCTGTAATTGGTGAGGAATTATTGATATTATATAAGTCAAAATTTAGACTGAGTCTTGTATTTTCCGGCAAAAATTTAAGTTTTAGTGCCTCAATACGGACCGATGCAGTATCAAAAATAATTCCATCATCTATAGCTTTATATTCTTCATCAAGAGGATAAGCTTCTTCAGCCGCATTAAAGTCATCAATATTAATTCCATCAACTAGTGGAGGTTGAGCTAGAGTTTCAGTTGTTTCTGGCATTACTTCAGCTACAACTTCGCTTTCTTCTGTTAGTGTAGTTTTAGAAATAATTTCTTCTACTTTTGTAGGTTGAATTTCTTCTTTTGGAAGAATTTCTTTTTTTAGAATATGAATATCTGCTTCAGTAAATATTTTTGAAAAGGTTACTTGATTTGTTTCCTCTATAAATGAGAAGTAAGAAATAAACCTATTCTTTTCAGCTGTTAATTCAGCAATATTTTTCTCAGCTTCGCTCAACTTAGACTTTAGAACATAATTTTCTTGAAAAAGATTAAATCCACTCCAAAGAGTTAGCCCAAGAGCAACTGGTAGAATAAAAGCAAGAAAAAACAAAAGATAAATACTACTTTTTTTATAAGAGTAATTTTTTATCGTGCCATTTTCAAGCACCCTCATATAGGTTATATACTTACTCATATGCGAGACCAACTTTCACGTTCTATTACCCATTTACCATCAATAAGAGTAAAATAGATTTGCTTTCTACCGTAATCATTATAACCAGTGCTATCAGAATATTTCTGCCTCATGCTTACAAGAACATTTTTACCGTATGAAGTGATTTTTATATCAGAAAACTCGATAGTTTTTGGTTGTTTTACTACCCAAAGACCGGTTTTATGTTCAAAGATTTCTTCACCTTTGCGAGCATCTTGTCTTGCATTTTCAGCGTAGTAAGTTTTATATTTTTCAACATTACCGCTGAGCCAAGCCATTTTCCAACCTTCAAGAGCGGCTTCAATTTCAGGTGTAATTGTAGCCATATACATATCTTCTATGCCCACTTTGGCAGGAATCCATTCCATAGCAACAACTTTAAATTCACCCATTTCATCTTTTTGCCAATAAAGACGGCGAGTTCCTTCAGCAGTTGTGTTAGGAGCTTTATACAGTTGCTCAAACCAAGTTACCCAATAATCAGTCCCTTCAAGGGCGTAAATATCTCCATGGATAATTTGTATCCAAGGCAGAGTTTTAAATAAGCCTTTTTTTTGTGCTTGAAACTCATTGTAACTTTCTGACTGTGCTAAGCCATATTTATTTACATCATAAAAGTTGAAAAATTCATCAGAGCGATCTTCCCAAGCTTTGTTCCATTTTTTAGTCATTTCAACAAGGAAATCTGCTTCATTTGAAATAACTGCAGGAGCTTCATAAAAATTTGCTTCGGAAGTAGTATCTAGATTTTCTTCTAGATTTGAACCTTCAATTGATAAATTAACAACTTCAAGTGGTGTTTCTGCTGATTCCTTTGCTAAATCAGGAATATCAGTAGAGAAATTTGTTTCTTCTAGATCATGCAGAGCATCTTGTGGAATTGTTCCGGCAATAGCTTGAGCTGTTTCTAGTGTAAAATATGGAAGTGAGCGTGGTTTTGGTTCTGCTATAACTACTTCTTCAATTATTTCAGTAGAATTTTCAGATTCTGCCTGACCGTTCAGATTATCTACTGACTGAGTAAATAAATCTTCAATCTTTTGCTCATTAATAAGCTCTTCGGATTGCGGAGCAACTTCTTGATTTGCAAGACTTTCAATAAGAGGTTCTTTTTTGAATCTTTCTTCAAATTTTGCAAGTTCGTCTGCCGGTAATTCGTTGATGTTTCCGGCTAAAACAACAGGTGTACCTTTTGGTAGATATTCGCCTAAAAGTTCAAAGTCATCAAGGTCAACAGCAACACAACCTTCTGTTCTTTGTCCTTCTATTGGATTTCCTTTTGAGTGAATCCAAATACCATGACCTGTTTTTTGTTTAATTTTATCTATAGGGTTAGGATAGTTGAGGGCATACGCACCGGTACCATACTTTATAAAGTCTAGCTCGGATCGAATTTTTGTAGTTACAAAATATACACCTTCAGGAGTTTTTAAATCTCCTTCAAGTGTTTTTTCGCCCTCAACTCGCCCATGAATACTTTGAAAAGCTTCTTTAATAGTGATATTTTTTTGAGCATCGACAACATAAAGACTGCTATCGTTTTTTGAAACGCCAATAACATTTTCAGGCAAATGTGAATTGTTATTTAATTCTACTTGCCATGCGTAAGCTGAAGAAGTTGAGAGAAGGAAGCAAGGAAGAAAAAGTTTAAAAAGCGTTTTTGCTCTAGACATCTAAATACCCTTTTAAAGAATTACTATTTTTTTGAATACTCTACAAGCTCTTTACGAGTGAAAACAGAACGAAGTGTATAGCCAGCTTGTTCAATTGCTTCTTTTCCGCCCTCTTCTCTATCGAGAATAGTAGCAACAGCAACAATTTCTAAACCAGCATCTTTTACTCTTTCACAAGCTTTAAGAAGTGAACCACCGGTGGTTACAACATCTTCAAGCATAGCAACTTTTGAACCTTTAGGAATGTTTCCTAAGCCTTCAATATAGTTACCTGTTCCGTGTCCTTTTGCTTCTTTACGAACGATAAACGCAGCAACGTTTCCACCTTTTTCAAATGAAATAAGTGAAGTAGCTGTTACGAGTGGATCTGCGCCTAATGTCATTCCACCAACTGCATCAAGTTCAGTAATATCAGCTAATAGGTGATTAAAAAGATTGCCGATAAGCCATGCACCTTTAGGATTTAAAGCTGTTTGTCTACCATCAAAATAGTAAGAGCTTTTTTTGCCGGATGCAAGTGTGAAGTCGCCTTCTTTATAAGATTTTTCTACAAGAAGTTTTGCAAGTTCAATTTTAAGTGCTTCGCTATCGTTAGCGATTGATAATAATGGATTACTCATAATTATTTCCTATTTGAAAACTCTGTTAAGAATTGTTGATTCTTCTTTAAGGTATGCTTTTGCATCAAAAACTTCATCTAAAATTTCGCTTGAAACTTTAGAACTGATTGTTGGTTCTTTACGAATAACGTCAGGGAAGTATTCGCCTGTTTCCCATGAGTGCATAGCGCATTTTTGAACAAGTACGTAAGATTCTTGACGTGCAATTCCTGCATTAACTAATGATGTAAGTACACGTTGTGAGAAAAATAATCCGTTTGAACCTTTGAGGTTTTTCTCAATATTTTCAGGAATAACACGAAGATTTTTCACAAGGTTTGATAATCTGTGAAGAACGTAGTCCATTAGTATTGTAGTATCTGGCATAATTACGCGCTCTACGCTTGAGTGTGAAATATCACGTTCATGCCAAAGAGCTTGGTTTTCTAAAGCAGCCATTGCATTTGTGCGGATAAGACGAGCAAGCCCAGTCATATTTTCAGCTGAAATAGGATTTTTCTTATGCGGCATTGCAGAAGAACCTTTTTGTCCCTTACCAAAACCTTCTTCAACTTCACGAACTTCTGTTCTTTGAAGATGACGAAGCTCTACGCAAAGGCGTTCAATTGTTCCTGCTGTAATAGCAAGAGCAGTGAAATAGTGTGCATATCTATCACGTTGAATAACTTGAGTTGAAATTTCATCAACTGCAAGACCCAAACGAGTTAATGCGTTTTCTTCAACACTAGGAGGAAGAAGCGAATAAGTACCAACTGCACCGGAAAGTTTACCGGTAGCAATTCCTTTTACTGCATCTTCAAAGCGTTGTTTATCTCTTTTAAATTCTGCGTAAAAACCAGCGAATTTAAGAGCGAAAGATGTTGGTTCGGCGTGAATACCGTGTGTACGTCCCATACAGAGTTGACCTTGATACTTCAAAGAAATTTCTTTAAGAGTTCCAAGAATTAGGTCAAAATCTTCAAGGATTTTTTCGCCTGCACGTTTTAGTACAACTGCATTAGCGGTATCAACAATATCAGAAGAGGTACATCCAAGGTGGATAAAGCGTGCAGCAGGCCCAACTTTTTCTTCTATCGCTGTAAGGAAAGCGATAACATCGTGACGTGTAACTTGTTCGATTTCATCGATTCTATCCACATCAAAAGCAGCTTTTTCGCGAATTGTTTGCATGCTTTCTTGGTCGATTTGACCAGCATCACACCATGCTTCACAAATTGCAAGTTCGACTTCAAGCCACGCATTATAGCGATTTTCTAAAGTCCAAAGGGCAGCCATTTCCGGTCTTGAGTAACGTTCTATCATAGTATTTATTTTTTATTTTAAGGGTTAGGTTTATGAGTCTGCTTTAGTACTTGAGCTTGCTTGTGAGCTTGCCGTCGGTGTTGTTTGTGCAGTAGAGCTAGATGTTGAGCTTTCAGAGGTAGACGAGGATGAGCCAGACTCTTTTGTACTTGATGAAGAATCCGCGCTTGCAGTAGCAGTATCAGAGTTTTGCTTTGATGAAGTAGGTGCGTTATGCGAACTAGAAGCGGAATTTTTTCCATATTCAGTAACGTACCAGCCGCCACCTTTAAGAACAAATGATGTTTGTGAAACAAACCTATCGGCTTGTTGACTACATTGTGGGCAAGGTTGTGATTTTTCAGCATCACTAACTTTAAGCCACTCTTCAAAAGTATTATTACAGTTTTTACAATGGTATTCGTAGATAGGCATGATAGTAAATTTGTTTACAGGTTTAAATACAATGAGGCGGCAGAATTTGCTTATGCCGCCTATTATATTGTATTTTAAGAACTACTTGCTTGCAGCTTTAGCTACGCGGATTCTTTCTTTTAAGCGATCTGCGCGGCGTTTACGTCTACGGTCTAATTCTTTTTTTCTTTCTTGCTTTTTCTGAGCCATGAAAATTCTCCTTGATGATTTGTTGCAAAATTTTAGTGCAACTATATTCTTGGTGGCTAATTTACCCTTTTTCTTCACGACTGTAAAGCTTTAATTTCACGTTCTCGTAGAAAAATTTGAACAAGAAAAAACTTGCTAAATTTCAGAAAGTCTTTTATAAAATTCTTTAATTTGTTTATACAAAAACTTATGAATAAAAGCTCGAAATATTGAAAAGACTTTATCTATCTTTAATTGCTAGATATTTTAAGCTTGCTTTTTTTTTATCTTTGGCTTGATTTTCTATAAAAAAATATGTAGGATACACTTATGGAATTGATGATTAAACTTGAAGAAGGTATTACAGCTCTTACTAATGAGTTAAATGGTCTGCGTGAAGAAAATGCAAGACTTCGTGCAGAAGTTGCGGACGCTCAAATCGTTATAGAGCAAAATTATAGCCTTGAGGCAGCATTACAAAAAGAACAAGAAGCAAGAATTTTTGCTAACGAGCAACTAGAAAAACTTCTTAATATGGTTCGTGAACAATTGTCAGAGAAAGATGAAGCTTAAACTTTATTCTTTTGTGTAGGTGTTTATGCAAACCTATAATGTAATCGCTTGTGGATTGGATATATCCTTCAACTCAACGGCTGACGCTGAAAGAGTGCGAAGGGCTACCGAATTTATTCAACAAAGTTATGATAGTCTACAGTTTCATGGAAGCCAATTGGGCAGAGATAGACTTCTTGCTATCATTGCCATAGGTATTGCTGACGACTTGTTACAACTACAGAAAGAGCATGAGAAATTGCTTGAAAAAGTAGGCGAAGAAAAGCAGAAGGAAGGCGTAGTAGAATCTCGTATAGAGGATTTACTTGATATGATTAATACACATATTTCCGATGCTAAAAATTCATAATAAAAAAGTAAAAGTTTTTATAAGGATAGATTAGTTTATGACTTATAAGTTGCTTTTATTTACATATAAATAGAGTTTTTTTCAAATTGCTACTTGTGTTTTTTTTGAATATGTTGTAGTCTATATATAATCTCCTGAAGTGTTCGTGAGTCTTTCGGACGTGTGTCGACCTCACAAGCATTTTATAAGGGTACTGAGTGACTTTGTGGTGCTATCGTTTCTTATGTTAACGATTCTAAAGCAAAGCAGAGGTGCCCGACCTACTAACGTAGGTCTGTTACATGCCAAGGCAACGGCACTTCGGGTAATAGATAAAAATGTCAATATAATCTAGCTTGGTTTCCTTTCAAGAAAAAGGAAACCATTTTTTTTAATCTATCAAGATTGATTGGTTTCTCAATCAGCCATTGTGCTGCAAATATATATTAGGAGTTGTTCATGGGAACATTCACAGTTACACTTTTGTTTATTGGTGTTATTATTGTGAGTATGGGCTTAGGCGTAATCGCTAACCGCTACTACTCAACAAGACGCGTTGGGGACGCTAATGACCTTGCTCGCCGTATTATTAATGAAGCAAGAAAAGAAGCTCAAGCACAGAAAAAAGAAATTCTTCTGCAAGGTCAAGACGAACTATTCAGTCTAAAAAAAGAAATTGAAAACGAAAATAAAGAACGCGAAAAAGAACTTAAATCAAAAGAAAAACATCTTCAAGTACAAACTGAAAAACTTGAAGAAAAAATTGATAAAGTTAATACTCGCGAGCTTGAAATTATTTCAACAGAAAAGGAAATGGCTAAACTCGAACGCCATTTAGAAGAGCAAAGCGAAGTCATAAAAGAAGAAATCGAAGAACAACACAGACGTTTGCAAGAAATTGCATCGCTCACACATGAAGAAGCTAAAGCTCAACTTTTCAATGAAATTGAAAATAGAACACGTCACGAAGCGGCTAAAATGATGCGTACAATCGAATCAGAAACCCGTGAAATCGCTGACAGAAAAGCAAAAGAAATTTTGGCTTCTACAATACAACGTTATGCAGGTGACTACGTTGTAGAGCAAACAGTTACCGCTGTTTCACTTCCAAGTGAAGATATGAAAGGTAGAATTATCGGTCGTGAAGGACGTAATATTCGCGCTATTGAAGCTGCTACAGGTGTTGACCTTATTATCGACGATACACCGGAAACCGTTATTTTATCAGCATATTCTCCACTACGCCGTCAAGTAGCTAAAATGGCTCTTGAACGCCTTATTCAAGATGGTAGAATCCACCCGGCTCGTATTGAAGATATCGTTCAAAAATGCGAACAAGAACTTGAAGTACAAATTCGTGAAGTTGGTGAACAAGCTACATTTGATGCAGGCGTACATGGCATTCACCCTGAAATTGTTCGTCTTCTTGGTCAATTAAAATATCGTACATCATTTACTCAAAACGTTTTACAGCACTCGCTTGAAGTTTCAGCTCTTTGTGGAATGATGGCTGCTGAACTTGGTATGAATATCAAGAAAGCAAAAAGAGCAGGGCTTCTTCACGATATTGGTAAAGCTGTTGATCACGAAATCGAAGGTTCACACGCAACTATTGGTGCTGACATAGCTAAAAAATTCAATGAAAGCAAAGAAATTATTCATGCAATCGCAGCTCACCACGAAGATATTCGCCCAGATTCAGCCCTAGCAGTTCTTGTTCAAGCAGCGGATTCTCTCTCTGGAGCACGCCCGGGAGCACGTAAAGAACTTCTTGAAAACTATGTAAAAAGACTTGAAGATCTCGAAGGTATCGCAAACTCATGTGAAGGAGTTGCAAAGTCATTTGCAATTCAAGCAGGCCGTGAGCTTCGTGTTATCGTAAACTCAGATAATATCGACGATGATGCAACATATCTACTCTGTAAAGAAATATCTGCAAAGATTGAAGAAAATCTTACCTACCCTGGTCAAATCAGAGTTACTGTTATTCGTGAACGCAGAGCCGTAGGTTTTGCGAAATAGTTTAGAAAACTATCACAATATATAACTTGTAATTAATTTATATAAAAAACTTCCTCTAAATACTTTGTTTAGAGGAAGTTTTTTGCATTAAGCTTTAGCTCTATATAATATATGGCATAGTTTAAAATTATTTACAATCTTCCACTGATAGAGTAAATCTACCTAATTCTTTTTTGTCTGCGCCTGTATAGATATATTCGTATTTTGCACCTTGATCTAAGGTAGTGCGAACTTCTTTATGTTTACAAATAATATCTCTATTCACAACTTTAAGACCTTGAATTATTGTTTCAAAATCTTGCGCTTTCACTTTAGGAATTGTATCATTAACAGTGTAGTGATAAGTAAGCTGTGGATCACCTTCATCAGGAATCGATAAACTTAAAAGAGTTGTATACTCATCTATTTGTTGAGATCCTTTTTCATTAAATGCTTTTGCTGTAGCTTCAAAATTTTCTCTAAGCTCATCTTGTGGATTACTGCTACACCCTACAAGGCTTAGAGTAAAAGCTAAAAAAGGAAAAATAAGCATTTTTTTAGGAAAAATTGTGTTCATTTCTACCTTCTTAAAATATTTTGTATAAATTTTATTTATAATAATTTATAACTAGTCATAAAAATAAGAGTTTACTTTGCATCATAATCTATGAAAAAGAAAAAAGGAAGAAGACCGAAGTCTTCTTCCCATAAGCATCTTTACAAAATAAAGACTAGCCTACTTTACCTACGCCTTTCAAGTTGTACATAGTTGTAGAACCTGATGACCAGTAAACAAGTTTTTCTTCTTTAACGAGAGCTGAAAGTACAGCTTTAACGTCACGTGAACCCTTTTCAGGGAAGAGATCAAGGAAGTCGTTGAAGTAGAATTTAGTTTTGTTGGTTTTAGCAGCAAAGTAATCTAATACTTTTTGTTTGTCTTCTTCGGTTACTTCTGCGCGTTCTGCAGCTTCAGTACCATGTCCGCCATAGATTTCAGCACCAGATTCAGAGAATTTGAACTGAGTTGTTTGACGCCATGTGTAGTAAGCAGGATCACGGAAGTCATCGATTACACGAGCTGAGAATTCAATTCCTGTAAGTTCAAAGAAACGTTCCCAACCGATACGTTCAGCCCATTCGCCAAGTCTTTCGTATTTGTTAGCATTGTTAGCATAAACTTCAACGATGTTACGAATTTGCTGTGTAAGGCTAGGCCAGCGTGGAGCTTCGTTAGGAATGTATGAAACAACAACTTTAGAGAATTTAGGACGGCTGATACGGTTAGAAACCTTACCACCAACCATGATGCAGATACCATCACCTTCACCATCAGAGATAGGAAGAGCTGGACACATTGTATAACAGTTACCACAGTACATACAACGTTCGTTTTTAATTGCAACAGAGTTGATTTTTTCGCCGTTAAGTTCAACTTTAGTTGGACGAACAGCAGCTAATGGACAAGCTGAAACTGCAAGTGGAATTTCGCAAAGTTGGTCAGTCCATTCGTGATCGATCATAGGAGGTTTACGGTGAATACCAACGATACCGATATCAGAACAGTGAACCGCACCACACATGTTCAAGCAGCATGCAAGTGAAATACGTACAGGCGCTGGAAGACGGTGATTTTGGAAGTCTGCGAACATTTCATCCATTACACACTTAACTGGGCCAGAAGCGTCAGTTGCAGGTGTGTGACAGTGAATCCAACCTTGAGTGTGAACGATGTTGCTGATACCAGCACCAGTACCACCGATAGGGAACTTGTAAGAACCACCATCGAATTTACGGGTAGGTAAGTCAGCTTTAAGAGCTGCTAAGTCAGCTTCGTTATCAACCATGAACTCGATGTTGTTACGAGTGGTGAAACGAACGCAACCTTTACAGTATTTATCAGCGATATCACAGATTTCACGGATGTTAGAAACAGAGGTAGTTCTTGTACCACCGCAACGAACTGTGTAAACTTTATCTCCTGATTCTGCTACGTGAACAAGAATACCAGGTTCTAAAATTTCATGATAAAGCCATTTGCCAAAGTTGTTTTTAATTACTTCTGGGAAGTAAGAATCGTATTTCTTAGGACCAATGTCTGAAATACGGTTTTCCATCGGTTTTTCTGGATTATAACCGGAAGAAATAAAAGCCATATGTTTTTCCTCCACTTCTTAGCGTTGGTGACGGTTACGGTAAGCAACGATGTCGCGATCCCAACCACCAGGAACTTCATCTTCTTTGAAGAAGATGTATGGGTTTGAACGCGGTTCAAGAACGTGTTGTGGAACAGCCGGAATTTCAGTCACTTCAAGAATTTTTTGGAATGAAAGACGTTTGATTGTTTCACCTAGACGTTCACGGTTTTTACCTTCTTCCATCCACCAGTCCCAAATCTTTTCGATAACTTCTTTTACATCATCGAAAGGTTCGTCTGCGTTAATGAAAGGTACGAGGAGTGAACCCATTTGTGCACCATCCAAGATAGGAGCTTTAGCACCTACGAGGATTGAAGCACCACGTTCATCACCAATGTGAAGAGCGCGAGGCATTGTGTTGATACAGTGCATACAACGTACACATTCTGCATCATCGATAGCAAGTTTTTTACCATCCCAGCTCATACATTTAGTTGGGCAAAGGTTTACAATTTCAGCTTCGATATCAAATTTACCCCAGTCTCTGCCTGAGTGTGCACCAGCGTTAGGAGCAATCTCACCAGCTACGTAAGCTGAAACAGCTTCGTGGTCAACTTTAATATCATCTTTCCAAGTTCCGATTACAGAGAAGTCAGAACGAGCGATAGCAGCTACACAGCCGTTTGGACAGCCGTCAAATTTGAATTTAAACTTGTATGGGAACGCAGGACGGTGAAGTTCGTCTTGGTAATCCATAGTAAGTTGGT